>JAPLRR010000098.1 GCA_026399075.1 Methylococcales bacterium
CTCTTTTGCTGTTTGGAAACTCACGACACCGTGTTACCACGATGCCGCTTCCTCATACTACCAAGGCGTACGGACAATTCCTTGGACGGGACTTTAACCCGCTAGATTTATTGCTGTTACTGCGAACGGTCAGGCCTTATACACATAGGGTCTACACAAAGACTATTGTGGTCGGGTAGCAATTTTATCGCTGTCCAACATTTCCATCCATTGGTATTCAAAAAAAGCGAACTGGACATGCCCGCATCGGTTTATATCGAATCATCTGTAATTAGTTACCTCACCGCAAGGCCAAGCCGCGATGTCGTTACCGCTGCACGTCAAGCAATCACGCTCGACTGGTAGCAAAACCAACGCCACAAATATGAGGTTTATATTTCGGCATTGGTTGAACAGGAAATTTCTACGGGCGACTCTGTTGCCGCTGAACAACGTATACAAGCAGTTTCATCTATTTATAGCGTAGCAATATCGCCCGAAGCGCAAGCAATAGCAGCAAGCTTGATTGCCTCAAAAGCCGTACCCCACAACTGCGTAGAAGATGCCATGCACATTGCCATTGCAGCGGCGCAAGGAACGGAATACCTGCTTACTTGGAATTTCAAGCACATCAACAATGCAGAAACCAAGTCACTTATTGCGAAGGTCGTTGAAGCAAGTGGCTACATCTGCCCCATTCTCTGTTCCCCTGAAGAATTAGGAGTATTTGACAATGATTGATGACCCTATCGTCGAAGAAGTAAGAAAGCATAGACAAGCACATGCCGCCCGCTTCAATTATGATTTGACTGCCATTTTTGCGGACTTAATCGAACGGGAGAAAAACTCTTCTCGCCCAGTGTTAAACCGTCCTCCACGCCGATTGTCCGAAACCCTTAAGGCAGAGTGTGCCAACCCGAAAGATGGGTAGAGGCGATAGCCGAAACCCATCACAGACATCGCTACGGTGTCTGGTGATGTTTGTTATATGAAGCCGAGGTCGGGCACGGCTTTATTCTTCGAGAGAACGGCGCAAATCTTTAATAAGGCGGAATAGGTGTAGCGGGTCTGTCGCTGAGGGTACAAAGCCAAACTGTTCGTAGAATTGCTTGGCTGGTGCGTCTTTGGCGTGAACGGCAAAAGCACGAATACCGCCAATGTCGGCGGCTTGCAATGTGCGTTGCATCGCGTCCTTCAACAAGCCGGAACCAATTCGACGGCCTTGCCACGCGGTGCTAACTGCTAGTCGCGCTAATAACATAATGGGGACAGGGTGGCGGGCTAATCCCTTGGTCAACCGTTCTGGGGCATCGACAAAGGCGACCTCGCCTACAACGAGGCTGTAGAAACCTATGACTTCCGTGCCGTGTAGTCCTAGATAAGTTTGTGAAGCGTTGGCTTGCTGATTGCCAAGGGCATAGCGAATAAGAAAGCGGTCAAGCTCTTTGTATCCACAGGTAAAAGTGTCAAGTGGATGCTCACGGCGCAGCTTCTCAATACGAAAACCCGTCATTCGGCCATCGGCGCATCAAAGGGACTCGGCTCACGGAACAATCGTTGAATTTGCGGCACAATCTGAGCGGGTGCATCGAGCGCATCCATGAATGCTTTCCATTGATCGGCGTTGAGTTCAAAACGTTGCCGCTCAATAAGAGTTTCGGCAGCACGTTCTAAGGCACTCCTCAGTACAAACTGGCTTACAGAGCAATGTGCCGCTTGGGCAGCCGCGCTCAGAGTTTGCTTTGCTTCCTGCGACAAACGCAGGTCAAGTTTGGTTGTGCGGTTTGTTTGAGTAGCCATAATTCCTCCAATGCGTGTAAGAATAACACAAACGCCCGACATTGTCATGACAATAATAACAAAACAGGGTGTCCGGCATCTAAAAAACGAAGGTTTGTTACACATAATAAGAAGCCAGTAGAATGCAGCATCAAGCCTAAAAATGGTGGATTTCCTATCGGCAAATCCACCTTACATTCATACGCCTTACGAGTTCAATGCCATTCATGCGTTCCAACATGAAAATGTCGGGCACGAAAAGCATGTGCCCGACCTGGCTTTACGCTCTGTAGGAGCATAATTTAATTTTCTGCGTAACTTCCAACCCGTAAGATGGGTAGAGGCGATAGCCGAAACCCATCACAGACATCGCTACGTGTCTGGTGATGTTTGTGATATTAAAGTGGGTGTAGTGCTTGGTTTTATCATCACGAATATGCCGAACGTTAAATATCAGCATTAGCCGCTCACTGAACCTTACTGTTTCACCCTAATGGCTTGAACCTAGCCTTTTTTTCCGTCCACATCGCCAGCGGTTTCTGGCAAAAAACCACCCGCCTGCATGGTCCACAACTTATAATACAAGCCTTGCTGGGCCAGTAGTTGCTGATGTCCGCCATCTTCGACGATACGCCCTTGGTCGAACACCAAAATCCGCTCCAAATGGGCAATCGTGGATAATCGGTGGGCAATGGCAATGACGGTCTTATGGCCCATGGCCCTATCCAAGTTTTCTTGGATGGCTTGTTCGGTGACTGAGTCCAAGCTAGACGTGGCTTCATCCAAAATCAAGATAGGCGCGTCTTTTAGGATTACCCGTGCAATCGCAATGCGCTGGCGTTGGCCTCCGGACAATTTGACACCGCGTTCACCCACTAAGGAATCATACGCTTCCGGCATGGTGCGGATAAATTCATCCGCATGTGCCAATTGTGCGGCAGCTTGGATGGCGCCGTCATCGGCCCCCATGCGTCCATAGCCGATGTTCTCGCGTAAGCTGCGGTGAAACAAGCAGGGGTCTTGGGGTATCAGGCTCACCTGTTCATGCAATGAGTCTTGCAAGACTTCGCGGATGTCTATGCCGTCAATCAAAATCTGGCCGTTTTGGGGCTGATAATTGCGCAATAGCAGGCTCACAAAAGTTGATTTGCCCGAGCCGGAAAAACCAACCAGGCCTACCCGTTGCCCCGGCTCTATCACCACGCTTAAGTTATCAAAGACGGCTTGTTTGGGGGCGTAAGCAAAACTGACGTTACGGAATTCAATCCGGCCCTGGCTGATTTCTAGTGGCTTTGCATCCGGTTCGTCAATAATCTCATGTGCTTGGACGATGGTGTCCACGCCATTGGCGATATTGCCGACATATTCAAAAAACTCTAAAAACCGCCGGGTCAGGTTACGGGCATCGTTAATGATCAGCAATGCCAAGCCAACACTCATGGTAAAGTCGCCAACAGTGATGATGCCGCTATCCCATAGGGTCAGGGCATAATACACCGTGCCAATTTTAAGCAGCGCGGCGGCAATAAACTGAAACCAGCGCACCCGTTCCATATACCAAAAAGTGCGGCGGCCCGCTTTGACTTCAGTTTCCAGAAATTCTTGCAGATAGTCCCTTTCGTAGGGTAAACGGGCAAATAGTTTGGCGTTTTGGATATTGGTCACTGCATCCACAATCTTGCCGTTGACTTGGCTGCGGGTTGCAGCAAAACTTTGCGCATAAGGTTGGCAGCGGGTGGCCAATAAATAAGATAGCCCCACATAAGCCAAAACCCAGCCCGCAACCATCAGGCCCAGCCCCTGATGCACACCCAATAACAGGGTTATTGAAACGGCAAAAGTGACCAGGATGGGCCAAAAGTCACATAGCACCGTCCAGAGGGTGTGGTTGACGCTCATCGCCGTTTCGCTAATCCGATGCGCCAAAGAACCCGCAAAATGCCCGCCAAAATAGCGTGGCGCATGGTATTGCAAATAAGCATATAACACGGCAGTGGTGCGCTGGCGCAAACGCGGCCCGACTATAATCAACACCGCGCCGCTAGCCCGGCTAAACAAAATTTCCGCCACATTCAAACCCGCCAATAGCATCAAAGGGCCTTGCAGATTTTCCATCACGGTTTGGCCAGTGCCATGTGCTACCGCGTCCATAATGGCTTTAATGGCATAAGGCACCAGAATGCTGCCTGCTGCTTGCCCGGTTTCCATCAGCAACATCAAAAACAGCCAGCCACGGAAATTGGCCAGGCAATACCAAATAAATTTTATTTTGCTGCGCGGTAAAGGTGGCGCAGCCGCGGCTTTTTGGAAGGGGGCTGATTTGGCCATAGCGTAGGGAGTTTCCGGGAAATGACAGCCATTATACTGGAAACCGACTGGGGGGTTTGATGACGTGCAGGCCTTATATCACGCTAAAAATTTCGTGCTTACGTTACAATAAAGCCATACCAATAAGAATAGCTTGTGATCAAGCCATCCACAACCTTAACCAGCCAGACGTATTATGTCAGAACCAAGCCCTAACCCCCAAAAACAGCGCTACCAACGTGACCAGCCATCCGGATTTTTAGAGGATATCGGTGTCAAGTATTACCAATACTTGGCTAAAAAAGCCGGTGTCAGCAAACTTGATGTGGTGGCGATTGATGATTTGCCATCCGACGAGATTATGTGTGCCTTGGCCCATAGCCTCACCCATTTTGCCGCCATCATTGCTTTTAGCATAGGCGCATTGACTACCGTAGTCAGTGTTTGGTTTGAATGGGAATATGCCGGGCGCATGGATGACACCCTGTATTACGCTAGCTATGGGCTGATAGTGCTGATTATGTTGGCGATTGAAATGGGTGTGCTGTTTTGGCTGGGGCTAAGGACGGTGCATGGGCTTGCCTGTTTGACCGGGCAACATGGTACTTATGATGACCCGTTTTTGGAAACGGCGGATGCAATGCCCAATTTATTGGCTAGGGCGGCCTTGGAAGTCCCGGATCCGGTCATCCATTACCTAGGCATAGATCCCATGAAGCACGTGCCGAAAAGCAAGTTATTACTGGTCGGGTTTTTATACAAGGCAAAAGTGCTGCTAAGCAGTTTGTTGGTTAAGTTTGTGTTGGTGCGGATTTTTGGCAAGGGCGGTTCACGCTTGGGCTTTGCGTGGGTGGCGATACCGATCACTGGCATTTGGGATGCCGTGGTGATGTATAAAATTGCCAAAGAAGCCCGCTTGCGTTTATTTGGCAACCGCTTGGCGAGGCATATTGCCGAAGAGGTGATGCAGCCAGAATTGATGGGGCAGTTATCAGATAAAGCCAAAGAAGGGGCCTTACGCGCGGTGGCGACGATGATGGTTTTATCCCAAAATCACCACCCGAATATGTTGGTGCTATTGCTCAAACTGTCCCAAACTTTGGCGATTGACCACGAATGCGAATACGACAACTGGGAAGATTTTTTAAAGCTACTGGATGAAGTTAGCCCCCCAGAACGCTATTTTATTCTGGATTTGCTTTGTGTCTCCGCCGCTTTTGATGGCCATTTGTCCCGCTTGGAGCGCCACCACTTGCCCCTGGCCTTTGGCGAATACACAGATATTTATATGCGCCGCATCGACGATTTAATGCAGGCCTTGTTGAACGGGCAATTACATAGAGCCAAAACACTCTGCAAGCTGGATTTTGAGCCGGGTTGATTGCTTTACGGTGTTTTAGGATTTACCTGTGACTGATCGAGATGTAACTGTATTGAAAATTGTAATGGTCAAGTAAATTTGGACAGTCTGTTAGGCGACTTTTGATAATTTTTCGCAGTGATTTGGTGAAGCACTTCCTATAGATGAATGGATACGATTGTGTTGTCAGGCTTATGTTATCTACCAATGATTGTTTATTTCTGCTCGTAAGCAAATCCAAAAACCTCGGCTTGCACAGGCTTCAAACATTACCGCGCCCTTAGCAAAACGTCTAAGGCACTAACACCGCAGCCCCCTGAAAACGTCCGGCGCGTAAATCAGCCAATGCTTGGTTGGCTTGTTGTAGCGGGTAGGGGGTGGTTTGGGTGATGATGCCGATTTCGGGGGCGAGTTTTAAAAAATCGATGCCGTCTTGGCGAGTCAGGTTGGCGACGGATAGCAATTGCCGTTCTTCCCATAATAATCGGTAGGCAAAGCTCGGGATGTCGCTCATGTGGATGCCTGCGCAAACCACCCGCCCGCCTTTCTTGACAGCTTGTAGGGCTAAGGGCACCAGTGCGCCTACTGGGGCGAAAATGATGGCCGCATCCAATTTTTCGGGCGGTGTTTCATCCGCAGCGCCAGCCCAAACTGCGCCTAGGCTACGCGCATACGCTTGGCTGGCCACATCATCCGGCTTGGTGAAGGCATAAACCTTGCGGCCTTGCCAGTTGGCAACCTGCGCCAATATGTGTGCGGCGGCACCAAAGCCATATAAACCCAAATTTTTACCTGCCCCGGCCATGACTAATGACCGCCAGCCGATCAATCCTGCACACAGCAAAGGCGCGAGGGCGACATCACTGCCTTTTTCGGCTAGCGGAAAGGCGAAACGGGCATCGGCCACCACAGCGGTCGCAAAGCCGCCATTGCGTGTATAACCCGTAAACAGCGGCTGGTCGCAGAGGTTTTCCTGTTTCGCGAGGCAATACGGGCAAACCCCGCAGGTATGGCCTAACCAAGGGATGCCCACCCGTTCGCCTAGGGTTAAGCCAGTTACGCCTGCACCCAGTTTGTCGATACGTCCGACGATTTCGTGGCCGGGGATAATCGGCAGCGGGATGTCGGGCAGTTCGCCATCGACGACATGCAAGTCCGTACGGCACACGCCGCAAACGGACACTTGCACACGGATTTCACCGGCTTGGGGGAGCGGGTCAGGCATCTGGGTCCAGATTAAGTCGCCACGGGTTTGTCGAAGTTGCATTGCGTACATGATGGGCTTTTAGGTTGTGACAGGTTGACGGTTAAATTGTTTGGTATAAAAGGGGGTAGCCTGTACACCCAAGCTACGTCACTTTAGCCCCGAAAGCGAGGCTAAAGCCGCCCTCTCGGTTATTGTTTAGGAAAATCCGCCCCACGTGACACGCTTTCCCAAGCCAAAAACTCAGTGCGCAACACATCCAATTTGCCCATCGCCCAGGTAAACGCATCGTTGCCCAGCAATAAGCGGTGTGGCGGTTTTGCTGATTCTACGGCTTGTACGATGGCCTGTACGGCGCGGATAGGGTCACCCGCCTGATTGCCTGATGCGGCGCGTAGGTGTTTGCGTACCAGCCCGGCAGTTTTTGCATAAGCGTCTATCGTATTATGGCTTTCTGAGGCCGAACGGCCTGCCCAATCGGTGCGGAACCCGCTAGGTTCCACCAACATCACTTTGATGCCCAAGGGTTCAACTTCTTGCCATAAGGCTTCCGATAAACCCTCAACGGCAAATTTGGTGGCATTGTAATAACCCAAAGCGGGCACGCCCAATAAGCCACCGATAGACGATATATTGACAATAAAGCCTTTGCCACGTTCACGCATTTTGGGCAAAGCCAAGTGAACCATGCGGCTAAGGCCAAACACATTGACATCAAACATGGCGCGTACTTGGCTTTCTTCGCTTTCTTCGACGGCGGCAAAATAGCCTATCCCGGCATTATTGACCAACACGTCTATCCCGCCAAATTTAGCTTCTGCTGTTTTAATGGCGGCTTCCGCTAGCTGGCGGTCGGTTACGTCGAGTTGGAGAATCAGGGCGTTATCATGGATGGCAAAGGAGTTTAAAGCGTCCGGGTTACGCGCGGTGACGACTACGCGGTAGCCATTTTCAAGCAAGTAGGTCGCCAGCTCATGGCCAAAGCCTGTGGAGCAGCCAGTGATAAACCATACGGGTTTTTCGGTGTTGTCTGTCATTCGGGGTATCTCCAATGCGGGTGAATAAATACGCTTACGATGCCAATTCAGTGGTTTCAACTACGTCTTGTTTATGGACGTGGGCGCTGTCGGCCTGGTTATGCAGCAAGATGTCCTTGGCTTTGTCCACTTCTTGGCTAGTGCCGTGTACGATCAGGATAAATTTGTTGGCTTTTAAGGCGGTTTCATATTGAATCACACTGTCTTTAGGAATGCCAATACTGGCTAATGCGCCGCCTAATGCGGTCAGCCCACCTGTCAATAAGGCGGTTTCCAATGCACCGATGATCCAGCTAACCAAGGGGCCGCCAACCATGACAGCGCCAATGCCAGGTATAAAGAAAAACGCTGAGCCAAACAACAAGCCCCATATCGTTCCCCAAAACAAACCGAACTTGCCCCAAGTCGCCATGCGCTCGCCTGTGTTGTAGTAACCGACCACGTTTTCTTCGGTATGGTAATCTTTGCCGACTACCGACAATTTGGTCATATCGTAGCCGGATAATTGTAATTCTTTAACGGCTTTTTCGGCATCTTCATGGTTGTTAAAAAGACCGACGGCGGTATTTTGGGTTTTGTTCATGGGTGTTCCTAGGTTAGTTGTCTGTGGCAAAGCGTTTAGATGGTGTAGTTCGCTGTTGCTTAGTAGGGGAGATTCCCTTAGTGCTTTAAATAGTGGGTAAATATTTGGGCAGGTGGCTGCGGATATCCGCTGGGCTTTGGCTGGCGATACTTTTGTCCAAGGAAAAGCTTACCCGTTTGCTGAGTGTTTCTGGCAACTCCTTACGCAGCATCCCTAAAAACGCCGGGCCGGCAACCAGCACCAATTGTTCAAATTTATTGGCATTAAGCGCTTCTGTCAGGCTGCCCGTTATTTGTTTGGCGAAGTTTTCCGCCTCGTGGCGTTTGGGGTCGGTGGCTTGTTCAAAGGCATGGCCGACACCGTTAGAGGCTCTTATTTTCCCCGGGATGTCGGTCGTGAGGTCGTTGTCCAATAAGCGGCCTTTTTCATGGGTCAGTTGGCTCAATTCTTCTAAGGGTGATGACTCAGTGTCCACGGTAAAAAAGCGGGCCAGGGTGTTGTCGGCGACAACTATCCAAGTGGGTTTCATGACGGTTCCTTTGCTTAGGTTGGTTGATAATGGCGGCGGTCAAAGCCACCACCTGTGAAGTTGTCTGTACTGGCTTAGGCTGGCATTGTTAGTGCTTAAGCTTTGTAGCCCAAGCGGTTTAATGCGGCATGGGCGGTGTCCAGTTGTTCGCGTAACTCAAATGCCAAGGCGATGCCCGCCAAGTTGATGCCTAAATCCCGGTGCAAACGCAATGCGGATCGGACACGGACTAGGCAAGTACCGGAAAACTGATTGTCGCCACTGGTTTCGATGATGCTTTCTTCCACCAGACTGATGATCCAATCGGCGTGGGTGCCTGCGGCTTGACACAGTTGCGCTAAACTTAGGCAGTCATCTTCAATGATGGTGCCGGTGTGGACTGGCGATGGCTTGTTTGCGGTCATGGGTGCTCCCAAAGTGGTCGGGGATTAAAGTCAAAAGCAGCTTCCAGCTGGCGATAAGCGGCTATGCTGGTTTCGCTGTCAGCGGCTGGCTGGGTGATTTGTAACACTACAAATAAATCCCCAGGTTGCCGTGCGGGTAGGCCCCGGCCTTTTAAGCGCAGCTTGCCACCCGCTTTGGAATTGGCCGGGATTTTAAGGTCAACGCTGCCCACGGGTGTCGGCACGTTAATAGTGGTGCCTAAAGCGGCTTCCCACGGTGCCAGCGGGACATCCAAATAAACATCGGTGTCTAAAACCCGATACCACGGATGGGGGTTAAACGCGATTTCCAAGATCAAATCCCCAGCGCTGCCAGTGCCTACACCGGGGTTGCCTTGGCCGTTTAAACGCAAGTGCTGCCCTGGTTTGATGCCTTTGGGGATGGTGATATTTAAACTGCGGGGTTTTAGCTGAACCCGGCCTTGGGCATCGGGGGTAGGGGTGCTGATGGTAATCGTGCGGGTGGCACCGGTATAACTGTCCACCAAGTCAATATGGATTTTGGCGTGGCTGTCTTGGCCTTGGCTATGGCGGCTATCGTGCGCATGCCTGCCACCCGCCTGGCCAAACAATTCGGCAAAAAAATCACTATAGGCGGGGTTGTCTTGGTTAAAGCCGCCGCCCTTAAATTCAAAGCCTTCATCCCATTGGGGCGGTGGCTTAAAGTCTTGCCCCGCTTGCCAGTTCGCCCCGAGTTGGTCGTAAGCGGCACGTTTCTCAGGATCTTTCAGCACTTCATAGGCTTCACCCAAGGCTTTAAATTTCGCTTCGGCATCGTCTTCTTTACTGACATCCGGATGGTATTTGCGGGCCAATTTGCGGTAGGCGCGTTTAATGTCGGCGGCGCTGGCATCACGTGCCAAGGCCATGATTTCGTAATAATCTTTATACTGCATCGTTAGGCCACTAGGGGCGGCTAATTAAAAAGAAAATTCTTGTTCGGCGGCTAGCCAATCATCCAGTTCTTGGCCGGGTTCAAAGCCACGGCTTTCGGCTTTGTAATAGGCCAGTTCGGCAATTTTTGCGGCTTGGTCGGGTAGGTAGATGATCTCGTCGGCGTTGGTTAACGCGGTCACTTCGTCTGGCATGTCATTGCTCATGGTTCACCTCGTGATGAAATGTTGTTGTTGGTCTAGTGGTACTTAGACGGCTAAATCCTAGCCCGTGATTAAGGTGTTGTCTGTGCGCTGACGCACTTAGTGGGTAGTTATAGGCTAGCCGTAGTCAGGGTGCTTATGGGGTTTAACAATAGCTTCCTGTTGTGTGCCCTAGCGAACAGCGAAAGACCAATCACAGGTGAATAATTGGATTTCCGATTTTTCCGTCATGACAAAGCGAAACCCAGTGGCAAAAAATCGCCCAGTAAATAGTTTCCAGCACCCAAGAATGGGAAGGTAATCATGAAAACGTCAATACAGAAAATCCCGTACAGATGGGTGGCAGGGTTGGCAATAACACTGGCTCTAGTTTTTACAATCAGTGCTTTGGCTATGTCGCCAGCTTTTGCTGACCATGACAATGGCCATAACAAGTGCGCTAGCCAGGGCAATAAATACGGCCATCAAAAAAAGCGCAGAAAACACGAGGTGCATAGGGTGTATCGGCCCAATCCCCCGCCTGTTTATCGCTACGCCCTACCGGTATATGTGCCACCACCCGTGTACTATCCGCCCCAGCAACCGCCAGGGGTCAACCTGTTTTTTCCATTTCCGGCGCACCAGTAACCAATGGCCGGCTATGTGCGGTTACGCACAGACTGTCCAGGCATTTTAGGCCTATCATTCTAACCGTGGCAGGAAACCGCTACACACAGAAGATTAACCATTCATCAGGAGACACTCATGAACAAAGATCAAGTACTAGGCCGGGTTGAAGAAGCCAAAGGTAAACTCAAAGAAGCCGCTGGCGTGATATTGGACGACAAAGGTATGGAATTGGAAGGCCATGTCCAAAAAGATGTCGGTAAAGTCCAAACGGGCTTTGGCGACCTCAAGGAAGCGGTTAAGGATGAGATCGACGAGGTTTAATACCCCGTCCTACCGTTGTGCAGCCTAGCCCAAAGGGCGGGCTGCGTAGCCCGAACAACCACAACTAAACCTAAACCGCTGTCCATGTTGTAGCTGGCAGTTTGGCACAGTTTATTGATGGTCCACATCGCCGTTTATGACGGCCCCTAACGGAGCAGCAGCCATGCTTGAAAGTTTAGCAATCATTTTAATCATCCTTTGGATATTGGGCTTAGTATCCGCCTATACCATCGGTGGGTTTATCCATATTTTATTGGTCATTGCCGTCATTGTGATCATTATCCGCGTTATCCAAGGCCGACGCGTTTTGTAGTGGCGGCTTGCCGCCATCATTCCAGAACGCCGCCTACCAAAAAGCTATAGTAAAAGTAAGTCGGAAACACTGGTTCAAACAACAGTTGGAACCAGTGTTTCCGCAGTGTTTACTACAAACCCCAATAAAGCCATTACCCCCCATTACGCTGGCACGGGCGATATTTTTTTACCGTTTTGGCGAAATTCTCGACCGCAGTTATGGACAACAAGGCTACCGTTCCCAGTTAGTGGCTTGACCAGCGCGCAACAAAAAGGGGAGGGTAATCCATTTTTTTGCTAGCCAAATGACAAAAAAAAGCGGGTTATTAACCCGCTGTCCCTTGTGTTACCGAAAACCGACGATCTGTTATTGCGCGGCTTTCAAATGTGTAACGGCTTCTTCGGCGGATTTTTTCGCCAAATCGGCATGCTTCATTTTGCCGTGATCGACAGCATCATTCAAGCTTGTGATGCCCGCAGTTAAATGTTCATCAGCGGTTTTCGCATGGGTTTTCGCTGCTTCCGCATGTTCGGTGATAGCCTTGCTATCATCAGCTTTAGCAGCTGCCTCCGCGTGTTTGAGCGCTTCTGTCATGTGGCTTTCCCCAGCATAAACGCCAAATGAAGCGAAGGTTAATAGGATGCCTGCCAATAAACTGGTGAGTTTCATGTTAGTGTGTGTCATATTCATTTCCTGTGTATAAGTATAGTGTTCGAAGTTGGTAAGGCGACACAAGGTTCCCTCTCCTTTTGGGAGAGGGTTAGGGTGAGGTATTTAAAATGTCGCTTTACCAGCTTCGGCTCCTATAGTTGTAAGTTTTTTGCCGCCGTCGTGCAGAAGACTAGTCCGTATGGACCTGGCTGCACAACTTGGCAGTACGTGATTTATTTATTTTTCTGCATATCTTCTTTGAGGTCACCAAAACCCGCCCGGCCCTTGCCGACGTTTTTTTGGACATTTCCTTCCACTTCCATACCCTTGTCGCCCAGCATCTTGCCAGTGACTTCCTTGACCTTACCTTTGGCTTCTTCAACCCGGCCTTTTACTTGATCTTTGTTCATAAGCGTCCCCTGATAATGTGTTAGCCATGACCAAATAGTCATCGCCTAAGCTTGGGGTAATGTAACTCCCCATCACTTGACAGCCATACTAGACGCTAAGCGGAGTGTGTTCGGTACGTTAACGTACATTGATTTAGAGTTATTAATTTTTCATAGTTTAAACAGGTTACTACGACAAACCCGGTTAATTTTAGTGTGCGACAACGCACCGACTTCAGCTATTAAAGAAGCGAAACTAAAACCGTTCTGTAATGGAATAACAAGGCAGTAAATAAACCCACCCAGACCTTCAAACTGGGCTAACCGGAGAACGTTATGATTAACATAGACCAAATTCAGCCTGATATGCCCGTATTCTGTTCCCAAGACGGTCAATTTGCCAGAGTTGACCACATGGAGGGGACGGGTACGATCAAGCTGAAGAAAGATGAAGCCGGGCAGCACCATTACATTCCGGTAGCTTGGGTAATCTCAACCGAGGGCGGCAAAGTTAAAGTGGATCGTCCAGGTGATAAAGCGATGGAGGAGTGGTCGACAGTTTCGCCAAATTACATAGACGAATGACCTTACGCGAAGATACCAACAGCTAGGGTTTTTTCAGCAGCACCAGACCTGCCGCTAATGAGAAGTTACACCATAACCCGTAAACCAATAAACCAATAAACCTAGGAGTTCCAACATGCTTTCAACTGTACCTGATGTAATTTTTAAAACCCGTGTCCGCGACGAAAGTATCGGCGGCGACAACCCGTTTCGCTGGCAGGATGTCAGCACCGATGATATTTTCAAAGGGAAAAAGTGTGTTGTTTTGGCGCTTCCCGGCGCTTTTACACCGACCTGCTCAAGCAAACATCTGCCTGGCTACGAAGCCCAATATCAGGAATTCATTGATCAAGGTGTTGATGAAGTTTATTGCCTGGGTGTTAATGATGCCTTTGTCATGTATCAATGGGGTAAGCATCTGGACATCAAGGATGTAAAAATGCTGCCCGATGGGAATGGCGATTTTACCCGGGCCATGGGTATGTTGGTGAAAAAAGAGAATATTGGTTTTGGCAGCCGTTCATGGCGCTATTCAATGATTGTTGATGACAAAAAAATTATCAAGCTGTTCAGCGAACCTGGCCAAATGGATAATTGCCCAGATGATCCATTCACAGTAAGCGATGCGCATACTTTGCTGGATTATTTAAAACAGAATCAATGAGCCGTACTGCCTTAACCCATTTATCAACAGGAAACATCAATGACTCAATATGACTATGACTTGTTTGTAATTGGAGCGGGCTCAGGCGGTGTGCGTGTAGCACGCATGGCATCGGATAATGCGGTAAGGGTAGCCATCGCTGAATCCCGTTATTTAGGTGGCACTTGTGTCAATGTGGGCTGCGTACCCAAAAAACTTTTTGTTTATGCCTCGCAATTTCGGGATCAATTCGATTCGGCAGCGGGTTTTGGTTGGACGGTTGGCAAATCAACGTTCAACTGGACTAGCCTGATCGCAAACAAAAATCTGGAGATTAAGCGGCTACAGGCGGTCTACGACGGGCAGCTCCAAAAATCAGGTGTCAGTATTATCACTGGCAGGGCACAAGTGCTTGATGCCCATACTGTCGCCGTTGATGGCAAGCAATACAGCAGCGAACGCATACTGATTGCAACGGGGGGCTGGCCGTTCGTTCCCGACATGCCCGGCAAGCAATACATTGTTACCTCGAATGACATGTTCTTCCTCAAACAATTACCCAAACGCATCATTATTGTCGGTGGCGGCTATATCGCGGTGGAATTTGCCAGTATTCTCCATGGCCTGGGTGTGGATACGACAATTTGCCATCGTGGCCATCAATTGCTCCATGGTTTTGATGGGGAAATAAGTGATTTTCTGGCGCATGAAATGACTAAAAAAGGTATTACGATTCTTTTCAATACAGAAGTTACTGCGATAGAACGCGCAGGTGACGCTTTCGTGGCAAAACTTATTGATGGCGGCATAGTGTGTGCCGACCTGGTGATGTATGCGACTGGCAGAACCCCGAATTCAACCGGATTTGGCCTAGAGTCGCTAGGCGTTGAACTGGATAGTGTAGGGGCGATTAAAGTCAACAGTGATTATCAAACCAATGTGCCATCAATCTATGCGCTGGGTGACGTGACCAACCGGTTGAACCTAACGCCGGTTGCCATTGCAGAGGGGGTGGCCCTGGTGAACAAGTTGTATACCAACCAACCGGGATCGGTAGACTATGACACGATTCCCACGGCTGTTTTTTGCCAGCCCACTATCGGTACGGTAGGGCTAACTGAAGCGCAGGCCCGCGAAAAATACCCAGACATCGACATTTACAAAACCAGTTTTACACCGATGAAAAATACCCTGTCCGGCATCGATGAAAAAACTCTGATGAAGCTGGTTGTGGTACGCAGCACTGACCGGGTGGTCGGCATACACATGGTTGGGGCTGATGCCCCAGAAATCATCCAAGGCATGGCGGTTGCCATTCGGGCGGGTGCGACCAAGTCGGTCTTTGACTCCACTATCGGCATACACCCTTCGGCCGCTGAAGAATTTGTCACCTTACGCGTCGCTGTGACTTAAACCTCGCGCTGAATAATGACAACCCCGATTGTTTTGACCAAAAAAGAAGAAAATGATGATATCAGAGCAGCTTGAAATAGTTATAAATCGTTTATCAAAATGGGTGGATAGTGCAAGTGGGTTTGTCTACGGACTTTTCTCAGATGATTTTGACCCTAAGGACATAATAATATCTGATCAACTAGAAATTTTTACACACCGTTTTGCAAAATGGACGGGTAGTGCAAGTGGGTTTATTGCTGCACTGCTCTCTATTCTTGTCTGGTTTGTTGTTGGATTAATCTATGGATATAATTATGGATGGGAACGTGGATTATCGATCTATATTGGCGTCATTACGTTTCTGATGGTCTTTCTGATACAGCGTGGCCAGAATAAGGAGCTTACCATCTTGCAGGTAAAGCTCAACGAACTGATAGCCGTTACCAAGCATGCCGATAACCGACTGATCAATGTCGAAGACCTAACGGAAAAGGAAATTTCAGTGGTTCAAGAAATACATCATAAAATCGGGGAGGAAGATGCTTAGCGTCTTTATAGGCTGTGAACGGTCTTTTATAATCTACCGTAGGCTGCGTTGTTATTGAGATGGGGTAGGCCTAAATCAAATCCAGCTTACTGGAACCATCAAAATCCGTTAATCAAGCCGGGCTGCCTCCAGGTCTTTTTATCGTTCAAACTTAGGGGCATTACCCAATAATGGGGGTTTACCCATGCCCCCATTGGCCGACAAGCAACTTTTCTTGATAGGGAACGCTAGTAACTTTTCATTAGTTGTAGGCACTGCGGGATTTTATAAACTTCGCAGGCCTTTATCCTATTACTAATCTGTTGAGCGCGCGGGGTTCAATTCCAGGCAGGCGTAATACGCCAGTGACTGGATAGACCGTTGGGAAAGAAAGCACAGGTGGGGCAAAAATCGTCAGCCACACAAACACGGCTACTTGGTCACATTAATTTTTGAGTTATCAATGTCTTCAATCTCAACTTCATGACCGTCTTTTTGGGCAACGGCAATATCGGATTTATTTGTTACTTTTTTGATACGGGTCTGGGCTTTTTTAGCTTGCTTTCCAGCTTCAACATTCATGCCTTTTTTGTTGATGATAGCCTTGAAGGTATCACTTTTGAAAAGACCGATCCCTATTACAATGGCAATAAAACCGCCAATCACCAAATAAAGCGTATTGGTATCTATCATCTTTTTCTCTCCAAAGTTTTTCTGTAACGTTTAGCCGCCGTAATCGCACTATTTTCAGGTAAAGCTGAAAACAATGCTTTGCGCAAGCCCAGGGTATTTGCATAAGAAGCATGATTATTCCATGCCATGACCGAATCCAGCAAAGTATCCGCCAAAATCTCGCCCTGTTCAAATTGCTTGATCAGTTTTTTTAAGTGCTGTTGGGTTTCTATAGGCAATAGCGGCAGACCTGCGAGGTTTTGTAAACCTCGCGGGTCTTTATCCGGCAACTAATGGGAAGTTACGCTGGTTAATTCTGAGCCTTTGCGGAAAAACCCGAAAGCCCAAAAAGCTGATGCCTTTGGTAGCAGGCTTGGGGTGAAAACCCGGATGACAATTAGCCTGGTAGGCAGGAATAAGCCGCTTTGAGCGAAAGGCGACGTCGTTTCCGGCAAATCGGGCGGGCGGTGAGCCGGAAACGGCAGTTTTCACTCCCGTTCAAACTTCCTTATTCCGGCGAACAAGCACCGTAGAGACGCGATTTATCGCGTCTGGATTTACCGCGTCTGTAATATTTGCGTTTCTGTTAGCAATTGGGACGCTATTGGAGACGCGATAAATCGCGTCTTTACAGTCTTTTTTCTCGTTCCTATGAAGAGAGCTGAGCTTGGGAACGAGACAAACGGGCGGCTTCGCCGCGTAATAAAAACACTGAACCCCCGTCATTTTTTATTATTCAGAGTTTCAGAGACCAGAGATTCATCGTTCAGAGGTATGGGGGCAGAGCACAACACGAAACCCAAAATCGTAGTTACGGTTGTAGGGTGTGATGTAGTAACGAGCCGCACAACGGCCGTAAGCGGCGGTGTCGTCGAACGCACCACCACGCAACACACGCCGCACTGCGCCTTTTTGTTTTCTGGCATTCCTGCCTTGCCATTCGCGGTGATTGCTAGGGTAGTTTTCCTGATAAGCACTGCGTGTCCATTCCCATACATTGCCTGCCATTTCTTCACAACCATAAGGACTTTTGCCCGACGGATAACAGCCTAAAGATGAAACTTGATAAATATGGCTTTCAGCATAGTTGAGTTTTTCGGTATCTATGACATTGCCCCAAGGATAAAGCCGTTGGGGTTGCGGATTATCAACCTCCTCTGCATGACTGGCAGTCATAAGCTTCATTTCCACAACAGTCATCATTTCTGGCTTTATTGGAATCTGTAATCCACCTCTAGCGGCTTTTTCCCACTCTGGCTCAGAAGCTAAATCCACCCGCCAGCCTTCGGGTAAATAGCCTGCTTGCCTCCAGTGGTCAGTTAACCAGTCACAAAATTTTATTGCCTCGCCCCAGCTTACCTCTACGACTGGCTTATTATCCAAACCACGCAAACAATCTGCATCTTCCATTTGATGGTTGCTTGCTGTCACAAACTGGCGATATTGGGCAACGCTGACAGGAAAGCGGGCGATAGCATAAGTGTAATCAAGATTAAGTAAGCCCGCATTTTTTGTTTCCCCCCCTCTTTTATCAATCCCTAAAGAAAACTCACCTGCGGGAATCAAACAAAACTGCATGGCATCAACGTTTTTAATTTCTGAACGAATATCACCAATTTTGGCTAAATGCCGCCCTGCGGTGACCCTTTCAGCGGCGGATAAGGTTTCTGTGGCTAACAACTTTGGTAACAGGTTTTGTAGCTGTAGTTGACAGTGTTTAAGCGCGCGGGTTTGTGATTTTGTATCAAAATTTTCCGCCAGAATTTCGCCTGCCAAACGCAAGCCCCAACTTTGCGCAACCGTTAACGGCTTTTCATCATCAATCCCTGCATACAAGGCTTTTAATAAGTTTGCCATCTCCTCCTTGCCTTTTTGAATCGCCCCCGCCAGCACTACCACCTCGCGCCAGCGGTCATAATCCGTTGTGCCTAACAATGCGGCAATTTCATACCAATCTTCCGCCTGTTCAGAATAAGCATACAGCTGATCTTCTCCACGACTAAAATAACAAGCCGCCAGATATTCCTGAAAACTGCGGTGCGGGAAGGTATAAACCGCATCCAAATCCGAATTGCCACCGCGCTGATATAAAATCCCGACCCGGTCGCGTAAATAATCGCTAATGGTCAACGGGCTAATCTCTTGGTGTTGATTGCTGTGTGCTCTTGCCAAACAACACAAAGCATTATTTAAATCTCTGCCAGCAATGTCTGCAGTGCCTTTATCTTTGATATCCTGCTGCGCATGAGCTGTAAATGCCAAGCGCTCCAATACCTGGT
Source organism: Methylococcales bacterium (assembly GCA_026399075.1). Lineage (GTDB taxonomy): Bacteria > Pseudomonadota > Gammaproteobacteria > Methylococcales > Methylomonadaceae > Methylobacter_C. The sequence goes on from JAPLRR010000098.1 coordinate 18,663, forward strand.
GAATCGAATCAAAACCGACCTGCAAATAGCCAGCCAAGCCTTTCTGTTCCAGTTGTAAGGCTTTTTGCACATCGTTTTCAACCACTTTAAAACGCGCGGTCTCCCATTTTTCAATCAACAAAAACAACAAGCGCTTGTATAAATCCGCCCGCTCTTCCGGCAATTCGTTACGTTTGCGGTGCAAAAAAGCAATCAAGGTCAATAATAATGGGCGTTCTGCCAGTTCTTTTAATTTTTTATTGCCATCAATCGCGCGATTAAGCCGTTCGATCCTTCTTTCAGATTCGCCTTGATCTAACTCAGGACAATCCCGATACCAGCCATTGATAAACACCGCAATCTGTCCGCGACTGAAATTTGCCAGCATGGTTTCCTTAAATTCTTTCAGTTTCCATTCGGGTTGTTCATAGGCATAAGGCCGTACTGTCACCAGGAAATGGTTTTGATCATGCGCGGTGTAAAAAGCGGTGATACAGTTTTTCATCACGGTGCGGCGCTGTCCAGCTTCTGGCACTTCATCTAGGCCATCAAACATCACCAGCACTTTGCCGTCATCTAGGCATTTTTTTAGGATAGGGAAAAAACTTTCCTTGTTATTGTCCCGCAACATCAACTCAATAAAATTCAGTACTGCTTTAGCCGTCACCTGTCCGTCTGTCTGGGGAAAATGCACGGAGCTGACAAAATCACGCAAAATAATCCGCACTGGTACTAATGCGCCATGTTGCCATGCTTGCCCCACTGCTTGCGGTGTGCCTTCATCATCAGGTAACGGTTGGGTTAGCAGGTTCAGATTGCACTGCGGATGGTCGGGACTTTGCAGTAACTCACCTGCCATGCACAAACAAACAAAATTCACAAAAGCGGATTTGCCACTGCCAGGCGCACCGGCAATCACCAGTTTTTTATGTTGGTTCAACATGTCTACTGCGCTGTAAGCTTGTCTGTCACTAGCATAATGGTCTTTTTTGCCCGTTGTCAACAAAGCGGTATAAACACTTTCAAGCGTAAGCGACGGGGCGTTTTCATTGTCAACAGCCACTTGGTCAAACCAGTCCAGGCTTGTACAAGTTTTTATTAGCCAGCCCAGATAACTGTCCATAGCGCGTTTTAACTCTTCCTTGCTGACGCTGCTATCCGTTCCATAATAGTTGTTGATAATTTCTACGCTACTGTCTTTAATGCCGCTAATTTTTGTTATGTCCTGACGGCTACCCGCTTCCGCCTTATTGGAAGTCTGACTAAACAATTTTTTAAAATCCATGATTTCCCACTTTCGATAACCATTTAAACGCTGGACTCAGTTTAGCAAACAAGGGGAAAGGGAGTCCGTTTTTTAGGCATAAAAAAACTGGGAACTTTCGTTATCGGCTGTTTGATTTACGCGCTGAGTAATACCTTGTAAGGGGTACGTAAGGCCTAAGAAATCGGGGCGGGGCGGAATAGCCCTGTAGGCCGTCATAAACCCGCGAGGCTTGGAGTAAAACGGCTTTAGACGTTTTACGGGGCTGCACGGCAATGTCTAAAGCCATTGCACTCCAGCCTTGGCCGAAACAATCCACTTTGAGCAAGAACGAAAAGCGGCGTTTCCGGCAAATCTTCCGGTATCCCCGCCGGAATGATTGGGGATTTAAGCGTCTAGTGCCATAATGAAATTTGCTGGCTTATAATTTTTGGTAGAATACGCTATTGCTATCTGGCCAACATTACAATATACCCACTTAAACAACAGGAGAATGGCTTATGAACACTACCGATGAATACAGGCAAAAACTGGTGACGGAACTGATCGCCCATAGTGCCAGGATTGACACTTTGGTGGTTAATGCCAGACAGTCTGGTTTAGCCAACCCTGAAGCCGAACAAGAGCTTGAAACCCTACGCGCCCAGCAACGGGAAATTACTAAAAAACTACACGAACTCGAAGCCTCAGGCAGCAATACCTGGGAAAATATTGGCGATGGTGGTTAATTTTGTCGGGCGGGCGATGGCAGATAGAGTTGCGATGTGGCTTAAGCCGCACCTAAAAGCAAGATAATTTACAACACCAACTGCCCCGCCAAAAATTCAAAATCCACACTGGCCATGAAAGGCAGCACGCCCAGCAATGGGACATCCAAGGCTAATTTGATCGTGGCTATATTGTCCCCAGGCATTTGCATGTCGGGGTCTACACAAACGGCTATCCACCCGGCGCAGGCTAGCCCGGATTGGCATATAGCAAGGTAAGTCAATTTGGCGTGGTTGATGCAGCCCAGCCGGATGCCCACCACCAAAATAATGGGCAATGCCAGCGCCTGGGCCAAGTCATTAATTGCTTCGTGCCCGTTTAATGGCGCAAACCAACCGCCTGCACCTTCAACCAAGATGACCTCAGCCTGCGGTTTTAGCACATCAAAACATTCCGCTATCGTCGCCAAATTGACCGGATTATGGTGGCCCGCCAAGTGGGGGGACACGGCCAATTCGTAGGGGTATGGGTTAATCAAGCTATAATCCAAAGGCATTGAGCTATGTTCTTGCATCAGCAAGGCATCGTCATTACATAAGCGCCCCGCCTGAAAAACGCAGCCCGCCGCCACGGGTTTCATGCCAATCACGGTTTTTCCTAGCCGTTTAAAATAATGCAGCAAGGCGATGGTGGCAATGGTCTTGCCCGCATTGGTGTCTGTTCCTGTAATAAAATAAGCTTGTTTCATCAGTGCTTTAATCAACTACGGCCAAATTTTGTTTTTAACGATGTCCAAAACAGCCCAAATTTTCGCCGCACAGAAATCGATGCACCGGCCGGTTCAAGCTGGGCAAGTTGGTTGGCTAATGTGGCCATTAATCGGTGTGCCTCATGGTGTAAAATTTTCTCATGTGGGTATCTTTGGCCTTGGGGGCTGGTTTGGGCTAGGCGGGCGCTGAGGTGTTGGGAAAGCTGGTCTAGCTTATTAAACTTGTCGGTTGCCGCGATGTTACATTCTTGGTCATAAGCGGTGTTGTTCGTTTGATTAGCTAGCTGGATTTTTTGGGATTGTTGCTTTAAAAAATCCTCATAGCCCGTTTTTACGGTGAGCTTAACCAAGGTTGGTATGGTATCGATGAAAAAAATCAATCCAAAAAGGGAGAGAACTTTTATCAGTAGCACAGGGTTTTCTTGGGCAATTTGATAAAGCACACGGGTTGCCGTCAAGGAGTCGTCGCGGGTGTCAGTTGCATACTTTTTACCTAGCCCGGCAAGTTCCGATTCTATGCGGTCTACCGTGTTGCGGTAGTCGGTTTGTTTTTGTTGCAATGCGCTAATATCGCCAGCCAAAGCGGTTTTGGCGGTTTGCTCTTCAGCCGTTAATTTGGCTACGCCATTTAGACGGCCTTTAAATTCTTCATTGAGCTGGCTGGCATCTTTGCTGGTATCTTGGATAAGCGCCAGTTCTTTGTTGGCGGCGTCAATCTTTTTATTAAGCGCCGTTTCTTCTTTTTTAAGGGTGGTTAATTCTTGTTTTAGGTTAGTCCAATGGCTACCTTTTCCGGCTTTACCCGACCCTCTTTTGCCTTCTGCTTCCTGATCCATTTCCAGCAATTTATTTTCAATTTCCTGGCCTTTGGCCGTCCGTTGGCTGAGTAAGCCTTCAAGAACGGATTGTTGTTCAGCAATGAGTGGTTTTTTGCTGTCAGCTAAGCTTGCTAAGCGTTCTTTTTTACGCTTTTCGTTCTCCATCGCTCGGATATGGGCAATTTTATCATCCGAATAATTCGCAAACTGAGCATTTTTACTCAGCAGATCGGCTTGGGTTTTTGTCAAGTCAGTCCTGGCTACCCCTAATTTACCATTGAGGCTAGTTTCTTCCTGGGTTTTTTCTGTTGATAATTCTGATTCAATACGGGCAGTAATGGTTTTTTCGTAGAGCACCAGTAAAGCGGGTTCGGATACGACAATGCCAATACAAATGCTCATCGCAAGGCGGATAAACAAACCTAAAAGGCTTGCTTTTGATAAGGTGGTGACGATAATGCAGTCAACCACGAGCAACAGCAGTGCAAAAGCCGTGGCGGATAAGAACAGGGCCAGTGGTTGGTGAATATATTTGCCAAATAAATAATAGGAGCAAATAAAGCCAAAGAATGAGGGTATAAATACACTCAATCCGATACGAAATAGTTTTTTGCGTTCATGTTCTATCAAGCTGTCCGGGCAATAGTCGGGTATTACCATAAGGTCATAACCCGCTAAGCCTGCAATCTGTAGGCTTAGCCAACTTGGTGGATTGCTGGTTTTTCTGCTTGTGTTTTCCGCGTGTACCCCATCGTCATGATTTAGGTATGCTTGATTGTTCCCCATTTATTGATCCTAGTGCTAAAGCTAAAGTAAGTCTGTTTTCGTAGACACAAAAAAATCCAATGCGTTACAGAAAAAATACGGAAAATTGAAAGTAAATGATTGGGGGGCTGGGGCACTTATTTGCCACCGCTTCTTGCCGCTATTTTTGTCATTACAAACCAATGATTTAATGAATTTTAGGCTTTACAGCACCCGCTTAAATTTAAACCGACGGCTGTCTTGGGTGATTTTAATTTTACCGCTGCCTTGGTCGCCGTCCCAGCGGCTGGTGCGCAAATAGGCATCGGACAGTCCGGTGATGATAAAAAACAAGGTGCAGCTTTGGTACATCATGGCGACGGTGGCGACCGCAATTAAATACATCAAATAAATGGCCGCCAAGGTAAAAGCCAATGAACTGCCCCTAGGTTCTGATAAGGGGTTGGCCATGCCATGTTTGATCAATCGGCCCATCATGCCGAAAATGATGCCTAATAACAAGGTCACGGCAATCAATCCGTGGTTTAAATAAGTTAGCAGAAAATGGTTGTCTATGGATTCAAAGCCGGGAATTTCCGGCCATTTCATCAAGCCCCAGCCCCACCATAAGCGCTCGCTGGCCTCGTCCATGTATTCGGTGACCAGTTCGTAGCGGTAGGCGGCGGTTTCTTGGTTATCATCGGCGGCGTTTTCGCGGCCCACCGAGGCATAGCTTATAAATGCCGCAAACAAGGGGATGCCGACCACAACCATAACGCCAAGGACTGCCATCATCGCTACCGTGCGTTTTTTGGAGCGGCCTATAATGACGATGCCAGCAGCGACGATGCCCGCTAGCCATTGGCCTTTGCCTAGGGTTGAAAATACCCCGCCCAGTATCATCACGGTAAAAAATTGTGCTGGGGTCAATTTAGGTACCCAAGACAGTTGCTTCATTTTGACGGGCCAGGCTTCAGACCATTGCAGCCAGCGCTGCATCCGGTAGCCTACCGCCATGATCACGCCATCCACCAAACAATGCCCATAAGGGCCAGCTGCCCGTGCCAAGCCAAAACGGAATGTGGTGATCCAGCCTTGGCCTTGTCCGGGGAAAAACATGCCCAAATAGGCTTGCCAAAGGTTGTAGCCGAATTTGTTTTCAAATAAATTCAATACAAACACCACCGACAAGCACAGCACGATGCTTTTGGCGAAGTCATAACGCAAATTAAACGGTTCGACCAGGCTTTTGGCGAACAGGTAAGGGAACAGCACCGAGGTCAGCTCAAAAAACATCAGGTTTTGGGCATCCGAATAGCCAGAAGCCAAAAACTCGGAGTAAGACACCGCAAACGCATAGAACCCGACCACCAAATCGGTGTAACTAAACTTATAACCTGGCGAGCCTTTCATTAAGAACACCGCAAACAAGGCCAGCGACGCGCTTTGGTTAAAGGTGGGGTCGGGCAGGCCGGGGGTCATGGCCCGATAATAATCCGGCAACAGGAGCAGACTAGGGATATAAACCCAAATGAACGCTTTGGTGACCGATTGGTTTTGCGCGACATAATAGGCCAAAAACCCCGGCAAATAAGCAATGAACGATAACATAAGCTAGCCTGCAAGACTGGAAATGCAGGGTAAAACAGCAATTCTCATTATGGCGCTAAGAGCCGTCATTTTGGCAGGGATGCCAAAATCCAGTGCCATGGTCGGTAGCTTAAACAACGCGTAGGTGCTTGATTTAGCATTGCCGACACATTCAGGCTTCACATCCATGTGACTGGATACTGGCATCCCTGCCAGTATGACGTGCGATTTAAACGCAGTAAATGTCATAATGAGAATTGCTGGGGGTAAAAGGGCTTGGCTAGTCATTACAGCACTTTCCGGAACTTAAATTTGCGCGTATCAGGCTGGGTTTTACTGATTGCGCCAGGCAAATCATTTTGGATGCCTTTGCGTAAATAGGCATCTGACCAGCCCGTCATTAAAAAAAACAAGGTGCAGCTTTGGTACATCATGGCGACGGTAGCGACGGCTATAAAATACAAGAGGTAAATGGCCGCCAAGGTAAAGGCTAAGGAACTGCCGCGCGGCTGGTCAGTAGTTTGCAACATGCCATGAACCAATAATCGCCCCATCATGACAAAAATGATGCCCAACAATAAGGTGACGGCAATCACGCCATGGTTTAAATAAGTCAGCAGAAAGTGATTGTCTATGGATTCAAACTTGGGCATTTGCGGCCATTTCATCAGCCCCCAGCCCCACCATAAATGTTCTTGGGCGACATCCATGTATTCGCTGATGAGTTCATAACGGTAGGCAGCGGTTTCTTGGGTGTCATCGGCGGCATTGCGGCGGCCCACTGAGGCGTATTTTAACAAGGCCATCAACGCTGGGATACCAACCACGACCATGGTGAAAATCAGTGCTTTCATGGCTAACACGCGCCGTTTGGAGCAGCTGATAACAATGATGCCCGCCGCTATAATACTGGCTAGCCACGGGCCTTTGCCCAAGGTTGACAGCAATCCGCCCAGCATCATAACGGTCAGGATACGGGCAGGGCTTAGCCATCGCATGATGGTTAATTTCCCAAACTTAATCGGCCAGGCCGAGGACCATTGCAGCCAGCGCTGCAAACGGTAGCCGACGGCCATCATAATGCCCGCCACCAAACAATGCGCATAAGGCCCTGAAGCCCTGGCAATACCATAACGGAAAGTGGTCACCCAGCCTTCATCTTGTCCGGGGAAAAACCACTGGCCTAGGGTTGCTTGCCATAAATTATAGCCAAACCGGTTCTCAAATAAATTCAGCATAAATACTAAGGCCAGGCACAGCACAATACATTTGGCAAAGTCGTAACGCAAACCAAACGGTTCCACCAAACTTTTGGCGAAAAAATACGGGAACAACACGGATGTCAGTTCAAAAAACAGTAAGTTCTGTGCATCGGAGTAGCTGGAGGCCAAAAATTCAGAAAACGACACGGCAAAGGCATAAAAGGCCACGGCCACATCGGTATAACTAAATTTGTAACCTGGCGCACCTTGCAGCATAAATACCGCAAACAACGCCACAGCCGCGCTTTGGCTGGCGGTTGGGTCGGGAAGACCGGGGGTTACGGCGTAAAAATAATCCGGTATTAATAGCAGGCTAGGGAGGTAAATCCAGATAAACGCGTTGGTCACCGCGTGGTTTCTGGCGACAAAATACGCCAGAAACCCAGGCAAATACGCGATGTACGATAACATGCCGCTAGGTTTTTATAACACGCGCCGGAATGCCCACCGCCACCGCACCTGCGGGTATGTCTTTAGTGACCACGGCATTGGCACCGATGACCGCACCTTCGCCGATAGTGACACCGCCTAAAATCGTCACGCCCCGACCCACCCAGGCATTACGGCAGATATGGATAGGTTTGGCGGTGTGGCCGCTATGCCGGACTGAACTGCCGGGCAGCACCCGGTGGTTAGCATCCCGTAAGCTGGAATATTCGCCGATCATCACGCCGTCTTCCAGGGTGATGCCGGCAAACGCCACCAGGTGCACACCCCGCGACAATACGACATCGTCACCGATATGGATGTGTCCTTGTTCCTGGGTTTCCAAGTACAGGTCACGGTATAAATACAGGTTTTTACCCAAACTAATCTTCAAGCTGCCGTGTAATTCAGGGGTGCTTAACACGACGACCGAAGCATCAACTGTACCGCCTAGCGCACTGTTTAAGCGGGCATTCGCCCACAGCCGGCGGATTGCGTCCAACTTGTTGCTGATTGCGGCCAGCGGCCTTAATGCCGTGACCAAGGATTTTTTAAGTTGCTGGCTCATCTGGGCTGACACCTGTAAAGGCAGTTAATTGGGAACGACGCAAAGCGTGGCAGACGGTTATTTATACTCGATTAGCGCTTGCCGCTGATTACGCAGCCTTTTATACCAATAGCCCAATTGCCCAAAGGCTATCGGCAGTTGTTGGCAATGCGAATGCACACCATAAAGCAATAGCGTTAAGGGTTGCCGACATTTCCAGCGGGCTTTGTAGGCAGAACGCAGACATAAAAAACTATAGGCCAACAACAACCCCAGCAAGGGCAGCCAGTCGCCTAGCAGCCAGACCAAAGCGATAGCACCGATAGCCATTGTTATCAACACAGCGGTATGGATGGCGTTGCGTTTGCTGTCTTGCAACCATAAGGGGAACGCGGTGTTTTTCATGCGCTGTGACACTTCAGCATAGGCATGGCCAGCGCGCAATGCACGTTTCCAATAGGCTTTAAAAGTGGTCATCGCCAAATCATGGCGGGTCATAGGCTGGTCGATATGCAGGATAAATTTTCCGGTTGCGCGTATGCGTTGGCAAAGTTCCGGTTCTTCGCCAGCAATCAAGTCTTCGCTAAAGCCATCGACTGCCACCAACACATCACGGCGCATTAAGGCATCACCGCCACAAAACTCAGTGATGCCTGGCGGGTATATCCAATCTAAATCCAACACCCGGTTATATAAAGAGTGCTCTGGGTAAGTTTCGCGCCGATGTCCCCATACTACGGCGATGCTCTCATCGGCCATAGCAGTCAGGGCATGTTGCAAAAACTCAGGATGCAGCAAGGTGTCGCCATCCAAAAACAGTACAAACGGGGCGGTCGCCGCCCGCCATCCCGCATTGCGCCCAATTGCGGCGCTAGGCCGTTCCGGCTTGACGCACAACACGGTTGCGCCCAATTGTTTGGCAAGCTCGGGGCTGCCGTCGTGCGAATTGGAATCGACATAAATCAATTCCACTTCGCCGCCGGGATTGTTGATGGCTTTGATGGACGCCAAACAGGCCGCCAAACGTTGGCCTTCGTTACGTCCTATCACCACAACTGAAATTAAGGGCTGGCTCATGATGTTATTACCTTCTCAAACAGCGCCCGATAATCGTTTAAACGGGCATGGCTGGAATAGTGCTGCAACAAGCGTTGATGGGCGGCAGTTGCCAATTGGTTCAAGGTGTCGGCATCCGCCGATTGCAAATAGCGTAACTGCCGGATTAAATCCTGTACATCGTTGGCTTGGAAATGCAGCCCTGAAATGCCGTCTTCAATCAGGCCCGCAGCACCACCTTGATTGGGCAATAACACGGGCACGTTTGCGGCCATGGCTTCCAAAATGGCCAAGCCAAACGGTTCGGTCGGACACAAATGCACCAAGACATCTGAGTCAGCAAGCTCTTGCGCCACTTCAGTTGTAAAGCCGACAAAGTTGACATTCGGGTGGGAATTTTGGGCACGGTCGCGTAATTTTTCCAACTCCCATCCTGTGCCTAGCACACGGATTTGAAGATTACCCAGTTCTGGCGCAAGGTCCAAGGCATCCAGCAGCAAATCGATGCGCTTGATGGGGTCTATGCGGGAAATCACCAAGACTTTGCGTATGCCTAGGCCTTGGAAAGTGGGCCGTTGCGGGGCGTTGGCAATTTGCTGGTCTGGCAAAAAGTTTTCCAAGACCCGGATTTGCTGGTCACGCACGCCATGGGCGAGTAGGCGTTCACGGACAAAGCCGGAAACCGCAACTAACACGATAGGCAAATAATTCAGCCGCTTTTTTCGACCATAACTTAAATGTTCGTCGGTACCGCCATGCACCAAATGCAAATGCACATTTTTTAAGCGGAACCAAAAATTTAACACGATGAACATCAATGAGTGCGACACCCCCGTTGCGCACACGGCGATATGCTTCGTCTTGTTAAGCAAAGCAGGCAATTGCAAGAACAAATCTTTGCTGCCATGAAATTCATGGGTTTCTATGCCTAAATCCCGCGCCGCTTGATGGACAGGGCCCGGTGGTGCCAGCAACAGCGGCACCAGCTCATCGCGCAAGCCGTCTAAAGTCACCAAAGCCATGCGTTCAGTGCCGTATAAATTGCCACTGTGCAATATATAAAGTAATCGGGTTTGTTTAGGCGTCATTTTTTTTCTTCAAATAGTTGGCAAATAGCCGTTTTTCGGCAACTGGGGGAAGGGGATCTTGCTTGCTGGTCGATGAATAATACCCGCCACCTTGAAAAACCTGTAGGCGGGTGACCACAAAACCAATCGCGGTCGGGTCTATGCGCTCCAATAACTGTACAGCCCGTTTAATTTCCCCCGGCTTGGTTTGTTGGGCTGCAATTAATAATAGGCTTATATCGCTGATGCTGGCAAAAAATTCCGCATCGGCTGAAAATAAAATCGGCGCGGTATCCAAGATAATAACCGGATAAACCGTGGCAATTTTCTCTAAGGCCGCTTGCAAACGCTGATAGCCAAATAGCAAACCTTCGGTAGTCTGGCCGATAGCTATGCGGTCCGGATAATTGTCATCGCTAGGGCTGACAATAGCGGACACGGCAAGGTCGGGGTTTAAAATTAAATTGATTAAACCCAGTTGCGTATGCTGGCTGAGATAGCGGGCATCTGGTTCTAAAGGGTTGACTTCAATGACGACCGCATGGACATCCATGTTTTGATAATCCATCGCCAACTCCATGGCTAAGGACGTGACGGCGCTGCTATGGTTGACGGCGGTGAGCATGATCAAATTGCCTTGCTTATCGGCGTATTTGTGCTCACGCGCCAAAGCCAAGGCCAAACGGCGCTTTTGATCCGCCATAATCCGGGGTGAGACCCCTTCTTGGCCGGGTTCCAACAAACTGGCCAAGGGTTTGTAACCCAATAATTTCTCCACTTGACCCGCTGTCCTGATACGCCTGTCAAACATATCAATGACAATCGGGATGCCCAAGCCTGCAAAAATGCCCAGCACGAACATCATAATGAACAGTTTTTTACGTCCGCCGCGTATCGGGATTTCTGGGGGTCTTGCCAAGCTGTCCATGCGGATCAAACCCGGTGCTTTGGATTCAAGTTCCAGAAAACCGATACGGTTCTCCACCGTTTCCAATTGCGCGTAATAGCGTTTTATATCTTGGTTTAGGGTTAGGGCGTCATTGTAACGGGTGGAAAACCACGCGGCATTTTTCTTTTGGGTGTTGATTTGTGCCAATAAGTCTTGTTCTATTTTTTTGCTTAGCGTGACTTTAGAGCGCCGCTCTTCCAAGAGCATGTGTTTAATGTCCTGGGTTAATTGTTGGGTTGCCTCCACCACTTCGGCTTCGATGACTTCCAATTGCTTTTTAATCTGGGCATGGCCCGGATGGTGGGGGTCCAAACCACTGATTAGCCTGACCAGTTCACTGCGGCGCTGGTACATATTAGCTTTTAGGCTGAACAAACCTTGGTCTTTGTAAACAATGTCAGCAACCACGGCATCAAAGGCCGTGGACGCTTTCGGGTCTTTGGGGTTTTCAAACAACTGTAGGCCCGCTTCGGCGGCCATGCGGTCACGTTGCGCAGCCCCATAAGCCAATTGGCTATTGGCCAGCAGCTGGTCATACGGGTTGACGGCATTATCAACAAACGTGGTAACGCTTAATTCTTGGGACAAAGTCACTAAGCGCTGCTTTTTTTCGCTGATAATGGCTTGAAATTTATCGCGTTGCTTATACAAAACATCCACCCGCTCCTTGGACGCATAAACCGATTGTTCTTCACGGACATTTTCAATATAAGTGCTGACCACGGTATTGACGATTTCATCCAAGCCTTCGGCCTTGTCCGACTCCAAGGTGACAGAAATCAAATACGTGTCATTGACGGGTTTGACCACTAAAGCGGCCTGTAACCTTTCGGCGGCGCGGCGGTCGGTTTCTTTAGGCTCTTGCCAGACGAAGCGTTTGTCACCCATTTTTGCCAAAGCGGCCAGCAAGATGTCATAGCGGTTTACTGTTCCTGCTTGCTGCTCTATAAACTGGCGATATTGCTGGTATGAGGAAATTTCTTGCTCTTTATTTTCCTGCAAAATATTGGCAACCCTAGGCGCAACATAAATCGCCGCCGAGGCAATATAATAGGATTTGCCTTTAAACCAAGCGAAAGGGATGCCCAATAAGGCAATCACAATAAACACAGACAAGCCGATTTTGTAATGCTTGCGCAAACTGACCAAGGGCATCAGCGCGCCCGTGGCAACCGATTCATCTGCAATAGGCGATAATTTGGATTCAGCCATACTATGGGGCCACCGCAGCCAACTGGCTAATCGTAAACAACGTACTAAAGGGGTTGACTTGTTGCAGCATGTAGCCAATTTTACTGATGTTATGGCGGGGTACATAAATGATGTCCCCCTCGTTAATCGCCACATTGAGGTTCTTTTGTGGCGCGAGTAAATCCGACAAATCGATTTGCATATTGACATCCGCGCTGGGCCGTATCAAATGCAAATCGTGGGTATTGCCATCTTTGGTCACCCCGCCAGCTTGGCCTAAGGCATCCATAAACGACATTTGCGGCGTTAGGCGGATAACCCCCGGCTCATGCACCTCGCCCAACACAAACACCGAGGTGTCGGTTGCATCCGGGATATACACAACATCATTGCGTTGCAAGGCCACATTCAGGTTGGTGTCGCCAGTCAATAAGTGGGTCAAATCTATCCATAAAATATTGTCATTGCGGATAATGGCGCAGCGCGTCAACACCTGTTCTTTACGCAATAAAGGCATACCGCCCGCTTGCGCCAAAATATCCAGCAGCTTAGGCGGGGTGTTGAACAGCAACTCGCCAGGATGTTCCACCCGGCCTATGACGATGATGCGGTTGGAATTGTAATGCTCGACCCGCACCGTGGTAAAGATGTTCAAATAAAACGGCGAGAGCGCATTATTAATAGTTTCGGCGGCTTTTTCACGGGTCAGGTTGCGCACCATCACCGAACCTGCCACCGACAAAGAAATGCGCCCGTCCGGGCCGATACGCTGCATACCCGAAAGCTCCGGCCTGCCGATGACTTCAATATTAATGTCGTCGCCATCATAAAGCAGATAGTCATCAACTTTTTTGGTTTCCTCTTTAAATGCTTCCAAGGCTTTTGCTTCAGAAATGCGTTTGGAGCGGTCAGGAATTTCAAACGCCTTGGCAGCGGCCGGTGTGGCATCCGGCACGGATTCCCATGCCCCACAGCCAGACAGGAAAAGACAGCATAATAAAAAGAAACGGTGACAGCAAACTTGTATCATGGAGTTTTTGGCAATAATTTGCAGGTTAATTTTTGCACAGCATTGGACGTGTGCAGCTTATATACTAATTATAGGGCATCTTTGGGGAAAAACGTTTTTCCTTAGCTGAAAGGGGTAAATTCTTTTAGGATGGGCAAAGATGAAAGGTGAAGTTGCGGGCGCTAGGAGCCGCAAAGCACCTCACTGTACAAAAACAACAACGCTGATTTCGCCTGTTCAAGTGCTAAGCAGAAACCCGCCCCTCAACGGCCTAGTGCGATAAAAACGCCTCAACCCCATCCGCGCCTATTTCATTGGGATAGTGCTTGTGACGGAACAAAATATACCGCTTAATCCAGCCGCAATAATAATTCCCGGTACGCAAAGGGTGATGCTTCAAACGGATTTTATTGTGCACCCTGTCCAGCAATTTTGGGCCATCGCCATGAGGTGTGTTTGTGTTTTTCAGTGAGGTGTACATTTCTTTCATGGCTGTTGACAAACCATAAAATATAAGTGGAAAATGTCCAAAATATCTAAGGGTGTAAAGTAAGACACCTTTTGGGGTATCTAATTATAGTTAGGCTTGTCGATAATGCAGGCATTGTTTGCTTTAAGGGGAAAGATAATGATCCGTAAACGCTTTTTATACATGGTGTTGGGGGAGTAGCGGGATTGATTGCTACCGTGCAGGTATTTGGGTCTGAAGCTCACGGACGAATTGAGAGACTTCAAGAGATATCTGATGGCCGAGTTCTGGTATTCATCGAAGGTGCTGCCAATAGGCCAGGTAAACCGTCTTGTGTGCATCCAGTAGGCTACTTCGCTGTTGTCAATGAAAATTCTCCAGAAGGGCGACAGCAAATTGCCATGCTAAGAGATGCAAAAAGGAATGGCTTGGCTGTTGACATTGTAGGTACAGGTGATTGTCGTAGATGGGTTGATTCCGAAGGTATTAGTTACCTTGGCATAAATCGTTAGCCCGGTAGGGTGGAGATAACGGGATTGCGCCCGTTATCCCTCCCTCACCACCCTACATGCGGTTTTCCTCATCCGGCGGTTGGAGCCAGCCGAGGTCGGGCACATGCTTTTCTTGCCCGACATTTCAACGCTCGAACTAGTTAATAGCTTCGGATGCTTTGAAGTAAGCCCGGGTGCGCATCGCGCACATTTTCCAATCTTCGGCCTTTTTTGTTTAAGGTGCGCGATGCGCATTCTACGCTGCTTTAGTGCCACGAATCCCCGTATTTCGCTAGGCTACCCTCAGAGTCAGTTAAATTAAACGTTGGGCAGTCCTTGACACAAGGTGTTTTGTACATACAATGTAACCATGATTAAGTTTGAGTGGGATACAAATAAGGCTGCCAGCAATCAGAAAAAACATGGCGTTTCTTTCGAAGAAGCCAAGTCCGTTTTTTATGACGAATTTGCAATGCAATTTTATGATGATGGGCATTCGGAAGAGGAGCACCGTTTCTTGATGCTTGGTTTTAGTTGTGAATCCAGAATGCTTCTTGTCTGCCACTGTGAACGCGAATCAGGCAATACGATCAGGATAATTTCAGCCCGCAAAGCAACTAAACTCGAAAGCAGCCATTACAAAGGTAACGTGCCATGAAAGCAGAATATGATCTTTCCCAAATGAAATCACGAAAAAATCCCTATGCTGCCAAGCTTAAGAAGTCGGTTACTATCCGATTGGGTGAGGATGTCGTCGATTATTTCAAAGAAATGGCGGAAGGCACTGGTGTGCCTTATCAAAGTCTCATCAATTTATACCTTCGTGATTGTGTGCGTCAGCATCGGACAATTGACATTTCTTGGCAATCAAAGTCTAAAGCAGTTTCAAGCCAGTAAATAGCCTTTTTTTTCGGCTTAATATTGGCTTTGCGCCGTTTTTGTCTGCTACCAAAAGGGCGTGGCCCGCAAGCTCCATGCGAACTACGGTTCTGTGCGATCAAGGCAAATGCAGATTATTTTCTGACTACCGATGATTTGATATTATAAAGAGCCAAGCTGATTGCAGGCATCAAAATCACAGATCCCATAGGATTCATTAAAGAGGTTTTTATATGATTACCGATACAGAGATTAAGCAAAAAGGCATCCACATTTTGTCTCAGTACCTTGGTGATGTGGAGGCTGAAAGGTTTATTGCCTTAATTCAAAGGGAGCGCTTCGATTATACAAAATGGCGGCAGGGGCTGGATGAGGAATTGAGTATTGAGGAAATAAGCCAAAATGCAATGTCGCTTAGAGCACGGACACAGCTATAGCCCGGTACAGTGCGCATCGCGCACATTTTTCATTCTTCGGTCTTTGTTAAGGTACGCGATGCCCACTCTACGCGGCTTAGATTAACGACAGGCAGACTTATTTATGAATAACCCAAAAATTAATTATTTCCCAGAACAGGATATTATCCATTTAACCATAACCGATGAAGAAGAAACAGAAAGTATGGAATTAAGCCCAAATATTACCGCTGAACTCAATGCCAACGGTGAATTAATCGGTGTGGAGATAGTAAAGGCAAGCACTTTTTTAAGGGATTTTATTTTGGAAAGCACACAAGCTAAATTAATGCACTTACAACAAGCAATCAAGTTGGCATAAATTAAGCCGATAAGTGCAAGCACAACCAAGTATCCCAATCATGAACATAGAAACCAGAATTACCTATAACCCCCTTCAATGCGGTGGCAAACCTTGTATCCGTGGTATGAGAATCCGCGTTAGCGATATTTTGCAAATGTTAGCCGAAGGGGTAAGCACCGAAGAGATATTACACGACTTCCCTGACTTGGTACTGGAAGACATTCAAGCTTGTTTAATGCTTGCTGCCCGCCGAGTCAATTTGGAACGCTTGGTGGCATGATTTATTGGGTTGACGCGCATCATGGAGCCAGGTCAACCAATATCGCATTCGGTCTAACTTAACGATCAGCCGGAGTACGGTTATAATGCGGTTTTATGTGTCAGCTTTCCGTGCCACGTCCGGTTAGCATTACTTTAGGCGCTTAAGTTCCAACCCTCAGATATCAAGAATCGAAAGGAAACCTCTATGAAACATCTATTGCTGGTGTGTTTATACGCTTTTCGGCGTTATAAAAAGTGCTTGAAAAACTTTTTTGTCTTAGCGTTTATATGTGCAGCAATGGGTGGATGGCCCGCCCAAGCATCGATAATTGAATGGACGCTAAATAATGTCACGTTTAGTGATGGCGGTACTGCAAGCGGCAGTTTTATTTGGAACTCAAGCACCAATGCTATATCCACATGGACTATACAAGTCAGCGGCGGCAGTACGGATTTTCTAGCAATCAGTTACACCCCATTCCAGCCTTCGGGTACAGGCGGTACCCTGTTCGGCAACAATGCTGGTGTTACCTTCAGCTTATTTGATAGCCATGCGCCCGCTTACGCGAGTTCATCATTGAGATACCTTGTATTAGCTATGGTCGCGCCATTAAATGCACATGGCGGAAGTCTCGCCATGGCTACTTTAGCTGGGGGCTTCCCATCTCAAGGATTCGAGTGTTTCAACTGCAATCCCGGACGATCTGTGACCAGTGGTGAAATTGAGGGTGTACCCGTTCCGATACCCCCTCCCATTTGGCTACTGTGCGGCTCAATACCGGTCTGGGCAGGCCTAGCTAAACGAAGAAAAATAGCCGGGTAAGCGCATCGCGCGCATTTTCGAATCTTCGGCCTTCCTTAAGGTGCGCGATGCACACCCTAGGCGGCTTTACGTTTCAAGCCCAAGCCGGAATCAGCACCGATGCCGACCGCAATTGCATCTCCAACATCCACCACCATGGGCTGTCTTATCAGCTGGCGTTAAAAAAATTGTTGTTTTTAATTGCCGAGGCAGAAAACTTGGGGTATTCGGGCTGTTTGTTGAAGGATGAAACGCAGGCGGGGAGTGGCGATGGGGTGTTGATAGAAGGGTAGGGTTAGCCTGTCGTACAGCACTAGGTGCGCCTTGTTCCGTTTAAAGTTTGGCTTGTAGCTTGTTGTCTAGCGTCAATAATTCAAGTTTGTGGGCTAGTGCGGTCGCGGCAATAATGGCATCGGGCAGTTTTACGCGGTGTTGTCGGCGAAATTGGATAGTCAACGCTTCAATCGCAGGTGTAAGGCTCAAGTAGGCCATTCTGTCCAGTAACCCTTTTACCGTCCGTTCTTCATGATCGGTTATACCAACAAATCCCAACAGTTCCATACGCGTTATGGTGCTGTAGGCACATTGGCTGATACCGACTTGTTTGCTGTGCATTAATGCAATCACTGCCTCGCTGTGTTGGTACATACCGAGGATGATGTTAGTGTCCAGCAAGTACTTAACGCCATTCATCGCGTATGGCGGCTTGAATGGCTATAGGGTCCCCGGCATAGGTGGGTAGCTTGGGAAGTGTGGCTATAATGTCTGTCATTAGTTCCGTCGGTTGGGAAGCTTGCGTTTCTATTAAGTAGCTGGCAAGGGCTTGTTTGACCAATTGCACTGCACCTGTGTGTTCGCGCTGCATCAGTTGCTTAAGCAATCGGGCAGTGTCGTCATCAAGTTCTAGGGTCATCATCGCTTAATCTCCTTAGGTTTATATTGATAGTTTTCACGTTCCGCTTGGGAAATATAAAGCCGCTTCAAACGCAAGTGCTGCGGCTTACTTTTATCACCACATCCTACGGTGTGCATACACAATATTTTAATTTATTTAAGTTTTGGCGGGAATAAGCGGCGTTTGCGGCCTGTCAAGGCTAAATCCATTTCTTCTACAGACACGGCTTTTTGTTCGGTTTTGTAAAGCCTGCCAAATACCTCATCAACGGTTTTATAATTTTTTGATTTAGGGGTGCTTAGCCTTAAGCGAAATTCATGGATAAGTTTATAAACATCCCCCATTTTTTCAGGAGGAATTGCTTTTATTTCTGCAATCACTTGGTCTTGTAATCTCATTTTTGGCTCCTGCTTTATTTTTTTCAGGGTTGTAGCGTAACACGCGGCATACTGGTTGCAAACATTCACCGCGATACGTTTTAGCAAGTTATATTTCCCCGCTGCGAGGGAATTCATCCGGCAATGCGCTGGCGTTGCGGTGTGAACAGGCAAGACTGCGGCCAAGAAGACGCTGGTGTTTCTTCAATTCTGGGTTTCATTGCTGACCCGGCAACGTCTAAAGCCGTTGCACTCCAAGGGTTTGTGCTTCACATTGGGCTGTGAAGCAAGGCATAGGAGCTTAAAAAATCGCGGCGGCCTTAGTCTGGTTTAAATAAGATTGGGGGTAAAAGGCTAAAGTGCATAGGGTTAGTCCTGTGCAAGACGGAAACCGATGTCGAAGCTACGCAGGTCCGGGATGATCCTGAAACGGTTCGCCGAACGTAAGAGGAGATATTCGTTGAACCAAGAACCGCCGCGCACCACCCGCGCTGCGCAGTTTGCGGATTCATAAGGTTTGCCGTCATTTTGGGCTTGCTGATAATTGTCAGAATAACCATCTTGCACCCATTCCCAAACATTGCCCGCCATATCGTATAAGCCCCAAGCATTGGGTCGTTTTTCACCAACGGAATGGGTTTTACCATCAGAATTACCCCAAAAACACGCGTAATCAGCCGCTAGTTGCCCGTTATCACCCCAATAAAATCGGCTGTTCGCTCTTGCACGGCAGGCATATTCCCATTCAGCTTCGGTTGGCAAACGGTACGCATTGCCTGTTTGTGCTGACAACCACGCGGCGTAGTTGTTCGCATCTTGCCAAGACACGTTTATCACAGGCCGTTTGCCCTTGCCCCAGCCCTCATCATTAGGCAGTTGGCGTTGAGTGGCCTGCACAAACAAGGCATATTCGGCAAACGTGACTGGGTATTTGCCCAAATAAAACGGGTGGGCGAGGGTGACGGGATGGATAGGTTGTTCATTTTCATATTCGTTGCTGCCCATCATAAAACGTCCGGCGGGGATAAGCACAAGCTCCGGTTCAATATAGGCTAGCGTTTTGCAGGCTGCGACGGGCGTGGGTTGTGGCGTTGGTAAGGCAACCGTGTCATCATCAGCTGGTTTGCTTGCTAAATCAGGCGTGTATAGGCTGAGCTTTAAGGTGATAGCCTGTTGTAGCTTAATAAATTCGGGCGCATTGATGTCACCCTGCCATGATGAGAAATTTTCTGCGTGTAAAGAACCGAAACCCAAAGGCAAACTAATCGACTCGATTAATACTGGGACCAAGATGTTGCGCTCGCGCCCCAATCGCGCTTCATCACGTACATAATGGGATTTTTTTGCCACCTCAGACCATAACACCACCATACACGCGGCAGCTTCAATTGCCGCTTCAATCACCGCATCAAAATCTTGCCCGCCCAAGATAGACTTCGTGTCCCAAAACACCGTCCAACCTTCTTGCTCTAAGGCCGTCACAAATAACTTGGCCTTGGCTTGGTCTTGACGTGAATAGCTTAAAAATATGTCCGCCAAACTCCCCCCTGTTTGTTGAATAACTGGTGGTGATTATCTTACAACATCCCGCCTCCCATCAGGCGGTAAATCCTGACGTATAGGGTAGGCTGTGCATACCTTTTACATTCAGCTTTGGCTGATTTTAAAAGCCTTGTAGTCCGGAATAAGCCGTTTTGAGCAATAGCGAAAAGCGGCGTTTCCGGCAGATTAGGCGTATTAGCTGCGTGGTGTGCCGGAAACGGCAGTTTTCACTCACGTTCAAACTACCTTATTCGGGCCTACAGGCTGTGTGGGTTGTATCTGAACCTAGAGTGATACATTATTTATATGATTTTTATGATAAATATTATTATTGTTATTTTGTCTGGTACTCGCCTTGGTACACATAAATGTTAAGAGCTGTTGCTATTATGTGGCACAACAAAAGGCAATAAAAGCCTATTAATCATTATTTTTTTTAGCAAGTGTTGCCGCTAATGATTCAATGCCTTTAGTGGAGTGGCTTTAATCGGTCGTGGCTTAACTGCTGCAACAAGTCGGGGGTTTATCCGGCTGGGCCTAAATACTGTCATGGCCGTGGGTTTTATGCGGGGCTGGCTTAATGCTGCAATGGCCGTGGGTTTTATCCGGTTGGGCCTAAATTCCGTCATGGCCGTGGGTTTTATCCGGCTGGGCTTAAAGGCTGCCATTGCCATGGGTTTTATCCGGTTGGGCCTAAATGCCGTCATGGCCATGGGTTTTATCCGGCTTCAGCTAAATGGCCACCAAGATCGGGGGTTTAATCGGTCGTGGCTTAAAGGCCGCCATGGCCATGGGTTTTATCCGGCTGGGCCTAAACGCCGTCATGGCCGTGGGTTTTACGCGGCTTCAGCTAAATGGCCACGATGATCGGGGTTTTAATCGGTCGTGGCTTAAAGGCTGCAATAAGGCGGGTGTTTATCTGGCTGGGCTCAAAGGCTGCCATGGCTTTAGGTTTTATCCGACTGGGCCTAAATGCCGCCATGGCTTTGGGTCTTATCCGACTGGGCCTAAATACTGTCATGGCCGTGGGTTTTATCCGGTTTGGCTTAAATGCCTTCATGGCTTTAGGTTTTATCCGGCTGGGCTTAAAGGCTGCCCATTGCCGTGGGTTTTATCCGGTTGGGCCTAAATACTGCCATGGCCGTGGGTTTTATGCGGGGCTGGCTTAATGCTGCAATGGCCATGGGCTTTATCCGGTTGGGCCTAAATACTGCCATGGCCGTGGGTTTTACACGGCTTCAGCTTGATGGCCACCATGATCGGGGTTTTATCCGGTTGGGCCTAAATTCCGTCATGGCCGTGGGTTTTATCTGGCTGGGCTTAAAGGCTGCCATTGCCGTGGGTTTTAGGGTGTTCTGGCTTATGGTTTGGGTAGGTGATGCTTTGATGCTAATGCCCCAAGCTATACGCCCAAGACGTTTTCACCTATCGGCCTAATCTAACAGCCTTAAATTCCAAATACAAGCGGGGTGGGGGTAGGCATAGCAACGCCATTTTTTCTTTATACCGCTTTATACCACCAAGTAACGCTTGGCGCGGCTCTTGATTTGCGATAAATTTACCGTTTACTAAACACTAAAGGCTTAAAAAATGCTGTTATGGCGGCCTTTTTTTCTGCTATTAAAGCCAGTTCTTGGCGATTCATTGCGTTTAAAATTCTTCTTATTGACCGCGTCCCTATTTTATATTTTAAAGACAATTCATACCCAGAAAGCCCCGCTTTACTGTCTTCAAATATGGCAATATCCCGCGCCAACAGCTTTAATTTTAAGCAAGCTGGTATCTCAAGTTGGGTAAGCCCAAATATTGCCGTTAGTTTTTTCGCGTCATCAATGCCAATTAAGCCAGTCAGCTTATTGGTAGGTTTTGCGGATGCGGGGACATCCACCAAAGCCCCGCCATATTTGTTAATCAAGATAAAGGTGGATTCAATGCTGATAATAGTCATCAAATAATGAATGCTTTCCGGTAAATAATCATAAATAGCTTTAATTTCTGGCTTCATTGTTGGCTCTTGGCTACAAAAGAAGCCGTATTATGAAGCGCGTTTTATTGTTGTTGAACGGAATAAAAAATCAGTAAGTATTTTATTATCAATGTGTTGTGTTAGATGGTATCAAGCCGTGTTATAGGTATTAAAAAGCCGCAAAGGTTCGCGGCTGTTGTGGCTTTAATCAATCTTCAAATAAGTCTAGCTGCTTTCCCTTTTCCTGCTCTTCCCGTAAATACCTTAACAGTTTTTTCTTGTGCTTTTTGGCGGCCACCACCCAAAGTGCGGCGGCCTCGTTTTCGTTCGATGTAATAAGAATGCTTCGGCTGTTGTTAAGCGATAGCCTAACGCCGGAACGGTTGGCAATGGTTACAAAATAACGTGGGTCAAATTTCATAAAAAGAACCTTTACGCGGGGTTATTGGTTGGCGGCATGTTGGCTGTGTTTTTGTGGGTTGCTGGTTGGTTTTCTTCAAAAAAAGTACGGACAAAACGGACAAACCTCAGAAGCCGCGCCAGCCATGGCCTAAGGTTTTTTTGTGAGTACGGACAAAGTCACGGACAAAACCCCGTAAGTATCGCTGTAAGCCACGACTAATAAGGGATACAGCGGTTTTTTACAGGTTGGTGAAATTTACGGACAAAGTACGGACAAACCCCCTAACAATTACAGGCCAAGGGGGTTTGTCCGTATTTGTCCGTACTTTGTCCGCACCTAGATAACAGCCACAAGGCCACGCCGTTCGTGGCTTTGAGGTTTGTCCGTTTTGTCCGTACTGTTTTTTATCCGGTAAGACTTTTTAGGCCGCCCATTTGCGCCCTTTTCGGTGTCGATTTGTTCAATAAGTGGCGGGTTTTCGCTTAACAAATAACTTAGGGCAGTTTGTATTTTTGGGCTTGAAAGATTCTTCTTGAAGCAATCGTTATTAAGTTCTTTTAGGCTTGCACCATTTGGATAACTTTGTAAAAAGGACAGGATTTTATCGGCATTGGCGCGGGTTTCCCGTGCCTGTGGGGATGTTGACTGATCGGCAAATACAAACTTGACGGTATCCACCGCGTAATTTACCCAAGCCAGCGCGGCTTGTAAGTGCTTCGGCTCAATAACGTGGGTTTTGTTGGTCAAGGCAAACAGCATTGCCAGCCGTAACATGTAAGGTGCGCGGCGTTCTAGTAAGGCACTGATTATTTCACTATCAAACGGCTTTCTTAAGCCTTTATAAATGTTGGTGTAATAAGTCTGTGCTGGTTCGCTCAGGTGCATTTGTTGGCCATTTGTAGAAGCCGGATAACCCCCTTTTGCATACTGGATAATATCGGCGGCTTGGTCGGCAAGGTTATCAATCACCGTTTGCGGTGTGGGTTTAGGGAAGGCCACATGGTCGATATTTTCAGAATAAACCATCAAAAAACGGTTAAAGAAACCGTTGTTGATGTCACGGGAACGCGCCAGCTCTTTCAACTCTGAGGGGGTTATGTTGGCGTGTATGCCGATATGTGGCGCACTGCTTGCCACTGATCGGCTTTTAGTGGCGGGCTTGATGTCTGAACCGTCCCAAGCATCCCGTAAGGCAGTAGATAGCGTGTTACCATCGCGGCGGCTTTGGTGCAGGACGTTGGCAAACTCGCTTTCTATCACCCATAGCCGTTTATCATCAATTGCTTTGTTTTCGCCGTGGCCGTCATGGATTAACCCCGCCAGCCCTTCGCGTGAAGACAAGCCGCCGCTGTGGGATAGCCCAAGTAATCCGCTGTGGGTATTTTCAATGCGCCTTCTTATCCGGTGGGTAATTTGTTGAGAATCGCCTTTGCCACCTTGGCCAGATCGGCCTATATGCAACGTAAACAAGCGCGGGTGGTGGATGGTGTCGCCTACCATCAAAAACGTGTCACGGCCTACATTGGCAGCCAAGAATGACAAGAACGCGGTGGATACCGCCACGCGGTTTAGCCCTGTACCCTGCGAGGCAATCCGCGCCAGTTCACCCACAAAGCCGTAAAACATTGGGTCGTTTGGTTTTGGCGGGGCAATAACGGTATCTTCGATAAAATCATCATCTACCGCCTTTTCACGCTTTCTCACTTGCGCGGTGGCTTTTTGGCTAATGGGTTTTGTCATGGCTTCAAGCTTTGCCAGCTGTTCCTTTTGTTCTTCGGTCATACCGCCTCCTTGGTCACTTTCTGCAATCTGTCGGTAAAATAGCGCATTAACAAAGCAAGGTCGTCACGGTTTACGGTATGCAGGTCTGTACAGGGGCTCATCAGGTCGGCAATTGATGATAGGCACTTGTGAATAGTGTCCAGTTCGTCTAACTGGTCAAAGGTCAATGATTTTGTGTGCGCGTTCATTACTTACCCCCTGCAATAATGGCTTTAACCTGTTGTTCGATGTGGTACAGGTCGTCATCATTCCAGCCGGACACATGCCGGATATGCAGGATTTCATGAAAGAGCCTAAAGCCTTCACTGTCCAGCCTGCCCAGTTCGCCAAGGCTGTGCATAAAGGGTTTGTCGGTTCGGTAGGCACTGATAAAGGCATCGGCTAAAAACTGCCCTGAGTGGCCTCCTTGGGCGATACGTTTAAGCAATAAGCCAGACTCCAGCGGCAACGGCTCTAAGCCTCTGGCCTCGGTTTGTTGTTTAAGCAGATCGGCAAGGGGAACGCGCCTAGGGGTGTTAATCTTGAAGGCTAGATGTGCGGGCGTGGCTGGATGTTGGGCAGAGTTGCCCAGTGTTGGGGTTGGGTTGTTCATAGCGGTGTCCTTTGTAGCAGGGATAAGCCGCCGCCCGTTGGTGCGAGTCGCTGGGCGGTGGGATGTGTCAAGTTCGCACTACCTGCAAAGGCACAGGCCAGCCGTTTGACGGGCTGCTCAACACATCCCACCATAACAAAAGATAATCGGCATAAAGCCGCTAGTGTTTTTGATGGGTACAAAAAAACCACTGTAAAAAGTGGCCTGTTGTGGCCTTTACGCGGGGTGCGAATCCCGTCTTTCGTTTTTTGCGAAAGCGGGGGCATCATAAGGCCGCGCGGGGGTGCTGTCAATTGGGTTATAATGTGCATGGTCATAAAAAACGAGTGAGATTGTTTAAGCCTGTGTAAATGTGATGGTTTACACGGGCTTTTTTGTGTCTGGGATTGCCTAAAGGTGGGGTGGTGGTTGCCAGCCTTCGGGCAAGGTGTAATGGGCTAGGCCGTTACTGCCTTGGCGGGTGGTGATGACCGGATAACCACGCTCCCGCAAGCGTTTAATGATGGATGAAAGGCGGGTTATGCGGGCGTTAAACATATCGATGGAATTAACGGGGGTGCGGTTGAGCAATGCTGCCTTGACCTGGTCGAGTTGGGTTTGTTTTGGTGTCCTCTTCATGGCTTGCCCTCTATCTTGTCAAGGTAGGCGTATAGCCCGCTAGGGTTTTCGGTAAGCTTGTCAATAAGCGTTTTCCGCACCTGTTCAACGCCGATTTCTTCAATTTTCCGGTGGTTCTTGGCGGCTTCCTCTATCGGCATACCTAAGGCAAGCAATGGGGCAAAATTGTCCTGTAGCGGCTTGCCCACGCGCTGTAGTGCAGAATGTGACAAAGCTATGCCGTGGGTTTGTAAAAGCCATTGGCTAATGTCGAGATAGGGTTCACGCGCCAGTAGCTTGGCAACAATCCCAGACCTGACAGGGTCGGGCAAGGTGTTGATAATGGGCGGCCTTGGCATTATGCAGCCTCCTTGCTTTCCAGCCATGCCAGCACGGCATCGGCTTTCCAGACGGTGACTTTATCGGATAGCTTGATGGGCTTAGGGAACTTGCCCTCCCTGACTAGCCGCCAGATCGTGCTTTTTGATATGCCTAGGCGTGGGGCTAGGGTGGATACCCGCAAGTTTGCACCTGCTTGTAAGGGGTCTTGAGGGGTAATTTGGGGCTTTTTGGGGTTTTGCATGTTTCACCTGATATGCTGCTTGTTGGAATCAGGTGAAATTATTGTGATTTATTTTTAGATTAAGTGGCTATAGCCGAAAGGCAAACGGCTATAGCCGCGAAATAGCCGTTTATTTTTCAATTAAACCCGCAGCGTCCAAGTGTCTTTTTATAGTTTTTGCGCTTATTTTAAAGCCTAGAAGGTCGGCTGTTCTCTCCAACTCGCTTGCAAGGCCACGGTCACAAGGGCCTATACCATGTTTCTTGCAAAGTGCCGCGATAATGATTAATAGCGCCTTTTTTTCTCTTGGGTCTAACGGCTTATCATCATCCGCATTGGTGCTAACCTCTTGGCTAATTTCTGATGTATCGGCTTGTTTATCATCCCGTGATGGGCTTGCCATTGCGTCGGTCATTGTTGGGGTGTCGCTTGATAGGTCGGTGAAAAAATGCGCGGGATAGCCTTTAAGGCTGGCAAATTCGGCGGCTTCTTTAGGGGTAAGCTCCCAATCTAGGCTAGGGGCTTCTTTGTAAAGCTCTATTATTCCATCCTTAAGGCGGTTTCCTTTGGGGGTTTGTTCGTATGTCAAATGGGTTTGTGGGTGTCTAGGGTTAATCATCCCTTTAACAATAGCTTCTGCAAACAAGTTATGGCAATCCAACAAGTGTTCGTATGGGCTTCTATAAAACCTATAGCCAATCAGTACGGCAAGCTCAAACAATGAGATGTATTTATAATCTTTGATTTCTTCAATCCGCCCTTTGTCGTAGGGGTCTGCATACAAGGAAGCTATAACCGCCTGAAAGGGATATTCATCATCAAGGCATACCTTTTCCCATTTTTCAATTGCTTCAATTCGCCATACTTCGTGGACTTTTTCGGCTATTTCTTCGGTGTATTCTTGGCTGTTAAAATCAGGATAAAACGAGGATAAGCCATATTTAAGCCCAAGCTCACGCCATTTTTTAAGGATTAAATCAGGGCTAGCCTCTTCTATAAGGCGAGTGCATAAACAGGGAAAAAAGGGGCTTGTTTTAAGCTCGTTACACAATGAATTAAACAGGAAGGCGATTAGCTGCTTGTGCCTTTCTTCGGGGTCTTCAATGGTTAAAGGGTTCGTATCTATGGGGGTTAGAAAGGGGTTAGTTAGGGCATTCGCTAATATATCTAGGTCTAGGTGTCTTTTTTCAAAATCGTCTGTATTCAAAGGGTCTAGGGCGTTTTTTATACGCGCTGCATAGTCGTTCATCATGTCCGCCTTTCACGGCTAACCTTTCAAAAAAGAAAACCGCGCCAATGGGTGAAAGGTAGCCCATGTTCGCCCCGTCGGGCTAGGTGCGGTTTGTTCGGTTTATCGGGTGTGGCTTTGCGGCGGCTTCAAATAAGCGGCTATCATCCGGCACGGACTATTAGGGACTATGCTGGAAGAAGCTGGATACTAGGCTTTCTTTCTGATCGGGGTCACGTTCCATTCTTGGCCTGTTTCGCAACTTTCCAAAAGGTTTGCCCAAAGCTTAAGGGCTTCTCTGCGTTCGTCTAGGTAATCATGGCGGTTATATACCCCTTCAATGCCTTTAATCTTGTGGTTAAGGCAGCGTTCGGCAATATGCGAGGGGATACCCAAGGCGGCCAAGTGGGTGCGGGCGGTGCGCCTAAAATCGTGGATACAAAACGCTTCAACGGTTGGCATGTTGGGCTTAACTTTTGCCAAGGCCACGTTTAAGGTGTTTTCGTGGATATGGGGGAGCATTCGGTCTTGTGCCTTTCTGGCAGGTAACAGCCATTCACTACTTTCTGATAAGCGGTGCAGGGTCTCCAAAGCTTCCACGGCTTGGCGTGGTAAAGGAATAGTGATGGCTGACTCGGTTTTGTTGCGTTCGGCGGGTAAATGCCAAAGCGCGGCGGCAAGGTCAAACTCGCTTTTTCTTGCGCCTATCAATTCACTTTTCCTGACGGCCAGCATTAACAACAATTTAACGCTGATAATGTTTATTTGGGTAAAGCCTTTGGTGTTACGCATGGCATCAAACAACGCCACTAGATCGGCTTGGGTCAATGCCCTGCTTCGTGCGGTTTCTTTGCCGCCAGCGTCCGACAAGTCAAAAGCAGACGTGGGGTTATATTGCAGCCTATGCCGCTTGATGGCATAGTCAAAAAGCCGCCTTGTCCAGCGCAGCACGTCATTTGCCATTGTCGGCGCACCGCGTTTGATGATGGTCTTAAGCATCATGTCAATGTGGCTAGGTTTTACGTCTTCAACTGCCAACGCGCCAATATTTGGCTTAATGTCGTTCTCAATCCTTGCCCTGACAATGTTCGGGTGTTTCCATTGTCCTAAGATTCGATTGTTAAAGTATTCGTCGGCCAATTGCCCAACGGTTAGGGCGTTATTCTTGGCTTCTATCTTGGCTACAGCGTCGGCTTTGCGGTCTTGCTTTTCGGCGGCGACATCATGACCCAAGGCGACACGCGCATTAAGGTCTTTAACTAGCTTTCGGGCATCAGCTAGCGACACTTGCCCATAAGTGCCGATATTCATCACGCGCTGTTTACCTGCAAACCGATAACGAAACCGCCAAAGTGGGACAGCAAAATCTTTACGGTAGCTTAATACTAGCCCGTCACCGTCGCCTTTGCCTTCAAAGCGTTCACCTTTGCTTATCCAGCTTTTAATTTGCATGTAGCTTAGTTTTGCCATGTATCCCCCCTGTGTACCAGTAAATTTGTACCATTTCCGGTGTTGGTACACGTCTTGGTACATGGTTATTGTGCGATTAAATGAGACGGTATGCAACGGTATGGATTAGATAATATTATTGATTCAATGCCTTAAAAGTATTTTGGCATGGTATGGGACGGTGTGGGACATCACTCTATATTTTGTATCTGCTCCCGCATTTGTTCTATCAGCACTTTGAGCTCTATGGCGATTTGGGTCATGTCTTTGTCGGTGGATTTGGAGCCTAGGGTGTTGGCTTCGCGGTTGAGTTCCTGCATTAAAAAATCTAGGCGCCGCCCTACGGGGTCTTTTTCGTTTAGGACGCGCAGCACTTCGGTGATGTGGGTGTTAAGCCGGTCCAATTCTTCGCTGACATCCATTTTTTGCGTCAGATACACCAGCTCTTGTTCCAGGCGGTCAAAATCGGGTTGCGCGACCAGTTCGGTGATACGGTCGGTTATTTTGGTGCGGACTTGTTGCAACACTTCGGGCATACGTTGGCTGGCCAAGCTGACAAAGCCTTGCATTTTTTGGCAGCGTTCGCTAATCAGCAGTTTGAGTTGTGCGCCTTCGCGTTCGCGCATTTCCAGAAATTGCGCCAAGGTTTGTTTGACCAAATGGGTGATGGTTTCGTTAAGGTGGGTTTTGTCCGGGCCTTGTTCTTGGGCAATGCCGGGGAAGGCGAGGACATCCAAGGCGGAAAACGACAAGGGTGCCAACATGTGTTCTTCTATTTGGTCAGTGGCGGCAAGCAGGGCGGTGACGGCATCCAAGTTGACCTGAAAGCCTGCGCCACCTTTGCTTTGTTTTTTTATGCTTAGGCTGCATTCCAATTTGCCCCGGTTGATTTTGGCGGCAAGGATGGCGCGGACATCGGATTCTATAAAGCGCAAATGGTCAGGCAATTTGATGGTGATGTCACAATAACGGTGGTTGACCGAGCGTAATTCACAGGCGATGGTGGAGTCCCCGGTGCTGGCTTCGTTGCCTGCGTATGCAGTCATGCTTCTAATCATTGTTCACCTGTGTTGCTTGAAGGTCGTGCGTTAAAATTGTTGCCATTCTATCCTTCTAAGCCACGGCTTGCACCTTTTCAATGTGTGGGAAAGTTTACTAAATTGAAAACTGTAGCAGGTTAAGATCAGGTATACTGTGCAGTTTTTAATTTAGCGGAACAAACATGAGACCTAGCGGACGACAACCAGACCAACTTAGGGATATTAGCTTTACCTGTGGTTACACCAAACATGCCGAAGGTTCGGTGTTAGTTGAGTTTGGCGACACGCGGGTGCTTTGTACCGCCAGTGTGGACAAAAGCGTGCCGCGTTTCCTGAAAGGCAAAGGCGAAGGTTGGGTGACGGCTGAATATGGCATGTTGCCGCGTTCTACCCATAGCCGTATGGGGCGGGAAGCCGCTTATGGCAAACAAGGCGGACGAACTTTAGAAATCCAGCGCCTGATAGGCCGTTCATTACGCGCGGCGGTCGATTTAAAAGCCTTGGGCGAACATACCGTGACGATTGACTGTGATGTGCTGCAAGCTGATGGTGGTACGCGCACGGCGGCGATTACCGGGGGCTTTGTGGCCTTGTCTTTGGCAATGGAAAAAATGCTCCAGCGTAAACTGATTAAGGCCAATCCGTTACATGGACAGGTGGCATCGGTGTCGGTTGGCATTTATAACGGTGTGCCGGTGTTGGATTTGGATTACGCCGAGGACAGCAATGCCGAAACCGATATGAATGTGGTGATGAATGACGCGGCCGCGTTTATTGAAGTCCAAGGCACGGCTGAGGGCCACGCATTTCGTAAATCAGAGTTGGATGCTATGTTGGAGTTAGCTAGTTTTGGCATTAAGCATTTGCTGGAAAAGCAACGCTTGGCTTTGGAACAGCATTCGTAGATAGAAAATCTCCCTTAGCCCCTCTTTCCAAAGAGGGGGGGGGGCTGGATAACTCCCTACACCCAATTCACCACCTTATCTTTCTTAGCTTTGTCCATGTCCATTTTATCATCCCAACAAATCGTCTTGGCCAGCGGTAACCTTGGCAAGATTAAAGAAATTCAGGCAATACTGGCCGGGCATCCGATTGTGGCCCAGTCGGCTTTTAAGGTTGTTGAAGCCGAAGAGACTGGCTCTACCTTTGTCGAAAATGCCATTATTAAAGCCAGAAATGCGGCGCTTCATTGTGGTTTGCCTGCCATCGCTGATGATTCTGGCTTGGTTGTCGATGCCTTGAACGGTGCACCCGGGGTTATTTCTGCCCGTTATGCGGGCATAGGCGCAAGTGATCAAGACAATGTGGATAAATTGTTGCAGGAAATGGCTGATGTACCAGACGGCCAGCGCAGCGCCCGATTTATTTGTGTTATGGTGTTTATGGAACATGCGGATGACCCGATTCCAGTGATAGCGCAAGGGGTTTGGGAAGGCCAGATTTTACGGGTTTGCCAAGGTGATAATGGTTTTGGCTATGATCCGGTGTTTTGGCTGCCTGACCAGCAGTGCGCCTCTGCGCAATTGCCTGCAACCGTTAAAAATGCCTTAAGCCACCGGGGACAAGCTTTGCGGGCTTTGACAGAAGTAATTAAGGCCAAGGAGACTCGGGGTTAATGGCTATCCAGTTTGACATTGCCCAGCAGTTTGCCGATACGGTCACGGCTGTGTCGCCTTTGGGCAATGGCTTAATCAACGACACGTTTTTGGTGGAGACCGCCAGTACCTCGTTTGTTTTGCAGCGCATCAACCCGCAGGTGTTTCCAGAACCTGCTTTGATTATGGACAATTTGGCGCTGTTGAACCAACATTTGGCACAAAAACCGGGGGCAGGGCAGCCGCTTAAAATTCCGGGTATGGTGAAAACGCTAAAGCTAGCCAATTTTTATCAGGACGGGCAGGGCGATTACTGGCGGGGCTTGGAGTTTATCGGCAACACCGAAAGTTTGGAGGAAATCAGCCATATCAGCCAAGCGGAGCAGGCAGGCAAGGCGCTAGGGGCATTCCATAATTTGCTCAGCGATCTGCCGCCGTCCTTGCTGCATGACACCTTGCCGGGTTTTCATATTGCCCCAGCTTATCTCAGCCATTACCAGCAGGTTTTACAAGAGGCACCTAAGCCAGTTGAGGAGGACAGCCTGTATTGTGCGGACTTTATTGCCAATTTCCAAGCCATTGCTGATGACTTGGAGGCCGCCAAACAGCAAGGTTTACTAACTTTAAGGGTGATCCACGGCGACCCTAAATTAAACAATTTTTTGTTTGACCGCGATAGCAAAGCGATTGTCAGCCTGATTGATTTGGATACGGTCAAACCCGGTTTGGTGCATTATGATATCGGCGATTGTTTGCGTTCTTGTTGCCATGATCCGGCCAGCGATACTTTTGATTTGACCATTTGCACCGCGATTTTAAGCGCTTATTTGTCCGAAACCGCTACGTTTTTTTCGGCTGCCGATTATGATTATTTATATGCCGCTATCCGCTTAATCCCTTTTGAGCTGGGGCTACGGTTCTATACCGATTATTTGCAAGGCAACCGCTATTTTAAAGTGGGCCAGCCTTTGCAAAATTTACAGCGGGCAGTTAGCCAGTTTACATTGTGTGGCAGTGTGATGGCGCAAGAAGCGGCAATAAAGGCATTGATTGGGCAGTTAAGGCGCTGTTGATTGCTATAGAGAACGAAGGAAGTAAAGCGAGATTAAATCCCCCTCACCCTACCCTCTCCCTCTTACACGTGTAGGTTTTTAATAAAAAGTATGACGAGACAGTGCGTTGAGGTAAATTGATGAGAGTCATCAACATCTATTTACCGAAGGTACCGCCATGTCTCGCCACCCAGAACTAT
>JAPLRR010000027.1 GCA_026399075.1 Methylococcales bacterium
TATCAAGCTACAATGTCAACATCCTTTTACAGCTGCCTTCCGGCCAATCCACCGCCCCGACTAGCCTGCCGGGGAAGAGCTGCACATTATACAGCCACAACCAGCTTCGTCAAGCAATTTCCCTGTTTATTTCTCTCCGCAACCTGACAACCAGTCCATGTAAAGCGTAACCAATTAGTTTAATGCTTATAAAGCAATGCTTTAACATTACAATTAATTCAAGCCAAAGATTATATCAAATTTAAATAGCGTTATAATTGTTTTCAGAATACATAAATCCGCTATAAAAACATGCTTAAATTAACATATCTTATATACCATCTTCACGGGCTGGGCTTTTTCCATTGCTCAAATCAATTATTTCAGTAAACCCTACTTTTAGCGCACCTATACAAACCATAACCACAGGAAGTTTTGGCACAAAGAATCCCGCCTGTCTTTGATGAATTACCTCCATCACACAAGCCATCTTGTCTATTAGCGTAAGCATCTGGTTTCTATGACGCTCATCAAGATCGCCACTAATCTCGCGCCAACTTCGGTTAGTGCGCCGTTACAAATGCCCCATAATATGACCCAATGGCGTAATTCCCGTTCGGCCCCGGTTGCTGAGTAGCAACTGCGGATGCTCCCAATACTTGGTTGCAACATCCCTGTCATAAAGCATTTACGTGGACAATGCGCGGGCTTTGCTCTGTGTCGCTATAGTCTGCCACAAGGTCTTGGTACATTACTGACAATACTTGGCCTTCAAAACTTTCCTGGGCCGCATGGCTAGTATCAGCCAAGGTTTCCAGCAACAAGCGGGGCCGCCCACCAAACATCCATTCAGGAAAGTTTTTATGCTAAACCATGACCGGATAGATGCAAGTTTGGATGTCTTTTCCCAACATCCTTTATTGTAGATGCCCAGCCATCCACTTTGCTAAAGCTAGTCTTTCGCCCAATTTTCGCGCCAGGCTTTTCCGGATAAGAACCCTTGTGAGGGAAGCAAGCTGATTATTGCCATATCCCTTATTGCCCCCGCAGGAAAAATTTATCAAGGTCGTGTGTCGAAAGTTCTATCCACGTCGGACGACCATGGTTACATTGGCCTATCCTTTCGGTTTGTTCCATATCACGTAGTAAAGCGTTCATTTCATCCACACTTAATCGGCGGCGCGCCCGCACTGAGCCATGGCAGGCGATAGTTGCCAACAGGCTATTGGTTTGTTCTTCAATGCGTTGGCTCATGCCGTGTTCGGTTATGTCGGCCAGCACATCCCGGATCAGCGCTTCTTTGTCGATATTGCCCAGCAATGCGGGGGTTGCCCGTAGGGTTATGGTTTCTGGGCCGGAACGGTTAAGTTCAAATCCCAGTGTGCTGAAATATTCGTGCTCTTGCTCTGCCAAATCGGCTTCGGTGGTGCTAACGTTGATTTTGATTGGCAGCAATAACGGTTGGCTAGGCATATTGCCTTTCTGGTAGTGTTTTTTTAACCGTTCGTAAGTGACCCGTTCATGGGCGGCGTGGGCATCTACCAAGATAATACCGTTGGGCGTTTCGGACAGGATATAGGTGGCATGTAAATGGGCGATTGCATAGCCTAAAGGATGGGATTCTTCGGCTTGCGGCTCGGGTTGTTTAGTTGCGGATTCTGGGTAAAGCGAGGCATAAGCTTTAATGGATTCGGCGATGTTTAAGGGCAATGCCGTTTGCATCGGCGGATTTTGTTTATAAGCCGTTTGTGGGAAAATCTTAGGGTGCTTGGCTTGCGTCGGGGTTGCGGCGGCTAGCGGCGTTTGGCTTAGGCTATCTTTGAGTTGGACGATGGTGTGTTCTGGCCTTAATTCCGCAAGTGAGCGGTGCAGGGCCGAAAACAAAAAATCATGCACCAAACGGCCTTCCCTAAACCGGACTTCCAGTTTGGCGGGATGGGCGTTGACATCAACCAAGGTCGGGTCTAGTGTCAAATATAAGACAAACACCGGATGCCGCCCATGAAACAAGACATCTTGGAAAGCTTGCTTAACCGCATGGGATACCAACTTATCACGCACTAAGCGGCCGTTGACATAAAAAAATTGCATGTCTTGCTGGCTACGGGAAAACGTAGGCAAACCCACCCATCCACCCAATTGCAGGCCGGAGGCGGCAAAATCAATTTTTACCGCATTGGCGATAAATGCGCTGCCGCAGATACTGGCGATCCGTTGCTCTTGCGCACTTTCAGTCAGTGCGGGTTTGAGGTTGAAAATTTCTTTTTGGTTATGGCTTAAGGTAAACGCGATGTCAAAACGGCTAAGTGCCATGCGTTGGATTAGGGTTTCTATATGGGCAAATTCGGTTTTTTCAGTTTTTAAGAATTTGCGCCTGGCGGGGGTATTATAAAATAAATCCCGCACATCGACGGTTGTACCTTGCGGGTGTGGATCGGGTTGCGGCTCGGTGTGTTGTTCTGTGCCATCGGCAGTGACGCTCCACGCACATTGGGCATCAGCAATTCGGGAAATCAGGGTCAGCCTTGCCACCGAGCTGATACTGGGCAGTGCTTCCCCACGAAAGCCCATGCTGGCTACTTTTTCTAAATCTTGTAAAGTGGCAATTTTGCTGGTCGCATGTCGGGACAAGGCGAGTGGTAAATCTTCTTTCACGATACCGCAGCCATCATCCCGAATTTTTATTAGCCTTGCACCGCCTTGTTCTATATCTATGGCTATGTGTTTTGCTCCGGCATCAAAGCAGTTTTCCACCAGCTCTTTGACCACCGATGAGGGCCGTTCGACCACTTCACCGGCGGCAATTTGGTTGACAAGTTGGGTGGGTAAAGCGTGTATGCGCATAGTCCGGCCTAAAGCAAAAGCCGCTATTTTATAGGAGTGGCAACGGTCTGGGTAGTTTGGCGGCTTACTGGCAAGTTAAGCCGCTATTATTGGCAGCTGGTGGGCTTGCGGCTTATTTATCCAGTGCGGCGATTTTGTTGTCGATGGGGGCTGATTGGTTGAAGTAAGTCCGCACACCCTTAAAAATGGCATTGGCCATTTTAGCCTGATACTTGGGGTTAAGCAGGTTTTGCTCTTCTAAGGGATTGGAAATAAACGCTGTTTCTACGAGTATGGAGGGGATATCCGGTGATTTCAGGACGATAAAACCCGCTTTTTGGACGGAAACCTTGTGTAAATCAGAAACGCTGTCAAAGCTTCTTAGCACTTGGTTGGCAATATTGACGCTAGCCTCTTGGGTAGCCGTTTGTGACAAATCCAACAACACCGATGCCAGCACATCATCTTTATCATTCAGGCTAACCCCGACCAAATCAGAGGCGTTCTCACTGTCTGCCAGCCAACGGGCTGCTTCACTTGAAGCCCCGTTGGTTGACAAGGTATAGATGGACGCCCCCTTAACCGTGGCATCTTGGAACGCATCGGCGTGGATAGAGACAAACAAATCCGCCTTGGCAGTCCGGGCAATTGCCATCCTGTCCCTAAGGCCTACGTAATAATCGCCAGTGCGGATCATCACGGCTTTCATGCCGGCTTGGCCATTGATTAATGTGGCCAGCTTTTTGGCAATGGCAAAAGTCACTTTTTTCTCTTCCGTGCCTTGTGGGCCGTGGGCGCCAGGATCATTGCCGCCATGCCCGGGATCAATGGCTATAACGATGCTGTTGCCCCGTTTGGAGGGCGTGCTTGGGCTGGCTGCTTTAATAAGGCCTGCCTTGGGTTCTGGTGTTTGCACGACCACGACATTGTCTTCAGCCTTTGCTTCCGTTGGAATTGCAATAGGGCCTTTATTAAATAAATCGACAATTAAATTATGGTCGTCACTTTTATTGGAATTTAAGCTGAATTTTTTAGAACTGATGGGCACTTTTAAATCAACAACGACCCGTAAATCGGTTTTGTCTTTTATGCCTGAACGCACTTTGGCAAATAAGGGATGGTCGGCAGGGGGTTGTTTTAATGCCCGTTGTAACTGCGCATCTTTGATGTCAATAACCAGCCTGGATGGGTTATCCATCACGAAAACCCGATGTTTTGGGGCTGCCGAAACGTCAAACATCATACGGTTTTGCTTAGGTGTCGAAGTATATTGCAAGGTGTTTACATTGATTTGCCCGGCATAGACCGACATAGAAAATATCGGCAACCCAAACACCCACAAGACTTTCCAGAAATTTCCCATAGCAATAACCTCAAATACAACAATGTTTATGACGATTATACCAGTATGTCATTGTTTTTATAGATCCGCTGCAAATTATTTTAAAGGCTGGGTGTCATCTCCAAAAATCGCCCCTCACCCTGGGTTGTTAAGGAAATGACATAATCAGGATCAGGTAAAAACCCTTGCCCCAGATCCGGCCATTCAATAAAACAAACACTGTCTTTAGCGAAATAGTCGCTGATCCCTATCCATTCCAACTCTTCGGGATCGGTTAGCCGATAGAGGTCAAAATGGAAGATGTCTTGGCCATTTATGGAATATTCTTCAACCAAAGTATAGGTTGGGCTTTTCACCACCCCATGATAACCAGCCGCCCTAAGAAAGCCCCTGACCAAAGTGGTTTTCCCCGCACCCAAATCTCCCTGTAAATAAACCAAGCATTTTGGGGGGATGGTTGTAAACAACTCTGCCCCAAATGCTTCGGTCTCTTCGGCGTTCTGCAAAAATTTCTGCATCAACGGGACGATCTAAGATAGGGCATTAAATCACTGGCCAACAAGCCCCGCTCCCCGTCTTTTTCTGCTGCCATATCAGCGGCCTGGCCATGCCTGTAAACACCCTGCTCCGCCGCGTCTTTCAAGGGCATGCCTTGTGCCACCAAGCTGGCTATCACCCCGGACAAGACATCGCCCATACCTCCAGAGGCCATGCCAGGATTGCCTGTGTTAGAAACGGCAATGCTATCTTGGGTGGCGATTATTGTGCCAGCGCCTTTTAAGACTATCACCCCACCATGGCGGGCCTGAATGGCCGTCGCCGCAGCAAAACGGTCTTGCAAGATTTGTTCTGTTGGGCAATCCAGTAATCGGCCAGCTTCACCCGGATGGGGCGTTAAAATCAAGTCGGATTTGGAGATCGGCAAACGCCCCAATAAGTTCAAGCCGTCTGCATCAATAAGCAACGGCACCTTAACAGAAACAGTGGCGGTAAACATGGATTTTGCCCAATTACTTTCGCCTAAACCCGGGCCTAGCACCACAACCGTTGCCTTGGCCATCAAATCTGACAATTGCCGGGTAGTTTCGACACCATGACACATCAATTCGGGTCTACCCAAGTTCATCACAGCGGCATGTGCCGGGCGGGTGGCAATGCTGACCAATCCGGCCCCCATACGTAAAGCCGCTTCCCCAGCCAGCATGGCGGCGCCAGTATAACCCGCTTCGCCCCCGATAATAAGCACATGCCCATAATTGCCCTTATGTGAGCATTTTGCGCGGCGTGGCATGGTTTTTTTAACGACACGGACTGCTGATGGCGGAATGGCCTTAAAAATAGATTCGGGTACCGCCAATGACGTATAACGGATGCTACCGCAATAATCAGCGGCCTGCCCGGTAAACAGGCCTTGCTTCAAAGCAATGAAGGTAACGGTACTATCAGCCCTTACCGCACAGCCCAAGACATTACCCGTGTCTGCATTCAGGCCTGACGGGCAATCCACAGCAATGACCGGAGCGGGCGACTGGTTGATAAGCGCGATGGCTTGGGCATAAACCCCAGTGACCGGACGGTCTAACCCAGTCCCCAGCAAAGCATCAACAATCAGGTCTGCGTTTATCACAACATCACTATGAAAAGGGACAATAACCCCCTTGAGGCCCACATAATTTAAGTGGGCAGTCCGCGCATATCCTTTCAGGTTTGATGGGTCCAAAACACTATAAACTACCACCTTCAAGCCAGCATCCAAAGCTAATCGGGCAATGATATAACCGTCCCCAGCATTATTGCCACCACCACAAAAAACCGCCAAGGATTGGGCATTAGGCCATTGCTCCTTGATATGGTAAAAAACCTCATAGCCGGCCCTATCCATCAAATCAAAACCTGGGATGCCGCGTTCCTGTATGGCAATGCGGTCTAACTCCCTGGCTTGGGCGGCACGATACAAGTTAAGTGGCAATTTTTGCATAGGATTATCCGGCAGTGGGGTGTGGGGATGTTAAGGATGGTTTACACCTGTTAGGGGTTACGCTGAATATAATGGACTTCAGGTTTGCCTTCAGAGGCGACCAATTCACCGATAACAAAGACTGTTTCGCCTAAGGCGGTTAATGTTTCCAAGGTTACTTGCTCATCTTCTGCGGCCACACACACAATCATGCCGATGCCGCAATTAAAGGTGGTCAACATATCGGCCAAAGCGACATTCCCTTTGTCCTGCAACCATTTAAAAATGGCAGGGAACTCCCAAGCGGCAAGATCGATGTTGGCGTTAAGCCCTAGCGGTAACACACGTGGCAAATTTTCGGTCAAGCCACCACCAGTAATATGGGCCAGCGCATGTATCGGCACAACTTTTAATAACGATAATAAAGCTTTTACATAAATCCTGGTGGGTTCCAACAAAGTTTGGCCCAAGGTCTTGTCGGCAAACGGGGCAGAAAGTTCGGTTTGGCTGTGGGCAATAATTTTGCGGATTAATGAATAGCCGTTGGAATGGGGGCCGGATGAGGCAATGCCGATCAGCTTGTCGCCGAGTTTAACTTTACTGCCGTCCAATACCTGGGCTTTTTCCACAATACCGACACAAAACCCAGCCAGATCATACTCGCCATCGGCATACATGCCGGGCATTTCTGCCGTTTCACCGCCAACCAGGGCCGCGCCTGCCAATTCACAACCTTTTCCTATGCCTTCAATGACAGCTGCCGCCGTGTCAACATCCAATTTTCCAGTGGCAAAATAATCCAAGAAAAATAATGGCTCGGCACCTTGCACAATGATGTCGTTGACACACATCGCAACCAAGTCAATACCGACGGTATCATGCTGACCCAAATCAATCGCCAGCTTAAGCTTTGTCCCTACGCCATCCGTCCCTGAAACCAAGATCGGGTTTTGATAACGGTCTAGTGGCAGTTCAAACATAGACCCAAACCCGCCCAGGCCCGCCATGACACCAGCAGTGCGTGTCCTGGCGGCAATTGGCTTTATGCGTTCAACTAACTCATTGCCTGCCGCTATATCTACGCCAGCACTTTTATAATTCAGGCTTTCTTGGTTTTGTGCACTCAAGGTCATCTTCCCTTTAAAATTTAAACTGTTGATATTGTACAAGACATCATGGATTTTGTCTGATGGATATGAATAAAGCTAAATGGCAATTAACCTATAAAAGGTGGCTAGTCACTGAAATAGTTGAATTTCATCCAAAAAAAAATTAAAGTGACCAAGTGTATCAGTAGGTTAATGTGTAAAACCCTACCCCATCTTGATTGAGGAGTTCAAATGAAAATAACAAACCTGTTTAAATCGGCACTCTGTGTGGCGGCCTTCTTAGTTGGCGGCCCAGCTTTCGGCTACAGCCCAGAAGAATTAGAACAATCATGCAAAAAGCCACACTTCACAGATTTTAATCTCACCGAATATAAAGCCCCAGAAAATATAGAAATTGCCCCAGAATCAGAATTTATTATCAAGATTTCCCATTGGGCAGACCCTGCCAGTATCACGCTGATGGCTAAAAAACAACCCTTGCCTTTCACCTTGGAAACCAACAGCAGTTTCCATAAAATTAAAGCAAAATTACCCGCCTCTTTATCAGGGAGTTTTGTTAGAATTGATGTAGGCGCAAAAGCCCTATTGGGTTGTGATGCAAAAACAGGTTGGCTTGTTAAGGTGGCAAATAAATAAGCTAAAACTGAAAGCAGGTGTTTTACTTCCAAACTCCCGTTTATACGGGAGTTTTTGGCCTTAACCTTGCCAGTGTGGCCATTGGGGGCTATATGCCAACCACGACACGGCATTGCCAATAACTATTGGGGCTTGCACAAAAAATTCTTTCCTTATGGCCTTATCATAGCCAAGCAAAATCACCACCTTTCGCTTTGTGAAGACCAACCACACATGAATTTTCGCCCAGACTTTAGTCGGCCACACTAATTAGCATGTTACTATATAACATAACCGCACCAAGGGGGCTGTTATCCTATTATTGGTGTAACACAATTAATAAAAGTTAATATCCCGTTATAAAATCAAAGCTTTCCCATGCCCTTAGCTGATTACTTCACGCCTTAACCCCCCTATTATTTTGAACAATGCAGACTAGGAACTTGAAAGTGTTTTTTCTTAAATTAGAAAATTTTATTGCGCGGTATCGTCGCTTGGCCGTGGTAGTTTTTGCGGTGGTCATTATTCAAATTTTCGAATCCATACTTCTCTTTTATAAGTACGATTTGTTTACTGGCGGCTTTTTACAACCTTTTTCATATAAAACTTTTTCTGAACGCCTTATCTTTGTCGGCTTATCTTTGTGGTTCGATTTGTCATTAATCGGGCTATTGGCCAGCCTCTGGTTTGTAATCGCTGACAAACTGAATAAATATGGTCTGATCATCTATTATAGTTTTACCGCTATCGTAGTAGTGTTTGTTGGTATTTGGCTTGCCATCAAGTTTAAAGTGTTATCCTATTTCAGTGACACGCTAAACCTTCAAATTGTCAAAAATTTAGGGGGGGGCAGCTTAAAAGAAGCCCTACTTTATATCAGCAATGAAATTTTGTTGTTTATGGGAATTTTAAGTTTATTGATAGTTTGTTTGGTTTTGTTCATCAATTATTTGAAGGGTAGGACGTTTGTTAAGCGCT
The DNA here is from genome assembly GCA_026399075.1 of Methylococcales bacterium. Taxonomy (GTDB): domain Bacteria; phylum Pseudomonadota; class Gammaproteobacteria; order Methylococcales; family Methylomonadaceae; genus Methylobacter_C. The sequence continues at coordinate 8,804 of JAPLRR010000027.1, forward strand.
TCGCTGAAAATACGGTGGAACATAGGACTTATATGGAGCTTTTAGTTGCCCTTATCGTGCTGACACCTTTCATTACCCTATTCGTGTCCAATAATGATTTTTATCGCTATGGTTTGGAAAAACAAATCGCTTATCGGCTTATCAGCCTAAGCCTTGATAAGTTGTCCGATTTTGATTTCGACGGTTATGGCAGCTTTTCATACCCAAAAGATAAGGCCATTTTTAATGCCCATATTTATCCAGAGGCATTTGATGTTCCAGGCAACGGGATTGATGAAGATGGCTTTCTGGGTGATGCGCTAATCAGCCCCATTGCCAGCGACAGCCTTGCTAAAATACAGCCCATACCGGGAAAAAATATTGTTTTGATTGTGCTGGAAAGCGCAAGGGTCGATTTGCTCGACCAGAAAATTAATGGCCGTTATGTGACCCCGGTCATGCGGGAAATTGCCAAAAATGGAAGCGTCATTAAACACGCCTATAGCCACACCGGCTATACCGTTACCTCAATAACGGCGATATTTAACAGGGATCCGGTAAACAACAAGCCAAAAATCACTTTGCTTAATTTCCTCCGTAGCGCCGGTTACGGAATCTCCATTATTTCAGGACAAGATGAGTCTTTTGGCAATGTGGCAGCAAATACAGGCATGAAAAACCCTGATACTGCTTATTTTGATGCAAGGACTGCGATCAATGACCGGGTGTTTCCCAGCACTGAGCAAGGTAGCTTACGCCTGAGTGAAGAGCGTGTCGTGTCGCAGTTTCAAACGCGAATTGAGCAAGTGGACTTCACTAAGCCACAGTTTTTCTACTTAAATTTTCAAGCTGCCCACTTCCCTTATACCCACCCCAAAATGGCCAAACGGGTTATTGACAACCCGATCCCCCGCTCTGACATTATTGAGGCCAATAAGGACTGGGTAGCTGCTAGCTACTGGAACGCCGTAGCCAATGCTGATTGGGCAGTTGGCAAAGTCATTGAAGCGTTAAATGCACGGGGCATCCTCGACAAAACAACCCTGGTTATTTTAGGTGACCATGGCGAGTCTCTGTTTGACGACGGCTTTTTGGGTCATGGCCATTCCATTAATGACACCCAAACACAAATACCCCTGATTATCAATGACCCAACTATCGTGGCTGATGAGCCGATCGGCCAAATCGATGTTGCTGAAATGACCATCCGGTCTGCCTTAGGCTTGGATAATAAATGGTCAAACAGAAATAAAACCGTGTTCCAGTGGGTAGGCAGCTTATCCCAACCGACATTGATTGCCCATGTAAAACAGGATGGGGTTAGGACTTTGTTTGATTTTCGCTCTGAAGAAGTATTCTTTAGCGACCTGAAGTCATGGAAATCTTACCAAGAGGCGTTATCAGACCCTGTTTATAAAGACCGCGTGATAAACCTTATCCGGGAATGGGAGGCCTTACGTTGGGAAGAACATTTGGCAGAAAAGCCATAAACCGCTGTTAGCCAAAAACGGCGCGTAGCCGTTTATCAAATAGCATCAATAAATAGGCGCACAAGGTGGAAAAAAGCAGACTGGCCAGCGCGGTTATATCATTTAACCAACTGAGGTGGTAGGTTTCTGCAATATTATGGAACAGCGAGCGCAGGAATCCATTAACCATAAACAAGTGGAACGATATGGTGCCATAAAATAGCAGTAGCCCTGTCATTACGCCCTTTTGGGACAAGGCTTTTAAGGCAATAATCGCTATTGCCAAAAATAATACGCTAAACGACAAGTCAGCTGCAATCCAAAAAATCGCATTAACATTCGCTAGTGTAAAAACGACTAAGGCTAACATCAAATACCGGATAGGCAGTTTTATTGCGGGTTGTAACGCCAGGATGATTCCCAAACAAACCACCGACAAATGACCAAAGACGGTATGGTTTATGTTTAAGCCCTGTTGGATCAAGTAAGGGTTTACCAGCCACTCCAGTAAAAATGAACCACCGGAAACCAGTACAAAAAGTCCAACGCCGAACTTCCCATGGGCTTTTAGGAGCCACGGGTAAAGGACATAAACTTGCATGATAAAAGGGAGGAACCACCAAGGGCCCACAGGCATAAGGGCTTGTCTTGGGATAAAATTAGAGGCCAGTAAAACCTTCCAAAGTAGGCTGTCCCAATAAAGCACCTTTTGATTAGTCAAAAAGCTGGATTTAATACAAGCCAGCACAATATAAACGGCCACACACAAAAGAAATGAAAAATAAATCTTAACAACCCTATTTTTAAAGAATTCGCCAATATTTAGGGATTGTTTTTGATATTTTAGGGTAAGTCCATAGGTGCTAAAAAATATAAATATCTGAACACCATAGTGTCCAAAATAGCTAAAAACGGCCCTTAAGAAGTTTTCTGGACTGATTTTTAGCGTTTGGTAAAAAGTCCAAAAAGTTTTCTGGGAATAGGCAAATTCATTTTCCCCTATAAGGGGCGTCAGATTATGGTAATAATTGTGCAGTACAATTAACAGAATACCCACCCCTTTGAGCAGGGTTGTCTGTGTGCTTGAAAAATGCCCCATTTCAACTTTTAGCCGTTTTTTCAAAATACCCCCCGACTTTTACCAACACCCTCAATAGTAAACGGACACTTTCGCGGTTAAGACTACTTTAAATGAGGCTGATGACATCATGTTTGCTATGAAGTCACCCACCCTAAAAAGCCGGAAAAATCAGGTAGCCCTTCGACCCATAAAATTGCCTTGGCAGCTACCTAGCTGGATTTCACAATCCCAATAAAGCCAACTGGGGTTGCAAAATAACATAATAAATGCAATACCTTGAGGCTTGCGATCCTATTGGGGCCGCGATTATTTATAACCATCACCAGTCCCCAACAAAGCCGCGATAATATTTTTTTGGATTTCAGATGAACCTGAAAACAGGCGGCTAGACAAGGCATCGTTGACCAAGCCAGCCATTGGGCTACCGACGGTCAAAGCATTGCTACCCATGATTTGTACCGCATCCAAACTCGATTGCAAAAATGCCTCGGCGGCGAATAATTTGGTTTGGGCACTGGCTAGGGTGATGCGCTGATGCCTGTCTTTAAGGCGGGCGCATTCATGCACCCAAAGCTTGGCAGTGTCCAACCTTAACCGCATGTCGGCAATTTTATGGCTGATGGCCTGGTTTTTACCTAAATGGACACCACCAACTTTACGCTCTCGGCTAAATTTGACGACCTTATCCAATTGCCAGTCCATAACACCACATAAACCGGCAAACACAAATGCCCGCTCCAGTTCTAAAGCCTGCTGGATCATGATGTTTCCTGAGGCGGTTTTACCCAATTGCCTAGAATGTGGTATCAGGGCATGCTCCAGAATGACATCACCCATAGTCGCAGTCTGGCAACCCGACACTTGGGGGGCATCAAGAAACTTAACGCCTATATCATCATTATGGACAATAAAAGCCGACAATTTATTGTCCAGTCTGGCATAGACCACTAACAAATCGGCAATTGGTGTATTGGTGATGTAGCGCTTGTGGCCGTCCAGCACAAAACCCGCTTCAGTAGAAATGGCGGTCATTTCCAAGCCATTAAGGTCAGAACCTGCTTGCGGTTCGGTAATGGCGTGGCCTCCCAGAAGCTGGCCCGTCATTAATTGGCGCAAATAGGCCGCCTGTTGTTCGGCATTACCATAATTTAGGATCGGGAACACTGAACCCCAAAGGTGGGCGTTGATGGATAACAATAGGCCAGGGTCAACGCAAGCCTTGCCTAGCGCCTCATGCGCACTTACCAGATCGGCAAAACCGTTGCCCTTGCCACCGTAATTTTCTGGGATGGCATGCAATAAAAGCCCCTGATTGGCGCAATAGAGCAACCGTTGCCGCGAAGCCGAGGCATTACCTACGCACGGGAGTATATCCATTGCCATTCAATTTTTCTCCAGTAAATACAGCAATGCCTGATAGTCGGTTTTGCCGTTAGATAAATAGGGTAACGCATCCAGAGCGATAATTTTACTGGGCTGCATATAGGCAGGTAATCCTTGTTTGATTGGCTTTACAATCGTCTCTAGTTTCGCACCTGGTTTTAGCACCACTACAGCAGCGGGACGCTGGCCGCTAGTGCTGTCCGGGATACCGATAACAGCGCAATTGGCAACTTCTGGGCAGCTTAACAAGACGGCTTCAATTTCAGAAGGCTCCACCCTATAGCCAGAACATTTTAGCATCCGGTCGAGTCGGCCATGATAGCAATATTCGCCCTGCCCATTTAGCGACACTTTATCGCCTGTATTATAAAAATCATCAGCCGATAATGCCGATCCCAGCTTGCCTTGTTGCCAGTAGCCGGACAAGTTATTGGCGCTTTGCACGCGTAACTCACCGGTTTTTTCATCAATTTCCAACAACGCACCACAAGCTGGATAACCGATGGGGATAGCCTGCTCCGGTTGAAGCCGTTCGCGGTCTATTGGCCAATAACAACAGACATTGGTTTCTGTGGGGCCATACAGATTATAAAACTGCACAGTCGGTAGTAATTCGCATAGTGTTATCAATTGGGGTGTAGGGAACACCTCGCCAGCAAATAGCACGGTTTTTAGATCTGGAAGCGGTGTTGTCTTTAAAGCACCTTTAAGTGCGATAAAACCCAGTAAAGATGGCACGGTGTAAAAGACACTGATGCGCTGTTCTTGCAACCAAGCGGTTAAACGGCTTGGCGATAAGGTTAGGCTAGCGGGCATAAAATTGACAGTGGCGCCACAACTTAAGCAACTAAACAAATCGAAAATAGACAAATCAAAATGAAAGGGCGCCAGTGAAGCAATCCGCTCCAAAGGGCTGAGAGTAAATGTGCTGGCTGCCCAGTTGGCAAAATTTGCCAATGCCCTGTGGCTTAAAGCAACACCTTTAGGAGTACCTGTGGAACCTGAGGTATAGAGTATTGCCGCTATGGATTCAGGATTGGCTGTCGCCAAAATTTGGCTGCCGGATGGTGCAAAATCAGCTTGGCCTATATCCAGCCAAAGTTCTGGCGATTCTAGCCAGTCCGGACAGGCGCCTTTGCCGATAATACATCCTGGGGCGGCATCATTTATGATGTAATTTAAGCGATGGGGCGGATTCTTCATATCAAGCGGAATGTAACAGGCATCCACGCCCAATACCGCGAATACGGCTATTGTGGCATCAATCCCGCGATCCAAGGCAATAACAACCCGTGGCCTAGGGATTTTCACCGCCGCCAGACAACTGCTTAATTGGTAAATCCGCTGCATAAGCTGTTGGTAGCTAAGCTGCTGCTGGCCTTCAATAAGGGCAATCGCCTCGGGTGTTTCGAGGCAACGCTGCTTAAAGGCTGATAACAATGGCATAAGCTTGGGAAATTATCTGCTGAAAATCTGGCTGTTTAAGCTTGCCAAACCCAGTCATTCGGGTTCCCCCAACAGCTGCGCCAACACCACTTGGTGCAGTTGTGCCATTTGTTCTACATTGCTGGTAGGCTCGGCAAAGTTATAACTTAAGGTTAGCTGGTTTTGATAAATACAACTCAAAAAAGCCAAACCGGGAGGTGTCGTGACCTGACAGGCATAAAAAAGATCCGTTATTGTTGCCCCAGGGAAACTATCAGAAGGAACATCCATACGGCCAACATCAGAAAACCAAAAGGAACTTCGTTCTTTACCCGAGCCATAAGACAGGCGCAGGGTTTTGCCATATTCAGCCAGTGACAACCAACTCCCGGCCCACATCAAAGGCAAAAACGCATAATCCATTTGCTGGCGGATAACATTGGCATTTTGCTGTTTCAAATGGGCAAATAATGCTTTACGGTCTTGCACCACAGCACGGGGTGCTTGCGCAAACAATGCGCAAATATGGTTGCCAGTCATGGGTGCCATGGCCCGTTGCTTACGTAAATTGAAGGCATAAGGCACACAATAGGCGGCGCCATCACTATTGGGGTGCATTATTTCCAACGCCCGCATCAGGCAACCGATGTAATAAAGGCTAGTGCCCGTCAAGCCAACCTGTTCTTTGGCCAGTTTTAGCACCTGATTGGTTTGTGCCACGCTCAGTTTTTGAATGCTGTAATTCATGCGCTGCGGGGCTAGGCCGCTATGAAAGGGTTGGATGCTTTCCAAGCTATCCAGCTGGTCTATATAACGCTTGCCCTTCCAAAGCAGATTAATTTTTTGCCACCACCGATATTTCCCCAATTGCACATCCACTAAAGGGGGCGTAACGGGTAAGCCAAATTGTTGGCGCTGCACTTCATCTGTTGTACATAGATATTTAAGGATAAGGTCGGCGCTACGCGCATCCCCAAACACATGCATCCAACGGATAAAAAATATATGCTGTGTCACTCCCGTCAACAGGTGAAACTCAATGGGTGCGGCAAACTCCCTCGCCTGTTTATGGTTAATGATGGTATCAATTGTCTGTTGCTGAAAATCCGCTTCAAGTTTATTTTCAGGGCAATGATGCAGGAAAAATACTGGGGGTGGATTATCACGCTTGCACCAATAATGGCGCTTGCCAATTTGTTGCAGACTGGACAGCGCAACAGGAAATCGCTGGCAAAATTCATTTATCCGTTGCTCCAGCATGGCTATATCCGGGGCTTTGCTTAGCCTCAGGGCAAAACAACCAAAATTGCCGGCCAAGCCGTCTTTGCGGATTTCTTCATCCATGGCCAAGGTAAAGCTATCAGCCGGATTAAGTTTTTCCAGAATGTCTTCCTTACTGATGCTCATCCTTTTTTATGCCGTAAGATCCATTGTTCCAGTGCGTTAAGAGATTGCACATTGCTGGGTTCAATTTCAGTGTCAGGCAAAGTCACGCCATATTCATTCTCAATAAACATGATTAGTCGCATTATCCCCATACTGTCTAAACCCGCCTCCAGAAGATCGTCATCATCGCTAAACTGTCCTGGTTCAGCGACAAAAATAAGCTCTTGGAAGATAAAATCGCGTAGCTTCTTTTTCATAGTTTTTGTAAGGTATACTAAATAGTATATGATAGTCCATTAAAGCCCCATTCGTCATCAGTATTCAAGATCGCCGATATTTTAACAGTTTGGTTTCAATGGGCTTACAAGGGAAAATTTATTGGATGCGTCACTAAATATCAACCCATTCCAGTGTCTATTATGGACACATAATTCCGGTTTTAATCAACCCAATGAACACCATTGCTATCGAAGAATTGCTGCCCCATGCCGGTAAAATGATCTTACTAAACAGGGTGTTGGCTTTTGATGACGAAAACATGGTGGCTGAAGTGATCGTCCGTGATGACGGCTTGTTTGGTGACGGTCACACAGTGCCTGCGTGGTTAGGTATGGAATACATGGCGCAAACCATCGCAGCACACGGCGGCATGCACCGCCGCTTGGCTGAAATGCCGATTAACCTTGGCTTTTTATTGGGCAGCAGGCGCTATGAATGTAACGTGGGCACTTTTGCCATTGGCACTGTGCTGGCTGTTAGCGTCCATAGGCTAGTCTTGGATCAGGGCTTAGGGGTATTTGATTGCCGTGTTACAGCTGATGGGATATTAGCAACCGCCAAACTGAATGTCTATCAGCCTGATAACGCAGTGAACCGCATTATGACTATCTAAGGCCTTGCTTACTAAAGGCCACGCCTAGTGCGTGGCTGGAAAAGCCATATTAACACCAAAATTAAACCTGTTTTAATCCAACTGGCGACCCCTGCCAAGGGCTAAGCCGCGCAACGTGGTCATATTCATCAGCCCTAGATCATATTGCGCTTGCAAAATTCACCAGCTAACAAAACGGTTTATCCAACAGGTAATTATTTTTTAATCGGGGGAGAGTATTGATGAAACGGGTTGTGGTGACTGGTATGGCTGCTATTACGCCGCTGGGAAATGACTGGAACACAGTGGCCCATAAGCTTAAATCGCAAATAACCGGTATCCAAAAAATGGATGACTGGGATAAATATAAAGGCTTGAACACCCGCTTAGGTGCGCCGGTGGTTTTCTCCAGACCCGACCATTATTCCCGTAAACAAGTCCGCAGTATGGGGCGTGTCGCGATGTTAGCCACTTATGTTTCGGAACTGGCCTTAATCAATGCCGGCTTGTTGGAGGATCCTTGCTTGACTAACGGCAAAGTGGGCGTCGCTTATGGCAGTTCCTCCGGCAGCTTTGATGGCTTGATTGATTTTACCAAAATGCTGCTAAACCATGACAAAGGCGCTATGAATGCGACTTCATACATCCGTATGATGGGCCATACATGCCCTGTCAATATCAGTTTACATTTTGGCATTAACGGGCGCATTATCCCAACGTCCAGTGCCTGCACCTCCAGCAGCCAAGGTATTGGTTATGCCTACGAAACCATTAAACACGGGCAACAAATAGCCATGGTTGCAGGTGGTAGTGATGAATTGTCGGCCTCACAGGCGGCTGTGTTCGACACTTTATTTGCAACAAGCATCCGGAATAATGAACCCAACAAAAGCCCACGTCCGTTCGACAAAGCACGTGACGGGCTGGTAATCGGCGAAGGCGGTGGGACACTCATTTTGGAAGAACGCGAACATGCCTTAAGCCGGGGCGCAACGATTTATGCTGAGATTATCGGTTTCGGCACCAATTGCGATGGCCTACATGTTACCCAACCCGATTGCGGCAGCATGCAGGTCGCAATGAAGCTGGCGCTGCAAGACGCAGGCCTTGATGCCGCTTTGATTGATTATGTCAGTGCCCATGGCACGGCTACCGAACGGGGCGACATTGCCGAAAGCCATGCAACAGCCGCTGTACTAGGCAATAGGATACCCATTAGTTCAATGAAAAGTTATACCGGCCATACACTGGGTGCCTGCGGCGCAATTGAGGCTTGGGCAGTGGTACAAATGATGAACGAAGGCTGGTTCCACCCAACGGCAAATTTGGAAACTGTCGATCCCGCTTGTGCAGATCTGGACTACATCAAAGGCGATATTCGGAAAATAGATTGCGAATATGTGATGAGCAATAATTTTGCTTTTGGCGGCATCAACACCTCGTTAATATTTAAACGGGTTTAGGCCCTTAAGCCTAAACCCGCAAACAGTTAAGACAAAATTCTGCAAGCCCCAAGGCTTAGCCCAGCTATGCGGACAGAACATGCACTCCTGGATACAGGGGTGCATTGATTGTTTAACGCGCTTGTACATCCATCCAAATTTTCCGGCCATTTACAATCATAACCTTTATGGTTGATTGTAGGTCAGGTATCGCCAGCCCAGGAAAGCGGTAGTGGCGAAAAATATACTCACCTATCATCAGCACGCCGATCATCAGGTAAATCAGCACCCCGTTATACAACATCCACCAAAAGTCGGAGGCCCAGTTTGCCAGCACAACACCGACAATGGCATTGAAGCCAAAAAATACCGTCCACAAAATGGTCAACTGGCGACAATACTCACTGATGCCCGGCTCAAAAATAGGGAATTGCAAGCGCACAAAGCTTTCGATAAAGGACGGCCCCTTTCCTTTCAACAACGTCCTTCCAAAAAAATACATCAGCATTAGTTGAATCAGTACGGGTAACACTTTGGCAGTAAGCGACTGCAAATAGTAAGTTCCCAACAACAGGGCAACCGAAACCACGGCCTTGTAGAGCTTAATTGCTATACGCTGGGCAGCAAAAGATTGTAGCAAATACACCCCAGAAAAAATGGCTGGGGCGATCCAAGCCATACCGCTTTCTATCCCCCGATAAACCAAATAAGGATACGTTAGGAACAAACAGGTGGCAATAATGCCTTTAATCATACATCTCCTCTGGCGGCCTGGGTGTTAATGAGTTTGTTACAGGATTAATCAAGCCTATTTCGATGTCCAATGGCCCACGCCCGGTCTTACATAAAAGGATTTGTGGAAGATGGCTTCGGCTTAAAGAAAATTTAAAGCCAGCCAAGCCCAAGCCCCTACCGACAAAAAAACCACTTACTAACCCCCGTATTTTCGTCTACTTTTAACAACCGCCCAATTAATCCTCAATGCCGCTTACCTTACCATCTTTGAAATGCAACTTGAACTTATTAAAGCGGCCACTCCAATAAATCCACTGGTTACTGTTCAAGTTTGAAGTTTCAGTAATTGGCGGATAGCCGATAGCAACAATTACAGCCTCTTTACGCATACCAATGGCAACTGTGCCATTATCAATTTGTGCCTTTTCTAGTGGGGTAAATTTTGACAAATTAATCTTTTTCTTAGCGAACAGCTTGTCAAACGCACGATAAACATCATCGCCGGTATGTTTTTCGACATTCTTGACCACTAGTTTCTGATTGGGGTTGAGCAACTCAACCGTGATTGCTTTGCTGGAAATAGTTAATAGCCTAACAGGTGTATTAACCGGTATAGAGTCACCACGACGAAAGTTTGAAGTCAGGTGGGTCCCTTTTTCATAGCGGATCACGAACTGGGTGTAATACGTCGCACCGATTGAAATTGACGAGGGTAACTCTTCTGGCTTTAACGTCTTCTTACAAGAAACCAGTGAAATTATCACCAACAAAAAAACTATACCACGGATAAAAATGCGCATGACTAACTACCCCTCTTGACAGGACCAATAGATGAAGGCGCCGCCATCCAAGTTAAAAACAGATGTGGCTATAGGGGTAAATGTAATCCTAGCGGTCATTGGGGTCAATAGCCGCGAAAACTTTGTCTTGGGGCGGGCTTACTGCAATTGTTGTAAGTAACTGTGTATTTTGGCATTTGTGGGCAGCATATTAATTTTCCCTATGTCCCTTTGCTGGATGGCTGTTCGTTTATAGCCAACCCTAGAATTGATTGGGAAGCGGACAATAGAAATGATTGAAAACCCCGTCACAATAAAAAATTGTTAACGGTATACCCAAACAACTACATCCAAAGTCTGTTGCAAAAATGGGCATAACGCGTTCCTTAACGTACCCAAGCATTAAAAGTGCATCGGATATAGCACGGAACTACAAGTGACGATTTTATGTGATTGGGAGAAAAATGACTTTAAATAATTTAAAGTTATTGAAAAAATAACTTTTTATACCAATTGAATTTTTACAAGCAAGCTACGGATAAATTTTAAAATTATGTAGCTGTAGAAGGGGGGGGATGAGCGGGTTAAAACACCCCCCCGCCGAGATGTATACGGGGGGGTAGTTGTCTTACTTACCTGAAATTTGTTCAGCAGAGCTGTTATTCGAGGTATGTCTTTTCTCAATTTTAGAGAATGTTTCTGTTTGCAAAGCTTGTACCGCGCCGCTTTCCAAATGTTTGGTTTCGTCTTTTTTCAACATAACTACCAAAAGTACAATTGCAGCAATACAAACGCCAACGATTACCCAGGTATTGTCTTTTTCTTCTACTTCAGCCATTTTAAAATCCTCTATAGTTATTAATATTTATTATCCCCTCTCCTCAAGGGAGCAACCCAAAAATAAACTTTTTTTGAATTGGTTGTCGAATTATCTTTAAACAACGGTGCAATTTTTATCATGAGATACTGTGCCGTGTCAAAACTATAAATAAAAAATCGCGGGGGCGACATCTTTTTTTTTATGCCCACATCGTTTTTTTAATGCCTTAGAAAGCATGAAATGTTATTTAACCCACTGATAATTAAAACCATATAATTCGTTACCCAGCAATGCGCCGCGCTTGGCGCTTGAACCATTTTTAGCAATTTACCTTCACTAATTTCAGACAGCGTTGTCTGGTCAAAATAACAGCTAAACTGAGCGTTTAACTGAATCCGCCCAGACCTAGATAAACTTGTCAAAAATAAATCGTGCGCCTTTCCGTTGGCCTTTTTTCTGACCTGAAGCCTTGTTTGTATGCTTGGAAATAAGGCCATTAGTTTCTAGATTTGCCGACTACACCACGCAGCAACCCTCACGAAACTTTCTGGGTAGACAATAAGCCATGCCCACATCAGCAACTTCAGCCAATTTACTTGCGCTTGTTATACAATAGCGAACTAGCCGCTATTTTCACTTAACACATCCATGAATAAACCGAAAAAACTGCTCCGTTCTGATATCCGTTATGAATGTGGAGATAGTTCGTACGAAAAAGGAAGAAGTTATTTTGAAAATGGCCGTGTCATTAATCTCCTGGTGGTAAGCGAGGAGGAACTTTCCCTACAACTTAACGCTTCCGTTAAGGGCAATGATCCTCTGCCTTACCAACAACTTATCAGAATAACTTGGCGGCCTGACTATAGTACTGCCCAGATTCAAGGCACATGTTCTTGCCCTGTTGGCAATAACTGTAAACATATTGTTGCTGCCTGCTTAATGTACCAAGGTGCCAAACAAACGCCGACATCATCCCCAGCCCCTGATGCCAGCTGTTTAGCTTGGCTGGACAGCCTTATAGCACCTGAATCTTTACAACATAATATTTACGAAGAGTTTATCGCTTATATCCTTAAGCCTGGCAACTCACGCCATACCTGTACTGTAGAGTTTTTGATAATCAAGGCAAACAAATCGGGGCGCTTAGGTAAAGCCAGAAAAGCGACCTTAAACACCCTCCGATACAGCTACTCATACCTCAGCTACATTAATCCGCTGGACGAGGAAGTAGCGAAATTATTGTCCGCACTTACCACTTACAAAGGCGAACCATTGGTCAGTGGTGTCATTGGCCATCTTGTCTTATCAAAATTAATAAAATCTGGGCGCTTATTCTGGGAAAACGTCGAAAGCACAGCTTTGACAGCGGGTGCCAACCGTGATTTAACTTTTAATTGGCATCTTCAAGATAACCGTTTTTACCAATTATCAGTGGATATTCAACCTTCGGCAATGCTGCTGTTAACCGATCCCCCCCTTTATTTGGACACCATTGAAGGAACTCTCGGTTCATTTAATACTTGCTTGCCTACCGCAGGGCAGTTCAATAAAATTGTGTCAGCCCCGCTTATTCCCGCTGAATATGCTGATGAATTCAGTTATAAACTGGCTATCGAACATCCAGACCTGCACCTTCCTGCGCCTAAAAAAGTAGCCTTAACGGATCTGGACGGGCTAACGCCCAAACCCATTTTGTTTTTATACGGCCTGCAATTGGATGCCCAACATTATGGCCATTTTATGGCTTTAAGTTTTAATTACGATGGGTTTACGATTTTTGCTGATGCACCCGAAGAATACAGCACCATCAAAACCAACCAAGGTTTTGTGCGCATTAAACGGGACATGGAAGCTGAACAAAGGGCGCGTAATTGCCTTATTGAATCTGGCTTTACTATCACGTCCACAGGAAAAAATGCCCAGCCAGGCCTTAATTTTTTTACTGGCGCTGCAATGGCGATTGAAAGCGCCTTAATTTGGCACAAATTTTTCCAAGCCTCAATGCCTGAACTTAAGTTGGCTGGCTGGGTTATCGACATCGACGAAAGCTTCAAACTTAACTTTCAAAACGCCCAAAACTTTGCCGTCGAGATCAGTGAAACGCAGAACGATTGGTTTGAAATGCAATTCAACGTTGAGATTGATGGCCAACCTTATCCCTTATTGCCCTTGATCATGCCAGTACTGGAAAACTACGATCCAGGAAACTTACCCGATACGCTTACTTTAGCATTAGGAAACCACAAATACCTGAGCGTGGCTAGCAGCACACTCAAACCGATATTGGCGGTTTTGTTTGAATTATTCAACACCAATCCGCTGGAAAAAGATGGCACCGTCAAAGTGTCCCGGTTTAATGCCGCCAGTCTTGCGGACTTGGAGGCACAAAGTTACGGCTTGTTTTCATTAACGGGTGGCAAGGCGCTCAGGGAACTGGGAAAAAAATTAAAAAACTTTAGTGGCATTAAAAATGTTCCCCAACCTGTCAACTTTCATGCTGAACTACGGCATTACCAACAACAAGGTCTAAATTGGCTACAATTTTTACGTGAATATAATTTCGCGGGTATCCTTGCCGATGATATGGGCTTGGGCAAAACTGTCCAAACCCTGGCCCATCTTTTATTAGAAAAACAAAGTGGCCGTATGATTTTGCCTTGTTTGATTATTGCCCCAACCAGCCTGATGGGCAACTGGCGACGCGAAGCTGCGCGCTTTACACCGGAACTAAGCGTGTTAACCCTGCAAGGTGCTGAGCGCAGACCGTTGTTTGACAAAATCAACGACCATGATTTGATATTGACCACCTACCCATTGTTGCCGAGAGACGAAGAAAACCTGCTCAAGCATGAATATCACTTTCTGATCCTAGACGAAGCCCAAACCATCAAAAATCCAAGCTCCATCGCTGCCCAATTGGTGAGGAAGATTAACACCCAACACCGCTTGTGCCTAACGGGTACACCGATGGAAAATCACCTGGGTGAACTCTGGGCACAATTTGATTTTTTGATGCCAGGTTTCTTGGGTGATAGCGCGTCATTCAGAAAACACTACCGAACCCCCATAGAAATCTACGGCGACATGACGCAAAAATCGCATTTATCGCACCGTATAGCCCCGTTTATGCTCCGGCGAACCAAACTCGGGGTCGCCAATGAATTGCCGCTGAAAACCGAAATTATCCGCACTGTCCCACTTTATCCTAAACAAGCGGCTTTGTACGAAAGCATACGCTTGACCATGGAAAAAAAAGTCCGTGACGCAATTGCTGAAAAAGGCTTGGCCCGCAGCCACATCACTATACTTGATGCCTTGTTAAAATTGCGCCAGACTTGTTGTGACCCCCGGACACTACCATTAAAAGAAGCCCGGAAAGTAAAGGCGTCCGCCAAACTCGACTTACTGATGGAGATGTTGCCAGAACTACTGGAAGAGGGTCGCCGCATCCTGATATTTTCCCAGTTCACCCGCATGATCGCGTTGATTGAAGATGAGCTGAACTCAAAAAATATTGCTTACAGCAAACTGACGGGGCAAACCCGCAAGCGTGACGAAGCGATTGACCGCTTTAAAAGTGGGGAAGCAGCTGTTTTCCTAATTAGCTTAAAGGCTGGCGGGGTTGGTTTAAATCTGACGGAAGCCGATACTGTCATCATTTATGATCCTTGGTGGAATCCTGCGACGGAAAGCCAAGCAGCAGACCGCTCGCACCGTATTGGGCAAAACAAGCCTGTTTTTGTTTACAAGCTCATCACTGAAAACACCGTTGAAGAAAAAATCATTGCTATGCAGGAGCGAAAACGCGCATTAGCAGAATCCATCTATAATGACAACTCAAAGGAAGAGCCATTAAAGCTCACTGCGCAAGACCTTACTGCCTTGTTTGCCCCCCTATAATTGGCTTTTACATCATACAGCGCTTTGCAATTCTGACGTTTGTAAATGCTTAAGAACCATTTATACTTCGCTGGGTAACAATAAAAAGTTATCCGGTGCAAATTTCAAAACATAGATTAAATCATTAAATATATTAAACTTTAGACATGCGCATTTTGATTAATGGCATTATTGCCATACTGGGCCTACTTTACCCCTTAGCCGTTTATTTTGGGCTGCAGTACTTTGAACCGTGGAAACTTGCTGGAGCGTTGCTGGTATTGCTGCTTATAAAACTTGGCGTCAATTATTCCAACAAGCATTGGAGCCAGTCTTTGTTAATAGCAGGTATCTTGTATTGTGGATTTGCTATCTGGAGCAATAATCAGCTTAGCTTGCGGTTTTATCCGGTATTGGTAAATGGCGTATTGTTGGCCATTTTTTCGTTGAGTTTACGCTCATCATCCAGCCTTATTGAAAGGCTTGCCAGGCTTCAGTATCCTAACCTTTCGCCTGAAGGCATTATTTACACCCGGCAGGTCACTCAAATTTGGTGTGGATTTTTTGTTTTCAACGGCTTTATCGCTTTATTAACTGCCATCTGGGGCAGCTTTGAAGTCTGGAGTTTATATAACGGCTTGGTGGCCTACATCTTGATGGGGATTTTAATGGGCGGAGAATACATCATCAGAAAAAGAATCCAAACACATGTCTGAGAAACTTACCCCACTATCCCATTACTTAATTTCAGAAAAGACGCCTACAAGCCCAGTTTCCTACCATGCTGGACAGTATTTTCAAGCCGACGAATTTTGTCAGGCTGTTAAAGCGTGGGTAGTTCAGCTTCAACAACAACCAGTCCAGCGTTTTGCCTTATTTACCGAAGACGCGTACCCTTTTGCAGTTTTGTTGTTTGCACTCTTGCACGCAGGCAAGGAAGTTTGGATACCTGGCAATAATCGACCGGGTACCGCACTGCAACTTTCCCAGCTTAATTGCCAGTTAATCGGTGATTGGGATGCCAACCGGCCGTTTGATTTTTTGCTGGCGGCATCTGCCAGTTCGGCCTTGGATTTATCACCCCTAGATCCTGAAAATACCAAACTAGTGATGTTTACTTCAGGATCTACTGGACACGCCAAACCAATAGTCAAACACCTGTTTCAATTTCAGCTTGAAATTGAAACATTGGAAAAGTTGTGGGGGAAGCAGCTAAAATCAGCGGCTTCTTTGGCAACCGTCAGCCATCAGCATATATACGGGTTATTGTTTAGGGTTTTATGGCCTTTATCAGCAGGACGATGCTTCCATAGCCCCTGTTATATTAATCCTGAAACCCTGGCGTTAAGCGCCCAAAACATTGCTTCTTATTGGGTTGCCAGTCCCGCACATTTAAAACGCTTGGATCAGGGCTCTCCTTGGGATGAAATTGCCAATTTATGTGTAATTTTTAGTTCCGGTGGCCCATTACCCAATGGTGTTGCCCGGCAAATATACAATTGCTGTGGGCAGCCTGTCATTGAAGTCTATGGCAGCACAGAAACTGGCGGCATAGGCTGGAAGCTTTCCGGATATGGGCCACCAACCGATTGGACATTATTTGACGGTTTGTCACTGAAGCAAACCCATGATGGCTGGCTGTTACAATCCACTTATCTGCAATCGCCCCAATCTCTTACCAGCAGCACCTACTTCCCTGAGGATGGTTTGCAACTAGACGATCAAATTAGCTTACAAAGTGATGGTCGGTTTACCTTGCACGGACGCCTGGACAGGATAGTCAAAATTGAAGAAAAGCGGCTTTCTTTGTCTGAGCTTGAACACCGTTTATTGGCGTTACCCTGGATAACAGAAACCTTTTCCCTAAAATTAACGAAAAACAGGGAGGTAATTGGAGTTGCAATCATTTTGTCTAAGGATGGTTTACAGTCACTTAAAACAAAAGGTAGGAAAGCGTTAATAAAACAATTACGGAATGAACTTCACCACTATTTTGATGCTGTGCTTCTACCAAGAAAATGGCTGTTTTTAGAACAAATGCCGCAAACTTCTGAAGGCAAAATCGAACAGCTAATCCTATATCAACTTTTAAACTTAGACAGCCGAAAATATCCTCATGTACTTAAGGTTGAAAAAACTGCCGATGGCCTTGAACTGAATCTTAACGTGCCTGAAGAGTTGATGTATTTTCCTGGTCATTTTCCCCGCCACCCCATACTGCCTGGCGTTGTGCAGATCGCTTGGGCAGAGCATTTCTGCAAACTTTTTTTTAGCCAAGACAAACCGATCTTAACTTTAGAAGTAATTAAATTTGTACAGGTAATCACACCAGGGTTAGAACTGAAACTCAGACTTAACTGGAAACCATCACCAGGAAAATTATATTTTAATTTCAGTTCGGAAAGGGGGGCCCATAGTTCTGGGAGATTGGTGGTTACCTAACAGGCAAAATATGTGGAAATGGCGGCATCAGGTATAAAGCCCGGTTAACAAAGCCAAGGTCTTTTACTATTTCTGGCCTTCTTTCATCTTCCAATATCCAACAATACTCATGCTGATTAGCGAAGGTATTGTTGGATAGGGTCTATGGTAAAGGGTTATTAATTATAAGCCATCAAAATAGCCACAATGGCAATGATTACCCCAATACTGATGGCAATCAGCCATTTTTTGGGGCTGCCACCATCAAGATCGTTTGCTGCCGTCTCCTCAGTAACACTTACCCCTTCAATTTGTGCATTAACGGCTTTGTATTTGCCATGGTTGTCCTTGGCAATTTGGTAATAAATGATGTCTCCCGTTATTGGCCTGCGGCTGGTGCCTTTAAGTGCGGAAATATGTATAAAAATGTCCTTGCCACCGTCTTCCGGTTTGATAAAGCCAAATCCCCGGTCTTCCTTCCATGTTTTTAAAACTCCTTTAACCATTTTTTTTGTCATAAAAATTGCTTCTGTGTTGTTTCGTGTATTGGTTTTTGATGTTCACTATAGTGGCGGGATTGCCTTCCCCCGCTTTGCCATTACTAATCGGCAAGCAAGCGTTTAAAAAAACACCTGATTAAGGCCATGCCAGTCCTGCACGACCTAATCAGTAAGCCGGGGTTATTTTTTTATGATCACCTTATCATCAATCACTAACTCAGAAATACCGCCTAAAGAACCGAGCAAGGTACAGCTGGCTTTTTTAAAACCACCTGTCTTAACATTTTCGCCAGCCCAGATTAAAGTGACGTAGGTTTCTTTATCCGTTTTTGTTTCGGTTGGAAAAAACACTTGTTCGCCGGTTTTTTCTTTGATGAGCGCAGGACATTTTTCGCTCGCCATCGTTTGGATGGCAACAAGGTTCCTGATATTTGATGAGGCTTCTTTTTGGGCAACTGTAGGTTCTTCTTTGCTCAAACCCACCATAATAAAGCCGGCCACAAAAACCCCAATAACTGCAATAACCACTTTCATTGTTTCTGACATAGCGCTACTCCTAATAATTATTACAAAGACTGCCGCCTTAACGGCAAGTTAACATCGTGCTAAAACTCCTATGCAAGCTACCTAGGCAATTTTATTGCCCGCACATAGGGCCAGGCGCTGTAGAACGCCCAACCCCACCATTGTATACTTCCCAGACAGATACGCTAGAGCGGTGATGGGCTTTTGCCATAATGGTAGCCATCGTAGCCCGTCGTTTCTAGCTTACAGCGTACTGGGCCGACACCTTAACCATTTAAACATCAGGGTTTTCCGCTTGCTAATGCAGTCACCGCCGGATAATTGGTCTTACCCGTCGCCATGACAGGGATTTCAGGAACGACTAAAATTTTCTTCGGCAAACTGATGGCGGCAACGCCGGGTGATGCCGCCGCCAAATCGGCAATCGTCGCCTGTTTTTGCGTGGTCAGCAAAATGACCTGTTCGCCTTTTTTGGGGTCGGGCAGGCTGATGGCGGCATGGTGCGCATCTGGCCACGCTGTGGTTGCCAATTGTTCAACCGCTGTTAAAGACACCATTTCCCCACCGACTTTGGCAAACCGTTTGCTTCGTCCACGGATACTGATAAAGCCTTCATCATCGACATGCACGATGTCGCCAGTATCATACCAGCCCTTGCCGTAGATAGATTCGGGTGGCACCACCACGCCCGGCTTATCGGCCAACAAATAACCCAGCATAATATTGGGGCCGCTGACATGCAATTTCCCACCCTCTTCGATACCTGGCACTGGCTCCAATTGGTGTTCCATGCACGGCATAAAACGGCCCACCGTGCCCGCCTTATAATAAAGCGGTGTGTTGACTGAGGTTATCGGTGAGGTTTCGGTAGCCCCATAACCTTCGAGGATACGGATACCAAACTTATCCGCCCAAATTTGACGGGTGCTTTCTTGGAGTTTTTCTGCCCCCGCCACCACATAGCGCATATTGAACAAATCATAAGCATGGGCTTTTTTGGCGTAGGCCGCCAAAAAGGTGTTGGTGCCAAACATGATGGTGGCATGGATCTCGTAGGCCATTTCAGGGATGACGGTGTAATGCAATGGGCTGGGGTAAAAAAAGGTTTTCATGCCATTGATGATCGGCAGCATCGTGCCAACCGTAAAGCCAAAAGAATGGAACATGGGCAAGAAATTTAGGACGATGTCGCGGGCATTAAAACTGATACAGGCTTCCAATTGCTTTAGGTTGCCAATGATATTGGCATGGGACAGCACCACCCCTTTGGGCGCGCCTTCTGAGCCGGAGGTAAATAAAATCACAGCTGGGCTGTCTGGGCTTTGGCGTTTGGGGTCGTACCAAAAATCAGCGGTGAGGCATTTGACCAAGGCACTGAACTTATCCAGTGCCGAAATGTTTTTCGCCACATCTTCCAAGTAAATCAACTGGCATTGCTTACCCAACTGTCCGGCCTCTTCGCTTAATTCGCCCAAATCTATAAATCGGCGGGAGGTTACAATGGTCTTGACCAGTGCTGTTTGGCACGCTGCCGCCATAGCCGCACTGCCAGTTGAATAATTTAACATGGCGGGCACGCGTCCGTAGATCTGCAAACCCAAGATGGTCATTAAGGTTTTGGTGGAATTGGGCAAAAACACCCCCACATTTTCGCCGTCGCTAGTCTGGCTTTTTAATAGCTGGCCGATGATGAGGCTTCGTGTGATCAAATCGTTATAACTTAACGGCATGCGCTCCAAATCTTCGACAATTTTATGCTTGCCGCCGTGTATCTTGCGGGATTCCAACACGCTGGCAAAAATAGTTTGCCGATACGGGCTGCTGACAAACATCATTTCAGTCATGATCTTGGCCAACAAATTGCCACAATAGGCACGACGGGCTTTGCCCCTGAGCGTTTCGGGGGCACAAATGGTGGTGGGTGGCAAAATCGAAATGGTAATTTTGGGAAATAAGCGCAAACGGACGATATTGTGCAATTTTGAAAAATGGGTATATTGGGCACCTGCGATGCGTATCGGCAAAACAGCGGCTTGGGATTTATCTGCGACCATCCCTGTGCCATCATAAATTTTCATTAAGGAGCCGGTCACGGTTATACGGCCTTCCGGGAATATGACGGTTTTGATGTCTTCTTCCAGATGATGGATCAAATCTTTCAGCGATAAAGGATGGGTAGGATCCATAGGAAACACCCGTGACAAGCCTAAAAAAGGCTTTAACCACCAACGCTGGGAGATATGGGTGTTGATCGCAAACGTGATGTCATCGGGCAAAAACACGCCTAACAGCAATGGATCAAGAAAAGAAGTATGGTTAGCCACAATTAACACCCGTTTGCCAGCCTTGGTGTAATTGTCCAGGCCGATAACCTCGACCCTATAAAGTAAAATCAGTAATCTGCGTAAAAATTGTTTTAGCATGGATGGCTCCTTACATTATCAGAATGCGTATTGTATAGCTTATGTAGAGGATTTTAGATTTTTTGCCCCTGCGGCTATCAACAAATCTACCCATAAAGCCATAAGAATTGCCCCAGCCGATGAGAAATTTTTGTACAATGGGCAGCCACCGCGTAAAATTATCAATTGTTTGGCTATGCCCGTTACTTTCAAAGGCATAAGCTTCCTGAGGCAACCATTATTTATGGTGTATGCCCCCCTAACCAGATCAAGATATGACTAAAACAACTACCGAAAAACCCGTGGCTACTGGCAAAGAACCCCCTAAAATGCCTGGCGCATTACCGCTTTTTGGACACATGCTTGAATTTGGCAAAAACCCCTTCCAATATATGATGAAACTTAGGCTGCTGCTGGGTGAAATCGGCGAGTTTCGGATGTTCCATCAAAAAATGGTGCTAATGACCGGCCCCGAAGCCAACGAAGCCTTTTTTCGTGCGCCCGATGCCCAGCTAGACCAAAGCCAAGCCTATAAAATCATGACGCCTATTTTTGGCAAAGGCGTGGTTTTTGATGCCCCGCCCCATAAAAAAGACCAACAGCTTAAAATGCTCATGCCGGTTTTGCGCGACAAGCCCATGCGTGGCTATGCGCAAGTGATAGTCCAGGAAGTGGAACAAATGGTCGCCGACTGGGGCGACAGCGGCGAAGTTGATTTGCTGGCATTTATGAAAGAACTCACCATTTACACCTCCAGCCATTGCCTATTGGGCGATGAGTTTCGTTACGAACTCAATGAGGAGTTTGCCAAAATTTACCACGACCTGGAAAAAGGCGTGAACCCACTGGCGTTTGTGTTCCCCTATCTGCCTCTGCCCGTGTTTCGCCGCCGCGACAAGGCGCGCGCCAGACTACAGGAGTTAGTCACCGGCATCATTGCCAAACGCGCCCAGAAAACAGAAAAGAGCGAGGATGCTTTCCAATTGCTGATTGAAGCCCGCTATGACGATGGCAGCGGCTTATCGCCGCATGAAATCACCGGCATGTTGATCGGCACCATTTTCGCAGGCCACCACACCACCGCCGGCACCGCCGCATGGACATTGCTGGAATTGGCGCGACGGCCTGAACAACTGGAGAAAGTGTTGGCCGAACTAGACCAGCATTTTGGTGTGGATGGTGAAGTGACTTTCCAATCTTTGCGTGAAATTCCAGTGCTGGAAAATGTCATAAAAGAAGTGTTGCGCTTGCATCCGCCATTGATATTTTTAATCCGCAAAGTCATGCAGGATTTTCATTTTAAAGGCTATACCGTCAAGGCCGGCAAATATGTCTGTGCCTCCCCGCGCGTTTCGCATCGTCTTGCCGAGGTGTTTCCCGACCCAGAAACCTTTGATCCTGACCGCTACTCAGAAGCCCGCCAAGAAGATGCCCAACCCTTTAGCTGGGTTGCATTTGGTGGCGGCAAGCATAAATGTACTGGAAACGCCTTCGCCATGTTGCAATTAAAGGCCATTTTTAGCATTCTGTTACGCCGTTATACTTTTGAACTCATCGACGACAAAGACCATTATCAGGACGACTTCACCCAAATGGTGGTGCAGCCCTTATCGCCCTGTCGGGTGCGCTATGTCAAACGCCAAAACGTGGTAACTGGCGTTGCCGGGCTTGCCGACCAAGCCACACAAACAACCGTGGCCAATGCCTCAGGCTTGCACATCAGCATAGACCGCGAACTGTGCCAAGGCCATGCCAGCTGCATGGGGGAAGCACCGGAATTGTTTCATGTTGACGAAGCGGGCAATGTCACTATCCTACAAGAAAACCCATTACTGGATTGGCTGGATAAAGCACGGCAAGCAGAAAAATACTGCCCCAGCAAAGCCATTAAAATCGAACTTAACTAAACCGACACGGGACACAAAACATGGCCGCATATCCTAGGGCAGAACTTGAAGAAATGGTGGAACGCTGGTTGCAGGCCAACCGTGATGCCGAAAAAGAGGGCAACTGGCCCAAATACTTAGGTGCCATGTATACCGAAAATGCCGAATACCGCTGGAATATCGGCCCCAATGAAGAGTTTGTCGCCCGCAACCGCAAGCAAATTGAAGAATGGGCCTTAGGTGTGCAAATGGAAGGTTTTGAAGCTTGGCGTTACCCTTACCACCGCATCTTAATCGATGAAAAACAAGGCGAAGTGATCGGTTTGTGGACACAAGTGTCACCTGCTTTCCGTGAAGACGGCACACCTTACCAAGTGGAAGGCATCGGCGGTTCATGGTTCCGCTACGGTGGCAATTACCAATGGGAATGGCAACGCGATTTCTTTGATTTGGGCAATGTCAAAGCCTTGTTTTTTGAATTGGCGGCAGATGGTAAGCTGGATATTGCCGTACAAAAAAAGATCGGCAAACTGGCAAAAGGCCAGTTATTACCAGGCCATGAACGCTTACGCCCCGCGCCTAGTGCGTGGAAAAAAATCAAAGGGGTGTTGGCGATGGTGAGGATTGCGGTGTTGGGTTAGCGTTCGGTCTTTGTAAGCACGATTGGTCTTGCCGCAAGCTTATCCCCTAAAGCTATACGATAATCCTGTTCTAATCACGTTTCAAAACATTCTAGTATTATGACTGAAAAACAATCCGGCATTCGCCTTAATCGTTTAACGATTGAGAACTATAAAAAAATTGATCGGTTAGAGATTGAGTTTCCGCGCCCGTTGATGACTGATGATGCCGATGTTTTATTGTTTGGCAGCGAAAATGGCGGCGGTAAAACATCGGTGCTTGAGTGTTGTGCTTTATTAATGTTGGCGGGGCAGATTGGCGAAAAATTCAATCCATTTAGAGAAGCGGAATCACCGCTGGACATTGCTGATTTATTAGTGAAAGCAGGACAGACAGAAGCGACCCTAGGAGGGGATTTTACAAATAACAATAAATCTTGCCACGTCATGTTAGTAATCGATCGTGATGGTATTGTAGAAGTATATTTCCTAGGTGATGTTTTTATATTTGAACACCCTCGGCTATTCTCAATGGGCAATGCAGTTAATAGCCTTTTTGCTTTTTCTGGCGAACCATTACTTATTCCACCTTTATTGCATTTTAATAGCTACCGGAAAATTCAGGAATCCAATCCTGAGCTGGGGATGATGGCTGATGATTATCATATTGTTCGTCCCAATACCTTTCCGCGTTTGGGTGCGCGCAACCCAAGTAACCCAGTCAGTTCGTTTAAATTGGAAATACTACGCGCCTTAATGGGGCAAGCGTCTTTGTTTGAGGGCTTAAAACAAGAGGTAGCCCAATCGGTATTATCGCAATTGAACCACCTTATTCAACGTTATTGCGGCGGGGAAATCGAGCAGTTAAAACTTTTGCCGGATTATAAAGTGGATATACGCATCAAACCCACTAGCGGCGGCGAATCTTTTTCTTTTGATGGCTTAAGTTCAGGCCAAAAAGAAATGATTGCCACACTTTTTCTGATTTGGCGCAATAGTCAAGAACAGCCGTGTATCGTTTTAATTGACGAACCCGAGTTACATTTGAATGCGCAGTGGCATGGTGATTTTGTTAGGCAGCTATATAAACTCGCTCCTCAGAACCAGTACATTCTGGCAACCCATTCAGAAGCCATGTTCCGTTCGGTCGATGAACGCCAACGTGCCATTTTAGTCCCTGATGATGTGGGTGATGTGCCGTTATGAGATGGCAACAAGGGGGTGATGCCACACGTGTGCTTCAAAATGCCAGGCACACGCTATTTGTGGAAGGCAAGGACAACCAAGAAATTGATGCCGTTGTTATCCAAGAGCTGTTGAATGCTAATGGCTTGACAGCCATCGACGTGCAAACAATGGGCAGCTGCGATAATGTCCGCAGTGCCGCCCAAGCATTGATAGCGGCACATCCGTCGTATTATTTTCTGATTGACCGTGACGACCAAGACCAAGCAAGCGTTGACAGTTCTTGGATTAAGTTTCCAGACCCTTCGGCGTATAATATGCTGATTTGGCGTAAAAGGGAGTTGGAAAACTATTTTATAGACCCTGCTTATCTTAGCCAATCTCAGTTTCTAAAGCCTAATGTTGATGTTAAACAACGCATCCTTGATGAGTGCAATCGACGGCTATTTCTTGATTCGGCAAATTTAACGTTATATGCCCTTAGCCGGGAATTACGGAAACCATTGGCAATTCGGCATTTTGCTAACCCCGACCTATTTCAAAATGAAGATGACGGTTTGTTGCAATTAGGGCAATTATCCCAATTTGCTAATAAAACTAGCGAAGTGGCAGCTATTCTAAATGGGGCAAGAATTAATGGCATCTATTTAGACTTTGTGCAGGAATTAAGCGGCGGCGTTTTCCCGCTACAATATGGCTCTGGCACATGGCTAGAGCGCATGTCGGGCAAAGAAGTTTTTCACGCTATTGCCAGCCAATGTTTTCTGGTGAAAGACGCTTCTGGCACCGTGTTAACAGGCAAAGCGCAAAATAAACAGATTGCCAAACAGTTGGCTAGATTGCCCTTAGCCCAACAACCCGTTGATTTTCAAGAGCTGGTTGCTTTGTTAAAAACAAGACTAAACTAGCATAAGCCTTCGAAGAAGATGAAAGTTTCAACGACCATCATTAATGTGTTAAAAAGCCGATCCGGCTCTAACCCCTAATAAATATCAATGCTGAAAATAAAACCAAGCTGGAAAAACTGGCAACTACTTACCGAAAAAGGACGGCATATCTGGGCATACAAGCCCGGTTCCACAACTATCGACGCACACTTACATAATGTTGGCCAACTAACGGCGGAAGAAATAAGCCAGTTTGCTGAAGATTTTCAATTTGATAAAAACGAAAACCCCAATTCCGGCGACCAAGTGTTCAGACACGCCGCCATCAATGCAAAATACCAAGCCTTTGCCGGACAAATCCCCAAAGCCCACAACCCAGAAGCACAACTCGCCACCGATGCCCTAGTCAAAGGCATCAATTATTATTCATTCTTGCAAAGCCCCGAAGGCCATTGGCCTGGCGATTACGGCGGGCCATTATTTTTATTGCCAGGTTTATTGATCGCATCGTATATTTCCAACACCCCATTCCCTGAACCGCACCGGGAAATGATGAAGCTGTATTTATTCAACCACCAAAATAAAGACGCTGGCTGGGGGATGCACATCGAAGGCCAATCAACCATGTTTGGCACAGTCATGCAATATGTATCCCTGCGTATCTTGGGCGTGGACAAAGACCATGGACAACTGCAAAAAGCCAGGGCATGGATTAAGGCCAACGGCGGCGCAACCGGCATCCCTTCGTGGGGAAAGTTTTATCTGGCGATTTTAAATTGTTACGATTGGCAAGGTTTTAACAGCCTGTTCCCCGAAATGTGGTTATTCCCAAAATGGTTGCCTGTGCATCCGTGGCGTTATTGGTGCCATAGCCGCATGGTCTATCTGCCAATGGCTTATTGCTATGCCATGCGTATTAAGGCGCCGGAAGATGCGCTGATATTGTCCCTGCGGGAAGAATTGTATAGCCAAGATTTTGCGTCCATAGACTGGCCTAAACACCGCAATACTGTGTGTGAAAAAGATTGCTACACAATTTTGTCACCCGTATTAAAATGGATGAACTTTTTTACCAATGGCTATGAAAAGATAAAATGCAGTTGGTTAAGAAAAAAAGCCACGGACTATATTGTCAAGTACCTAAATGCTGAAGATGCCCAAACCGATTACGTCAATATAGGCCCGGTTAGTAAAGCCATCAATTCTATCTGTAGCTGGCATGTTTATGGCAAAGGTTCTGAACAATTTAGCAAACATGTAGCGCGTTGGTATGATTATTTGTGGGTTGCCGAAGATGGCATGAAGATGAGCGGTTATAATGGCTCGCAACTTTGGGACACAGCATTTGCCACGCGGGCGATGCTGGAAAGTGAGGTGGGGCGCTTATTTCCTGAAACCCTGGCAAAAAGTTATGCGTTTATCGATTATGCGCAAATCAAAGCCGAACACCCGACCCATGCCGAATTTTTCCGCCATCCAATGGTCGGCAGCTGGCCTTTTTCCACCCCTGAGAATGGCTGGCCTGTTGCAGATTGTACCGCAGAAGGGTTAAGCGCCACTTTGGCCCTCCACCAGTCCGGCCTAATTGTGCCAAAAATTGACGATCAGCGCATACAACAGGCGGTAGATGTAATATTGTCATACCAAAATGCCGATGGCGGCTGGGCCACTTACGAATTGTCACGTGCGCCTAAATGGCTAGAAAAACTGAATCCATCTGAAGTTTTTGCCGATATAATGATCGACTATTCTTGGACTGAATGCACGGCTGCCTGTGTGGTAGCACTACTGGACATGCAAGCAGCCAATCCGGATTACCGAAACGAACAACTACAAAAAGCCATAACCGCTGGCCTACACTTTATTCTTAAACAACAAAAGCCAGACGGTTCGTGGTATGGTGGTTGGGCAGTCTGTTTTACCTACGCCACGTGGTTTGGCGTAGAGGCCTTGGCTAAAGCCAAAGGTAAAGGCTATATTGATGATACGGCTATCGCAGCAAGCCTCAACAAAGCTAGTGCCTTTTTGATGGCCAAACAAAAAGCCGACGGTGGTTGGGGCGAAACTTTTGAATCCTGTTCCAAATTGGTTTATACCGAAGCCTTGGCATCGCAAGTGGTCAACACCGCGTGGGCCTTGCTGGCGTTAATGGCCGCTGATTATGGTGACAAACAAGTTATTGATGCTGGGGTTAATTTATTGCTGGACAGACAAACAGCACTGGGCGATTGGCCG
Source organism: Methylococcales bacterium (assembly GCA_026399075.1). Taxonomy (GTDB): domain Bacteria; phylum Pseudomonadota; class Gammaproteobacteria; order Methylococcales; family Methylomonadaceae; genus Methylobacter_C. The sequence continues at coordinate 36,714 of JAPLRR010000027.1, forward strand.
CAAGAAAATATTTCCGGGGTTTTTAATTATAACTGTATGATAACCTATGCCAATTATAGGAATAGTTTTCCTATCTGGGCGTTGAGCCGATACTGTAAGCAGTCTTAGGGATGATAAACGCATCAACGCAGTTTCAAGTAATTGTACCAAAAAGCTAAATATGAAATCAGAATTCGACATTTGCATTATCGGCGCAGGCATGGCGGGCGCCACTATCGCCGCTTATCTCGCCCCCAAAGGCATCAGGATTGCGTTAATCGACCATTGCTACAAGGAAAAAAAGCGCATCGTCGGAGAATTATTACAGCCAGGCGCTGTCCAGTCTTTGCAACAGATGGGGCTAGGGCACTTGCTGGACGGATTTGAGGCACAGCCTGTAGATGGCTACGCGCTTGTGCAAGGTAACGAACAGATCACCATCCCCTACCCTAGTCATTACCGGGGCATGGGCTTGCATAATGGCCGCTTTTTACAACAAATCCGGTCTAGCGCCTTGCTCAACACCAGTGTCCAACAAATCCATGGCAAAGCGTTACAGTTACTGGAAAATGATCGCCAAGAAATTATCGGGGTCAGTTACAGGGAATCTGTCACCTCAGAAATTAAAACTATCCATGCCCCCTTAACCATCACCAGCGACGGCTTCTTCTCAAACTTCCGGGAACATTTAAGCAACAACCAAAAATCTGTCACCTCCTACTTTATCGGGGTTATTTTAAAAGATTGCGACATGCCTTTCCCCAAACACGGGCATGTGTTTTTATCCGGCCCCACGCCGTTCATTTGCTATCCCATTTCCGACCACGAGGTCCGGCTGTTAATTGATTTTCCAGGCGAGCAACTACCAAGGAAACAATTGCTGCAAGCCCATTTGGATGCCAATGTGACACCCTACATCCCCGAATGTATGAAGCAAAGCTACGAACAAGCCTTGCAAACTGGTGGCTTTAAGGTCATGCCCAACCATTATATGGCGGCCAAGCCCATCATCCGCAAAGGCGCGGTGATGTTGGGCGACGCGCTTAATATGCGCCACCCATTAACGGGCGGCGGTTTGACGGCGGTGTTTTCGGACATCCAGATATTAAGCACACACTTATTGGCCATGCCCGATTTTAGCAACACCGACCTCATACATGAGAAAATCGAAGCCTACTACCGTGACCGCCAAAACGCCAACGCCAACCTGAATATTCTTGCCAATGCCTTATACGGCGTAATGTCCAATGATTTGCTCAAAACCGCTGTCTTCAAATACCTGCAATGCGGCGGCAGCAATGCCCAAGAATCAATCGCCATCTTGGCCGGCCTCAACAGAAACCATTTTTCCCTGATCAAACAATTCTTTTTCCTGGCCATGTTCGGTGCTTACGATTTGGTGCGCGAAAACAGCCGGAATATCTCTAAAGCCAGCAAAATCCTCGTGGATGCCTTCGCCATCATCAAACCCTTGGCAAAAAATGAGCTTTCCTTTGCGGCGGTGGTGAGTGGGTATTTTAAGAAATAGACTAGCGTAGCCTCAACTTGGTTTTATAGCCAACCCATTCCTGCGGTTAAATTTAATCTGCAAAACTTTGGGTTTGGTCTTCGGCAAGTGGCCTTTTAAACTTAGTATTCGGGGTAATTTAATCCCCGATAAAGTTCAACAACGCTCACCAGTTTCGTATGATTTTTTATGGCAGTCGGTAGGAATAACACCGTAGAAAATTCGCTCGTTGATGGGCATCAATAAGCATTCGCCAATTTTTAACTTTTCGAATTTGTTAAGCACAGCCTATTCGAGGAGATGGGCAAAAATAGCCTAGCTGGAATGGAAAGATAGTCGGTTGCAATTCAAATTTTGAATAAACCCTTAAATACGACCTAGCTTAGCCGCTATGTCCTATTTTTACACTTATGTCGGCTGTACCCGATTTATAGAAGCAGAATTTATAGCGGAATACATTGTTGATAAAGATTTGGAGCAAGAATGTATTGATTAGTATGCCTTTAAAAATGCCAGCCATCATGTTTGGCCTTATTGGCGGGAGTTTTTAATGAGTCAATGTACTAGAATGTATTTGCCCAGATTGGTTTTACTGACTGCACAGCTTGCACATAACCGACATCAGAATGGTTCTTAGTGCCAATAGATACAACTCAGCATATTTTTTGCGTTGGAACCGCATCAATCTCGAAAAATGCGGTTCGCTACATCAGCTCTATGGAAAATCTACAGGGTTAATTCGTCCAGCGAACAAGAAAGAGGAAGATATGGTAAAAATGTCAGGAGGAGATGCCATTTTTTACTTTTTACGACAGCGTTGGTGGAAGATATGAAAAAAGCCATCTTACACATTTTTAAAAAATGGTCTGTTAAGCAAACTGCTGCATTTTTGGGTTCTTTCACTGTCAGTATCGCCGAACCCGCGCCTTACGGGTTACTTAGTAGGTAATTACTCAGCGTAATTACCAACCCTTCCAAATTATGACATTGACTAGCATGATACAAGCGCCCATGCAGTTAAAGAATAAAGTCCGGCAATCTGCCTTCAAAAAGCATAGTCAGTGCATCGGTGGCGGAAACATTGTTTTTACGGCAAGTCGATAAATAACTGCGCACACGGCAAAAGATCTTCGCCCCATCCATTGACCGGAAGCAACCGGAGATTTTCTGATGCAGCTTGGTCATGCGAATATCATTTTCCCCCTGATTATTGGAAAAGGATACCTCCGCATCGGTCATGAAGCGTAGCGTTTCTTGCTCAAAATCCCGCAATCGTTCCAGTAGATTCCGGGATTTGCTGCGTTTGATGCGCCCCCGCTTTTTGCGTCCTTTCCCTTCCGGCTCTGGCGGTGGCGGGCATTCCAACTCCGCCTGCTTTAATATCGCCCGGTATTGTTCGCGGTACTGGACGGCTTGATCTTCATGTAACATTCCGCCCTGTGCATAAACCTCATCCAGAATACCTTCCAATAGGTCGATCATCAATTTTGCCCAGGCCTGCCCCTCTTGTTCATGGGCAAAAGCCAATTCCCGTAAGTGGTGGGCATTGCATAAGGCATGCTGGCAAATAAGTTTGAAATACGGTTTCCAATGGTCGTGAACCAGAATGCCGGAAAACAGGGTTATCAGGGGCAAGCTTTCCATTGCCTCCAGTCCGCGTTTTTCATGCGCGTAATACAGCGTCCACAGCGGACTGGACACGCAGTGTAACCAGCGGTTTTTGCCATTGATATTAATGCCCGTCTCATCGGCATGAACCACCCGCGTATGCAGTAGTTTGGCGATCAGCTTTTGCTCAAACTCCCCAAGCAGTTCATAGGCCTGTTGGTTATAAGCAAAAATCGACCCCTCGCTGAGGGGTAGCTCCAGTTGCTCCTGGAAGTGCTCTTGAACCCTATTATAGGGAATCAATTGATACTGCGACAAATACACCGACTGGGCTTTGACACCGTTGCCGTACTGGGCGGCTTTAATCACGCCCGCCGGGAAGGGCGCTGTAAAGCGTTGTCCTTGCTGGTTTTCCAAAATTTCGGCTTGGTATTCGATCACGACGCGTCGGATGTCAATATCAAACACTTGGCGGGAGTCGAAACCGACCACCGTATAGTCGCCGGGCGGCAAAAGGCTCCGGTCGACCGCCAGGAGTTTAATCACATCGGGATTGTCAATCTTTTCCAGCGTGGTGCCGATGCGGCCCGGCTGACCTCCGGTTTTTTTCCCGGAGCCCCCTTTATCACCTTTCCCGCCCTTGCCAAAACGATTTGATGAGGGTGGCTGGCTACTGTTACGGCTGTTCAAATTCAAACGGCCCGCCATGATCTGCACCAGCATAATCAGTATGCCCAGTATGCCCAGTACCGTACGCAAAGCCGGTGACAATTGCGGTTCATCGGCAAGCATCTGCTTGGCCGTTTTAATCGTGGACTCCACGTCAATGTCATCGACTGTCAAAATAAATACCGTAAACCGTTTAGGATGGCGATATTATAAGGCCAGTTTCAGAACTCGAATTTTGCCTTCGAGGATGACCTATGTGCCACGAAAGGCATGGACAAGCAACTGGGGGGGCTTGTAATGCTTTCCGGCTTTTCTCGGACGAACTGGAGGCTATAAATGGCAAGCCTAAAGCCTTTCTATGAATTGCTTGAAATTACGGTTTTTTGCGAAAAAACGTGTCAAGCATTATTTTTTATTTTTTTGATAAATTACGCTGAGTAGTTACCTTAGTAGAATCTATTATACTTCCTAATCCAATTGACTGTAGAGTATGATCAATTATATTAGATGAATTTAGCTGCATTTTTAAAAGGGCATTTTGTTCTTCATCTGTGAATTTTTCAGGTGATTTTTTGTTAAGCAATCGTATTGCCCATCTTCTCAAAGCTAGTTGGTCATTCCTAATAGCGTTATCATCTGATTTTTGTTCAGTAGCTAAAATACTTAGCGCAATTCGCACATATTCTGAATCAACTTTTGTGCGCTCGCTTGATGTAGTTATTAGCCAACTAGAAAAAACAAGAGCGACAGGAATACCAATGCCTGCAAGCCATTGAATTAAAATATCATTTCGTCTTAATAAATCGAACATTGGTTAGCCATTCTAGAATGGTAATGGTTTAATATTTTTCTAACACATTACCTTATTTCTGTAAGAAAAAAATTTATTTATAGTTATGATTTTGCTTGAGCTTCCTTGGTTCTTCTTAACATTTCATCTAAACGGCTTGATATAAGAATTTTCCAACTAGAGCCAAAACGGCGAACACTGAGTACCTCCACTTCAGTTCCTGGAAAATTAGGGTAAAGTCGAACAACAACGTGGGTAATGTCGCCTGTATTTTCCTTAACTGATCCGAGTATTTTTGTGGTTATACGTACCCCCTTTGTATGTGGAACAGCTACATACATTACTTGTCTCATCAGGCGTTCAGGGGGAATTAACTTAACTGATTCAAATGTGGCGCTTGGCCCGAAAAAAAAGTGAAGCAACTCGTTTTTATTTAACTGCTCACCATTTGGATCAACAATGCCAATAAACATGTTTTTAAATCGGACAAGCTCATCAGGATGAATAAACTTTGGAACAGCCATCAAACCTTTTTCTCCCAAAGTTTTATAGTAATTTTCACAAAACGCTTCTGCCGTTTCAAAAGCCCATACCTTAGGGGACGTTAGTGCTAAACAGATGCAAAGAATCTTGTAAATATTGTGCATAAATTTAATTATCCGAAACATAATATTTAGCTGAACTATATATTTACAAATATCCTAAGTCAATATAATTTGCCAATAATCAATGGTATGTAGGTTGTACAACCTTGTCTTTAATCAGCCACCCACAAACGATTAAACGGTTTACCTGTCCTAGTTCGGTAAGTATCAAAATCCGCTTTGTCTACTGTAAAAATATGTGGGGTTTTCAACCCGCGCAGCTAGAAAAACTAAAGCGGCATCAGCAAAGTCCGCACCATGATTTTTTGAAGCGTTATGATATTTTGCCATGTAAGCCGCCATATCCAATAATTCGTTAGCTTGGCTGGCATGAATTTGTACGCCAAACTCAACCAGCCATTTCAACAAAATCAGGCGGCTTTCTTTGCCCTGCAAATGGCAAGCCTCGGAACGCATTCCCAGACAGTATGAAAGTTTTGCTAGCCATGTGTTTTGAGCACCTGCTTGGCGGTTTCGTGTTGCTCAAGTTGTTTTGAATTTTTCGGTTTTACAATTAAAACCACTAAAGACCCAGTATCAAGCAAGATGTTCATATTTTTTCCGAATGGCTTTTTTACATCGGATTTGGTTTTACTGGGATGGTTCATTGATAAATCCAATTCGACTGTGCCTAAATAGTTTTCATTGGCTTTCATACGGCGATAGGCGGTTATAGCCGCTTGAATGGCTTTTGATGGTTTCATCCGGGTTTCTTTACACAGGGCTTTAAGCGCTATGATCGCCTCGTCATCAAGCTCTACGTTATTGGTTATCATTGTCATTTTTGCCCCTTAATTAAATAGCAAGTAACCCTGGAGCGCAGCGGAATACGGGATGTGGTACGAATGTCCCCACATTTCGCGTTGCTTCATGCGGGCTACGATCTAAATTTATTGCCTGACCCATCATTCCAGCAATTAGCCTCGATGTAACGTAGGGGAATCGAGGCTAATTGCTTAATAACTTAATTGACCTTAAGCTGTCCGCCGCGCCCCAATCCGCCTTTAACATCCTGTGCCTTGTAATTTCTAAGTGATAACACCATGTTGTTATACGCATCAAAAAATGCCGCCGCCGTTGCTATACCTTCGGGTGTACGGCTATAGGCGCCAAGGCTGCCTCCCACTACACCGCCCATCAGTCCGCTCCAACCGCCAAAACCAGCCGCACCCGAACCGCTCATACTGTTTGCGGTTGCACTGCCTTGGGAAATGGCCACTTGAACAGTGGAACGGATATCTGTTAGGGTAAGGGCAACATCGGTCGTCCTGGTTTCCATCGCCCCGGTAGCCGCTGTTGCCAACGCACCTAAGCTACCTAAGCCTGCCGCACCAAGGCCAACACCTAACAGTACCCCGCCAATACCGGCACTGCCGCCACTTGTGGCCTCATTGTTGACAATGATTTGGGGATCCAAGAGATAGTCTGCGGCGACACGTTGGCCTTTTTCTTGTTTTGATCCTGCACGATACTCACCGGATTCCCGTTGCTCATCAACTATGTCATTAAGCAATGCCCTCGTTTGTTGATTGCCGACCGAGGTAATAACAAAGCAGTTAGATTGCTGTACCGCAAGCCGAATAAGCGGGTCAACGGTGGTAACGCTACTGGCACCGCTAAAGCGGCCGTCGCTAACGGCAAGCGTCCCCAATGGACTTGAACATCGCTCCAAGGACTTATTGGCATTAACACTACTTGATCCGCCCGCTGACCCTGAGATTAGGTTTGAACTACCGCCGGTTTGCACGCCTGGCGACGCACAAGCACTCAGACCCAAGACAGAAACTACTAATGATAACGCTCTAATTGGTTTAATGTTCATACTTACAACTCCCCACAATAAAAGATTACAGACAAGATATAGTTGCACTTCAAAAAAGTGGATAATACCCTAATTTTTTATAAAAAGAGAGGAATATACCTATGTATTTAAAAGTATTAACTTTAAAGAAACTAGTCATGATTTCCCTAGTTTTGGGCATCACCGCTTGTGCGCAACATGAGCCACAAAAGCAGCAATCCATAAGTGTCTGTGATGCTAGTGGTTGCGCTGACCGCCCGCATGATTATGCGTCTTTTGATCCTGAAAGGGATACGCCGGATGATGATCCCGGAGGTAAAATAGCCTCACTCGAAACAATGGCTGCGCAAGACCCTAGTGCCGCATATGATCTGGCCTTACGTTTTTTCAGGGGAGATGGTGTACGCCAAGATACCTACCGATCAATTAAATGGATGCGTGATGCCGGAGAACGCGGTGATTTAAATGCACAAAAAGCACTAGGTAGACTTTATTTGACGGGTCTTGGGGAAATGGGCGCTGATCCAGGGGAAGCCGAAAAATGGCTGTCCATTACCGCTGGCCGTGGCGATGAAGAAGCCAATAGCTTACTGCAAGAAGCAACAGCAGCACGACAGTCAACTCAGGCAGATTATCGCTGGCGTAAACACTGGCAACCCATATTCTATAATTCTTGGTATTCTGGCTATACCTATCGGTGGTATTGGCGTACAAACAGGTGGAATATGTATCATTAGGCATCTGGGGCTAAGTCCATACCATGCGCTACGCATAACGGAATATCGGTTAACCAACCATGAAAACAGGTAAGGAAATTCACGATCGAATAAACGCATCGCTGCTGTTGTCCCATCAAGGCGTTTGAATCCATAATTATGGAGCACCGTTAATGCCCAGAGGCGTTTTACCGTCAAGCCTCGGCCATTGTGGTACATCTGCGGCAGGTAATCATTGCGCCCTTCCACCGCCGAGGGGCTAAGATGAAACTTACTTGCCATCCACTCAGCCCAAGCCAACGAGCGTTCCAACCTGCTTTTAGGCAATATCACGCTAACTGTATCCGCCTGCCAGACATGAACAGCACGATGCCGAACTTGTGTGCACTTTTCCCGTTGGGCTACCAACTTAAAGCAGGACATTTACAAATGTTGAACCTTACACTGTCCCTGCTTAAGTTGGGAGCCTTCATGGCCTAAGTGACTATTTCAGAACCTTTTGACTGATGATCTATTTGCCAATGCAAAAACTAGAAAATATTTTTCCCAATAAATCATCGGAACTCACCTCACCAGTAATTTCCGCTAGACTTATTTGCGCCATGCGCAGGTCTTCGGCGACCAGTTCGCCTGCCAAGCTGGTTTGTAGTTGGTCTAAGGCGCTGACAACAAATTCGTGGCCTTTGTTTAGGGCTTCTATATGCCGCCGTCTGGCGATGAACACATTATCGGTGGCGGCGTTGTAACCTACACTTTGTTTGAGGTGTTGCCGCAATACGTCCATGCCCTGCCCTGTTTTGATGGACACGTAGCAAGTGTCGCCTGAGTCGCTGTGCTCAAATTTTGGCGTTAAACCCAGCAAGTCTATTTTGTTATAAACTTTGGTGATGTCGATGTTTTTAGGTAAGGTTTTTATCAGTTCGTCAGTTTCGGCCTCTCTAGCATCAATCAACAATAAAATCCTGTCGGCTTTTTGGATTTCTTCGCGGGCGCGGCGTATACCTTCTTGTTCGATGGCGTTGTCGCTGTCCCTAAGACCGGCGGTGTCGATGATGTGTAGCGGCATTCCGTCGAGTTGAATACGTTCCCTTAACACGTCGCGGGTAGTGCCAGCAATATCGGTGACAATGGCTGCTTCATGGCCAGCTAGGGCGTTTAATAGGCTAGATTTTCCAGCATTTGGTTTGCCGGCTAAGACAACAGTCATGCCATCACGGAGCAAGCGTCCTTGTTGGGCAGTATTTTGAATTTGCTCTAGGCGTTGCAGCAAGTTGAGCAAACGGTTTTCCACCACCCCGTCACTTAAAAAATCGATTTCTTCATCGACAAAATCAATGGCCGCTTCAACGTAGATGCGCAGTTCGGTCAATTCCGCAACGAGTTCGTTGATTTGGTTTGAAAACACACCTTGCATGGATTTTTGTGCAGAACGCACTGATTGTTCGGTGCTGCTGGTTATTAAATCAGCAACCGCTTCTGCTTGTGCTAAATCAAGTTTGTTATTGAGATAGGCACGTTCGGTGAATTCACCCGGATTAGCCAGCCTTGCACCTAGCGATAATACCCGCCTTAGCAACATATCAAGCACCACAGCACCACCATGGCCTTGTAATTCGATGATGTCTTCGCCAGTATATGAGGCTGGACTGGGGAAATACAAGGCTATGCCGGTATCAATTGTGGATCCGTCGGCCTCGTTAAAAGAGGCAAACAAAGCATGTCGGGGTATTAAGGGTTTATTGAGGAGTTGTTTGGCAATTCCAGTGGCTAAGCTTCCGGAAATGCGGATGATACCAACACCGCCATTTCCTGGCGGTGTTGCAATAGCTGCTATTGTATCGGGGTTTGCCGACAAGTTAGCCCGCTTTTTCTATCTGCTTTGTGATATAGGTTTGTTGGATAATAGACAGGGTGTTATTGACAACCCAGTATAAAACCAAACCTGCCGGAAAAAATAAGAAGAATATCGTAAACACGATTGGGAACATCTTCATCACTTTTGCTTGGATAGGATCTATCGGCGCTGGGTTTAGGCCTTGCTGAATTTTCATGGTGAGACCCATGATTAAAGGCAAGATATAAAACGGATCTTGTATGGACAAATCTTGTATCCAAAACATAAAGGGTGATTGCCTAAACTCTATGGTTTCACTCAATACCCAATACAGCGACATAAACACCGGTATCTGTATCAGGATAGGTAAACATCCGCCTAAAGGGTTTACTTTTTCCTTTTTGTACAATGCCATCATTTCGTTGTTAAAACGCGGCCTGTCATCGGCAAAACGTTCTTGCAACTCTTTAAGGCGCGGTTGAATTTTACGCATTTTAGCCATTGATTTAAAACTGGCTTGTGATAATGGGAAGAACAGCAGTTTAATACATAAAGTCACACCAATAATGGCCACACCCCAATTACCAATAAAATTATGTATTGTGTTGAGTAACCAATAGATAGGTTTGCCTATAAACGTCAAAACACTGTAATCAACTGTCAATTCCAACCCAGTTGATATTTTTTCCATCATGGGCTGGATTTTTGGGCCGGCAAATAATTTGGACTCAAATTGGGCTGCGCTATTTGCTGCCACAGTTATGGTTGGGGAATAAGTGCCAATGACATATCGGCCATCTTTAAGTTCTTTGGTATAAAAATGGTTTTCTTGGTCTGCGGGTGGAATCCAAGCAGAAGCAAAATAATGTTGGATCATTGCAGTCCAGCCACCTTGGGTAGTTACATCCAAAGTTTCATCCTGCATATCGTCAAAGCTTATTTTTTGGTACTTGTTTTTTTCTGTGTAGATCACACCACCATCATAAGCCCTCATGCCACCTGTCAGCATATTGCCTTTGCTTTGGGTGTCAGGTGCCCTTAATAACTGGCTGTATTGTCTACCAGACCAAGGATTTTGTGAGTTATTGGCAACTTTTTGGTCTAGTATAATTTCGTAACTGCCCCGTTTGAATGAAAAGGTTTTAGTAACGACTAGGCCGTTATTATCAGTCCAGGTCAATGGCACAGTCAGGCTGTCTTGGCCTGCTTGTAAAGAGTAACTGTCTTGTTCATTTTTGAACGCAGTATAATGGTTGGGTGCTGCTGGTAATCCACTACCTGCTATCAGGCCGCTTTGTGCAACAAATATTTTTTCTTCATTGCTGTCAAACAACCGCACTGGTGCAGAATTTGGTTTTACAACATCAAGGCCAACCAAACTGCGTAAGCTGTCTACAACGGTGTTGGCTTTTTCGACGGGGTAAGTTAATAAATCTAAATTAGTGACTGTACCGCCTTGTAGATCTATTTCCAAGGCAATAACATCAGTGGTGATTTTTACGGTTTTCGCCGCCGCTGCTGCTGAAACAGGAACTGCAACTGGTGATTGGGTGGATGAGGATGCGTCCGTTGTTGGCAAATCCTCAGTGGGCTTGCTGCCTTCGGGATTCACTATCGCAGCCACTGGGGGTTTCGGGCCATAGTCTTGCTCCCAAGCCTGCCACAACATAAACACAAGCATTGCAAAAGTAACGACAAGTATAAATCTTATATTATCCATTCTTATTACCAAATTTTTCTGGAACGGGATCAATGCCCCCTTGATGAAAAGGGTGGCATTTTAATAATCTTTTGAGCGTGAGATAGGAGCCAATAACAGCACCGTGACGTTGTAATGCTTCTAAGGAATAACTTGAACAGCTTGGATAAAAACGACAGTTAGAGCCAAGCAAAGGACTAATAAAGTATTTATAAAACTTTATAATTGCTATGAGCATGAAGCGCATCGGGATACCAACCTTAGCCAATGCTTTTCCAATGACTTTCTTAATGTTTCCAGTGGAGCATCAACTGCTTCCCTGCGTGCCAGTACAACGATGTCTATATTTCCCAAGCTTTGTTGCTGTGTTCTAAAATTTTCCCGTACAGCGCGTTTAATCACATTCCTGTGCACGGCCTTTTTTATATTTTTTTTTGCAATTGCCAAGCCTAACCTAGGATGGTCAAAATCATTTTTTATAGCCAATAAGGTAAAATAGGTATCACTTGATTTTACTGGCTTAGCAAAAACTTTTTTATATTCAGCCGGTTTTTTTAACCGGCACTGCGGGGGAAAACCAAATTGTGCCTGGTCATTCAACTTGGATTACACAGTCAACTTAGCGCGGCCTTTTGCCCTACGGGCATTCAAGACCCTACGGCCACCGACAGTTGCCATTCTTGCACGAAAACCATGGGTTCTTGCACGTTTAATCTTGCTGGGTTGGTATGTTCTTTTCATATTAATAAAACCTAATTAGATGTGAGATAACAAAAACAGATAAAAAAGACTACGGATGATAAAATAATCTGTATGCCCTGTCAATTCTGTAGTGCAATGTTTTATTACTGTATAGTGTTTCTTGTGACCCCTCCCCCCCTAAATAATAACCTTACCTACGTCAATGAGATCAATTTGGGATAACTGCCTTACAAAGCTGGAAAATGAAATTGCAGGTGTTGATTTCAGCACTTGGATACGCCCTCTACAAGCAATAGAAAACGATGGGCAAATGAAACTTTTGGCCCCAAACCGATTTGTATTGGACTGGGTTAAGCAGCATTATTTTGTCAAAATTGAAGAATCAATCAATGAGTTTTCCAATGGGACTATGGACTTAATTTTTGAGATTGGATCAAAAAAATCAATAACACCCGTTGCTATAAGCAGGGAAAAACCAGCGGAAGTAAAAAAATCTAGCCCCAACTTTCTTAATAAAACATTCACTTTTGAAAATTTTGTTGAAGGTAAATCCAATCAATTAGCTCGAGCTGCTTCAATTCAAGTTTCTGAAAATATTGGCAAAGCTTACAATCCTTTGCTTATTTATGGTGGTTCTGGCTTAGGTAAGACCCACATCATGCACGCCATAGGTAATGCTGTCTTCCAAAAAAATCCCTCCGCAACTATCGTTTATCTGCACTCGGAAAAATTTGTCCAGGACATGGTCAGGGCTTTGCAACAGAACTCCATTAACGCTTTCAAGGAATATTATCGCAGTATAGACGTTCTTTTAATTGACGACATCCAATTCTTTGCTGGTAAGGAACGCTCCCAAGAAGAGTTTTTCCATACCTTCAATACGTTACTCGATAAAAAGCATCAAATCGTTTTAACTTGTGACAAATACCCTAAAGAAATTATTGGTCTCGAAGACCGTTTAAAATCAAGGTTTGGTTGCGGTCTCCCCGTTTCAATTGAGCCGCCTGATATGGAAACTAGGGCGGCTATCTTAATGAAAAAGGCAACCCAGGCTAATGTTGAACTTCCTCAGGACGTTGCGTTTTTTATTGCCAAAAAGATCCCCTTCAATGTCCGCGACCTTGAAGGGGCTTTAAGGCGGGTAATAGCCAATGCACAATTTACAGGACGTGAAATTACCATTGAATTTACTAAAGAAGCCCTCCATGACTTAATTTCGTTAAAAGATAAGTTGGTCAGTATCGACAATATCCAAAAAACCGTCGCCGAATATTTTAAAATTCGTATTTCTGACTTATCGTCTAAAAATCGGAAACAAACCGTTACCCGCCCACGACAAATGGCCATGTGCTTAGCGAGGGAACTAACATCACACAGTTTCCCAGAAATTGGCGATGCGTTCGGTGGCCGCGATCACACCACTGTAATGAACGCTTGTAAAAAAATTAATGAATTAAAAGAAGCAGACCATAAAATTGCAGAGGACTACTCCAATTTGTTACGGACGCTTTCGCATTAACTGTGGATAACCTTGTGTTCAACTTAACAAATACTGGGGAACACAATGTGCATAGCTTTTAACTATAATCGATGGTGAATTTTAATACACCAATTATCCACAATCAGCCTACAGATTAGTTAACAATATAAGCTATTGTATTTAAAAGTTAATAAAAGTTATCAACAAACAATCCTGTTGCTAATAACAATTAAATAAAAAATAAAAAATTTTTTATAATTAACTAAACTTTCTTATTTTTTCTAATCAATAGCTTTTTAAATTTGGATGTTATGTTACCGACCTGTGGATAACTCTGTTGATAAGGAACGTAAATATGGGGTTAAAACTGTGTATAGAACGTTGTGTGTATTTAATTCTAATCGTTTATATAGTCTTCATACACATGTTAAATACAAAATAAAAATACCCATAAATAATTGATTAATATAATAAAATAACTGTTATCAACAGATTTTTAGCCCTTAATAGTAATAAGAAAGAATAAATAGTTCTATATTACTATTTCTTAACAACAAAGAAATTTCCAAAACGATTTTATCTATTAAGTACTTAGCAACAAGTTGTCATACATACCGTATCGATTTTATGGCGTATTTTGTAGAGTTGATCAAGGAAAATACATGTTAACTTTTTGCAATTCACTTATGATTTAGCTTAATCATGCAAGCGATTGGATATGTCTGGCTGGTAAGTTCTTCACCAAAAGTAACCTTACTTTATCAAACATTCAAAATCCACAGCTTACTACCCAAAATAATTTGTAACTCAATGACACAAAAATTATGAAATTCATTATTAATAGAGAAGAATTACTAAGCCCATTACAACAAATCGTTAGTGTGATTGAAAAAAGGCAAACCATGCCAATTTTATCGAATGTATTGATTGTTATCGAAAACGATGAGTTAGTATTAACAGGTACAGACTTAGAAATTCAGATTATCGCTAAAATAGCTATTGGCTCTGCAACACCTGGGGCAATTACGGTTCCCGCAAGAAAGTTTTTAGACATTTGCAGGCTTTTGCCTAATGGGGCTGAATTAAAATTTGAACAACAAAATGATAAAGTAAAAATTTTATCAACTCGAAGTCGTTTTTCATTAAGCTGCTTACCAGCAGATAGTTATCCAGAATTTTCGGAATCGGAATTAGATAATCATTTTTTTATTAACGCTGGAAAATTAAAAAAGGCACTTGATAAAACTGTGTTTTGTATGGCTAACCAGGATGTCCGTTATTATTTAAATGGTTTATTACTTAATATTTCCAACACCAAAATTAAGTTGGTTGCTTCGGATGGCCATCGTTTATCTATTTATGAGGATACGTTAGACTTAGGTATAGGATCTGAAGCTCGAATTATCCTACCCAGAAAAGGTGTTCTGGAACTTAGCCGTTTGCTTGATGATCAAGAGACTGAGTTAAAAATCGAGTTTTCCAGCAATAATATAAAAATTTTTATCAAAAATCTTATTTTTTCTGCAAAACTAGTTGATTCAAAGTATCCAGACTTTAGTAAAGTATTCCATCAAGATTTACTCCCCCCAATACCGATTCAAAAGTATGCATTAAAAGATGCCCTAACCCGAGTTGCTATTTTATCCAATGAAAAATTTAAAGGCATCACTTTAGATATTAGCCATGATAGCTTAAGAATTAGTACGCATAATCCAGAGCATGATGAAGCAGAAGAGGAGCTTGCTATCGAGTTTGAGGGTGAACCTTTGTCTATTGCTTTTAATGCACAATACTTACTTGATGCAGTTTCAAATTTGGATTCCGATTTTGCTGTCTTAACGATTGCAAGTAACGTTAGCAGTTGTTTTATTAATGAGCCCGATAACTCCGCATACAAATTTATTGTTATGCCTATGAGGCTTTAAGGTTTGCTATATGGCCTTACTGAAACTGGACATTTATGCAGTAAGAAATATTCTGAAAGAATCCATTTTGCCTGCACCGACAATGAATTTTATTGTTGGAGATAATGCAAGTGGTAAAAGCGCCATTATTGAGGCTATATTTATTTTAGGGCGCGCCAAGTCCTATCGTTCTGCTTCCATTAAATCCGTCATAAATTTTGCCCAACATTTCTTGATTGTTTCTGGGCAAATACTAGAAGCCAATGGAAGCCATACGCATATCGGTATTCAATTGGACAACAAAAGTTTTTGTTGCCGCATTAATCAACAAACCATCCAAAAAAAATCAGAACTCGCTTATGCTTTGCCGCTGCAAATTATTCATCCCAAAAGTTATGAGTTACTTGATGCTGGCCCCCAATATAGACGGGAGTTTCTAGACTGGGGAGTTTTTAATTACAATGAAAATTTTTTATTGGCGTGGCGAAATTTTAAAAAAGCGTTGCTACAACGTAACACAATATTAAAATCTAAGGATGTTAAACAACTTAATGTTTGGGATAAAGAACTGGTTTATTACGGTACAATAGTCAATAATCACAGACAAGCCTACTTAGAAAAATTTAAGCCCGTATTTTTGATTATCATTAATCAATTCCTTAATCTTGAAGATATTGATTTAAAAATTATTCCAGGTTGGAATACAAAAAATGAATTCAAACAAGCTTTGAATGATGATTTGAATATGGACTTACGCTATGGATTTACCCATAGCGGCCCACACAGGGCAGACATCCAATTACTGGTTGGGAATCGGTTGGCTAAAGACGTTGTGTCCCGTGGTCAGCTTAAGCTGTTGGTGCTGAGCCTAAAACTTGCGCAAGTACAGCTTCTAGCTGATGAGCAAGGCGCTTTGGGTTGTTTTTTGATCGATGATTTTGCAGCTGAACTTGATGCAATTAACCGGGCTAAATTATTACATTTTTTATCTAACATGGGTTGCCAAGTTTTCATTACAGCAACTGATATTACCCATTTAGGTGATTTAACCAAACTAAATAACTACAAAATGTTCCACGTGGAACATGGCAACATAAAGCAAGTGTAGTGTTCCACGTGGAACATTCACATCAACAGGAAGGGTTATGAGCAACAATAGCAATGAGTACGACAGTTCAAATATTCAAGTTTTAAAAGGTTTGGATGCAGTAAGAAAGAGGCCAGGAATGTATATTGGAGATACAGATGATGGCTCAGGACTTCATCACATGGTTTTTGAAGTTGTCGATAACTCAATAGATGAAGCATTGGCTGGTTACTGTAAAGAAGTTAAAGTGGTTATTCATAATAATGGATCGGTGTCGGTTTCAGATGATGGAAGGGGTATTCCTGTAGATATTCACAAGGAAGAAGGTAGGTCAGCAGCTGAAGTTATTATGACGGTTCTCCATGCAGGTGGAAAATTTGACGATAATGCATACAAAGTTTCTGGAGGCTTACATGGTGTGGGAGTGTCCGTAGTAAATGCCTTATCAGAAGAATTAAATTTGGAAGTTCGTAAAAATGGACAGCTTTATAAGCAACAGTATCTTATGGGAAATCCTGTAGCACCTTTAGCGGCGGTTGGGTCTGCTGAGGGAACAGGTACATTGATAAATTTTAAGCCTAGCTCTGAAACATTTACGGATGTTGAGTTTCATTATGATATTTTGGCTAAAAGATTAAGGGAGCTTTCCTTTTTAAATTCAGGGGTGCGTATCAGCCTACAAGATGAACGTACCGATAGACAAGATATTTTTGAATTTGAAGGTGGCATAGGAGCTTTTGTTATCCATCTTAATAAAAATAAAACTCCGCTGTTTCCAGAGGTGTTTCATTTTATAGCTGAAAAGGAAGGTGTCACTGTGGAGGTCGCAATGCAGTGGAATGATTCCTACCAAGAAAATGTCTTTTGTTACACCAACAATATTCCGCAACGGGATGGCGGTAGTCATTTGGCCGGATTTAGGGGGGCTTTGACCCGTACCATCAATCAATATATCGAAGCTAGCGGTTTGGCTAAAAAAGAAAAAGTGCAAACTACGGGGGATGATGCAAGGGAAGGATTGACAGCAGTGCTTTCCGTAAAAGTACCTGACCCTAAGTTTTCATCACAAACCAAGGATAAGTTGGTTTCTTCGGAAGTGAAGCCACTGGTCGAATCAACGATGAATGAAAAACTGCAAGAGTTTTTGCTAGAAAAGCCACAAATAGCAAAAGCTATAGTTGGTAAAATAATCGATGCCGCTAGGGCTCGTGAAGCGGCGCGTAAAGCTCGGGAAATGACGCGCCGTAAAACGACTTTAGATATTGCAGGTTTGCCAGGAAAATTGGCTGATTGCCAAGAAAAAGATCCAGCCTTATCCGAATTATTTTTAGTGGAAGGGGACTCAGCGGGGGGATCAGCTAAACAAGGCAGGGATCGACGTACCCAAGCGATTCTGCCATTAAAAGGTAAGATACTGAATGTTGAAAAAGCCCGATTCGATAAAATGATTTCTTCAGAAGAAGTTGGGACATTAATTACAGCCTTGGGCTGTGGCATTGGTAAAGATGAATATAATTTGGCAAAGCTGCGCTATCACAGAATTATAATCATGACCGATGCTGATGTGGATGGCTCGCATATCAGGACATTGCTATTAACGTTTTTTTATCGCCAATTGCCGGAGATTGTGGAAAAAGGTTACATCTACATTGCCCAGCCACCCTTGTACAAGGTTAAAAAGGGCAAACAAGAACATTACGTTAAAGATGATGCGCAATTAAACGAGTATTTAATTCAATTGGCTCTCGATAAAGCCCAGCTTTTTACTGATGAAACTGCCCCACCAATTCAAGGTCAGGGATTAGAAAAGCTCGCTAAAGAATTTACTGGCGTTGTAAGTGTTATTAATCGGCTATCCAGACGCTATGATGATGTGTTTTTGGAGCAATTTTCTTATATGTCCGCGATTAATGAAGATATAAAGCAAGATCAGCAAAAACTTTCAGGTTGGTTTTCCAAGTTGGAGCAAAGATTATCTGAGTGTGACAGTAAAGCTATATTTACTATTGAGTTGGATTATAAATCAAGTAATGAGTTTTCTGCTGTAGTCAGTAAGCGACTCCATGGCATCAGTAAAGTTTTTGTATTACCTTCGACTTTTTTCAATAGTAAAGACTATCTAAAGATCGCACAATATGCCGCTGATACAGCGGATATGTTTACAGATAGTTCATTTATGCAAATGGGCGAGCGTCAACAGCCCGTCAGCAGCTTTAAACAAGCATTTGAATGGATGATGAAGGAAATAAAAAAAGGCCAGCATATACAACGTTACAAAGGTTTAGGGGAAATGAACCCTGAACAGTTATGGGAAACCACACTGGATGCCAATAACAGGCGATTGCTACAAGTTAGGATTGAAGATGTAATTGCTGCCGATGAGATTTTCACAACCTTGATGGGTGACGTGGTGGAGCCACGCCGCGACTTTATAGTTAAGAATGCGTTGGATGTCACTAATTTGGATGTTTAAGGGCATTTGCACAGACTTCGTTTTAATGCGGGGAAAAAAGGTTGAACATTTTTTTGTTGCCCAAAATAAATAGTTAAGCTTAAGTTTTAAGGCGATCCCTTGTGGCTTAACCATGACCCAAATACCAAAAAGCGCTTGTCAGGCTATTTATTTTCAAAATATTTCCCTTTAATGTGCGTGTTTTAGCAAAATTAGAGCCTTTGAGAAAAAATTGAATAGTAAGGTGTATTTATTTGAACATTTTAGGTTGAAAACATGAGTATTTTTTCAAAAACAGACGATGAGATTCTCAATGGGATAACTCCTATCATGGACAATATGATGGAGGGATCGACCGAAATTGATCATGCTAAACATACCCGTGACTTCACTGTTGGGATGAAGTCCATAGTAACTCCAGAGCAACTTCAAATAATCTGCAAAAATTACCAGTCGAAGTGGGGGCTTTTTGGGAAAAGGGACTTTGTTGCAATATTTAGAAGAAGCGATTCAGTGGCGGTTATTTGGAGGCAATATTGTACTAACTCTACAGATGAGTTTGTTGCAGAAGCGGTGTTTGTTGAGCAGGAAGGCCGTTTGCTAATAGACCATGCCATGATTTACTAAGTTATTTATGTCAGGCTAACAGCGAATGAGCCTGATAGACTCAGGGCAAACGCATTTGACTTTTTAAACTATCAGAAAATCAATCGGTTATATTTAAAAGCCAATTTATTTTGGTTTTTATAGTCTCATCTGATTGATTTTAAATACTTTTAATTTGTATGCGCTTGCCCTGCTGATAGACTACTGATTTTTCTAACCTCTATTTTTTATCTTATGCTAACTTATCCACAAATTGACCCAATCGCTTTAAGCCTAGGACCAGTAAAAATTCACTGGTATGGTCTGATGTATCTGATTGGTTTTGCCGCAGTATGGTTTTTAGGGCAAAAACGTGCGGCTCAGCCGTGGTCAGCGATTAAACCCGAAGCAATAGAAGACCTTGTCACTTATGGCGCATTAGGCGTAATTTTAGGGGGTAGGATTGGGTATATCCTTTTTTATAATTTTAGTGAATTTTTAGACAACCCCCTTATCCTGGTTAAGATTTGGCAAGGAGGAATGTCTTTTCATGGGGGGATGTTGGGGGTTTTTATTGCGATGTGGTTCTTTGCAAAAAAACAAGGTTGTACAATGTTACAGTTGACTGACATTATAGCTCCATTGGCACCAATAGGTTTGGGGGCAGGGCGCATTGGTAATTTTATTAACTCTGAATTGTGGGGTAGAGTCACTGATGTTCCATGGGCTATGGTGTTTCCCAATGGAGGCTTACTTGCCAGGCACCCATCGCAGCTTTATGAAGCGTTTTTAGAAGGTGTTGTGCTGTTCGCCATACTTTGGATGTATTCAGGGAAACAACGGCCAGTAGGTGCTGCTACGGGCATGGCTTTGTTTTTCTATGGTTGTTTTCGATTTTTTATCGAGTTTTTCAGGATGCCGGATGCACATCTGGGATTTTTGGCATTAGATTGGGTGACTATGGGGCAGATACTGTCAACCCCCATGATTATTGCAGGCACAGTATTAATTTATTACTCTTATAGATCAAATCCGGTAACTTCTCATTAGTCACAGGTAGCCGCAGCTCCAATCAGATCAGATCAGATCAGATTAGGTAATGGTGGAATATTGCTTTCGCCAAGCAACCTAGCTTTAAAGTAATGCCAAAGCAAAATCTTGAGCTTTAGGCAGCTCTTTGTTGGGGTTGCAAAGGTATCACGGCACCTTCGCCCCACCTCACTACGGGCGATGCCTCTATGTCTCGTATTTTGACATAATCCCGAATATCACGTTCGCTCAGGCTGATGTGGATCGGTAAATATGGATTGTCGAGAATCCGAAGCAGTTCGTGCTGATTGTTACCTATCTGCTGTAAAGCAAGATTCCGCCCCCCCATTACCCAAGCTAGCTAATACTCACCAAGCAGTTTAAGCAGCTGGTGGTGTTCGTTGCAATTCAGTATGATTTCCCTGCAACAGTCGATTAACAGTACATGGATGCCGATGAAAACCTGAAATACCAACCGATTTATCCTTGAAAAAGTGCGGCATCAGATACAAAGCCAAGACCATTTAATATCATGGCTTTAACGCATAGCCCCACTGATACATGACGTTGCCCATGGCCTTCTTTAATCACGGTGTCAACCAATGCAGCCAGCCCCCAATTCATCATTCATACCCGCAATCATGTCGGACTTGAAAATCATTTTTATGGTACGAAAATATACGCGGCGGATTATCAATTCGGGGGCAAAATTGTCGAGCCGATTTTTAATCGATGAGCGTATCTTCCAAGCCGCAGAGATCGTCAGGATTTATGTAAAAACGGCTTAGGTTTTGGCGAGGGTATTGATCCAACAATCTTTTGGGCAGCGCATGAAATCCTGGGTATTTTGGGTTTGATACGCCAACTACAGCATTCCCCCTGATACTCAGGCTATCCCCTAAATCTTGTATTTTGCACTTTTTCCACTATTTTTTGTCGGACTAGGCTTAAGATAACGCGGCTTTTTGCTGGGCAAACACATTACCGTACACCTGTGACTGATAATTTATGAAACTGACTATGGACATTTTACCTCCGATTTCTTTCCGACGGGCGCTACGCTTTAGCGCCTATTTTATTATAGCTATGCTGATGCTGTTCATGCTAACACCATCCACCAGCTTTGCGGCAGACATTAATGTGACTGTAGACCGTAATCCGGTCAACTTGGACGAATCTTTCCAGATTACTTTTTCGGCGACTGAATCCCCTGATGGTGAGCCAGATTTTAGCGCCTTGGAACAAGATTTTGCCATACTAAACCAAAGCCAGAGCAGCAGTTCGTCATGGATTAACGGCCATTCCAGCAAATTAATCCAATGGACGGTGAAAGTGATGGCTAAACAAGCTGGAAATCTGGTGATACCAGTCATTAAATTTGGGGATGATGCTAGCCCGGTGGATAGTGTGGTGGTTAATGAAGCTGATGCAAAAAAAACCATCAACACCGGGGAAGAGCTGTTTATGGAGGTTGAGGCCAGCCCGGAAGATCCGGTTATCCAATCCCAAGTGTTTTATACCTTGCGTTTGTATACCAAGGTGGAAATTGCGCAAGCCAAATTAACTGAGCCGGAACTGGCGGATGCGGTGGTTGAAAAACTAGGGGATGACAGTAGTTATAACACCGAGCTAAATGGTGTGGCCTATTCAGTGACAGAGCGGAAATATGCCATTTTTCCGCAAAAAAGCGGGCTGTTAACGATTAAACCTTTGGTATTAACCGCTGAAGTGCTGACCAGTGGCCGCGCCCGCTTTAACTCGTTTTTCAATTCCCAAATGACCACCACCAAACGTGTGGAATCCAAGGCGCTGACGCTGAATGTAAAACCAGTCCCCGCCGCGTTTACCGGAAAACATTGGCTACCCGCCCAGCAATTGGAGTTAAAACAGGAATGGTCGGGTGATGTCCAGCAAATGAAGGTTGGCGAACCGTTGACCAGAACGCTGACCTTGTTTGCCAAAGGCACCACAGTCGGCCTACTCCCGGAGCTTAATGCTGCCAGCACTAATAGCCAGTTAAAAGCCTATCCTGACCAACCGGTATTACAGGAACAGAAAAAATCTGATGGTCTGATTGCCTTTAGGGCAGAAAAAACGGCATTGATACCCTCGCAGCCAGGTAATTACACCTTGCCAGCCATAGAAATCCCTTGGTTTAACACTGAGACCCAAAAAATGGAAATGGCCAAAATTCCAGAAACCACCTTGACGGCCGTGTCGGCTGCGGGGCAGCCGACAACGCCACCTGCTGCTGCCATCCCAGCGCCAAAAACGCCCGCCGCTAACGCCAGCGTAATAGCCGATACCCACCCGCAAGAAACCAATGTATGGTTATGGGTTTCGGTGTTTTTGGCAATGGGCTGGATAGTGACAGTGATCGCTTTTTTAAGCAAACGGCAGCAGGTAAAGCCAGTTATTGACAATAAAGCGCCTGATGTAAATATGAGTGCGTGTATCAAAGCGTTAAAAATGGCCTGCATTAATAACGATGCAAGCGCCGCCAAACAAGCGTTGCTGGCGTGGGGGCGGCAGCAATTTGATGCCAGTAACTTGGGGTCGGTTGCGGAATATTGCGATGCCCGCTTACGGGATGAAATTTTGCACTTAAATCAGGTATTGTATGGCAAGGACAGCAGTAAGTGGCAAGGTAAAAGGCTCTTTCAAGCCTTCACTGAAAACAAGGCAAGGGACAAGACGTTGGTCAGTGAGGATAAGACCCTAGAGCCGCTTTATCGTTTGTAGCTAAAATTCTGAGCGCCATTCCAGCATGTCTATTTTTCGTTTTCAGCAGTTTTCGGTGATCCAACGGCAATCGGCCATGAAAGTTTGCACGGATGCCGTGTTATTTGGTGCGATGGCGCCCATTAAACCCGCTGATAAGGTGTTGGATATTGGTGCGGGGACTGGTTTGCTGTCATTAATGGCAGCCCAATTGGGGGCCGCAAAGGTGACGGCGGTGGAGTTGACACTGGCGGGGTATGAAGAAAGCCAATTGAATTTTGCCAATAGCCCTTGGACAGGGCAACTTACAGCGGTGCATCAGGATATTCAAGGCTATGCTCAAGCAACGGATGCCCGTTACGATGTTATTATTTGTAACCCGCCGTTTTTTGAGCATCACAGCAAAACAACAGACCCCTTAAGAAACCTAGCCAGACACAATGACCAACTGCCTTTTGCGGACTTAATTGCCAGCACTGTCCGCTTATTATCCCCGCAAGGTTTGTTTTATTTGCTATTGCCCGTACATGCGGTGGAAAAATTTGCCAAACTAGCCTTAGCTTCAGGTTTATATGTAAATCAGCAGACGGATTTTCGGGGCTACAGCCACAACGTAGCCAAAGTGTCGGCACTGACTTTTAGCCGGAGTGCGAAGGGGTATGGCAAAACCTTATGGACTATTTATTCATCCCCCAGGGTTTATAGCAAAGACAGCGCCGATTATTTGGCTGCTTTTTTGTTACGGTTTGCTAAGGGTTAATCTATTCAGCCCCCTCTTTGGAAAAGAGGGGGTTTAGTTACATGGGGAGGATGTTCCAATGTCTTACGGAATTTCTATCAGTAGCGGCTAAAACTTAGCGGATCACACGATGGCCACGGCCACTCATACAGCTGTTATAAGCATTTTTATACTTATCTTCGGTACTTAAGCCTTTATACGCGCCGCCACCAAAACCGCCTGCCGCCGCGCCTATGGCCGCGCCAGTACCAGCATTTCCGGCAAATGCCCCGACAATGGCGCCACCTGCTGCACCAAGCAATGCACCTGTTCCGGCACCGACAGCGGTTTCTTTGACTGTGCCACCAGACGCTTGGCTGGCCAATTGTTTGCATTCTGCGGCATCTTGGTTAATACGGTAAGCATTAGGGTCATTATAAGGGTCTACGGTTGGTGTCCATCCCGTTTGGCTGGCACAAGCCGACAATAAAATACTGCCAATTAAAACACTACTGCTGGCTAATTTGTTCATGATGATTACCTTTAAAAATTTTTATTATGGATAATTAAGTTTAGATTCAATTCGGCATTGCCAAAGTTCATAGATCCCTTAAAACAAGTAGTGGGGATTTGTTCAGCACCTGCCTTACTCCCCAGCATCCGGCAATGCCTACAGAAAATGCACCCATTAGCGGTATTGCAAACCACAAATAGGGACTACAACGATAGGCCATATTTAGCAGCTGCGTATATAAAGCATAGATAATGGTTTCTGAGATAAGCATAGCCAATACACCTGATATGAGGCCAAGTAAGCCAAATTCAATGATATGGCTGGATTTTAATAAGCGTCGGTTAGCGCCCAAAGTACGCATTAACGCGCCCTCATATATCCGGCTGTCCAAACTGGCATAAACGGATGCAAACAAGACGGTAAAACCCGCCATTAGGGCAAAGTAAAGCAGGTAGTTGATAGCTAGCGTCAATTGCGACAACAGCGTTTTAAGTTGCTGCAAAATGGCATCGACTTCCAAAATGGTGATGCTGGGGTAGGTTTTAACCAAACTGTTCAGCAGGTTTTTTTGGCTTTGCGGCAAATAAAAGCTGGTGATGAAGGTACTGGCGTAAGCATCTAAGGTGCCTGGCGAAAAAACCATGTAAAAATTGGGCTTCATGGTGTCCCAGCGCAAAGCCCGTATACTTGCTACTGTGGCGCTGAGTTGCTCACTGCCGATGGTGAACAATAAAGTGTCGCCCACCTTTATGTTAAGATTTTCGGCCAGTTTTTGCTCCACCGACACCAAGCCGCTTTTTGCACTGGGCCACCACAGACCCGCGACTAGTTTATTTTCCTCTGGCAAGTCCTGCGTCCACGTCAGGCTTAATTCACGTTGGGTGGCGCGTTCACCTTGGCTGTCTTTGCTGACAATTTTTTGTACGGGGGTTTGGTTGATTGCCACCAAACGTCCCCTCACCACCGGAAAAAAATGGCTGCCAGCAATTTGTTGCTGTTGCAGGGCTTGCTTAAAACCCGTTTGTTGGTCAGGGAAAATATTTAGCGCGAAATGGTTGGGCGCATTAATGGGCAATTGTTGTTGCCAATTGTCGATTAAATCGTTACGTACGGTAAAACTTAGCACCATAGCCACTAAGGTCAAGCTAAACGCCAAAATTTGGCTGACACTGCCCCGGCTGTCCCTTACCAAACCTTGCAAACCTAAACGCCACGTCAAACCCATCGACGGCAAAGCTTTGCGCACCAACAGCAACACCCCATAAATCAGCAAACCTAACAGCAGCAAGGCCAGTAATCCAGCGCCTAAAATGGTGGCGGTCAATTTGGGGTCATTGGTATATTTCCAAATTAACAAACCAATAATGCCGATAGCCACACCATAAACCATCCACGCGCTAGTGGGCAAAGGGGCTAATTCGCGGCGCAATACGCGTAAGGGCGACACTTGCTTAAGCCGTAACAAGGGTGGCAAAGCAAAGCCCAAGAGCACGGACATGCCAATGATCAAGCCAAAAAACACCGCCAACAAGCTAGGGCTGGCCAGTTGCTGCGGCAGTAAGCCTTTTAACAGGTGGAATAAACCCGCTTGGGCAAACCAGCCCAAAAAGCAACCTATGGCACTTGCCAGCAAACCGAGGACAATGAACTGGCTGCTATAAAGCCACAGTATTTCCTTCTGTTTACAGCCCAAACACCTCAACAGCGCGGTGGTATTGAAATGCCGTTCGGTATAGCGGCGGGTCGCCATGGCAATCGCCACACCGGCAATTAAAATTACCATAATGCTGGACAAGCCCATATAACGTTCTGCCCGTTGTAGCGCTGAGCCTAATTCCGGGCGGTCTTCATGAATATCAACCAAGCGTTGCGAGGGGTTTAACTGCGGTTTAAGCCATTGCTTAAATTCAGCCAAGGCATGTTCATCGCCAGTAAATTGAAAAAAGTAATGGACATGGCTGCCGGGTTGTACAACCCCAGTAGCCTGCAAATCGTTTTCATGAATCATTACGCGCGGCGAAAAACTGAAAAAATCGCCTTGTTTGTCGGGTTCGTAGGTAATGATGCGGCTAATGGTCAGGGGGGCTTCACCAACGGTCAGCTTATCGCCCAATTTTAGCTTTAGGGCGGCTAAAATACGCTTTTCTAGCCAAGCAGTGCCAGGTTCAGGGCCTTGTTGGACGATGGCTTCATCCGCATAATCGGTGTTCATGGTTTTTAAATGGCCACGCAAGGGGTAGCTAGAACTGACCGCCTTAATGCTGGCTAGCAATAATTCATCATGCTCGATTAAAACGCTAGAAAATTCAGCCGTGCGCGCTTGAGTCAAGTGTAGCTGCATCGCTTTAGCCAGCCACTCAGCCGCTATAGGTGCCGGGCTGGCGATAACCAAGTCGGCGGCCAAAAATTCGGCGGTTTGTTGCAACATTGTGCGCTGCAAACGGTCTGAAAATAGTGCGATGGCCGTAGAACTGGTGACGGCAATAATGAGTGCCGCAATCAGTATGCTTAGCTCACCAGAACGGCTATCGCGCCATAACATGCGCAACGCGAGGTTAAAACGGCTCATAGCAAGCGGCCTGCGTCGAGTTGTAGCGTGCGTTGGCAGCGTGCCGCCAAGGCATGGTCGTGGGTGACTAAAATTAAGGTGGTCTGGTTTTCTTGGTTTAGCTCAAACAACAAGTCAATAATGGTTGCGCCCGTCCTGCTGTCCAAATTGCCCGTGGGCTCATCGGCAAACAGAATCACAGGTTTTGTCACAAACGCCCTTGCCAAGGCAACCCGCTGTTGTTCACCGCCAGACAGCTGTTTAGGTGTGTGCCGCAAGCGGTGCCCCAAACCTACCCGGGCCAGCAATGCCAAGGCTTTGTCTTTAGCCTGCTGGTCGCCGCTTAATTCCAAAGGTAACATCACATTTTCCAATGCGGTAAGCCCGGAAATTAATTGGAATGACTGGAAAACAAAGCCTATCAGCTCATTGCGCAACGCCGCCCGGCCATCTTCATTAAGGTCGGTGATAAGTTTGCCATTGATGCGGATAGTGCCAGAACTCGGTGTATCCAAGCCCGCAAGCAAGCTAATCAAGGTTGATTTCCCTGATCCTGACTCGCCAATAATGGCAATACTTTCACCAGATTTGATTATCAAATCTATCGATGACAAGATATGCAGTTTTCCTTCGGAAGTTTGTACCGATTTACCCAAACCTTCCGTTACTATAATGCTATTAATTGTTTGCTTTGCTTGAGTTTGCATAATGCCTAAGTTTCTATTTGCTATGTTTGTTTCATTACTGTCCATGTCTGCATTGGCGGGGCCTCCGATAGTCGTGTTAGGCGACAGTATCAGTGCAGGTTATGGCTTGGAACTGGAACAAGCTTGGGTTAATTTACTCCAGAAAAAACTGCTGGCAAGTAAACACAATGACCGCATCAGTAATGCCAGTATCAGTGGCGAAACCAGTGCAGGCGGATTAGCGCGTATCGATGCCATTTTAAGCCGGGAAAAACCGGCGGTGCTTTTGCTGCAATTGGGTGCCAACGATGGCTTGCGTGGCCTTTCGCCGGTACAGATGAAAACAAATCTGGCCGAAATTATCCGCCGTGCGCAAAAAGCGGGTGCAAAAGTCCTATTGCTAGGCATGAAAATCCCGCCAAATTATGGTAAACGCTATATAGAAATGTTCTACAACGTTTACCCGCAGTTGGCAAAAGAATTCGCCATACCCTTAGTCCCTTTTTTACTGGAAGAAGTTGCCTTAAACAAAAAATTAATGCAAGCCGATGGCCTGCACCCGAATGCGCTTGCACAGCCAATTTTGGCCAATAGTGTGGAGCCTTACCTTTTACCCCTACTTAACTAAACGAGAATTGCCGATGACCGCATTAACCTTAAAACACGCCAACCTGATCATCAACACAGCGGTACATGTGGCGAGAGAATTAAACCTTGCCCCACTGACGGTTGTGGTGCTGGATGCCGCCGGCCATGTTAAAGCCCTGCAACGCGAAGACGGCGCGAGCATGATCCGGCAACAAATTGCCACCGCCAAAGCGTGGGGGGCGGTCAATATGGGCGTGTCTTCCCGCAGTTTGGCCGCCGTTGCCTTGCAGCGCCCTGATTTTATGAACGCTTTAATCGATGTGGCCGATGGCAAAATTATGCCCGTGCCTGGCGGTGTGTTGATCCGTGATGCTGACAATAACCTGGTCGGCGCGGTTGGCATCAGCGGCGATGTGTCCGATCAAGATGAGCGCTGTGCAATTACCGGCATAGAAGCGGCGGGCTTTTTTGCAGGGATCTGAGTTGATGGCTGGCACTGCTAGGCAATTCCTAGTAGTGCAAAGGATGTACTTGGGAACATAGCGCATCGCTGATGAAGGATGCGCTGCACCACGTCCCAAGCAATCATGCCATATTCAGATTCGCCGCAAACTTATAAAAATGGAAATTGTATGACCCCCATAATAAGGACGCTTACCCTGCTTTTATTGTTATCGGCCTTAGGGTTTATAAATACCGCCTTAGCGGATCCACCGCGGTTGGTGGTTTGTTACGACAGTTACCCACCTTCTGCCATGATTCCGACCCCAACCGATCCCAAGCGGGGTTTTGTCATCGATATGCTCGCCGAAATTTTCACAGCCCAAGGGTATCAGCTGGAATTTGTCACCACCCCTTATGCCCGCTCCCTGAAAGCGGTGGAGGAGGGGGATTGCCATTTGACCCCGTTGGTGAACCCCAGCATCGCTAATGTCGTGCTGTTTCCCATACAACCTTCATTCAGTTATAAACAAGCTTTTTTCGTAAAGAGGGACAACCCTTGGCGTTATCATGATGCCAACTCTTTAAAGCAATTAAGCGCTGTAGCCACCGTAGTCGGCTACGAATATAAAATGGAACCGGCTTATGACCAGTATTTGCAAGACCCCGCCAATAAAACAAAAATCAATGTGGTCACAGGCGAACATGCCATCGAGCAAATTTTTAGGATGATTTTAGCTGGGCGTATAGACACTTTTAATGAAACCTTTTTGACGGGCAGTTATTTGGCAAAGGAAAAAGGATTTAGTGAGCAGCTGGCGATTGGCGGGATATTTAATCAGCCCTTGGTTTTAAAACCCGCATTTTCTCCTAAACTCCAGAATGTGCAAAAATTGATGGCTATTTGGGATGCCGGGCGCTTGAAAATACAGCGTACAGGCAAAGAAAAGGAATATTTGGCAAGATATGGCATTATGGAGATACCCTGATAGACACTGCCCATGGTGGCAGTGAGCCACAACCACGAATATACCTTGATTGCTAGGCAAGATTGCAATAGATCGTCATGTTAAGCAAAGCAACTTTATTATTTACCCCCACGCCCATGACAAAACCGCTAGCACAAAAATCAGAAACCCACTCATCAGGCCGCGCTTACCCCAAAAACAAAAAGCGATCCTTGGCAGCGCTTTTATTACGGATTGTATTTTCGATTTATTTATTTATAACGGTCTTGATTACCCTAGCGCAAATGTCCAGCGAATATTGGCGCGAAAGCAAGCAAGTCAATAATGAACTGGCAGCCACCGAGGCCATTTTTGCAGACAGCCTAACCAGCGCGGCATGGACATTTGATAGCGCCGCGTTGGCAGCCAACTTGAACGGCATTTTAAAAATACCGACCATCGTTGGCATTAAAATCGACGACATGGACAAACCACCCGATTGGGCAGAACCTTTTCCTATCCGATTGGGCATTACTGCCGACAACACCCCCAGCTTTAGTGTGGAGGCTTTCAACCATTGGAGCGACCGCAAGAACTATATAAAACTGATCGGACACACGTTTCAGCTGAAAAAAAATAATCTGTTGCTGGGGACAGTAACATTTTATTCCAGCCACAAAGTGATATTTGACGCCGTAAAATATAATTTTCTGTCAATTTTAGTATCAGCGCTCATTAAGACGGCGGTACTATTACTATTATTTATCTGGGCATTTAAGCATTTTCTCGGTAAGCAACTCAGCGCGTTTTGTGACACCATGGACAAAGCTGATATCGACAACCCTGACAGCATTTTTTTGAAACTGCAAACAAACAATGTCGAAGAATTTTGCCGTATTGAGCAAGCGTATAACAAATTGTTTGAACGGGTAATCGAAAAAAGTCTAGCCATAAATGAGCTGAACGCCAGCTTAGAGCAAAAAGTATTGTTGCGCACCGAAGAATTGGAGCTTGCCAACAAAAAATTGGCGGAACTATCGATTACTGACAGCCTGACTGGCCTTGCCAACCGACGGCATTTTGACGAAATCTTGCTGGATGAGTGCCGCCGCGCTATGCGCACTAATCAACCTTTGACCATGCTGATGTTGGATGTGGATTTCTTTAAAAAATATAACGACCATTATGGGCATCAAGCCGGGGATGCCTGTTTATCGGCTGTGGCGACGGTATTCAGGAGTTTTGCAGCCAGGTCAACAGACTTGGCGGCACGCTATGGCGGCGAAGAATTTGTGCTAATTACGCCCGCAACTACTGCCGAAAACGCCGTACACTTGGCCCAAGGTATTTGCACCGTGGTGGCGAATCATAGCTTGCCGCATGAATTGTCACCTTTAGGTGTTATTACTTTAAGCATAGGCGTAGCAGTTTATGCAGAAAACGACACGCCAGAAATATTTTTAAGAAAAGCCGATTCTGCCTTATACGAAGCCAAAAACCTAGGCCGTAACCGGGTTGTGTTACATAGCCAATGATAAACTTGCCATGATGAAAAAATGGCAGTTACCCAGAAGAACAAACCTATAGAAAAGAATGTGGTATTGCTGCATGATGGCAGGGATTTTTATCCATCGCTAAAATTCACCTGTTGCTGATGGGTATTGGCAAGGTTCATCATCCATTGGGCAAATTAAGAAATACGGAAAGAAGTTGTCCGGCGTAATTATTAAGGAGACAGTTATGCAAGTTATGATGAAATTCCACAGGAAATGATCAGCAAAATGTTAATGCAGTTTGAAAACCAATTACAGGTAACGAAACAATTAGTAACAAAAAAAGAAAAACCTGTTCCTAAATTTGGTAGTGCAAAAGGGCTGATTAAAATGTCGGCTGATTTTGATGAACCTTTGGATGATTTTGCGGATTATATGTGATGAAGTTATTGCTTGATACGCATACTTTCAATTAGTTTATTGAGGGTAATACCAAGTTGGGTGATAAGGCAAAAGCGTTGATTGAGGCGAGTGATAAAACGTAATTTTTGGAGAAATGATATGTATGCTGAAAAATTGATTGTAACGACTGATAAGTTTGGCAATTTGCAAGCAATGCCAAAACTGCCGCCTAACCAACAGTTTGAGGCCATTTTTTTAGTTTTGGAAAATAAAAAAGTCATGTCTAAACGTTGTCCGCATCCTGATATTGCAGGGCAGGTAAAAATAACAGGCGATATTATCAACACAGCAACACAAGCTGAATGGGATTTGCCGATATGATTATTTTGGATACGCATATCTGGCTGTGGTGGGTGAATCAGGATAGTGCGTTTTTAAAGCCTTTGTGGTTAGAAATGATTGGGCAAGCAGATGAAGTGGGCGTGTCGGCAATCAGTTTGTTTGAAGTTGCATGGTTGCAGCAGCACGGCAGAATACAGTTACCTTGTGAGTTAAATGAATGGTTTGAAAAAGCGTTAGCCGGTTCAGGTATTTCGTTACGGCCTTTAACGCCCGCGATTGCTAAGCTTGCTGTGTCTTTAACGGATTATCATAGCGATCCACAAGATAGAATAATTATTGCAACAGCAATTGCCCATGATGGCGGGATTATTTCGGTAGATAAGAAATTTCCGTATTATCCTGAATTAGAAAATAGGTTAATAACATAAGACCATGTCCGATTTAGACGTTATTAAAAAAATTGAAAAACTTATCGGCGAACCATTAAAACCTTGTCCGGCTGATAGCAACATTATGGATTGGGATCAACAAAACACATTTTTGTTGAACAGCCAACAACAAGTGACTGGTTTAAACATTCGTTCTAAGCAAATCAATGACATCAGCGTTTTAAAAGCCCTGCCCAAACTGACCGATCTTGATTTAAGCCAAAACCAAATCAGCGACATCAGCGTTTTAAAAGCCCTGCCCAATCTGACCGATCTTTATTTAAGCAACAACAAAATCAGCGACATCAGCGTTTTAAAAGCCCTGCCCAATCTGACCCAGCTTGATTTAAGCAATAACCCAATCAGCGACATCAGCGTTTTAAAAGCCCTGCCCAATCTGACCCAGCTTGGTTTAATCGGCAACCAAATCAGCGACATCAGCGTTTTAGAAGCCCTGCCCAATCTGACCCAGCTTTCTTTAAGCTACAACCAAATCAGCGACATCAGCGTTTTAGAAGCCCTGCCCAATCTGACCCAGCTTTCTTTAAGCTACAACCAAATCAGCGACATCAGCGTTTTAAAAGCCCTGCCCAATTTGACCCGGCTTGACTTAAACCGCAACCGAATCAGCGAATTACCAGAATGGCTATTAAATTTAAACATACCGATTCACTTAGACATACCGTTTCACATAAAATGGAATCCTGGAGATGGTATTTTTCTTGAAAGTAATCCTATTGAAAAGCCACCACTGGAAATTATCAAACAAGGCAACGAAGCCATCCGCGCTTATTTTGAGCAATTAAGAAAAGAAGGTTTTGACACTATTTACGAGGCCAAACTCATTTTAGTCGGTGAAGGTGGCGCAGGAAAAACCAGTTTAGCGAATAAAATTATTAATCCTCATTGGCAATTAATCCCTGAAATCAAATCAGAATCGACCAAGGGCATTGATATATTAAGCTATCAATTCCCGATTAAAGACAAAACCTTCCGCGTTAATATTTGGGATTTTGGCGGACAAGAAATTTATCACCAAACCCATCAATTCTTTCTAAGCAAGCGGGCCTTATATTTTTTATTAACCGATGACCGCAAAGAAGACACCGATTTTTATCATTGGCTGAATATTGTCGATTTATTAAGCGCGAACAGCCCTGTGGTAATCATTAAAAATGAAAAAAGCAAGCGTAGCCGCGACATTCCAGAACAAGAGCTAAAAGAATTCAATAACATTAAAGCCATTCTCGCCACGGATTTAAGCGACAATCGCGGCTTAGATAAAATTATTAAAGATTTGCAGCATTACATTACCGAATTGCCGCATATAGGGGCTCCATTGCCAAAAACCTGGGTAAAGGTACGGGAGCAATTGGAACAAGACGACCGTTATTATATCGATCTAAAAGACTATTTTGCCTTGTGCCAAGCGAACGGTTTTGAAAATGAAGCCGATAAACTGCAATTAAGCGAATATTTGCACGATTTGGGCGTGTGTCTGCATTTTCAAAACCACCCGTTATTACGCAAAACCCTAATTTTAAAACCCACCTGGGCAACCGATGCGGTTTATAAAGTGTTGGATAATGACACGGTAAAAAATCAGGCGGGACATTTTAATGATAAGGATTTAGCCGACATTTGGCAGGATGAGCAATACAACACCATGCGCGGTGAATTGTTAGCCTTAATGCAAAAGTTTAAATTGTGTTATGAAATCCGTAATCAGCCGCATCAATATATCGCCCCACAATTATTGAAAGACAAAGCCCCGCAATACGATTGGCCGACAAATGATTTGTTATTACTACGCTATAAATATGATTTTATGCCGAAGGGGATTCTTTCGCAATTTATTGTCGAAATGCACGAACACATTGCCCATGACTATCAATGGGTGTGGAAAAGCGGCGTGATTTTGGAAAAAGACAACGCCCAGGCTGAAATTATTGAATATTATGGCAAGCGTGAGATTCAAATACGCGTACATGGCAACAACAAAAAGGAGCTATTGAATATTGTCAGTTATGAGTTGGATAAGATTAACAGCAGTTATGAGCGCTTGAGGGATAAGTGCAATAAGTTGATTCCGTGTAATTGTGAAACTTGCTCAGGTTCTGAAGAGCCGTATTTTTTGACTATGAAGAACTAAAAGAGCGGATTGCTTTTAAGTCGTATGAGATAGACTGTCGAAAACCGCCCTTCAACAAGGTAAATGTCTTAAAGTTGATTGATGATATAGAAATTCAAAAAGTTACTGTTAAATTAGGCGACAACATTCATGTTAATGGTCATTATTTAAGGTATGAGGATAATAAAGTGGGTGATAATTATAATTTGGAAAAAGCAAAGCTGAACGGGTCAATTGTTGGAAAACACAATAGTATTTCAGCAGCAGAAAAAGAAGATGATAGCCTCTTTAAAAAACCAATTTTTTATGCAGGAATTGCGGTGTTTATTTATTTTTGTTTAGCCCTTTTTGCCGCTTACGATTTGCAAAACGGCGGGAAATTAGGCAATAAAACTTTTGAAAGAATTGTTTTAGCACCTATTCCATTTTTAACGATTGATGAAAAGAAACCTTAATCTGCAATCTGCTTTTGATAACCAACCTAATAAGCCCTGTAGGCCGGAATAAGGCGGTTTGAACGTTAGTGAAAACTGCCGTTTCCGGCAACCACGTAGCCGATGCACCTAATGCCGGAAACGCCGCTTTTCGCTTTCGGCTTATTCCAACATACTACTCCAGCTTTAAAATTAAGGCGATAAGATGCGCCGCATAGGATGTGTTGAGGTACTAAGCGCATCATCCGCAAACATTACGGTACACTTCGTTTACAGCATCCTACCCGGCTGAAATCCATCAGCCCTTTACACCCCCAAGCCAAAACATCCCCCATAAAAAAAGCAAGTGCGCCGCTGTCATCTAACGCTTGGCCACTGGCTTACTTCCCCTGGCTGTTTAATCAGCCTGTCATGATTTAAGGCGATAATTCTTATCGTGTTATTAAATCGCTTACCCTCAAGTAGCCATCTTTTGACACCGCCATCCGCTGCTGTGGCTAAGCCCCTTAAGCGTTTGTCTTTTTAACCGCTAGTAATGCGCACCAATAATTTGGGTAACTTATGCGTTGCTGCTGTGCGGGGATTGTTTGACCTATAAAGCGCCTCATTTGCGCGTCTTAATCCTTAGCGCAACTATAAGACCCATGGTTGTTTGGCCGCCGTATTTTCCACATAACCCTCTTTAATTTGAAGGACACTAAGCCATGCCCAAACACCTAAACAAGCCCACATTGATCATTGCAGCGGCCTTGGCTGCCCTGAGCTTTCAAGGCCATATTGATGCCAAGCCTTATATCTTCAAATCGCCTATCGTTATCGGTCATCGCGGTACGGCTGGTTATCGTCCCGAACATACCCTTGAAGGCTATACCTTGGCGATTGAAATGGGCGCTGATTATATCGAACCCGATTTAGTCCTCACCAAAGACGGTAAAATGATTGCCCGCCACGAACCGATGATAGGCGGCACCACCAATGTGGCGAGCATCCCTAAGTTTGCCAGCCGTAAAACCAAACGCATGGTGGATGGCGTTGAATATTTTGATTGGTTTGCCAGTGATTTTACTTTGGCGGAAATTAAAACCTTACGCGCCGTGCAATCCAACACCAGCCGCGACCAGCAATATAATGGCCAATTTAAAATCCCAACCATCAATGAAGTGATTGCCTTGGCGAAGAAAAAAAGTGCAGCGACTGGCCGCACCATTGGCATTTATCCTGAAATAAAGCACTCAACGTATCACGCTGGATTAACCGACAGCCGCAACCGTAAACTGTTTGGTGAGTACGGCTTTGAAAAAAAATTGCTGAGTACCTTACATGCCGCATACGGCAACACCGAGTGTGCCCCAGTTTTTATCCAGTCATTTGAAGTGGCTAATCTTCAATACCTGAGCAGCAAAACTAAAATGAAGCTGATCCAATTAGTTGATGCTGACGACGTGAATGCGGATGGCTCCATGTCTCTGGTTGCCCCCTACCGCCAACCTTATGATTTTGTCGTAAACAATGACCCGCGCACTTTTGCGGATTTGCTGACAGATGAAGGCTTAAACTTTGTTAAATCGTATGCTGACGGTATTGGCCCTTGGAAACCCTATTTGGTGAAGACTGTCAATGATGGCATAGACCGTAACGGTGACAATAAGATCACCATTAACGACCGCCGTGTCGATGGTAGCACAGGGGTTTTGGAAAAAGCCCACAACCGTGGCCTGATGGTGCATTCTTGGACATTCCGTAACGATGCCAGTGGCTACGGCTTTACTGACCCGAAAAAAGAAATGACTTATTATTTTGATTTAGGTGTTGACGGCCTGTTTACCGACTTTGCCGATACCGGTGTTGCCGCACGATTGGCATCAAAAAATGCGGAAGAAAGGGAGTTTATTACGCGGATTTGTAAGTAATCTACTTTACGCTTTAGTTGCGTAGCCAGAATCTAAACTCGGCTGCACTCAGGTTTGAGGCTGGATTCTGGAGTTACTCTGGTCTATGTGCTACTTAGGATGTACTGGGGAGCGAAGCGCATCAATCGCGAACGGATGCGCCTCTTGTAATCAGTACTTCCCTAACTTGCCTACGGGCTAGCCGTATCCGCACTGCCCTCAGTTGTTGAATTGTCTGTTTTTGGTTCAGGCTTTGGGTCTGGTTTTGGCGCAGGTGGAGGAGGCGGTGGCGACGGCTCGGGTGTAGGCGGGGCCGACGTTTGTTGCGAAGAACTGGCGCTTTGGTGTGATTCGGAACTAGGGCCACTAGAACTTGAACTGACACTTTCACTAGGGCTAGCATGGCTGCCAGAACTGGGGCTGACGCTTTCACTAGGACTGGAATAACTGCCGGATTCGCTGGAACTAGGGCTGGCACTTTCACTAGGACTGGAATAACTGCCTGATTCGCTAGAACTAGGGCTGTCACTTTCACTAGGACTGGAATAACTGCCTGATTCGCTGGAACTAGGGCTGGTACTTTCGCTAGGACTGGAATAACTACCGGATTCGCTTGCGCTTGAACTGGCGCTCCCGCTGGGGTTAGCATAGCCGCCTGATTCGCTCGAACTAGGGCTAGGGTCGCCAGCGTTAGTGGCTTCACCTTGGACGGGGCTGGCTTCCGCGCCAGTTTCCCCTGAATTCGTATCCAAGGTATTATTCGTGTTAGCCCCTACACTAGACGCTTCTGGGCTAGTGCTTGGGTTGTCTGCCGTACTTGTATGAGGGCTGGTATTGTCATTCTCAAGTGGAGCCGACGCTTCCCCAGCTGCGGGATAGGACACTGGCGGCATATAAATAGAATCCCGTGGAATGTCGATCACGCCAGTATCGCTTGAAACATCCACTGCCGTATCAAGTGGTTTTTGGACAGCTATACGGGGCGTTTTGTGTGACTTCGGCAGTGCTTTGACAATAGCGCTAGAAGCTTGGTGTTCTTTAGGTTGAGGCTGTTGCGGTGGATTAGGTAACGCTGAACTTGATATTGGGTGCATGGATTTACTAGGCCGCAACCACGGATTATTTCTTTGGCGGCGATAAAATGGGGGGTAATCCGAGTTGCCATAATAAGCACTGTAATGGGTATATCTGCTGGAGGACAAAGTAGCTTGTTGCAATTTTTCCAGCAGCTCCCTGAGCAATAGTTCGGCAACCCATTCCATGGCCTGCATCCAATCATCATTGGCCTCAAGATGACGCACTACCCTACTGAACTGTAGCAATTCCCCATCATCGAATAATTCCGCTTGGGCAATCAGCGTTGCGCTTTGATGCACTAAAATAATGTTTTTTATGCTCAGTGAATGGATGCTACTGTCCAGTTGCAAGCGATTTTCTTCCCGTAACTGGCCTTGCATGGCTTTTGCCAAAATCAGCGGCGCATCACGATGTTGGTTAGGCAATAATGTCGTTTTCTTAAACGGCGGTAATTCAACATAAATCTTTGCTAAATCTTCCGGGCGCGGTGGGCCAAACCAGCCGCTGGTGCTGCAAGCCGAGAGGATTAATACAGCCGCAATCAGCAACCAGATAACAATAAATCGGTAATAGGGGTTTAGCGATTGGGATTTGGACACTTTTATTCCTTATTGCGGCGACTAGTGGAATTAATGGCGGTTAAAGTAATCCACGACCACCGCAACTGCCGCCGCCATAAAGTCTGGCTGTGGCATAGCCGCCATCGCCTGTATGCCACTGGCTTTAGCCTGGTTGCTTAGACGTTGGTGTCCGGCCACATTTGAGGCCATTACCACACGCAACACCTCCCGCCGCCCATTTAAGCTGATGTCTATTTTGTATTCGTAGCGCTCACTGCCCCAAATGCCATTGTCTAGCTGGCTACCTGCCAATTTGCTGTTAAGCAATTTGACTTGCTTGACGATCATTCCGGGTGTTGACTCCAACGCTAGACGATATTGGTTTTCTAAGGCAAACCGATCTGCGGTGACCATATAGTTGCTGTTTTTTTGCCGCCATACGCCGGAAATTTCGCCAGCTGTAAAATGGCCATTGACGCCAAATTCATAAGCACCATCGGCAATGGATACTGAATGCTCAGGCACCAAACCCGGTGCTTTTATGGCAGTAACATCAAACCGGGTCAGTGCGGTTGTATCCCAGATACCCGTAACTTGGGCAACAACCGTACTGGGCAACAGCCAAGCAAGCGTAAAGATTAACGCCAACTTAACTGACGCTTTGTAATGTGGGGTATTTCCTAATTTTATGTTCATCGCACTGTCCCTTGTTATCCTGTTACGTAAGGCAGTTGGAGCTTGATACCTGCATTTCACAGCTCAATCGCCAAGTAATCGTAAAGCCCTTGGCTGAACTGGACATGAACGGGGGCAAGGCAACAATGTTTGGCGTGAGGGATAAGTCTGCGGAAAGGGAACGGCTAGGCGGGAAGTCGTGCGGGTACTATGAAGATCAGGAGGGGTATAGCTAGCCGGTAGCATTAAAGCTACCGGCTTCTGTGGTTGCTGAAAGCAGCTGCCTAGGGAAGGCTTGGAATTAGGCTAACGCGCCAAGCTTGGCGCTTCAGCAACTTCGACGGCTTTAGACCGTCGGTTAAACAAGCAAAGCACAGTTGCTTTGGCATTTTTCATGTGCGCTTGTGGATAAGTCCCACTAATCAGCAAGGCATCGTAGCCGGTATTATCGCTAAAACCAATGATGTCACCGATTGCCTTGGCTTTGTTCAATTCACTGGCCTTAATGCAAGCGGCAACGACTTCTTTAGTGTGCGCTTTCCACGCATCGTCTGATGCCGCCTTGGCTACTTGTATGCTTGCCATGACAAGACTGATGAACAAAATAGAAATTTTTATCATGTTTTCCCCCAATAAAATAAATACAGAAATGCTGCGGACCCGGGTTGTCAGCACAGGGCTAACGAAAATTGCCCAATCGCGGCATAGCGCCTGCAAGCCCCATCGCATGGCGTGTCAGCAAGGATTTTGCCGCAGGAATATGATCCAGCAAGGTTAACCCGAAATTCCTGACCGCCGCCAAGGCTAGCCATTCATTGGAAAAAATCTTGACGACGGCATCGGTAAAGCCGATGGTGCGGTCATGATCTTGCTTTCTGGCCTGCGCATACGCATGTAGAAAATCCCCTGCGCCTATGTCTTTTCCGGCTTCGTGCTGCTTAATGAGCAATTCTGCTAGGCTTACCACATCCCTAAGCCCTAGGTTAAAGCCCTGTCCTGCAACGGGATGTAACTGGTGTACGGCATTGCCAATGATGACTGCACGGCCTGCCTGCATTTTTTCGGCACGGATCAGCGACAAAGGGAAGGCGCGTCTGGGCGCTATCAAGCTAAGCCCACCCAGCTTATAGCCAAAACACTGTTGCAATTCGGCTAAGAAATCGGCTTCGCTGCCTAGCATCAATGCCTCGGCATCTGCTTTTTTTCGTGTCCACACGACAGCGCATTGTTTTTTTTCAACAGGCAATAAGGCCAAAGGCCCGGAGGCGGTAAAGCGCTCATAGGCCGTGCCTTTATGGGGACGCGTTGTGCGCACGGTGGTGACTAAGGCGGTTTGTCCATAATCCGTGACTTGCTGGTTGATGTCCAATAATTGCCGCACCGATGACAGGCCGCCGTCTGCGCCCACCAACAATTTGGCCGACAAGTTTAAGGATTCTTCGCCTTGTTTTAAACTGACGCAAATTTCTTGGTCGCCCGACATTAAACCCACCACCCGCGCCGGGGCAATCAGGTCTATACCCGCTTGGGCAACCAATTTGGCAACATGGGTTTCAATGTCCCGTGCTGTAATCACATAACCTAAGGCGGCGACCTGTTCTTTTTCTGCGGACAAACGGGTTTTGCCAAAATGCCCACGGTCGGAAATATGGATGTTGCTTATGGCTGTGGCAGCATAGCTGATGCTTTGCCAAACCGCCATGGCCTCCAGCATCATGACCGTTCCTGCCGCCAAGGCCAAAGCCCGGTCGCCAGCCGGCGAGGCCTGTAATTGTTCGCGGCTGTTGGCCTCCACAATGGCTATCCGCAAGCCTGTGTCTTTTAGCGCCAAGGCGAGGCAGTTGCCTGCCAAACCGCCGCCGACTATGATTAAGTCATATTCTGCTTGCATTAGCCCGCCTGCATTAATGCTTCAATTTCTTGGATGGTTTTGGGTGCGCCACTGCTCAGCACTTCGTGACCGTCGGCTGTTACCAGCACATCATCTTCAATGCGTATGCCGATGCCACGCCATTGTTCGTCCACGCCTTTACAATCGGCTGGCACATAGATACCCGGCTCTACGGTCAAAACCATGCCGGCTTCCAATAAGCGCCATTCCTGGTTGACTTTATAATCGCCGACATCATGCACGTCCATCCCCAGCCAATGGCCTATCCGGTGCATATAAAACTGTTTGTATTTTTCGTCTTTAATGAGTTTTTTTAGCCGGCCTTTCAGCAAGCCCAACTCCAGTAAACCTTTGGTGATGGTGTGTACCGAGGCTTCATGCGCCAAATTCCAAGGCAATCCCGGTTTAATTTGCTCCAATGCCGCTATTTGGGCATCCAAGACCAATTGGTAGAGCAGTTTTTGTGGCCCGCTAAAACGCCCAGAAACCGGAAATGTACGGGTAATGTCGGCGGCATAATGGTCACATTCGCCACCTGCATCAATCAGCAACAAATCCCCGCTTTTAAGTTTGGTATTGTTTTCGGTGTAATGCAGGGTGCAGGCATTTTTTCCGGTTGCCACGATAGACGGGTAAGCCACCGCGCGCAGGCCATTTTGCATAAAATGGTGGACAATTTCTGCTTCTACTTGGTATTCATATAATCCTGGCTGGCAGACTTGCATGGCCTTAACATGGGCGTTTGCGGACACTTCGGCGGCGCGGCGCATCAGCTCAAGCTCGGCGGCACTTTTGATCAGCCGCATTTCATGCAGCACCAAGTCTAAAGTAACCAACTCACCTGGCGCAACCACCCCTTTTCTGGATTGGCTACGGATTTTTCTTAACCAGTCCTGTAAGCTATGATCCAGTTCAGGATCATTGCCCATCGGATAAAAAACTTTGGTTTTATTTTCCAGCAGCCCTGGCAAAATGTCGTTTAAATCAGCAATCGGAAACGCATCATCAGCTTCATAGTGTTTGGTTGCACCTTCCAAACCGGCATGGGCACCTTCCCACAAGGCCTTTTTTTCGTCGTATTCGCGGCAAAATAAAATGTATTCGCCTTGTTCCCGCCCTGGGATAAAGACCGCCAAGGCTTCGGGTTCATTAAAGCCAGTCAAATAATAAAAATCGCTATCTTGCCGAAACGGGTAATGCACATCATTGTTGCGCGTCTGCATGGCGGCACTGCCTATCAGCGCGATATTGCCCTTGCCGATACGTTGCATCAAGTGCTTGCGGCGTTTTTTAAATTCACTTTGTTTCATTGTTCCTGCCACTGTGCGGTGCGCTTGCCGCTGTTGCCTTCACCCAATTCATCACGTAATAATAACACCGCCGAACGTAGGTATTCGGTAATTTCCACAAAAGCCTGCTCATCGTCCTCGCCTTCGGCATGGTCATCAAGCTTGGTAAATTCGGTGACATCTTTCAGTATTTCACGCGCTTCTTTCGACAGGTTTGTCGCTTTGGCCGCCGATCCCACGCCAAACAAAAAGCCCCGGCACCAATTTTTTAAAGCTACGACTTGCTCGGATAAAGGGCTGTCATCTTCCGGCAAAAACAGCTCAAACTCAAAATCATCACTTGCCAAAAGCCTACACGTTTCTTCAAATAGCCTGACTAGCAAATTATTATCCTTATCAAACAGGGCTTCACTTTCCGGCAGCAGTTCTGTCATCCAGATACCGCTATCTAGTTGTCCGTTGACACATAACATACCCGTGGCCATGCCGTGCGCCTCGGCAGCTGACAAGTCGGCATCAATCTCTACAATTATCGCGTTACACGCGTTATAAGCCATAATATATTCACTATCACTAAAAAAAAAATAACGCTTATGCTACCATTGATAGCCAAGACGGTTAATATTTTGTGCTTTTATACGCAGCCGCGCCGTTTAAGCCTATCCTAACCACTGATAATCCCCATTAAAGCACCAACATTTTGCAACAACCTTTTACCATCATGACAGAAACACATCTACCCTCAGCATTACAAGCGTTTGAAGACAAGCTGGACCAGCTTATTGACAACTACCAAGACGTAAAATCTGAAAACAAATCGTTAAAGCTTAAACAAGCCAGCTTGATTTCAGAAAAAGAGCAATTATTGGAAAAAACCACCCAAGCCAAAAGCCGTGTTGAAGCAATGATTACCCGATTAAAAGCAATGGAGCAAGGCTCATGAACAATAAACCCCAACCCGTGTCACTGGTCATTATGGGCAAAGAATACCGTATTGCTTGTGACCTTGAAGAGCAAGATGCCCTAATCCATTCTGCCCATCAGCTGGATGTGCAAATGCGCAAAATGCGCGATTCAGGAAAAATCGCAGGGCCAGACCGGATTGCAGTCATGGCCGCACTTAATTTGGCACATGAACTGCAATTGGTGAAAAATCAAAACGTCCAACTTAACCGCAGCCTCAACGAATGCCTGGCTAAATTAAGCGCCAAAATAGAAAACGTTTTAGAAAACCCCTAAACACGCTAAAATAGAACCGTATCTCCTGCAGCGTTCGAGAGTATGCTGGGTGTTTCCTGAACC
This sequence comes from Methylococcales bacterium, assembly GCA_026399075.1. GTDB lineage: Bacteria > Pseudomonadota > Gammaproteobacteria > Methylococcales > Methylomonadaceae > Methylobacter_C. The sequence goes on from JAPLRR010000027.1 coordinate 80,276, forward strand.
TGTATTTACCCCGGGGGCGAACTCTGTCATTGGTGTGCATGCCCGTTTTATATGGGAAGCCTGATGTGGCCGTTACCGTCCCCACTTGAACTTCCGGTTCAAGGACGAAAGCATATAACGGCGCAGGCGGGAGATGCAGCTTTTACGACAACCCGCCAACAGCCCCTATCCTTATAGGGAGCAACTCTCTGACCCAACCACTTAAGCTAAATCGTTTTTTTAAGCTGCCGTCTTTTCATTACAAAATTAAGCACCCCTGTCATTGCCGCCACCAGTAACGACAATAACAGGCCATCAACCAATGTAATGCAATACGCTGACACGAACACCACTTTGCCTAACAGCCAATCCACAAAGGCAGTGGCAGCAATGCCGGTAAACAATTCCACACCTGGGTAGAACTGCACTAAGGATTTGACAACAGTGCTAATCAGCAACGCTTTGTGCAAACGTTGCTGTTTGTTGCGTACCAGATAGCCATCTAGTTTTGTGTAAAACAAAACAAAGCTAAACACGCCTAACACGATGGCCAGCCTGTCGGCCAATAGCGGGTATTCGCCTAAGGCTACCCAAAAACTAAAGGCCGCGTTCAGCCAAACCAAGCCCGTCCATTTAAGGAAAGAATTATTTGCCATCCCGATATACTGGGAACTTCGCACACAATTGGCTAACTTTTTCGCGGACAGCCGCACTCACCGCTTCATCGTCAATATTGTCCATCACATCACACATTAAATGGGCGATTTCGGTGACTTCAGCTTCTTTGAAACCCCGGGTGGTGGGCGCAGGTGTACCGACGCGGATGCCGCTGGTCACGAAAGGCGATTGCGGGTCGTTAGGCACGGCGTTTTTGTTGACGGTGATGTGGGCTTTGTTGAGCGCGGCATCGGCGGCTTTGCCTGTAATGCCTTTGGCGATTAAGGACACCAGCATCAAATGGTCGTCGGTACCACCAGAAACCACATCAAAACCCCGTGCCATAAACACTGCCGCCATGGCTTTGGCATTGTTGATAACTTGCTGCTGATAAACGCGGAATTCTGGTTGCATCGCTTCTTTAAAAGCAACGGCTTTGGCGGCAATAATGTGCATGGACGGGCCACCTTGGATACCAGGAAAAATGCTGGAATCAATTTTTTTCTCGATGTCCGGGTTGCTTTTGCACAAGATCAAGCCACCGCGTGGGCCGCGTAGGGATTTGTGGGTGGTACTGGTCACCACGTCAGCAAACGGCACGGGGTTAGGGTATAAGCCAGCGGCAATCAAACCCGCCACATGCGCCATATCAACAACAAAATACGCGCCGACTTTATCGGCGATGTCACGGAAACGTTGCCAATCCCAAACCCGTGAATAGGCGGAAAATCCAGCCACTATCAATTTGGGCTTGTGTTCCAAAGCCAAGGCTTCCACTTGTTCGTAATCGATTTCGCTAGTGACTGGGTTTAAGCCATATTGCACAGCTTTATAAATTTTGCCGGAAAAATTGGGTTTAGCGCCATGGGTTAAATGGCCGCCATCCGCTAAGCTTAAGCCTAAAATGGTGTCGCCGGGTTGGATCAAGGCCATAAATACGGCCATGTTTGCTTGTGAGCCAGAATGTGCTTGGACGTTGGCGTAATCTGCGCCAAACAAGGCTTTGGCGCGGTCGATGGCCAGTTGTTCGACTTTATCCACCGCCTCACAGCCACCGTAATAGCGTTTGCCGGGATAGCCTTCGGCGTATTTGTTGGTCAGTTGTGAACCTTGCGCTTCCATGACGCGTGGGCTGGTGTAGTTTTCTGAAGCGATCAATTCGATGTGGTCTTCTTGACGTTGGCGCTCTTCTTCGATGGCAAGGAATAGTTCATCATCAAAACCTTTGATGGACATAGATTTTTCAAACATGGTGTCTCCTGGATTAGGGGGTAAGTATCGGGTTTATAAGTAAGACTTGCAGGTCAGCCACGTTGGTGCCAGTAGCGCCTGTCATAAGTAAATCGTTGGCCTGTTTCAAGGCGCTGTAAGAATCGTTATTGGCAAGCAGGTCATCGGGATCAAGGCCTGCGTCCAACAGGCGTTTTAGCGTGTTTGGGTCAACCAGGCCACCAGCGGCATCGGTAGGGCCATCCCGCCCATCCGTACCGCCGCTTAAAAATGTCCACTGCCCGGCCAAGCCCTGTTGTTGCGCTGCGATGGCAAATGCCAAGGCCATTTCTTGGTTGCGCCCACCTAAGCCATTGCCGGTTAAGGTGACGGTGGTCTCACCGCCCGCCAATAAAGCGGTCGGGCGGCTGATGCCGGATGCAATCAGCTCTTTGGCATAAGTCACCCACTGCGCGGCAACCTGCCTTGCTTCGCCGCTCAAGTTACCACTGTAAAGTTTGGTGTCGTAACCCAGTGCTTCTGCGGCTTTCAAACTGGCATGAAGACTAATCGTGTTGCTGCCAATTAAGGTGTAAGCACTGTGATTAAAGGCATCATCACCGGGTTTTGGCGTTTCAGGAATGTTGCCACTTTGCCCTTGCAATAAATGGGTTTGCACAGCAGCGGGGACTTTATCCCACAAGCCTTTCGCCTGAAAAACCGCAATGGCTTCACCATAAGTGCTAGGGTCTGGCACAGTAGGGCCGCTGGCAATCGCGCTCACCTCGTCGCCTAACACATCCGATAAAATCAAAGCATGCAGATCGGCGGGGAAAGTCAGCTTAGCAAGGCCGCCGCCTTTTAGTTGCGACAAATGCTTACGCACACAGTTAATTTCGTTAATGGTTGCGCCACTGGCAAGCAGTAAGTTGGTGGTGGCAATTTTGTCCGCCAAACTGACAGACTCAACCGGGTAGGGGATTAAAGCCGAACCACCGCCGCTGACCAGCACCAATACCAGTTCACCCGCTTTGGCATTGCCAATAGATTGCGCACAACGCTGGGCGGCGTTAAGCCCTGCCGTGTCTGGCAAAGGATGGCCGGCACCAATAACATCAACACCCGCCAATACCGTTACGTTTTCATAATTGGTGACGGCAACGCTACCTGGTGCTAAAAGGCTGGCTGGAATGCTGTCCTGCACCGCTTTTGCCATTGCGCAGGCGGCTTTGCCAAAGGCGATAAGATGGACTGTAGACCATGCACCTGTGCGTTTTTGGGGCTGGCCAGGCTCTGTTAAAATACTTATTTGTTGCCCATCCACCTGCAAACAGCCTTTAACGGCCAGATAAGGGTCAGCCGCAGCCACACCCGCTTGAAAAACGCTGATGGCCGCTGTCCTTAATTTGGCTAAATCACTCATCACAAGGGGTGGCTTAGGCCATTTCTTTCGCCAAGGCAAAGATGTTTTCAGCATCCAGCACTTGCTTGTTGTCTTCAAATAATTTGCCAACACAGGCACGGTGCAAAGCCAGTTTTAAAGTACCAAAACCGATGGCACCCCAAATGATTTTGCCATGACGCAGTTCGCCTTTATCCATCATGTCGGTGCCGCCTATGCCTAAAGGCGGCGTGGCATTGGCATCGGCTATCATTTCTAGGCTGGTGTTGGCTTGCCATTGTTCAACCGTCAGCAATTCCACGCCCGCTGCACCCGTTGCCAACACAATTTGGGCATCGGTGATGGCAATGGCGCGGGCGTTATTGTCAGCTGCCTCCAGCGGGGTAATATCAACCCCAAAACGCCGTTTCATATTATCGCAAGCCACCACTGCACGTTCCATTTTACGCGCCGTTATTGACACATTCGCCCCTTCCATGGCCAACATAGCTGCGGCACGTTGCCCCACAGGGCCTGTGCCCGCCAAAACCACGGCTTTTTTGCCAGCCAGTGTGCCGCTGGCGGCCAGTTTGGCTACTGCGGCAGCGGCGGTGGTGTTGCTGCCATTACTGTCCAACATCACCGACACTTGAAAGCCGCCGAAAAAACAACGCTGTACCGCCGCCAATAATTTTTGGCCGGCTACCATGTCGCTGCCGCCAATAAAAATGGCGGTATTTTTTTTATCTTTAGGGGCGCGGGTAAAAATTGCGCCCTCGACCAGGCCCGTCACGTTTTCCGGCATTAGCCCGCCATGTCCTATCACATGATCAGCCCCGCCATCATAGCCGACAACGGTATCAAAAACAGATGGATGGGTGTCGGTATCAAATTGGAATAGTAGTTTTTTCATTAACTTACCTGACTAAACGTAAAAGGATAATTTTGGTTCGTATTATACCCGATAAAAAAAACTGTGCCGTGATTAAGCAATAGTCAATGCAGCCATGATTTAAGGGTGTTTTTAAGTGGGCAGGAATGTTAGGATTGCACGGAATATCAGCCACCCGTGCTGGTTTTTGATGAAATTTACTATGGGGACGCGATAAGCGGCTCTGGCCTTGCGCCAACCCCACTTTGTAAGCCTTTGGGGTGGCAGTTCATCTTTACAAAACCTTCAATATATAACGACAACAAACAAGGAATACCCATGAAAACACCCGTTCATATAGCGGTTACTGGCGCAGCAGGACAAATTAGCTACTCCTTGCTGTTTCGCTTGGCGGCTGGATCATTGTTAGGCCCAGACCAACCCATCGTCTTGCATTTGTTGGAAATAACCCCGGCAATGAATGCCTTGCAGGGTGTTGTCATGGAATTAAATGATTGCGCCAGTCCTTTGCTGCACCGTATAGAAATAAGTGATGACCCGATGGTGGCCTTCAAAAATGTCGATTATGCCTTTTTAGTGGGGGCAAGGCCCAGGGGCGCTGGCATGGAACGTAAAGACCTGCTGGAAGTCAATGCCGAAATTTTCTCGGTACAGGGCAAAGCCTTAAACGCCGTTGCCAGCCGCGATGTAAAAGTGTTGGTGACCGGCAACCCCGCCAATACCAATGCGCTGATCGCCCTGAAAAACGCACCTAATTTAAATCCTTTAAATTTTTCTGCGATGACCCGTTTAGACCATAACCGGGCTATCAGCCAACTGTCTGAAAAATGCGGGGTGCTAACCACCGACATTAAAAATATGATTATCTGGGGCAACCATTCGGCCACCCAATACCCTGATTTGCACCATACCAAGGTCAAAGGCCAAGATGCCTTGTCTTTAGTTGAACAACGCTGGTTTGCCGATGACTTTATCCCTTGTGTGCAACAACGTGGAGCGGCGGTAATCAAAGCCCGTGGGCAATCCAGCGCCGCCTCCGCCGCAAATGCCGCCATTGACCAAATGCGGGATTGGGTTTTGGGCACAGAAGAAGGTGATTGGGTAAGTATGGGTGTGCTTTCTGATGGCAGTTATGGTATTGCCAAAGATTTGATCTATTCATTCCCAGTCACCATCGTCGATGGTGTGGCGACTATCGTCAAAGGCCTAGCCATCAATGAGTTCAGCAAACAACGGATGAAACTTAGCGAAACCGAGTTAAAAGAAGAACGGGACGCGGTCAAGCATTTGTTTTAAAGCCTCCTAACCACGCCAATAAGTGCATCAAGGCGTCTTATTGGCGTGGGCTTCAGCAAGTGGCAATGCTATAATTGGTTACCGACAAATAAGGCAAGGTAATCTGATGGCTTATTCAATACCACGCGACGTGTTCCTATTATTGGAAGCCGCTTTTAACCAAGACCGGGAAAAGGCCGAGGTGTTCGCCAAAGCCATAGAAGGCTCCATTCAAGCCATTGAACATCAGGCTAGCGAATCCATCACGCACAAAAAAGAAGCCCTTAAAGCAGAACTGTACAATGAGTTGCGCAACGAATTGGCAACCAAGGAGTTTGTGCGGGCTGAGATCAGTGAAGTCCGCAATGAAATTAGTGATGTCAGAAATGAAATCACCGAAGTTCGTGCCGAACTTAAGCAAAACACCTTGCTGTTAAAAATTTTGATAGGCATCGCTGTATTTGGCCTGACATTATTCAACCCGGCTTTTGTCCGATTAACCGAATTGCTGATGAAATGAGGCAAGCGCCACTACACCCACTTATGGCAATAACTCCACCGTAATTTCCCTAGCATCGGCATGGCCCACATTATCAACCGCACGGATATAATATTTTCCTGCATAACTGGGTTGCCAAGACAAGGTTTCTGATGCCGCCGTTTTACCGACAAAACTTTTATTGGCAAACCAAAAAATTGCCTTGGCAGTAGGGCTGTTTGCCCGTAAACCAATGCTGCTCGGTTTGCTCAGCCGCAAAGTATAAGTGCCGACCGTTGATGGCGATACAATCTGCACACTGTCATCCTTACCCGTTAAATTGTCGTAACAACTCGGTAACGGCGGTGGCCGACGGCGGGGCAAACCCGCTTCAAGAAACAGCCGATACAAGTCGCTAGACCAAAATTCATACACTTCTTTGTGGCTATCCGGGCTATCTTTACAAACCACCGCACCGCTTTTATTGTCAAAATAGACTGCGCGATGCAGATTGCTGGTTTTTATTGGTGATTTTCCGGGGATAAACCACGTTTTAGCCAACGCCGGACAATCCTGATTGGGCAAATCACCGCTAGCCGCGCATACCTCAATCTCAGTGACCGTTAAGGGTAGCACAGGCTCACTATCCAAGCCCTTAAGCAAACGCTGGCTGCGTAAACTGTCAATGATGCTAAAAAACAAGGGCGCGGCAGTTTGAATGCCAACAAACGCCGTATTACCAGAATTGTCAAAATTACCCACCCAAACTGCCAATACCGTGCGGCCTACAACGCCCACCGCCCAAGCATCTTTAAACCCCCATGATGTCCCTGTTTTCCAAGCCACTTTCGGGTTGGCGCGGCGTTTGGAATCAGGCCGCACATTATTACTCAGCATATCCCAGGTGATAAACGCCGCCGCTTCACTCAGCAAAGCCAATTTGGGCTGCGCTTGTTGCTTAAGGTCAACGCGGTACTGGACATCACGTAACACGCCACGATTGGCAAGCATGGCATACAGTTTTACCAGTTCTTCCATGGTCACGTCACCGCTGCCCAAACTTAAGGACAAGCCATAGTGTTGTTCAGTATCCAAACCTGAAATCCCCGACAAGACCAAAAATTCATACAAGCTCGGTTTAGCCAATTCGGCGGCAACTGTCAGGGCCGGAATATTCCGCGAACGTACTAGCGCATCTTGCACCGTCACTGGGCCGATAAACTTGCCGTCAAAATTTTCTGGGTTAAACGCGCCGAATGCCGTGGGGGTATCTTTTAAAATCGTACGCGGATGCAGCAAACCTTGGTCCAAGGCCAACGCATAAACAAACGGCTTTAGGCTAGAACCGGGTGAACGTTTCGCCATCACCCCATTAACCTGCCCTAAAATTTGCCTATCACTGTAATTGGCCGAACCCACCAAAGCCTGAACTTGCATGGTGTCGGCATCCAGCACCAACACCGCTGCATTGTGCACACCAGCACTGCTATTTTGCACAATATATCCATCAAGCAATTGCTTGACTGCTTTTTGCACAGGCAAATTGATGCTGCTGGTAATGCTGAGGTCTGCCGGATACTCATGCAGCAGGCTATCCGTTAAATGGGGGGCAAGAAACGGCTTGTCGGCGCGGCTATACACCGATAACGGCAAATTAAAATCTACCGCCCAGCGTTGGTCTTGGGGATAGTGTTGTAACCAACGCTGCCAAAGCCGCTGCCGCGCGTCTAACAACGCTTGAGGGCTGTTACGGCTGGGTGCGCGGCGCACAGGGTTTTGCGGGATTACCGCCAAGGTTAAGGCCTCGGACAAACCCAATTGGCTAACAGGTTTATGGAAATAAATCAGGCTGGCCGCCGCAACCCCGGAAATATTGCCGCTATACGGTGCGGTATTTAAATACGCCTCCAACAATTGGTCTTTGTTATAGCGCAGCTCTAGCCAGATTGCCGCTGCGCACTGCCAAAGCTTACCCCAGGGATGGCGGCTGTTGATATGGTAAATCTGCCTGGCCAACTGCATAGTGATCGTTGATGCACCTTGCCGTGAGCCTTGGGCATAAGTCATCCAAACCGAGCGCAACAAAGCCCAAGGGTTAATTCCGTAATGGCGATAAAACCAGCGGTCTTCATACAATAAGGTCGCTTTACGCAAATTGGCAGGCATAGCAGCCAAGGGCACCCAAATCCGGTATTGCCCATCCTTGGCCAGGGTTAGCCGCAATAACTCACCCTGCCGTGCATAAATGGCCGTGGAATAGGGATATAAGCTAGACAAAGGGGGCTTAGGCAAATATCGGCTACAGACAAGCACCACCAACAGACAAATCACCAAAACAGCGCTTAGCTTATATAACAGTAATCGTCGCTTCATAAAATTTTGCGGGTGGCTTAGAAAAAACTCAATAGTTTCGATAGCGTTCCCTAGTGTGGCTAAAATAATTTTGCACCACTACTTGTACGCTAAGCGGGCCTTCATTTTATGCCCATTACTTTACTGATGGAATCGTAGCCCGCATCCCAAACCGATACAAGCTGTCCACAGCGCTGTTTGCCCACGGACGCAGCTAATAATAGTAAAGTTCTTTATATTACTTTATTACTATTACTGACGCATAAAACTGGGTAAAAGCGATTATTTCCTTATTAATACAGAATCTTGGGTAATTTTTGATGTTGTTGCCAGCTTGTGTATAAACCCTGTTTAAAATAAAACCAATCAATGCGGCAATTTTTTACCCACAAAGTTAAGCGCAGATTTTGGCAACTTGTCTACAGAGTTATCCACAGATTTTTCAACAAATTTAACCCTTAGCCTTGTCAATGTGCTTTGGGAATTTTGAGTTTGCTGCTTAAATTTGAATGCTGCTTGGCAGAGGGCGGCGTGTTTTAAGGGAGATTATGATCATTAAGCGAATTGCAATAAGTTAGCATGTGTTTTTTTCTACCAATGGCAGAAAATACGATGCTAAGCATCACAACTTGTTGCTAAGCATTTAATGTTTGTATACTGCAAAATAGGGGATGCGCACATGAAACCAACGGCTATTTATCCAATGAGATTTTCCATCATCATCCCAACACTAAATGAAGAAACCACGATTGTAGCCTGTTTAACGGCTTTACAAGTTTTACGGACTACCTGTGAGCTTATCGTTGTGGATGCCAATAGCCACGATAATACCCGCGGGCTAGCCTCCCCCTTGGTTGATAAAATTATCAATTCCGAAAAAGGGCGGGCTATACAAATGAATACAGGCGCCCAGCATTCAACAGGCGAAGTTTTGACCTTCCTTCATGCCGATACTTGTTTACCTAGGTTTGCACTTGACTTGATCGATAAGTCTATCTGCAAGGATAAGCCTTGGGGCCGTTTTGATGTACAGCTATCGGGCAAGTCTATAGGGCTAAAAGTGATTGCATTCATGATGAACTGGCGTTCACGGATAACGGGGATCGCCACTGGCGACCAGGTAATCTTTGTATCCCGTCTAGCGTTTGATGCAATTGGCGGCTACCCTAAAATTAATCTGATGGAAGACATCGCTCTTTGCAAAGCCCTAAAGACAATCAGCCCACCAATTTGTTTAAAAGCCAAAGTGATCAGTTCGGGACGACGCTGGGAGCAAAACGGCATTTGTAGGACAGTGCTACTCATGTGGGGTTTGCGGTTGGGGTATTTTTTCGGGGCAGATCCAAAAATCTTACAAGCGCTTTATTACCGAAACACCCACACTTTTTACAATTTCAAAGATTTATGGTCATTCCTTAAGCCACCTCGCCTTTGATGCTTAAAACAATTTGAAAAACCTAAACCTATTTCGTAGTCTTCACTTATAGCTAGAAACGCTTACGTGAACATTCCGTTTGGCGCTGGCTTTGTGTCCGATATGCCATGTATTATGGCTTTAGGCGTGTGTTTACTGTTATCAGCTCATTATCGGGGGTCTAGTGTATTGTATAAAATCCATTCAGCAGGTTGAAATTGTGCTGAGCAAGTCGCGCTTTATTGGTGTAATCGCGCCGTGTGCAAATGAACAGGATGTCTTGTTTGAACTTAAACGGCTACACGCCGAGCATCCAACTGCCAGCCATATTGCTTATGCCTACCGGATTAAAACAGAACACGGCATCGTGTATCGCTTTCATGATGCGGGCGAACCCACAGGAACTGCCGGTAAGCCAATTTTTCAGCATTTAGACGGTAAAGATTTGATCAATCTAGTGATTGTTGTAATCCGTTATTTTGGTGGCATCAAGTTAGGCGCTGGCGGTTTGACCCGGGCTTATGGCAATACCGCAAAATTGGCCATAGAGACCGCTGAAGTACACCCCTATATTGAAAGGGTACAAATAGCACTAACCTTGGATTACCAACACATGCAAGCGCTTGTGTATTTGTTGAAAAAACTGGATGGGCAAATTTTGTATCAGGACTTTGCCGGGCAAATCCGGCTAATAGTAGAATTGCCCGCAACAGAGGCGGACACCTTGTTGGCATCGTTTAGCGGGTCAGTGCAGACTTAACTGGGTTTATTCTGGCTTGCTGGGGGCTTCAAAAAAATGTTGGTAAGACACATACATCATAGTTGAGGTCAACATGTATAAAACGGGTGTTAGCAACGGCGTGACTGTCGTGCAAAGTAAGGCCTGGACAAAGATAAACCCCAAGGTTTTGTAGAGCGCCCCTTGATTTCTGGACACCCGATAATTGCCTTCTTCCCGCGCTTGGCTCCAGCCATAGTCTTTGAACAGCATTAAGGGGTAGATAAACCAGCTCGCAAAGGTCGTGAGCATTAATAAGGTAAAAATGAGTGTGACATTGGCGTAAGCATAAATCCAAACGGCCAGCTCACGGGTTGAATGATAACTTAAATTTTCCGGGGTCAATTCCCAGTAAAAAAAGAATTGCCCGATTTTGCCCAGCTCACCATTAAAAAGCAGGGCGACCACCATAAAAACAAACCAGAACACCGCAATCGCCGCAGCCGCCAATATGGCTAAAGGCAAACTCTTGTTAATTGCCCAAGACAACCGTATCGTACTTTCTGTTGTCGTCTTAAGGTCGATATATTTGGCAATCCCTACGCCCACAAATAATGAGGTGACTGACAATAAAATCCCCAGCAACAAGGATGCCTTGCCGATGGTCATGGCTATGCCGATAAGCACCGTATACCCCGCCCAGATCCAAGGGCGGAGACTGATAAACGTTAGCGATTGTTTTAGCCAGACGCTAAACTTAGCTTTTTTCACAATGTAATCCGGGAAATACCAACAGCTTTACGCAATTCTTTGATAAACGGCGCACTAACCGCCCTTGCTTTGGCGGCACCTTCTTGTAATTGCTCTTCAATATGTTCAGGTGCTTGCATCAAGGCTTCGTAACGCTCCCTAGCCGGGGTGATATGGTCGTTGATGTGTTGAAACAATACTTGCTTCATTTCACCCCAGGCAATGCCTTCTGCATAACGTTGGCGGACAGCCTGCACTTCTGCTGGTGAGGCAAAAGCACGGTAGATGCCGAATAGGGTGCAGCCTTCGGGGTCTTTCGGTTCGCCTGGTTCTAAGGAATTGGTTTTAATTTTGTTGATCAATTTTCTTAACTTTTTTTCAGGCTCGAACAGCGGGATGGTGTTGTTGTAGCTTTTGCTCATTTTACGGCCATCAAGACCTGACAAAGTTGCGCCATGCTCATCAATGACCGCCTCAGGCAATACAAAATGCTCGCCGTAGATATGGTTAAAACGCCCCGCGATGTCCCTGGCCATTTCTATATGTTGCACTTGGTCTTTACCAACCGGCACTTTATTGGCATTAAACATCAGAATATCCGCAGCCATTAATATCGGGTAGCTAAACAAACCCATGGTAATGCCTTTATCGGGATCATTTTCACCGCTTTGCTCATTTTCGGCGACAGCCGCTTTGTAGGCATGGGCCCGGTTCATCAAGCCTTTCGATGCAACGCACGTCAACATCCACGTCAACTCCATGATTTCCGGCACATCCGACTGCCGATAGAATACCGCATTGGACGTGTCCAAGCCCAAAGCCAGCCAGGTTGCGGCAATTTCTAAGCTAGACTGCCTAACCCGCTCTGGTTCTTGGCATTTGATCAAGGCATGGTAATCGGCGAGAAAATAAAATGGTGCAACGTTTTCGTCTTTACTGGCGGCAATGGCAGGTCGGATTGCACCGACATAATTACCTAAATGCGGGGTGCCTGTGGTGGTGATACCGGTTAAAACAATGGCTTTAGTCATGGGGATCTTGTGTAGTTAGCAGGTTAAAAAATCAATATTATAGCGATTTAGTCACATATCCAGCATAGCCAAGTAAGAAGCCCTAAGGCAAGCCTCCGTCAGTTGTACTTTGGTATACTTGATTTTAGCGATAAAGCAAATTATGTTTAGGTGCGGCCGGCTACGGTTATGCCAACCATTCGCCAGCCATATAACCCTCGCCCAAACGGCTTAAGCGCACAGTTAAGGTCTTGTTTTCCACATTCGTTAGGCTGTCCAATTCAGCTGCGACCCGAAGATAATTGGGGGTGTAGCCAAACACCCGCCGGTTGCCATTTGCCAATGCTTCACTATAGCCTTCCCATAACACCGGAAATGACTGCCCTATATTAAGCTGGCAAAAGTCGTGTTTTAAACCCAGTGCCAGTTCATGCAATTGTTGGCTGCGTTGTTTCTTAATCCCCGTACTGATTTGATCGGGCAAGCTGGCGGCTTTAGTGCCTTCACGGCTGGAATACGTAAAAATATGGATATGGCCAAAACCGGTTTGTTTAATAAAATCGTAACTGGTTTGCCATTCTTCGTCAGTTTCGCCAGGAAAACCGACAATAATGTCAGTGGTGATATTAAAATGTGGGATTTGTTCGCGTAGCTGCCTGACAATGGCAGCAAACTCTTCGGTTTTACAGCGTCTCGCCATGCGGCGCAACACGCTGTCCGCACCGCTTTGCAACGGCAAGTGCAAATGCGGCATTAAGCGTGGGTTTGCAAACAAGGTAAAGAAATCGTCTGGTAGTTCCCAAGGCTCCAAAGAACCTAACCTAAGCCTAGGAATTTCCGTTTCAGCAAGTATGGCCTTAATCAAATCAGACAAGTTATTGCCCAAATCACTGCCATAGCCCCCCAAATGCACACCCGTCAGTATCACTTCAGTGATGCCTTGCTGGTGTAGCGCGTTAATTTCATCAATAACAGCGGCCACTGGGCGGCTGGATTCTTCGCCACGCGCCACAGTGACAATGCAGAATGTGCAGCGGTAACGGCAACCATCTTGAACTTTGACGAAAGCCCGTTGCCGGCCACGGGTGAATAATGACGTTTCACCCGGTTCAGTGGACATGGTTGGCATGGTGTCCATATCCAACTCAGTTAAGGTTTTTTCGACCAGCTGATCTTTGTCCTTGTTGCTGACCACCAAATCAACGCCCATCAGCGCCGCCACCTCATCGGTGTTTAAAGTCGCATAACAACCGCTGACCACCAGTTTTGCCTGGGGGTTGTCACGATGTATACGCCGTACCAATTGCCGGGATTTTCTGGCGGCATCTTGGGTTACGGCGCATGAATTAAGCACAATCAACTGCGCATCTTCAGCTTGCTTAGTGATGGCATGGCCGGATTTTTGGAAGGCTTGCGCCCAAGTTTCCAATTCTGCCTCATTAAGACGGCAGCCGAGTGTTTTAAGGTGAACTTTCATTAATCATCCAAAGAACCAATAGGCAACAACAATTGCGGCAATGATGCCCGCAAAATCCGCTATTATCCCACAGGCGGCGGCATGGCGAATACGTTTGATGCCAACCGCACCAAAGTAGATGGCCAACACATAAAAAGTGGTTTCGGTGCTACCTTGGACTATCGAAGCCAAGCGTCCAGCAAAAGAATCCGCGCCATGCGTCTTCATGGTGTCTATCATCATCGCCCGTGCGCCGCTGCCACTAAATGGCTTCATTAAGGCGGTAGGTAGCGCATCAACAAAACGGTCATCAAACCCCAAATAGTGCACCAAATTTCTCGCCAAATCAGCCAGCAAATCCAACGCACCACTGGCCCGGAATACGCCAATCGCCACCAGCATGGCAACCAAATAAGGGATGATCAAGGTGGCGGTCTGGAAGCCTTCCTTGGCGCCTTCTATAAACGCGTCATAGGCATTAATGCCTTGGTAGGCCGCGCCAACAATAAAAGTGATGACCAGGGAAAACAAAATGACATTACTGATAATGGCCGATTGCTGGAGCATTTCTTGTTGTGGCAAACTGGAAAAATAGCCTAGCAAACTGCCGACCACCAAGGTAAACCCACCCAAATAGGCCATAACCACTTTATCCAATAAATTGATTTTTTGCACAAAGGCCACCGCCAGCAAACCGAACAAGGTGGACATATACGTGGCAATCAGGATAGGGATAAACACATCTGTCGGATTGGCCGCCCCCAATTGGGCGCGGTACGTAAAAATGGTGATGGGGAATAGCGTAACTCCCGAGGTGTTGATCACCAAAAACAAAATTTGTGCATTGCTGGCGGTATCGGGGCTGGGGTTGAGGGTTTGCAACTCTTTCATGGCCTTAATGCCCAAAGGTGTGGCGGCATTATCCAAGCCTAAGGCATTGGCGGAAATGTTCATCACAATCGCCCCTAAAGCCGGGTGGCCTTTGGGAACCTCCGGCATCAAGCGGCTAAATAAAGGGGTTAGGCTACGTGTGAACAACTGGATAAAACCGCTTTGCTCGCCAATTTTCATAATCCCTAGCCATAAGGCCAAAACCCCGGTTAAGCCTAGCGAAATTTCAAACGCCGATTTTGACAGGCTAAACATCGCCTCCATAATTTGCGCGAACACCTGTTGGTCGCCAAGGATAATCAGCTTAAACAAGGCGGTGACAAATGCGGCGAGAAAAAAAGCTATCCAGATAATATTTAGCACAATATAAGTAAGCGGTTAAGTCACCGCCATTGATGGTTGGGTGAATGCAACAAGAGCCATGCGCCTATTTTAGAGCCTGCATAAGGCGCTTGTCTTGTATTTTGGGAATTTGCTGATTTACAGATAAGCGCCACGTTCTTGGGGTCTTCGTTATAAAATAGCCCAGCCCATCATCTTAAAGGAATCCTCCACCATGAAATTAGTCACTTTCACCCATAATCATCTGACGCGTGTTGGCGCGGTCATTGACGGTTTTGTTGTCGATAGCCACGGCTGCACCGACATCCCCGCCACAATGCTTGAGTTTTTGACTGTGGGCGATAGCGCATTGCTCGCCATGCAAGCCCGCATTGACAGCGGTGATGGCCGGATTGCCCTAGATGCCATCAAGTTAAATGCCCCCGTACCTAGGCCGGGCAAATATCTTGGGGTGGCCTTAAACTATGCCGACCATATTACCGAAACAGGCCGTGAAGCTCCGGAATATCCCACCTTTTTCACTAAACAAAGCACCTGTGTCATCGGCTGCGGTGATGCCATACAACGCCCTAAAGTCTCGGACAAGCTCGATTACGAAGGCGAACTGGCCTTTGTAATTGGTAAACGCTGCCGCCATGTCCCGGTTGATAAGGCACATCAGGTCATAGCAGGCTATACCATCGCCAATGACGTGTCGGTGCGGGACTGGCAAATACGCTCACCCACCATGATGATAGGCAAATCGTTTGACACCGCAGGCCCATTAGGCCCCTGGCTAGTCACCCCCGATGAACTGGGCAACCCCCATAATTTGGCCATTAAAACCTGGGTGGATGATGAACTGCGGCAAGATGCCAACACCGCACAAATGATTTTTAATTGCTTTGAATTGGTCGCGTATTTATCCCTAGCCATGACCCTAGAGCCTGGTGATGTCATCACCACAGGCACACCCAGCGGTGTCGGCGTAAAAATGCAACCGCGCGGCTACATCAAACCGGGACAAACGGTCAGGATAGCCATTGGGGGCTTAGGGATGTTAACCAACCCGGTCATTGCCGAGCCAGAAAATACCGCAATCTATTGAAACCAAAAGCACTAAGGCTAGATATAAATGGCCTTAGGGTCTTTCAACACAGGTTCAACCGCCTGCCACTCACCATCCAGCAACTGCCGGTAAAAACAACTCTCACGGCCAGTGTGGCAGGCAATACCGCCTTCTTGTTCAATATGCAGCAACAGCACATCTTCATCGCAGTCCAAAAACACGCCGATGACTTTCTGCCGATGCCCCGATTCCTCACCTTTACGCCATAACCTTCCACGTGAGCGTGACCAATACACGGCATAGCCCTCTGCTACGGTCAAGGCCAAGGATTCCCGGTTCATCCAAGCAAACATCACCACTTTGCCAGTGTCGTGTAGCTGGGCGATTACGGGGATCAGGCCGTCGTCTGTCCAGCGGATTTCATTTAGCCAAGTTATATTCATAATATTGTGTATGTTAAAAATAAAAATCAGCCTGTTAATTAACCCAGTTTTCAACTAATAAGTCAGGCACTTTAATAAATTCCTTAGTATTATTTGTGACTAGCGTTGTATTTAAAGACAAGGCATGAGCGGCAATCCATAAATCATTATTGCCTATAGGCTGTCCCTTTTTCTCAAGAAATCCTCGAATTTTCGCGTATTTTTGAGCCGTTGTTTCTGTCGGTAAAATAACGGGAATATAATTTACCAACCGATTTAATTTCTCTAACGCTAGATCACGATGTTGACTTTTTTCTGCACCAAAACGCAATTCACCCAAGGTAATAAGCGACATACCCACATCACCAACTATTAATTCTGAAAGTCTTTGATAAACTTCTAACGGTTTTTTCTTAGCAATATAAATACAGATATTAGTATCCAATAAATAACGCACCGACATTACCACGCTTCCCGTTCTTGCGGTAAATCATCCACACGGTCGTTCATAAAGTCATCGGGCATTTGGCTTAATAACTCAAAGGCTGCAATTAAGCTTTCTTTTTTGGGTTTAGTATCATGTTTAGTTTTCAATTTTTGTTTTAAGAATGCCACAAAATCCAAAACTTCCTGTGCCTCAAATTCAGGTAGTTCTTTGCTTTCTTGAAAAATTAATTCTGCGATGCTCATTTTATAAACCCCCTTAAATTAAGACTTGTCCAGCTTACGAGTTGTAGGGTGCGCATCGCGCACCATTAATCGTGGCTGAGAAACACATTGGTCGAAAATGAAAAACGTGAATCAGCCATCATAGATCGTGGCATAAATTGAACCCGTTCCATATCAAAGGTTTAAGGTGCGCGATGCGCACCCGACTTTGCCAGTGTCGTGTAGCTGGGCGATCACGGGTATCAGACCGTCGTCTGTCCAGCGGATTTCATTTAACCAAGTTGTGTTCATTAGGTTCGTAAATTTGATTTAAAAAGATTTAATAAAAGGGTTTAGGATGGTTAATTGACCATCAATGACTTGATTATTCTGCATATCCTCAGAATAAAGGATGTCGCACTTTGCCAGTAAAGCAGCGGCAATAATCAACGAATCCCAGTTAGAAAACTGATAGCGCAACGCTATTTCAGCACTTTTTCGGACAGTGATTTCATCAACAGCTTGTACATCGGTTCTACGCATCACAGCATCTGCAAAAGCGTAAGCCTGTTCCCGTGTAAATTTAAAACGCCGCAAACAAACATTTACCGCTTCATTAACCACCTGCGTACTTAAAACAGGATGCTCTGCTAACACATTTCGCGCAACGGTTTTTTTTCGTTCATCTTCGCCCAATGTATAAAGCACCACATTGGTATCAACGAAGATGAGGTCTGTCATAACAAACATCCCTGTCAAAATTTCCGTCAAAAACCGAACCAAACTGGTCAAACTCACTCATATCCGCAATTTCTTGCTCAGTGGCCAGTTTTCGCTGTCTTTTGGCTTTTAAGAATGCGACAAAATCCAAAACTTCCTGAGCTTCAAACTCAGGTAATTCTTTGCTTTCTTGGTAAATTAATTCTGCGGTGTTCATTTTATAAACTCCCTTAAATTAAGACTTGTCCAGCTTACGAGTTGTAGGGTGCACATCGCGCATCATTAATCGTGGCTGAGAAACACATTGGTCGAAAATGAAAAACATGAATCGGCCATCATAGATTGTGGCATAAGTTAAACCCTTTCTATATCAGAGGTTTAAGGTGCGATATGTGCACCCGGCTAAAAATCAATCCCAGCAAAACCAGCAACCAATTTTGCACCCAGTGCCAGCAAATTATTAACCGTATCATAACCCTTTGTTGCTGTATCTATGGTGCTATTGGCATCTTCAAGCACGCCATTGATGCTTTCTAATCTTCGGCTAACAGTGGATTTATTCGGCTCAAGCTTTTGCAGTTGCTTTTCGACGACATCTATATCACTGATTACCTCTTCAACCGTATCATCAGGCAAGCCGCTTTTGCTTAAATCCTGTTTGAAAGTTTGCAGCAATTGTAAAAATTCCGCTTTGCCCATGCCTTGATTGTTTTGGATGTTTATATCACCTGCTGAAACATTACTATTTGTTATGCTGCCTTCGTTATAATTTCCTTGTCCTATTTCAATCGTTCTCTTGCTCATATTAACCTCTTGCGCATAAATATAAGTATCGCCTTCTTTTCTTCTGCTTTCTGGCTTTTCAATGCCATTCAACAAAGTTGAGACGCTGTAATTTAATCCTGATTCACCATCAAAATAATCATCTTTTCTAGCTTTTTCAAAACCTAGTAAGGCTTTATATTTAACCTCTTGGTTTGGATTATCAGGCAAGGGCACTAACTCAACCACGCCTAATTTTTCAAAGCTATCATGTATATCAGTAAAGGTTTTACGAATCGTTGCAAAATAATCGCGTTTTTGTGTGCCACTCACCACAATATTGATTAGTTTATCTTTGTAATCCACTTTCACAATGGCGAGCGCGTCCAGGTTTTTATCTTCTAAAATAACGCCCGTACGCCAGCGGAAATGGTTTTTAATATCGTGATGCAATCTGACTATAAAGCGCGGCATAATAGACAGCGGCAAAAAATCATACCGAATTCTAAACCGCAAAATCTCGGAACTTTCATTATCAAATTCAAAATCCGGTTCTTGAATTTCCAATAAATCAGGAATCAAAATAGTGTCGTTATCCACTTGATAGCAGATTTCAAACTTTAACATCAGTTCGATAATGTAACTGTGTGTTTCGCGTGGATAATCAAAATCATGCTCTGTTATTGTAGCTAACACACTGGATAAGTGAGTCAAGTTAAAAATACCATGCGCTTCGGCAACTGACTTGAAATTGATAATTTTATAAATCGCCTGTGTTATCCAACGCGGTTTTAAAACCGGAATGCTTATCAGTTTAGGATCAGTAAAATGAATAATCACGCCTAAATCGTTTAAATAGCGTGACAAAATATCTTGGGTTGCAGAATCTTTAATTTGCTGCTGTTCGCATAAGTCACGAAAGGCTTGATAATTAATAAAGTTTTTGTTTAGCGGCATATTTTCTAATTGGCTTTTAACCTCAAACCATGTTTTAGGCAATTTGCTACGGATTAAAGGCACTTTTTTAAAGGCTTCTTGAATGCCGTTTTTAAGTTGCCCTATGCCTTCTTTATTTTGACAGGATAGTTTATAAAAACCATGTATTCCGCTGTATTTTTCTTGTAAAAATTTTCGATTCACATCAAAACTAGGATGTTGGTCAATTTTGTTTAACACGATTAACACGGGCGAATTGCCACCAAAACTTTCGATATATTTCAGCCAATATTCCGCATCCTCTTCTTTTCTGCCATCCAACACCAGCACATATAAACTACGGCTGGATAGAAAAAATTGATGGGTAGAGTGCATCATTTCTTGTCCACCAAAATCCCAATAATTAACACTGACGCCAGCAATTTCTTTTTTATAAATATTAATGCCGTGGGTTTGATTTTCATGTTCATCAAAATCTTCACCCCGCAACACTTTGCTTAATGAGGTCTTTCCTGAGCTGCCATCACCAACCAGTATAATTTTAATTTCATTAATAGCTTTTCTTTCGCCGCCATTAAAATAGGCTTTAATGGCTTCATTTCCTAAATCAATAATTTCGGGAGGTGGTTCCTCTAATGGATTATTCTCAAGAAAAATGCCATTTCTATAATTATTTTTCCATAAAATAGGGATATTTAAATTTACTAGACATTCTGGTAATTCGCTGATTTGGTTGTGGCTTAAATCAAGCCGGGTCAGATTGGTCAGGGCTTCTAAAACGCTGATGTCGCTGATTCCGTTAGAACGAATATTTAAACCAGTAACTTGTTGTTGGCTGTTCAACAAAAAAGTGTTTTGTTGATCCCAATATGTAATATCGCTATCAGCCGGACCAGGTGTTAATGGTTCGCCGATAAGGTTTTCAATTTTTTTAATAACGTCTAAATCGGACATGGCTTTATATTATTAACCTATTTTCTAATTGAGGATAATACGGAAGTTGCTTATCCACCGAAATAAGCATCGATGGGTTACTGTATTTGGGCAACCCAACACAACTACTCAAGCGTGTTAGTTTGGGACAGCATCAATCCAAGCTATGCTACTAAGTTTAGTCCAAGTTTAACAAAACTACCAAGCCCCCCTAAAAATCAACAATTTCTACCCGTTTTTTTATCCCGCTCTCAGGTTACAATAGCCAAAACTTAATTAGCTGGGGGTGTGCTATGCCATGGGTAGTTGCTTTGTTAGCGGGGGTTATTGCCGCGACCTCAAACGAACATATTGGTTTGTGGGCCTTAGTTGGCTTTATGGCCGGGTATCTGCTGGATTTAAGGAGCAAGATAGCTGAGTTGGAAGTCAAACTGGATTATTTGCGCAATACCGTTCTTGAGTTAAACACTAGCCAGCCTGTCCCGCCACCAACGGCAGTGCAAGCCGCACCGCCGCCGGATGACCAAGCCGAACAACCTGCACCTTTAGTGTTTAATGACTTGGCAACCGAACAGCCGCCGCCAGTGTTCCAAGTGGAAGCGGAGGCAACGGAAACGTATTGGTTATCCGAGCCTGTGCCGCTACACGCGGCTAAATCGCCAGAGCCAGAATTTAAACCCCAGCCACAAGCTCAATCGACTTGGGATTATACGGATCGTGAAGACTCTGGGCCGTCTGATTTTGACAAGCTCATCCAGTTTATTTGGGGCTGGTTTACCGATGGCAATACCTTTGTCCGGGTGGGCATTGTCATATTATTTGTGGGTGTGTCGTTTTTGCTTAATTTGGCGATAGACCACGGCTATATTTCCCTGCAATTACGGCTATCTGCGCTGGCGGCTGGTGCCATTGGTTTGTTGGTGCTAGGCTGGCGCTTACGCGAAACCCGTGGTGCCTATGCTTTGTTAATCCAAGGTGGTGCGGTGGGTTTGCTGTATCTGATCATTTTTGCCAGTTATAACTTATACCATTTATTACCGTCCGGGCTGGCGTTTGGCTTGTTGGTGCTGATTGTGTCGGTGGCTGCTGCGTTGGCGGTTTTAGAAAACGCGGTGTCTTTGGCTTTGTTTGGTAGTATCGGTGG
Organism: Methylococcales bacterium; assembly: GCA_026399075.1. GTDB lineage: Bacteria > Pseudomonadota > Gammaproteobacteria > Methylococcales > Methylomonadaceae > Methylobacter_C. The sequence goes on from JAPLRR010000027.1 coordinate 101,693, forward strand.
TTTTTTGGCGCCGGTGCTAACGTCCTCTGGCACGAACAATTATATTGGCTTGTTCAGTTTTTATGCGCTGTTAAACGCGGGCATTTTTGCGCTGGCTTGGTTTAAGGCGTGGCGGGTGTTGAACTTGGTCGGCTTTGGCTTTACGTTTTCTATCGGTGCATTTTGGGGGGCTTCTAGTTATAGACCGGAAAACTTCGCGACGGTGTTGCCGTTTTTAGTGCTGTTTTTTCTGTTTTATGTCGCCATTGCTATGCTGTATGCAAGCCGTCGCGCCCCTAATTTTAAGGATTATATCGACGGTACGCTGATTTTTGGTACGCCGATTTTGGCGTTTGGCTTGCTGTCGGCTATGGTCAAGGGTTATGAGTATGGGGTTGCCATCAGTGCGCTAGTCTTGGGGCTATTTTATTTGGGCTTGGCGGCTTGGGTCTGGAAACGGCTGGGTGATGCGCTTAGTTTGTTGGCAGAAGCCTTGTTGTCTATCGGGGTGATTTTTCTTACTCTGGCCATTCCGTTTGCTTGGGATGGCGCCACCACTTCCGCGACATGGGCGGTGGAAAGTACCGGGGTGTTATGGGTGAGCATCCGCCAGCAACAGGTGGTACGGCGGATTTTTGCCTATGGTTTGCAGTTTTGTGCAGGCGTGGCCTTGGTGGTGGACAGCCATTTAACGGGCAGCGTGGCTTTTTTAAACAGCGCGTTTATTGGAGTTGTGATTATTAGCGTCTGTGCGGGCTTGAGCAGTTGGCTGCTGGTTAAGGATTTTTTTGGTCGCCGTGATGTGGAAAAAATCTTGTCGCCTTTTTTCTTGGCTTACGGCTTGCTCTGGTTGTACGCGGGTTTTAACCAACAAATCCAGTCGTATGGTTTACATGATTCACAAAACGATTTGCTGTTGTCTTTGACCGTGTTTTTGACGGTGTTGCTAACAGTGCTAGGTCGGCGTTTGCTGTGGACGGCAGCCGCTTATGCGGCATTAAGTATGATGCTACCCATGTTGCTGGTGGCTTTTTTGCTGTTAATAACCCACAGCCACCCTAGCGCTGGCTTAGGTTTATGGTTATGGCCCTTGGCGTTTACCGGGTATTTTTATAGTTTAAAAGCGGCTGAGTTTTTGGACGAAGATAAGCATTTAAACCTGCATTTGTTTAGCGGGCTGTTTTTGTGCACGCTGCTATTTTGGGAAGGGTTTTGGCAATTATTATTGGCTGGCTCTTTGTTGAGCTTGTTGTTCAATAGCTTCGCCAGGCGGTGGTCATGGCCACAAATGCGGGTATTGGCTTTGGGCTTGTTTCCGGTGATGGTGTGGCTGGCTGTAGCCACTGTGTTTACCGATGCCGGCCACCCCTTCTATTTGCCGGATAGGCGCATGGGTGTGGTATGGCCGTTTGACGCGGGGGTTTTGCTTTGGCCTTTGGCTTTTTTGGTGTTGCATGGCTTGTTTTTTGACGGTGACATCCAAAAGGGTGGGATGCTACAAGTACCGTCATTTCGGGGATTAAGCCTGATCTTGCTGGTTATCTTGCTGACTTGGGAAGCCTCTTGGCATGTGACTGCCTATTTGCCTTGGGACAATGGGTGGAATATCGCCTTATTGCCCTTGTTTGCGGTGGGCGCTTTAACCTTGATTATGTGGCCACGGTTTTGGCCGTTTAGTGCCTATCAAGAAGATTATCTGGTATGGGCATCACCCTGGTTAAATGTGGGGTTAATGGCGTGGTCTTTAGTGGCGTTGGCCTCCGCCGCCGATGCTAGCCCCTTGCCTTGGTTGCCTTTACTAAATCCGGCTGAGCTGATGCAGGCGGTGGTATTGGTGACGCTGTATCGGTTTACGGCGTTTTTGCCAGAAGACTATTTGGATGCCGATCAAAAACCCAGCCACAATCTGTTGCTTGCCTGCTTCACGTTTGTCTGGCTAAATTTTATGCTGTTCCGGGCGCTACACCATTGGGGTGGTTTGGATTGGTCATTGACCTTGTTCAGCAAACCTTTGACCCAAACCAGCTTGTCCATTTTTTGGACTTTGATTGGTTTGTCCTTAACCGTCGTGGCGACCAGGCTACAAGAGCGGTACTTATGGATTACAGGTGCTGGCCTGTTGACAGTGGTTGTGCTTAAATTATTTTTGTTTGACCTGCATTCGCATAATTCGATGGAACGGATTGTTTCATTTATCACCGTCGGGATATTGCTGATGATGATAGGCTATTTTGCGCCTTTGCCGCCTAAGCGCGAGGAATGATGCGTGGCACTAGGGTGGTTGTCTTGCCCTTGGCGTGGTAAAGTTTGCCGCATCCCCCAGTTAAGTGGGGATGTGTGTCCACTAACCCTGTCCCATAACCATCATGAAAAATGTATTTGACTTCGCTGCGGCCTGTTTGCACAGTGACAATATTGCTGAAAAGCTTGTCCATACCCATGAGGCTAGCCAGGCATTGGCAAAAGGCGAATTAACTTTGCTGTCGGAGTTGCCTGTGTTGCCCATAGCCCAGGTGAAATTTCCCCAGCGCCCCGTTTTATTGAGCCCGCGTGATATGCCTAAACGCAGGCTAGGTAGCCCAGAAGGCATTGCGGCATTTTTTCATGCCATAGCCCATGTTGAGTTTATGGCGATTTATCTGGCTTGGGATATAATTTATCGGTTCCGGGGGATGCCGGAGGCGTTTTATACCGATTGGCTGCGGGTTGCCGACGAAGAGGCCCAGCACTTTGAATTGATTTGCACCCATTTACAAAAAATGGGCCTTAATTATGGTGATCTGCCCGCCCATAGCGGCTTGTGGGATCATGCCAAAGACACGGCGGATGATTTATTGGGGCGTTTGGCCATGGTGCCCCGGTGTATGGAGGCGCGGGGTTTGGATGTGACCCCGGCCATTATTGCCAAATTCAAACACGTCGGTGATGAGGCTAGCGTGGCTTTATTGACGCGTATTTTGACCGATGAAGTTGGCCATGTGGAACGTGGCTCTTATTGGTTTAAGTTTGTTTGCGGCCAACACGGTTTAGAACCGGAAGCCAGTTATCGTTTATTAATCAAGAAATATTATCAAGGCGGCAAGCCAAAAGGCCCTTTTAATAGAGAAATGCGTATAATTGCAGGCTTCTCGAATGCAGAGTTGGACTGGCTGGAAAATACTATCACATGAATACACAAAAAATATTTGACTCCCCTTTGTTTGGCCTGGGTTTTAGGATTTTCTTTGCCTTGGCTGGCTTATCCGCACTCGTTTTAATCGTGCTTTGGAATGCGATTTTTAAAGGCACTTTAAGCGTTGAAAATTATTTTGCCAATACCATTTGGCATGCCCATGAAATGCTGCTGGGTTATGCGGTTGCGGTTATCGCTGGATTTTTGCTGACTGCGGTTAAAAACTGGACCAATAAGCCGACCGTAACAGGCGATAAATTAGCGGGTTTGGCGCTGTTATGGTTGTATGGCCGCATCCTGCCGTTTTATGCGGGTTTGTTGCCGGATGTGCTGATTGCCCTGGTCGATTTCGCTTTTTTACCCGCGCTGGCTTATCAACTCAGCAAGCCAATTTTACAAGCCAAACATTATGAAAGTTTGGGTTTTATTGGCCTATTGTTGTTGATGACTTTGGGCAATGGTTTGATCCATGCAGAAGTCTTGGGTGCTTATGAAAACAGTGCTGCTACGGGCTTGCAACTGATCATCGCTGTTATCATTCTTTTGATTTTGGTGCTTGCCGGACGGGTGTTCCCGTTTTTTACCGAACGTGGTTTGCCGGGAACGCTGATCATAAAAAAACCGCTATTGGATGTTTTGTCCATAGGCGCTGCCGTGGCTGTTTTTGGCTTGCAACTAGCGGGTGTTTCTGGGACTTTGTTGGCCATAGCGGCTGTTTTTGCGGTGCTGGCCAATGGTGCCCGCCTGTCTGGCTGGTATGTGCAACGGATATGGTATGTACCGTTGTTGTGGATACTGTACGTGGGTTATGGCTGGGTTATCTTGGGTTTTATCTTAACCGCATTGTCCGCTTTCCATTTGGTGGTGCCTGCTTTGGCCTTACATGCGTTTACCATGGGCGGGATCGGTGTGTTGACTTTGGGGATGATGGCGCGGGTGGCTTTAGGCCATACCGGTAGGGCGCTAAAAATATCCAATGCCTTGGCCATTGCCTTTGTATTGATTAATTTGGCCGCGTTGTTCCGGGTTTTATTGCCCATCGCTTTGCCGAATGGCTACAACTTTTTCATTTATGCGGCGACTTTGTCATGGCTAGCCGCGTTTGCTTTATTTATGTATGTTTATGCGCCCATTTTGACTGGGCCGCGTATTGATGGTCAGGAAGGTTAATCGTGAGTAAACTTGATAGCATTGTTCATTTAATCACCGGCTCTTTGGTGCTGTTTTCGAGTATCGGGCTTTTTGCGCTAACCTTGAATGCCCGTTATACCCATGCCATCGGCAGGGTCAGGGAATTTTACGACGATTTACAAAATAGCCACGAGGCCAACAAACTAGCCAAAGAGCTAAATATGATGCTTTACCGCTGCCATTTGCTCAAATGGAGCTTCGGCTTGCTGTTATGCAGCGCCATTAGCAGTGGGGTGTTTTTACTGGGTTCCATCTTCTCCAGTTTTGTCGGCAATATTAGCGAAGAGGTGTTGATATTGTTTGTCGTGTTTAGCGTTTTGTTTATTTTTAGTTCGATGATTTTTTTGTTTGTAGATGTGTTGGCTTCGTTAAAAGCCACGTTGATACACATTGAAAGGCTTTAGTGGCTGATTCAAGATTAGCCTAAAGGCTGCGCAAATAATGCGCTATGTGCTTCGCGGCTAGGTAACCCCGTGCGGGCACCCATTTTTGTACAGCACAAAGCGCCTGCCGCGCTAGCATAACGTAACACCTCCAGCCATTCCATGCCAGCCGACACGGCGGCAGCAAACCCCCCATGAAAAGCATCCCCAGCTCCGGTTGTGTCTATGGCATTGACCGGAAATGCGGGTAATGCACCACGGCTTATCCCCCGCTGCCATATCAGCCCCTGTTCGCCTAATGTGATGACCACGGCGGGTGAAACGCTTGCCAAATGGCTCAAGGCAGTCTCTACATCGTTTGCGAATGATAAGGCAAATTTTTCTGAACAAACCAAATAACTGACTTTATCCATTAAGGCCAGTGTGCCTTCATGCACAGAGCCCGCATCCAGTACGCTTGGAATGCCCGCCAACCGGGTGTTTGCCACGAACGCTTTGGACAAATGGGCTTCATGGCCATCGAATAACACGGCTTTGGCTGTGACAGCGGAAAAATCAATGGCGGTGTCTGGCAAGGCTTGGGTTTGGCCCTTGTAATTGATTAAGGCCCGTTTGCCGTCAGGTTTGACTAAGATGGCGGAGAGTGGTGTGGGTGATTCACCCCGTGCGATCAGGCCAGTGTCAACATCGGCATCAATAAGTTCTTGATAATGTTTGTCGCCGTAAAGGTCGCGGCCAAGATAACCGGCGAAAGCCGACTTAAAGCCCAGTTTGGTGATGGTAACAGCCGCATTGGCAGCTGGCCCGCCGCCACAGCTGAGCAAATCTACGGCGACAATTTTTTCATCGGCCTGCGGATGGTGGTCTACTGAAAAAATCAGGTCGTAAGACGCATGGCCGACACACAGGACATCGACGTTCATGGTAAGGCTTAGGGCTAAACGCCCCTAGACCAAGCCCCGCAGCAAGTCATTTTTTATGTCAACGATAGATTCAAGGCCCACAGACACACGCACCAAGCCATCTTTAATGCCCGCTGCCGCCCTGGCTTCAGGTGACAAACGGCCATGGGTGGTAGATGCTGGGTGGGTGATGGTGGTTTTGACATCCCCTAGGTTTGCCGTGATGGACAGCATTTGGGTAGCATCGATCAAATTCCAGGCGTGTTCTTTGCCGCCGTTTAGCTCAAAGCTGACTATGCCGCCAAACTGGCTTTGCTGGCGTTTTGCCAATTCATGTTGGGCATGGGAGGCAAGCCCCGGATAATGTACTTTGCCCACAGCGGGTTGTTGTTCCAACCATTGCGCCAGTTCAAAGGCGCTGTCGCAATGCGCTTTCATCCTGACCGCCAAGGTTTCTAGGCCGGACAAAAATACCCAGGCATTGAATGGGCTCATGGTGGCGCCGCCTGTACGCAAATAAGGATAAATGGATTTTTCGATGATTTCTTCGCTGGCGACAACCGCCCCACCTACGCAACGGCCTTGCCCATCGATATATTTGGTAGCCGAATGGATAATAATATCCGCACCCAAGGTTAACGGTTTTTGCAATACGGGGGTGCAGAAACAATTGTCCACGATCAAAAGGCAGCCATGTGCATGGGCTATGTCAGCCAAGGCGGCAATGTCTGCGATTTCAATCAAAGGGTTGGAAGGCGTTTCCAAAAACAAAAATCGGGTGTTGGGCTTAATGGCCGCTTCCCACGCCGCCGTGTCTATCAAATCGACAAAATCGGTTTGCACGCCAAATTTAGCGAAATAATTTTGGAATAATAATATGGTATTACCAAACACGCCGCGCGAGCACAGTACATGGTCGCCCGCTTTCAGCAAGCCCATGCCCACGGCCATAATCGCCGCCATGCCTGAAGCAAACGCCAGACAACGCTCACCTTTTTCCATTAAGGCCAAGCGTTCCTGAAAGGCATTGACGGTTGGGTTGGTGAAGCGGGAATAGATATTGCCGGGCTTTTGTCCGGTAAAGCGCAAGGCCGCTTCTTCGGCACTGCCAAACACATAACTGGAGGTGGCAAAAATCGGGATGCTGTGCTCATCTTCATGGGTGCGCTTATGCCCAGCCCTGATGGCCTGTGTTTCCAGCGTGTAGTCGTTCCAGTTAATGTCTTGCATGGGGTTGTTCAGTTAAGTCAAAGGGTGGCGGCTACAACATTTCAATAATGGATTTTTCGCTGTTGCGTTCAGCTTGGGCATTGTCATTACGCAAGGCTTCTGTGCGATCTAGGTAAGCATCATCAATGTCGCCAGTAATGTACTCTTTACTAAAGCATGAAGTGTCAAAATGTTTAATGCTGGGGTTGCCTTTACGGACAGCTTCGATCAGGTCATCCAAGTCCTGATAAATCAAGCGGTCTGCGCCAATTGCTTCGCACACTTCATCTTCGGTGCGGTTATGGGCGATCAATTCATGGGCAGCGGGCATGTCAATGCCATACACATTAGGGTAACGGACTGGGGGCGCGGCAGAAGCAAAGTATACTTTTTTAGCGCCTGCATCGCGTGCCATTTGGATGATTTGTGCAGAAGTCGTCCCCCTGACCACCGAATCATCAACCAGCAAGACATTTTTACCATCAAACTCAAGGCCGATGGCATTCAGTTTTTGCCGCACTGATTTTTCGCGCATTTTTTGCCCCGGCATAATGAAAGTACGGCCTATATAGCGGTTTTTCATAAAGCCTTCGCGGTATTTGACACCGAGTTTGTTGGCCATTTGTAAGGCCGCCGTCCTGCTGGTGTCGGGAATTGGGATGACCACGTCTATGTCATAATCTGGCCAGACCTTAAGCACTCTGGCGGCCAGTTTATCACCCATACGTAAACGGGCTTTGTACACCGAAATGTCATCTATGATGGAATCAGGGCGGGCAAAATAAACATATTCAAAAATACAGGGGCAGTGATCCACCACATCGGCACATTGCTGGGTATGCAATACGCCTGATTCTTCAATAAACACCGCTTCGCCAGGCGCTATGTCGCGGATAACGTCAAAGCCCAGAACATCCAGCGCCACGCTTTCAGAGGCAATCATAAAATCAGGGCCTTGCTCGGTTTGCCTTTCGCCAAACACCGCAGGCCTAATACCGTGCGGATCCCTAAAGCCCAAAATTCCAAACCCTGCAATCATAACAACCACGGCATAAGCACCCCGGCAGCGTCTATGCACACCAGCCACAGCCTGGAACACATCGGCCACACTTAAATCCAGTTTGCCTAGGGTTTGTAGCTCATGGGCAAAGACATTCAATAAGACTTCAGAATCAGAGTCGGTATTAATATGGCGCTGGTCTTCTACAAACAGCGCCTTTTTTAACTCTTCGGTATTGGTCAAATTGCCGTTATGGGCAAGGGTCAAGCCAAATGGCGAATTGACATAAAACGGTTGGGCTTCTGCTGAGCTGGTGCAACCCGCTGTTGGGTAGCGGACATGGGCGATGCCCATATTGCCCCTTAACTTAAGCATTTGGGCGTTGTTGAAGACATCCCGGGTAAGGCCATTATCTTTGCGCAAATGTAGGCGCCCGCGTTCGCAAGTGACTATGCCAGCCGCATCTTGACCCCGGTGTTGCAAGACGGTAAGGGCATCATAGAGCTCTTGGTTGACAGCTTGATGTGAAACGATAGCAGCAATACCACACATTATTTTTACCTGAATTTAAAAGTTATTGTCACTTTGCAGCACATAAACGAAACAGCATACCCACACCGGAATAATTAAACCCCGATAGCCCTCATTGTCACTCCCAGTAAATCCCTCTGTGGCCTATACAGGTTGTTGGTGATAATGGATATGGCCTGACATTCCCGATGGGATGTGATCCCGCAGCCAAACAGCGGATAGCTCGAACGGGGGCAGCAATGTTGACTCCCCCCACCAAAGGTCATCCGGCAAGGGTGTTAGGCCAGCCAACAAGATTAGCACCACCATGATATATAGGCCACGTATTGCACCAACGAGCATGCCGCCCAAGCGATCCAAAATGGTCAGGTCAGATTTTTTGATGGCCTCACCTAACAAGAAGCGGATGACACTGCCTATAATCAAAGTTATCCAAAACAACAATCCAAAAGAGGCTGCAATCCTAGGGACTGTATCCTTAATGTGTGGCTCAAGAAAAGTGGAAAACTCAAGGCTAAAAGCCAATCCAACCACCGTTGCCAGCATCCAGAAAAATAGTGAATAAGCTTCCACGCTAAAACCGCGCAACAGCCCGACGATTAAACCTATAGCAGCCAAACCGATGATGACATAGTCTATCCAGATCATTGATGCCCCAACGTTGCAAATGAAAGTTTAAATAGTGCTGCCCTTAGTCGGCGAACATCATAGAGGATATTTTTTGGCTATCCAATTTTGCCTTCATTTCGGTTGCCCGTTTTTTATCCAGAATCGGCCCCACTTTAAGGCGATACAAACCTTTGCTGGTGTCCAATGTCACAGGCATCCCTTGTTTACGCAAGGTTTCCATTAAGGCCATGGCATTTTCTTTTTTGCTGAAAGTCCCCGCCTGGATAGTCCAACGGCTTAACTCGGGTTTTTGGGGTTTAGCGGTTACTTTTTCAGTTTTGCCAGGTGCTTGGGTAGCAGGTGTTGTTGGTTTTGCCACAGGTTTAGCGGGTTTAGCCTGTTTTTTGGCTACGGTTTTAGGTGGCGTAACAACAGGCTCCTCTTCATCAAGAATCGGCTCTTGAACCTGCTCAACTTCTTTTGTCTTCTTGGCTTTAGCCTTTGTTTTGGGTTCATCAACCAAACCTGTGTCCAAAGGTGTGTTAGCACCTTCGTCAATTGGCTCATCAACTGCTAGTCCCGGCTCATCGGCGCCGGGTTCTTCGACTATCGGCTCATCAACCAATGGGTCATCTGCGGCTATCGGTTTGCCTTGGGGTAATTCGGCTTCTTCTTCAGTTTCAATAACAGCTTCAGAGCCTGAATCAGGCGCTTTCAAAAGTTGGTTGGCGCTGGTTGGCAATTTATTTGCCGACACTTCACCCGTATTGACAGGCGTGGCTGGAATGACCAATTCACTGACGGATTGGCTGCTATTTTCAACGGGGTCATCAAATAGCATAGGGATAAAAATAGCCGCTAAGGCCGTGACTACGATTGCGCCAATTAAGCGTTGTTTTAATTCTGGACTCATTTTATCAACTCACCTTTTCTCAAATTCGTTCAAACAATCAGACACTAAAAAAAAAGATCCGAAAACCAGCAGCAAATCGTCATTTTGCGCTTGGTTTTTCGCTACGTTATAGGCTTGCTTAAAATCTTTAAAACCAAAAGACACCCGTGACACCGGGCTGCGGGCAAAAAAACCACGCATTACCGTTTCTGAGGCGGCCCTAGGGTTGGCCAGGGGCGCAAAAAACCAGTCGTAAACCATAGGGTTCATGATTTCAAGGACAGAGGCGATGTCCTTGTCTTTCATCATTGAAAAAATCGCATGTATTTTTTTGTGGGGAAACTGGCTGGACAGGTAGTCAACCAATGTCTTGACCGCTTCAGGATTGTGCCCAACATCCAACAGGACAGGGATTTTATCATTAATCAATTGAAAACGGCCCAGTAACTGGGTATTTTTAAGTCCCTCCCGAATGCTGTCATCGCTGACAGGCAGGATTTTGGCCAACAGCTGCACAGCTAAAATGACTGACGAGGCATTGCGGTATTGGTGTTCGCCTTTTAGGCCAGGCTCAGGCAAGTGGTTTATAACCGTGTCGCCCGCAAACCAATTCCAGTCAGTACCTTGCTTTTTGTAGCTAAAATCCTGGTCAATCCGATACGGTATGGCTTGTTTGTCTTGCGCATTTTCCACTAAAGATAGGGGAGGGTTGCAGTCACCAATAATGGCGGGGGTATGCGCCCGGAATATGCCGGCCTTTTCCCGCCCTATCGCTTCGCGAGTCGCGCCTAGCCAATCAACATGGTCAATCCCGATACTGCTGATAATGGCAATGTTTGGGTCAACGATATTGACCGCATCTAGCCTGCCGCCCAAACCCACTTCAAGCAACTGGATGTCCACGCCAGAGCGCCTGAAAATATCTAGTGCCGCCAAGGTGCCGAATTCAAAATAGCTTAAGGAAATGTTGCCCCGAACGGATTCTATCCTGGCAAAAGCATCGCAGATTAAGTCGTCCGCCACAGGTTTGCCGTCTATTTTTATCCGTTCGTTATAGCTTAAAATATGCGGAGAAGAATAAGCGCCCACCCGGTAACCTTGCTGCCTATAGATGGCCTCAAGATAAGCAATGCAAGAGCCTTTGCCGTTGGTGCCAGCAACGGTGATCGTAGGCGGTTTGAGGCCGTCAGGGTTAAGGGCACGATAAACCAGTGCCACCCGTTCCAACCCCAAGTCTATGGCTAAGGGGTGCAGGCTTTCTTGCCAATCCAGCCATTCCCTTAGCGAATTAAAACGCATCATCAACCGAGCGCTTGAAAGCGGTTATTCCTGTTCAGAAGGGAGCTCGGCAACCATCCCAACTGCAGGGGTAGCATCTACCGATGGTGCTTTGGTTTTGCCGGCCATTAACAGTGACAGGATACTGGATATTTTGTCGCGGATTTCGCGCCTGTCAATAATCATGTCAATCGCGCCATGATCTTGTAAAAACTCACTGCGCTGAAAGCCCTCCGGTAATTTTTCACGGACAGTTTGTTCTATGACCCGTGGCCCGGCAAAGCCTATCAGGGCGTTAGGCTCAGCCACATTAATATCGCCAAGCATGGCTAAACTTGCGGATACACCGCCCATGGTCGGGTCAGTCATAAATGAGATGTAGGGAATCCCAGCATGGGACAACTTGGTTAAGGCCGCGCTAGTTTTTGCCATCTGGAACAAGGAAAACAAAGATTCCTGCATTCTGGCGCCACCGCTGGAGGTAAACACGATAAACGGCACGCCTAGCTCCGCACTTTTGTTGACCCCTCTGACAAACCGCTCACCGACAACTGAACCCATAGAGCCGCCCATGAAATTAAAGTCAAACGCAGCGGCAACAATGTCGTTGCCCTTAAGTTTGCCTTTCATGACCACCAAAGCGTCAAATTCTTTAGTTTGCTTTTGGGCTAGCGTAATCCGCTCTTTATATTTTTTGGTGTCCTTGAATTTGAGGGGGTCGACAGGTTTGATGTTTTTGCCGATTTCTTCACGGCCTTCTTCATCCAAAAACATCCCCAAACGCGCCCTGGCCGAAATGCGCATGTGATGCTCGCACTTGGGGCATACACTGAGATTCCTTTCCAGTTCGGTGTTATAAAGGATGGCATTGCAACTAGGGCATTTAGTCCACAGGCCTTCAGGCACCGCCCCTTTTTTGTTGGAGCGCTCCGTCCTAATGGTTTTAGGAAGCAATATTTCAAACCAACTCATTCTTGTACTCCTTCAGTGCCCAGGCCACAATCCAGCGCCTGACGTATGGATGTCAACAATTCAACGATTTCATTTTTTGCTTGTTCAGGGTTATCCAGATTGGTTTCAATTTTACTGATCAGGGCGCTGCCGATAACCACGCCATCACCAAGGTGGGCTATGGTATTGGCAGTTTCAGCATCTTTGACACCAAAGCCTATGGCTACTGGCAACTGGGTGTTTGCCCGGATTTGTTGCAGCTTATTTTCAACATCCGCAACATCCAAATGGCCTGCACCGGTCACGCCTTTAAGGGAAACATAATAAAGATAACCGCTGCCCACCGCATCCATTTTTTTTACGCGATCTACACTACTGTTAGGGGCCAACAAAAATATGGGGTCAATGCCACGGGCTTTTAATAAGGCGCTGCATTCTTGGCCTTCTTCAGGCGGTAAATCAACCGTCAGGACACCGTCAATATCCGCACGTTGGGCCGCGTTGGCAAAGCCTTCATAGGTCATTGCTTCAATGGGGTTTAAATAGCCCATTAGCACCACTGGCGTGGTTTGGTCGGTTTTTCTAAATTCAGCGGCAATTTCGAGTGTTCGCCTTAAGCTCATTTTGTGGGCTAAGGCCCGTTCACTAGCGCGTTGGATCACCGGGCCATCAGCCATAGGGTCAGAAAAGGGCACACCCAGTTCAATCACGTCAACGCCTGCCTTAACCATGGCGTGCATCATCGGCACGGTAAAGCCTGGGCTGGGGTCACCCGCAGTAATGAAAGGGATTAAAGCCTTACGGCCTGATTGGGCAAGTTCTTCAAATTTGGCAGCTAATCGGCTCACAGTTCTATCCCCTCACGTTTAGCCATTGTTTGCATATCTTTATCGCCACGACCGGACAGATTGATAATTAAAGTTTCGTCTTTGCCCATAGTAGGGGCCAGCTTTAGGGCGTAAGCCATCGCATGGCTGGATTCCAGGGCAGGGATGATACCTTCCATGTGGGTTAAGGCATAAAAGCCTTCCAAGGCTTCAGTATCGGTTATGTTGACGTAGGTGGCACGGCCAGTGTCTTTTAACCAAGCGTGTTCAGGGCCTACGCCAGGATAATCCAGGCCTGCCGAAATCGAATGGGTTTCGATAATTTCGCCATCATCATCGGCCATTAGATAGGTGCGGTTGCCATGCAACACACCGGGGCGGCCTGCACACAAGGGCGCTGAATGCCGGCCTGTGGCAACGCCATCACCTGCGGCTTCAACGCCATACATTTTTACTGATTCATCTTCAATGAAGGGATAAAACAAACCAATGGCGTTAGAGCCACCACCAACACAAGCCACCAGCGCATCCGGTAGCCGCCCAGTTGCCTCCAGGCATTGTTGTTTCGCTTCACGGCCGATAATGGCCTGAAAATCACGTACCATCGCCGGATAAGGATGGGGGCCTGCAACCGTGCCTATAATATAAAAGGTGTTATCGACATTGGTCACCCAATCCCGTAAGGCTTCGTTCAAGGCATCTTTTAGGGTTTTGGAGCCAGATTCGACAGCAACTACTTTGGCGCCCAGCAATTTCATGCGGTAGACGTTTAATGATTGCCTTGCGACATCAACCGCACCCATATAAACCACACATTCCAAGCCCAACCTTGCCGCAACGGTGGCGGTGGCAACCCCATGTTGGCCTGCACCTGTTTCAGCAATGATGCGGGTTTTACCCATGCGTTTGGCCAATAAGGCTTGGCCTACGGTATTGTTGATTTTATGCGAGCCAGTGTGGTTAAGGTCTTCACGCTTCAAATAAATTTGCGCACCGCCTAGCTCACGGCTCCAGCGCTCAGCATGGTACAAAGGCGAAGGGCGGCCTACATAATATTTTAAGTCAGCATCCAGTTCGGCAATAAATTCCGGGTCTTTTAAATACTTTTGATAAGCCGCATTTAATTCTTGTATGGGCGGGATCAGCGTTTCAGCCACAAAAATCCCACCATAAGGGCCAAAATGTCCCCGCTCATCGGGCATATTATATTTTTCGGTCATGTTATTACTCTGTCACCTTCATTAACTTGTTTTATAAATGCCGCCATTTTAAGCGCGTCTTTAACACCTTTGCCAGCTTCCACGCCACTACTCACATCCACGCCATAAGGCCTCACTGTTTGTACGGCCTGTTTGGCGTTGTTTGCATCCAAACCACCCGCCAAGATTATCGGCAAGTCACATTGTTTGGGGATTAAACCCCAATCAAACTGGCTGCCTGTCCCGCCTTTGGCATCGGGGTGAAAAGCATCCAGCAACAAACCATCCGCATCATAATAATCGCGGGTTAAGGTTGGAATATCAAGGCCTGCTTGCATCCTCACCGCTTTAAGGTAGCGCTTACCATACATCCTGCAAGCTTGGGCTGGTTCATCACCATGAAATTGCAGGCAGTCGATGTTCACCTTCGCCAAAACCTCGCGTATCCTTGCTTCTTGTTCGTCAACAAACAAGGCAACAACTGTGGTGAAAGCGGGCAGGGCATTGACAATCTCAATGGCGAGTGGAATCCCCACATTACGTGGGCTAGGTGGATAAAACACCAAACCGATGGCATCCGCCCCCAAATGCGCGGCAAAAACCGCCTCTTCAACACAGGTAAAACCACAAATTTTAACGCGAGTTCGCATAGAGTGATACGGGAATTTATGGAATAAAAATTAGCCGTATAGGATAACACAAATCCCTGTTGAAATTTGGCAGAATTAGGGCGTAGTTGAAAACGGTATTACGGCACTAAGCCACTCATGGATAACAATATCCTTACCACACAATGTGTCGCGGGGATCACTGCCCAAAGTCAAGCGGTTATAACTGGACGGCAACGGCTTCAGACGTTGCTGTGGGGCAAGCAACGCACACCCTTCAATAAACAGTTGTCACTACCCTGGCCGACAAAAAAAGTGGGAGAGCCCTGATGGGCCTTGCCAGGTCGGGCAAAAAAACATTTGGTAAGATGGCCAAGCCCAGTCAATAGGGGGCAAATGGTTGACAAAGCATTTCAAAATAAGAAACAGCTGGACTTATATTCTAATTAGGGGTAGCGTTGCTTGGCAGTAACAAGAACGATCTGGGTAATTCAATTCTTCATAAAGAGAAACGTCATGAAAAATCTACTGTTGTTATTATTTTTATTTGCCGCCAACGCACTAGCCGCTCCCGTCAACGTCAACACCGCCGATGCCAAAACCATTTCTGACTCACTGTCAGGCATAGGCATCAAAAAAGCCGAAGCCATCGTAAAATACCGTACCGAAAAAGGCCCGTTTAAAACACTAGAAGACTTGGGTAATGTGAAAGGCATAGGCGACAAAACCTTGCAAAAAAACAAAAACGACATCTTGCTGGGTGATGCACCAGCAGCCGCTGCTGCCCCTGCGCCCGCGCCAGCAGCTGCGCCACCCGCCGCACCTGCCGCCAAACCAAAAGCATCAAAATAACCCGCCAACACCACGCCTCTTTTGCCGGGCTGGATGCCACCCAGCCCGGCAGTTTTTAACCCCCCGCCTTATTTTGGATTTAAAAAACACGGCGATTCCCAAATAGTCTCCAATTGTCCACATCTCAGCTGGCTTGCGGGTGTTATTGTCAAACGTGTCCACGGAATCCTACCTAAAAACCACAAACGCCAGAACCACAACGGCGTATCCGGCTGGCTACTGAGCAAACTCTGAAACGTCTCCAATTTGCCCACCTCAACCCCAATGGCTGACAAATAAACCTCATGGACAAATTTGGAACAAAATTGCCGGGCCGACAAATAATGGAAACCCAAATGATAAAGTTTGCCCATGCGGGCATCACAGGCAGCGCGTAAGGCTTGAACTTGCCCTAAAGAAAGGCCGCCATGCAATCGCCGCACCACCAGCCAACCGTGTTCAGAACGGGCAATAAAACTGGCAAGGGTGGAATATCTCACTCTGGGTACAGCGCTCTCCGCCACTAGCCAGCCTTGGTCAGGATCATAAAAAGCTATGCCGACATGCGATGCCAAAGAACCAGTGGCATCCGCCACGCGGCGATACAAAAAATTCGGGATACGGGTGATAAGAATATCACCCGGTTTAAGCAAATCCTCGGCAGGATGTTTAGGCATAAAGTCTCCGGCTGCAAATTACTAAAACGTCATAATGCCACGCCGGGGCGATAAAGCGAATAGCAGTTTGACATAGCGCACAAGGTTTCATGGCTTGTGAACTCCAGCCTATGGGCAGTTAAGTATTATTGCCAGATTAATTGCTAATCAACAGCGCTTTAATTTTTTCACCAGACTTTTTCCCCTACTTATGTTTATTAAGGCTTACTGATGCTTAGCAATTGGTAAGGCTATGTAAAAGCTTTAATTATGCAGTAATTTTTTCCGCCAGAAAGCGCCGAAAATTGCGTTGTTTTGCCATGTTAACTAGGGTAGGATTCCAATAAAGTGACCAGTTACAAAGGACTGGCTTAAGACCGAAGCTTTAGGGAAACCTTCCGGTTACCGCTCTGAAATAATAAGGGGAAAGTTGTGGCAGAAGACAAAAAAATGGGCAGTGGTGGCTTGGCCAGCGCTTTTCCGGTTTCGGTTGTATTGGCGATGCTGGCAAGTTTGGTTTTTACGTTTCACTTGCCTTATCAAGATGAGCGTCCCTCGAATCGGCCTATACAGGCAAAATACCAAGCCGCCCAAGATGTGGATGCGCGTTTGTGGCAAGATCCATTTGCTGCTGTGGAAGGGGCTAATGATGAAACACTTAATCCGTCTCATGGCCCAAGTCAAATTAAATATGGCAATAACCTAGTTGTTGGTGACAATATTACCGTAATTGCGGTAACACTGCCCGGCGGCCCTTATCAGGAAGCGGCTGAACACCGAATGCGTAGACGCTACGCTGTGCTTTCAGGATTGGCTAATCAAGATTACACCCCCAATGATGAACAGCATATTGGCTACTTTCATCCAATAGGTGAGAAAGTCTTGCAAAAAAAGGTGGCGTTTGAGTGGTGGTCAGCTAACAGTGGCGATAAAAAAGTGCTGCTATTGTGGGTTGATGAATCAAGCTTGTTAGGGATTCCTGCGGAAAAGCTAAAAACTCTGCTGGGTCAAATAAGCCAAGAAATCCCCGTTTTCCAGTATGCTGTTATAGGTCCAAATACCTCGACATTATTGCGGGATATGTTAAGAGAGCTTGGGGCAATTAAAAATAATGTTACCCAATCCGCTGATGCGCAATGTGTTAATGCAACCCTCCCAATGCAAAGCCTTAATACCCCGCCACCATCTTGGGGGAAATTAATGGCAAGCCCATAATCTATTATGCCACTGGCGCAACCGCATCAGACCAGCGCTTATTGGATGATGCCTTTGGCTCCAAGGAAACCTGTGGGACTGTTTCTGAGTACCTGTTAAGTCAAAAGGTTAAATTGCACCGCATTACCCCAACTGACCGCGGCATGATGGACGTATTGGTGGCTGAGCTGGGTTTGCGTCAGGTTGAGAAATCAGACCATGTGCTTATTTTGTCAGAGTGGGATAGTTTTTATGGCCGTGCCATGCCAACGGCTTTCAAGAATGCGTGGGCAAAGGATGATAAAGGGCAGAAAGTGGTGCAGGTCTTCGGCTATATGCGCGGACTGGATGGCAAACTTCCTGACAAAGGCGACAAAGCCGCTGTTGCCGATAAAAAGCCTGATAGCAAAGACAAGTCCGAGGTCGCGGCATCGATTGAATCCCCGGAGGGGCAAAGCCAAAAAGACTACTTACGGCGCTTGGCAGACCATATTGTTGGGCTAGATCAAGATTTCAAAAATCAAGGTCACAGCAAGGGCGTGGCTGCGATTGGCGTGTTAGGTTCGGACGTACATGATAAGCTGATGATTTTAGAAGCCCTGCGCCAATATTTTCCGCATAAATTATTTTTTACCACCGACTTGGATGCCGCTTACAACCATCCGTCCAAACGGCGTCAAACCCACAATCTGTTGGTGGCTTCAGCCTTTGACCTTCAGCTACGCAGCGAACTACAAGGCAACATCCCCCCTTTCCGCGACGCCTACCAGACTGCCATGTTTTTAGCCACGCAGCTAGTTGTTAATGCAGACAGAATTTCTCCCGAACAAATCGAGCTTCGGCCCCGATTGTTCGAGATTGGACGTAACCATCCGATACCTTTGCCTACAAGCGAAGGAAATTTGACAGTAATGCTTAAAGATGACATGGATAATTGTTCGTGGAAAGAATGGCAAAACTGCAAAAACGTGGTACATCCCAAGGATCTCGCCACGTCACAGTTCCAATTGACGTGGAAAAATGGATTATTTGCAGTTGATCTGATAGTAGCTATAGCTTTCCTCTACTTTGTTTACCCATTGTTCCGGAAATGGGCAAAAAATGCTTACGATTATTGCAAATCGAACATAATACGGATGATAAAAGTCACTGGTGGATTCCTTGTTGTTTGCTGTTTGGTAATTTTTGCGTGGTGTTTTTATTCTTCCCAATACTACGCAGAGCCCTTCTACTGGTTTGAAGGCGTAAGCATTTGGCCTAGCCAATTGTTGCGGTTATTGATTGTACCAGTTGCTTGGGGATTCTGGTTTAGGGGGGATTTGCGCATTAAAGGAATGCAGGCAGCGTTGCAGAAGGAGGATGGGGGCGATAAAACGTTTGCCTTGCGTGACCAACCAAATGCCACCATTCTTGGCTATTGGGATGGGGTTTTTGTTGGGAATTGGAAAAAGGAAGAGGGAAATTCGCAGACTGTTGACCCTGAAACTCTATGGAAAAAATATCTGGCGTTTCTAGCCCCTTCTTTCTGTAAAAGGCGAGTATTTTGGCATTTGTGCATTTTTTTAGTAACAGCAGGATTAGTTATTTGGCAGGGAGGCATACCTAACACGCCTGCGCGTAGTTCTTTTGCCTATATAGTAAATGGAGTGCTTATTTTCACCGCCGTTTTATCAACGCTGTCCTTAACTATTTGGGTTGTCGAACATGCCCGCCTATGCGAACGGTTTATAGATGAATTGTCGGATAAGCCTAGCCGATGGCATCAGAATGCGAGGACTTGGGCCAAAGGCAAAAACAAAGTTGCAAGGGAATGTGTGGATGAATGGCTGGATATTCAACTAGTTGCCAAATTGACGGCAACGATGCAACCGTTAATTTTTGGGCCGGTGCTGTGCATAGCCCTATTGGTCGTGGCACGCAGCCCGGTAATAGATGATTGGGATATACCGCGGGGATTGGAAATAGTGTTAGCCACACTATTGCTTTATTCAATTCTGGCAGAAGTGTTTTTACAGCGTGGTGCTAAAAGTGCCCGCAAAAAAGCAATTGATTTGTTATCCAATAAAATTAGCATTCAGCGCAATTTGGACGAACCAAATGATGTGGTTATAAAGCGCATAGAAGCAGAAATTGCGCGTATCAAAGATTTGCGTGAAGGGGCATTTAGGCCGTGGTATGAATGGCCGCTGCTACAATCTTTCGGTGGTTTGGGGTCTTTGTGGGTTGCTTTGCAATATTTTGCTGGGGTTTGGGGCGAGGGTAGCTTGTAATTCGCGGTGTTGGGTACTATTCAGCGTGGGCGCGCTTTAGCCGCGATTGCCGCAGCCAAAGCCGCCCCCACTGTTGTTAAACTTTTTTGCTCCACGACTTAAGTGGCTAGTCTTACGAATCATCCACCGCATCTGCCAGCGCTTCCAATTGTTGCACCAATCCTGCCAATTGCGCCGCCGTTTCTGTGCGTAAGGTGGCGTGGGCGACTTTGCGGCCTTTGCGGGGGGCTTTATCGTAGAGGTGTAAATGGGCGTGGGGGATGGCCAATAAGTCTTCTGTAACTGGCAGGCCACCAATAAAATTGACCATCGCGGCTTTACCCACGGCGCTGGTCGCCCCTAAGGGCATCGCCAAAATGGCCCGCAAATGGTTTTCAAATTGGCTGGTTTCTGCGCCTTCTATCGTCCAGTGGCCGGAGTTGTGGACGCGCGGGGCGAATTCATTGGCTATCAAGCGCCCGTCAATTTCAAATAACTCCAAGGCCAATACGCCGACATAATCCAATGCCACCATTAACTTGGAGATATAGGCTTCAGCTTGCGCTTGCATCGGATCGCCAGCACGGCTTTCTGACACCCGCAAAATGCCGCCACGGTGGCGATTTTCTGAGAGTGGGTAAAACACGGTCTCGCCCGATACGCTACGTGCAGCGATAATCGACACTTCCCGGCCAAATGGCACGAATGCTTCAACGATGGCTGGCGCTCCGGCCAATAAGTCCCAAGCTGTTGCCAAGTCATCCGCTGATTTGAGCAGGGATTGGCCTTTACCGTCATAGCCCATGGTGCGGCTTTTTAAAATGGCAGGCCAGCCGATCGTGGGCATGGCCTGTTGCAGGTCGGCCAAACTGTCAACCGCCGCATAAGCGGGGGTAGGGATGTCCAGACTATTAAAAAAACCTTTTTCCACTAAGCGATCTTGGGCAACCGCCAAGGCTTTGGGTGCGGGATGCACTTGGGTATGTGAGGCCAAGAATTCGGCGACATCAGCCGGGACATTCTCAAATTCATAAGTGACCACATCCGCACGTTCAGCCAATTCGGCCAGCAGACGCGGGTCATTGTAATCGCCGAGCAAATGGGTGCCTAAACGGTTGGCGCAGGCATCGGCGGACGGATCAAGAAAAATAAATTCCACGCCTAAGGGATAACCCGCCAAAGCGATCATTCTGGCTAGTTGCCCAGCACCCAGAATACCGACGATCATAATGCAGCCTCGCGGGGGTCGGCGTGCAGTAGCACGGCTTCGGTTTGTTCGTCCCTAAATTTATTCAAGGGGTCTTTGTATTGGATATGTTTGTTGCTGATAATCGCCGCCGCCAACAGCGCCGCGTTAATGGCACCAGGTTTGCCGATGGCCAGCGTACCAACCGGGATGCCGGCGGGCATTTGTACGATGGACAATAAGGAGTCCATGCCATTCAAGGCTTTGGATTGCACCGGCACACCCAATACGGGCAGCGCTGTTTTTGCTGCCGTCATGCCCGGTAAATGGGCGGCTCCGCCTGCACCGGCGATAATGACTTCAAGCCCTTTGGCTTCGGCAGTTTCTGCATAGCGAAATAGTTTGTCCGGTGTCCGGTGCGCAGAAACCACTTCACAGGTATGGGGAATGCCTAAGCGCTCCAGGGTTTCTGCGGCAAAGCGCATGGTTTCCCAGTCAGAGGTCGAGCCCATGATGATGCCAACCAGTGCAGTCATGTATTACTCCTTATAGTATCAGTACAATCTGGATGTTTTAAAAGCCGCGTAGTATCGCATAAATGGCGTGGTGATGTGTCCTAAGTTATAGTGGGACCAGCCGGGGGCAGTGCTAGCTTGCCTTAATCCGCCCACCCCACTTGGTCAAAACTGCTGGCTTGCGGATGTGCGGCCTTAGGGTCGGGTTTTGCGTCCCGGACTAGCCAACAGGTTTGCAAACCTGCCGCCTTGGCGGCATCCAACTCGTCTTTTATATCCGACAAAAACAGGATTTGCCCAGCGGCTATGCCGAGTTCCTTAGCAATTTTGGTATAGGATGCGGGTTCTTTTTTGCCGCCGATATGGGTGTCAAAATAGCCGGAAAACAGCGGGGTCAAATCGCCATAGGCCGTATGCGCAAACAATAATTTTTGGGCAAATACTGAGCCTGATGAATAAACATATAAGCTCAAACCTTGGGCTTTCCACACTTTAAGCTTGGTGGCAGCATCTTCGTAGATATGGCCGTTAAAATCGCCATTTTGGTAGCCTGCTTCCCAGAGTAAGCCTTGCAAAGATTTTAAGGGAGTCACTTTTTTATCATCATCCAGCCAGTGGATAAGCTGGGAGATGGCTTGTTCGGTGTCTAAAGTAACCCCTGCTTTAGCACTGGTATCAGCCAATAAACCCTTTACTGGCGGCTGGTTTTGATGGCGGCGGACAAAATCAGCCAAATTTGCCCGTGCATAGGGGAATAGCACGTCTTTCACAAAAGCCAAGGATGAAGTTGTGCCTTCAATGTCGGTGACTATGGCTTTAATCATGGTAGTTGGGCGACGTATTGGTCTAAAGTGGGGAAGGATTTGGCAAGCTCATTGCCTGTAAAATCGGCTACCCAACCGTCTGGCGTGGTAAAAAAGCGGATGCAGGTAAACGCGGGGTTTTCGCCCATATCAAACCAATGGGTGGTGTTGGCGGGTACGCTGATTAAATCGCCTTGTTCGCAGAGCACGGCATACACTGTATTATTAACGTGCAAATAAAACAGCCCCCGGCCTTCGACAAAAAAGCGCACTTCAAAATCATCGTGGGTATGCTCCGCCAAAAACTTTTGCCGGAAGTTCGCTTTTTCAGGGTGGTCTGCGCCTAGCTTAATGACATCAACAGACTGAAAACCAAACTGCGCCTTTAAGCGGCCTATAGAATCGCTGTAAGCGGCAATCACTGCGGCTTGGTCGTCATTAGCCGCCAGTGGCGCAGTTGCTGTCCAGCGTTCAAATTGCACGCCCAGTTGGCTGAGTTGGGATTTGATGGCGGTAAAGTCAGTGTAAAGTTGGCCTTGTTCGGGCTGGTTTTCGGGATAAACAGATAATGCACTCATTAGTTTTTGGCTCCATGTAGCCGTAGTTCACAATCAAATAAAAAGTCCAAAGCTTCAAGATGGCGCAAGGTTTCCTGTACCGAGCTACCCCAAGTGTAAAGCCCATGTCCGGCAATAATATAAGCGTAGCAAACAGGGGTGTTGTCCAAATATTGCCCGACTTGCGCAGCCAATCGGGGAATGTCTTGGTCATTGGCAAAAATAGGCACAACAACTTGGCATTCATGGGTGGTGATGCCGCTAAGTGCCTTCAGTAGCTCATAATCTTTCAGCACCAGTTTGGTGTTAAAAAGCCGGGAGATTAAAGTGGCATTTAATGGATGCGGGTGCAATATCGCTTTAATGTCTGGATACCGCTGATAGAGCGAGGTATGCAACACGGTTTCTGCTGACGGTTTTTTGCCGTCCAAAGCATTGGCATCGGCATCAATCAGCATAATATCTTCTAGTTGCAATTGACCCTTATGCTTGCCGGAAACCGTGATGGCAATGGTACCGTCAGGCAAACGCACCGAGAAATTGCCGCTGGTGGCTGGCACCCAGCCTTTGCTGTCAATAAAACGCCCGGCATTAATCAATTGCTGTGCGGCGTTAAGAAAAGCGTCATTATAGATCATTAAAAAGTCACCTGTTACACCGTTATTATTTGGAGAAAGCTTAGCAGCCTTTTGTTAAAGCCGCTTTAAATGGCGAAGCGAAAATTGATACGCCCAGTAGTGAAAAGCTTAGTGGGATATAGCGGCCAATCATAAAGATTAATCGGCATTTCAACAAGCCTTAAACCTTAGTAGTGGGGCTTTCATGCGTTTACTTTTGTTCGTCTGCTTAGTGGAAAAACCCCGATGACCTTTAGCAAAACGGCGTGGCGTTAAATTTTTGCTACCGCCGCACTTGCAAAACCGATTATTATTGGCAAGATGACTAGGGTTGTTTGACACAACCTTAATTAGCTAAACATTTTCCAACTTTTATTTCACCTATGACGGGCTATCACTTAAGTCCCGCCCACACTCAAAAACACCATGACCCAACGCATTGCAAGCATAGAGCGCAACACGCTCGAAACCCAAATTAGCTGCACCATCAATCTGGATGGCACAGGCCACGCCGTGTTTGTAACCGGTGTGCCGTTCCTGGACCACATGCTGGACCAAATCGCCCGGCATGGCTTAATTGATATGGACATCAAGGCCCAAGGCGATTTGGAAATCGACGCCCACCACACGGTTGAAGATATCGGCATCACCCTAGGCCAAGCATTTGCCAAGGCGATAGGCGACAAAAAAGGCATCTCCCGTTACGGCCATGCGTATGTGCCTTTGGACGAAGCCTTATCTAGGGTAGTCATTGATTTTTCGGGACGGCCTGGTTTGTCTTATGAGGTTAAATATCCACGCGCTTCCATAGGCAGTTTTGATGTGGATTTGTTCCGGGAATTTTTCCAAGGCTTTGTCAACCATGCCGGGGTGACGCTACATATAGACAACTTAAAAGGAGTTAACGCCCACCATATCGCCGAAACCATATTTAAGGCGCTAGGCCGCGCCATCCGCATGGCAATTACCGCCGACACCCGAATGGCGGGTATAATGCCATCCACTAAAGGCAGCCTTTGATTAGGGGACAAAAAACCAATGACAGCCAATAACGGGGCAAAAAGCACAGTTGCGGTAATTGATTATGGTATGGGCAATTTACATTCCATCGCCAAAGCCTTGCAACATGTCGCATCGAATGTGGAGGTGCAAATCGTTGCCGATGCCGAAGCAATTTTACGCGCCGACCGCGTGGTGTTTCCTGGGGTTGGGGCGATAGGCGATTGTATGCAGGCGCTGAACAGCCTAGGCTTGGCCGATGTGATCCGTGAGGTTGCCAAGACCAAACCCTTGCTAGGCATTTGTTTAGGGATGCAGGCCTTATTGACCGACAGCGAAGAGAATGGCGCAACCCAAGCTTTGGGCATTATCCCCGGCCATGTCCGGCATTTTGCTGAAGGTTTGCACGATCAGCATGGTAATAAGTTAAAAATCCCCCACATGGGTTGGAACCAAGTGCAGTTTACCCCCCATCCCTTATGGGACGGTATTGCCCAAGGCAGCCGCTTTTATTTTGTCCACAGCTATTATGCCGTACCCGATGACAGCGCGGTGATTGCCGCAACCGCTGATTATCCTGACGCGTTTGCCTGTGCCTTGGCACTGGACAATGTGTTTGCCGTACAATTTCACCCTGAAAAAAGCCAAGCGGTTGGCCTACAACTGCTCAGCAACTTTTTACAATGGCAAGGCCACGTTTAACCTGCCCACAACCGCGTTAAGGATTCATGAGTTATGTTGTTAATACCTGCTATCGATTTAAAAGAGGGGAAATGTGTGCGCTTACGTCAAGGCCGCATGGAAGATGACACGGTTTTTTCTGATGATCCTGTCGCAGTCGCTGGGCGCTGGGTAGAAGCGGGCGCCAAAAGAATCCATTTGGTTGATTTGGACGGCGCATTTGCAGGCAAGCCCGTCAACGCCGACATCATTAAAGCCATCGTCACAGCCTACCCGCATGTCCCCGTACAAATCGGCGGCGGCATCCGCGACGAGGAAACCATCCAAGGCTATTTGGATGCAGGCGTGGAATACGTCATTATCGGCACCAAAGCCGTCAATGAGCCGCATTTTGTCAGCAATATGGCCTTGGAATATCCACGCCACATCATCGTTGGCCTGGATGCCAAAGACGGTAAAGTCGCCATCGACGGCTGGTCCAAGCTCTCCAAACACGACGTGATAGACTTGGCCAAACACTTTGAAGCCGACGGTGTGGAAGCCATTATTTACACCGACATCTCGCGCGACGGCATGATGCAAGGCGTCAATGTCGAAGCCACCGCCCGCTTGGCGCGCGCCATCACCATCCCGGTCATCGCCTCCGGCGGCATCACCAATATTAATGATATACATGCCCTAGGCAAAGTGGCGCATGAAGGCATTATGGGCGCGATTACGGGGCGGGCGATTTATGAGGGGACTTTGGATTTTGCTGAGGCGGAGAAGTTGGCAGAGAGTTTTCAATAATGGTATACACCATAAAAGAACATCGACTTAATTTTGCTGTATGGGCAGCATATAGGGCGGCCCAAGCGGGCTCATCAAAAGCCAAAGGATACGAATTTAGTGATGCGCTAAAAAATTGTGGTGTCATCGATTTTATTGATACTTTTTCAGGAAATCAGATAACGCATGATGAGTTTGATCAGTTACACAGTGAATGGTGTAATTCGATTATTAATGTGCTGAAAAATAATCATAAAAAATTAATATCCTATGGTATCGCGGCAAAATTGTTAAATTGTTTTTTTAAAACTTACTATATATTGGCAGGCAACGAAGAAGAGATCTTGGCAAAAGTTGTACATATGCCGATAGACTCAGTGCTTTTAAAAAGAATAGATGAAAAAAAGAAAACTGTTTTTGATAAGGAATACAAATGGCAAAAACTTGATGAAACAAGATATTTTGAGTTAATTGCCAAACTTAAAGCCATATCTAATTCTGATGAGCCACTATGGAAAATGGAACGATATTGGGTTATTAAATGAAAAAAGATTTAAATATTTACGCAACAAAAATTATTGAAAATTTAATTAGTCTATTGTATGTGAAGAGCAGTTATTGCAATGGATAGAAAAGAATTAGCCATGAAATTGGAAGATTTCAAAAAAACCTGTCAAGACAAAGGCTTTATTATGGGTGAGCTTTATTTTGATGAAGCCGTTCCTGGAATGCTTCCAAGTTCTTTTATTGTCAAAATGATGGTTAAAAAATCATGGATGGACACCATGAGCAGCACAGGTAAAGCCTTAGACATATTAACGGACATTTTATGGGATACCACCGAAGCCAAAACCCGCGAAAGCATCTTTGTTCTCAGTATTTATAACGAAAATGAGCGTGAGTTGCTTGAACAACCACTGCCAAGAGTAGCCGCATGAGCCTAGCCAAACGCATAATACCCTGCCTTGATGTCGATAACGGCCGCGTCGTTAAAGGCGTAAAATTTGTAGACATCCGCGACGCCGGCGACCCTGTGGAAATCGCCCGCCGTTATGACCTCGAAGGCGCGGACGAAATCACTTTTCTGGACATCACCGCCACTCATGACAACCGCGATACCATCGTCCATGTCGTTGAACAAGTCGCCAGCGAAGTGTTTATCCCGCTCACCGTCGGTGGCGGCATCCGCACCTTGGAGGACATCCGCCGTATGCTTAACGCTGGGGCCGACAAAGTTGGCATCAACAGCGCAGCGGTGTTCAACCCTGATTTTGTCCGCGAAGCCGCACAACGTTTTGGCTCGCAATGTATCGTCGTCGCCATAGATGCCAAAAAAGTCAGCGCCGACGGTGAAACCAGCCGCTGGGAAATTTTTACCCACGGCGGCCGCAAAGGCACGGGCATAGACGCCATTGCCTGGGCAGAAAAAATGGTCAATTTCGGTGCCGGCGAAATTCTGCTCACCAGCATGGATAGGGATGGAACCCGGGTAGGCTTTGATTTGCCATTAACCCGCGCCATTAGTGAAGCCGTAGCCGTGCCAGTGATTGCTTCGGGTGGTGTCGGCAACTTGGACCACCTCGCCGAGGGCGTGCTTGAAGGCAAGGCTGATGCAGTGCTGGCGGCGAGTATATTTCATTTTGGGGAATACACCATCGCCCAAGCCAAGCAACGCATGCAAGAAAAAGGAATTGAGGTGCGGTTATGAGTAAACAAGATTTCTATTCAATTTAAAAAATAATGTCGCTAAATATTATGGTTTTTTGTCATGAATAGCGGCTTTTCATAATACTTCCACAATCCTGACAGTCAATCCACCAAGCCCTTGGTAATGATTGTCAGACGAACAACACCAAGCTTCACAAAACAATTCCTTGCTGGGCCAGCCATGACCTTAGCAACGTAACCAACAGCCCCGCCACGCCGCTAGCGGCAATCACGGGGATAACACCGGCCTTATATCGGAACAAGGCCAGCAAGGCAAAACTCCCTATTAGCGCGGCTAGGCCATCAAAGTGGCCTGACTGGCCTTGTGGCCAGAACACATGCCAGGCAAAAAACACCGCTAAATTGAGGATGACCCCGACCACGGCAGCGGTGATTGCGGATAAGGGGGCGGTGAATTGTAGTTTGCCATGGGTGGATTCAACTAAGGGGCCGCCAGCCAGGATAAACAAAAAACTGGGCAAAAACGTAAAATAAGTCACCACCAGTGCCGCGTAGATGGCAGGCAGCAAGGCTGTATCAGGGCTTAGCGGCACAGCTGTCCAGCCACCGACAAAGCCGACAAAGGTGACTATCATTATCAACGGGCCGGGTGTGGATTCGCCTAATGCCAAGCCATCCATCATTTGTGCGGCGCTTAGCCAGTGGTAATGTTCAACCGCACCTTGGTAAACATAGGGTAATACGGCATAAGCGCCACCGAAGGTCAGCAGGGCGGCCTTGGTAAAAAACCAGCCCATTTGGGTCAACACACCGTGCCAGCCGTAAAGCCCACATAATAGGCCCATCATGCCTAGCCATAGCACCAAGCCTATGGCAACAATGGTCAGCAAGCGCGACCAACGGAATGTTGCATGTTCG
The DNA here is from genome assembly GCA_026399075.1 of Methylococcales bacterium. Taxonomy (GTDB): domain Bacteria; phylum Pseudomonadota; class Gammaproteobacteria; order Methylococcales; family Methylomonadaceae; genus Methylobacter_C. Next base: position 130,066 of record JAPLRR010000027.1, read on the forward strand.
GGAGTCGGTGTGTCGTCGTCTATCAATGCGGCTCCATAATGGTGTTTGGCTGCGCCATGGCCGCCGCCGACCGCAAATTTGTCTGGCAGCACACGGCCGCCGATGGCACCTAGGCCTGCGGCCAGCAACACAATCAAGGGAAACGGCAGTTTGAAGGCAAAAATAGCCAAAAATGCCAGCACCGCGATTGTCCACAACACCCCGTTTTTTAAGGCCCGCGAACCAATACGATGGGCGGCAAATAGGACAATGGCGGTGACGGCGGGTTTGATGCCATAAAGTACGCTGGCCACGGCGGGAACCGTGCCGAAACGTAGGTACACCCAGCTTAACAAAATCAACAGGAATAAGGATGGTAAAATGAACAACACCCCCGCCATTATACCGCCCCAACTGCGGTGCATCAGCCAGCCGATATAGGTTGCAAGTTGTTGTGCTTCGGGCCCTGGCAACACCATGCAGTAATTGAGCGCATGTAAAAACCGCCGTTCTGACAGCCAGCGTTTTTGTTCCACCAAATCATGGTGCATGATCGCAATTTGTCCCGCCGGGCCGCCAAAGCTGATAAACCCCAGTTTGAGCCAATACCAAAATGCTTGTCCTAAGGTGACGGGAGGCGGCGGGGTTTGCTGTGGGTTCATGGGCTGTCCTGTTTGGGTGTGATGGGGATGACCGTGTGAGGGTAGTTGCCGCATAGGAATCTACACAAATCAAAAAGCCCCTTCTCCCTCAGGGAGAGGGAGCTATGCGCGGTGCAACTTATTGTTTTTATATCTTTTAAAACTTATGTAGCTATTGATGCTATCGCCCCTATGGGGTCTTGCTAAAAATCAAATCCCATACGCCGTGGCCTAAGCGCAGGCCGCGCTGTTCAAATTTGGTCAGTGGGCGGTAATCGGGTCGTTCGCAATAATCGCCATTGGGGCTGCTGTTGTTTAGGCCAGGCGCTTCTGACAACTCCGCCAACATGGATTGGGCATAATTTTCCCAATCTGTGGCCGCATGGAAATATCCGCCCGGTGTTAATTTTTTGGTTAATAAGGCCACAAAGCTAGGCCGTACAATGCGCCGTTTATGGTGTTTCTTTTTAGGCCACGGGTCTGGGAAGAACAAATGCACACCGGCCAAATAGTTGTCGGCAATTTTATGTTCCAGGATGTCTATGGCATCGTGGCTATAAACCCTAACGTTGTTGATTTGTTGCTGGTTTAACAGCATCAAAAGATGCCCAACCCCCGGCCTGTGCACTTCTATGCCGATATAATCCTGGTCAGGGTTGGCCGCCGCCATTGCCGCCAAGCTTTCGCCGTTGCCAAAGCCAATTTCAACAATCAGGGGGGCGCTACGCCCAAATACCTGGGTAAAATCATAATCAATTTGTGGATCTAGGCAAAACTTGTCCCAATGGTCATCCAAAGCCAGTTGTTGGCCAGGGGTAAGCCGGCCTTGACGACGGATAAAGCTGCGGATTCTTTGGGGTAGGGAGGCTTGGGGTTCGGTCATAGTGATGGTGGGTTTAGTGGCTGTCCACGACAGACCATTACAATTCGGGGTGGCCTTTAGTTTAGGGATGTTACCCTTTCGGAGGATAACATCCGGCTAGTTTTGGTAAGGCTAAGCGATTAAAAGAACAGCCCGTCTATCGGTGATGATGCAGAGGCAAAGCGTTTTCTGGGCATACGTCCGGCTAAAAATGCTTCCCGACCCGCTTCTATGCCTTTACGCATTGCGGAGGCCATGAGTATGGGATTTTTGGCTTCGGCAATGGCTGTGTTCATTAATACGCCCGCACATCCCAACTCCATGGCAATCGCGGCATCTGATGCCGTGCCTACGCCTGCATCCACTAAAATAGGCACTCTGGCATTTTCAACGATGGTCAGAATGTTATAAGGGTTGCGTATGCCTAGGCCAGAACCGATAGGCGCGGCCAAGGGCATGACGGCGACGCAGCCGATGTCTTCCAGACGTTTGGCGGCTATGGGGTCGTCATTGGTATAAACCATGACATCAAAGCCATCTTTAACCAGCAGTTCTGCGGCGATATAGGTTTGGGCAACATCAGGGAACAAGGTTTTTTGGTCGGCCAGCACTTCCAGTTTGACCAGCTTATGGCCGCCCAGCAACTCCCTGCCCAAACGGCAAGTGCGCACGGCTTCTTCAGCGGTATAACAGCCTGCGGTATTGGGCAGGATGGTGTATTTGTCAGGGGAAATGACATCCAATAAATTAGGTTCGTCGGGGTTTTGGCCGATATTGGTGCGCCGGATGGCAACAGTCACGATTTGCGCGCCACTGGCTTCTATCGCCAAACGCGTTTCTTCCATATCCTTATATTTGCCAGTACCGACCAATAAACGCGAATGGTAGGTGACACCCGCAATGACGAATCCGTCTTCTTGACCACCGCCTATGGCATGGACAATTTCCAAACGGTCTTCTGGTTTTAGGGTTTGGTTTTGGTACAGTTGGAAGGGCAAAATTTCTTGATTTAGCTCAATCGCGATTTTTTTGCCGGTCAAACCCAAGGTTGCGACTAGCTCCGCCACCGTGGTGTTGTCAGCGATGTCGTGGGTTTCACCATTAATGTAAACCATCATGCGTTTATGCTCCTGTTAGTGTTTAGCTGTCTGCGCTGTTGTACGGCTAAGGCCAAGTCCCTTAGTAAGGGGGCCGTGTCTTGCCAAGACAAACAGCCATCTGTGATGCTTTGCCCATAAGTTAAGTCCTGCCCTTCGACCACTTTTTGGTTGCCTGCTTGCAGGTGGCTTTCGATCATCACGCCGATAATGTGATTGTTTCCAGCGGCAATTTGTCCACCTACGTCTTCACCTACCAGCAATTGCCGTTCGCACTGTTTCAGGCTGTTGTCATGGCTAAAATCAATCATGATAGTGGGCTTTAAATCGGCCTTGACCAAGCCCTCGGCAACTTGCGCGACACTGGCGGCATCATAATTGGGCTGGCCATTGCCGCCCCGCAAAATGATATGGACATCTTCATTGCCTGTGGTGGAAAAAATGGCCGAATGCCCCGCTTTGGTCAGCGATAGGAAATGATGCGGGCTCATGGCGGCCCGAATGGCATCAATGGCAATTTTTATGGTGCCATCGGTGGAATTTTTAAAACCAATCGGACAGGATACGCCAGATGCCAATTCCCGGTGGCCTTGGCTTTCGGTTGTCCTGGCCCCAATTGCGCCCCAAGCAATCAAGTCCGAAACATATTGCGGGCTGATCAAGTCCAGATATTCAGTGGCGGCAGGCATGCCTAGCGTGTTTATGTCCAGCAACACCCGTCTGGCGGCGCGTAAGCCTTTATTGATGTTAAAGCTGGAATCAAGGTCAGGGTCGTTGATCAAGCCTTTCCAGCCGACCGTGGTGCGGGGTTTTTCAAAATAAACCCGCATCACAATGATCAAGTCGTCTTTTAGCTCTTCTTTGATGGCTTTTAAACGCCCAGCATATTCCAAGGCTGCTTTGGGGTCATGGATGGAGCAAGGTCCCACCACTACCAGCAGTCTGTCATCAGCGCCCGTCAACAGCTTATGGATTTCAGCGCGGGCCTGTAGCGTTGTTTGTGCCGCCACATCATTAATCGGCATTTCATCATGAACCAAGGCTGGCGGGATGACTTCCTTGATCCCACAAATCCGAAGGTCATCAGTGTTATATTTAGTTTGCATAGGGCTACCAAGCGGTTACTGTCATAAATTGGCCATCCACTTAAGGCGGGAAAGCATCGGTTAAGCCTTGCGTGCATCCTGCCTTAAATGGCTAGCCCACAAATTTATCGATAAATCTTATTATTTTAACTGTTTTCATGGCGTTCTTGTTAGTTTTTGCGAGTTTTAAAGGGCGTTTGCCTTTACTAAGGTCAAAAAGCTGTAACTAAATGCCACAGTGGGGTCGTCATCAATATCGGTGCGCTCACATTCTGACCACTGCTTAAAATCAATGGCTGGGAACAAGGTGTCACCTTCAAATGGGCTGTGGATTAAGGTGAGGTAAAGCTTGTCGGCCCGGGGCAATAGCGCCTCATAAAGGGCTGCGCCGCCAATAATGAAAATTTCATCAGCACTGGCGCAGCCCATGGCTAGCGCTGCGTCAAGGCTGTTGGCAACCATGCAGCCTGCTTGTTGGTATGCGGGGTTTCTGCTGATGATAATATTGGTGCGGCCAGGCAAGGGGCGGCCTATGGACTCGAAGGTTTTTCTGCCCATCACGATGGGTGAACCCAAGGTGATTTGTTTAAATTTTTTAAGATCAGCGGATAAATGCCACGGCATTTTATTGTCCGAGCCAATGACCCGATTGCTCGCCATCGCGGCGATAAGTGATATTTTCATTTTCTAAAGTGGGGGGCTTTGTTATTCTTTGGCGATTAAAAATGGCAAACATCATACTATGAAAAACATTTTGCTTGTATTTACTGGCGGTACGATAGGATCAACCGTCTCAGAAGGCACTATAAACACGTCCGGCCACGCGCCGCGTGCCTTGCTCAGGCACTTTCAGCAGCATGACGACCAGCACCAACAAGTGCATTTTACCATTATTGAGCCTCTGCAACTGTTAAGTGAAAACCTGTCGCCTAAAGCATGGCAAACTTTGATAGTGGCGATAGAGGCCCAGCAGCCCGACAACTATGATGGCATCATCATCACCCACGGCACGGACACCTTGGCTTACACCGCCGCCGCCCTAAGCTTTTATTTTAATGGCCTGAACAAACCGCTGCTGTTGGTTGCCAGTAATTATCCCTTGGCAGACCCTAGGGCAAATGGTCATGATAATTTTAGCTGTGCGGTTGAGTTTATACGCCAAAATCCATGTCCTGGCGTTTTTGTCCCTTACCGTAACCCGCTGCAAGCAATGCACGTGCACCACGGCACACGTCTTGGCTGTTCTTTACAACTAAGCGGTGATTTTTTTAGTGTCCAGGGTCTGCCGTTTATGCAGTTTGAAAACCGCCAGTTTTTGCAGATGCAGCCCCCCACGCCCGTATTTGATAGAGAAGCAATTGCCCTTAATCCCCGGTTTTCAGAGCGGGTGTTGATGATACGACCTTACCCCGGATTAAATTATGACCATATCAACCTTGAAAACGTCGATGCGGTCTTACATGATTTATATCATTCCGGCACTGCCTGCGTGTCTGATGAATGGGGTGGCAATTATTCCTTAGTCCATTTCATCAACCGCTGTACCGCGCTAAACATTGCTGTTTACCTAGCCCCCGCAGTTAAATCCGCTGATGCCTACCACAGCACTAAGGCTTTGCTTGGGCAAGGTGCGTTCATGCTTTGGAACCTGTCCATTGAAGCTGCTTATGTCAAACTGATGCTGGCGTATGGGAATTTTCGTGATATTGAGCAGATAAGGGCTTTTATGGATAAGGATGTTGCGGGGGAGCATGTTTAGTGGCGACAAACCAGCAAATTTTGGTGCCCAACCCCATCAGGGCAAAGTGTCAGGTGTTTTATAAGATGCTGGCTGATATAATATCATGTATTATAAGAAATTTTATTAGATAGTCCGAAAATTCGGCGCTGTAACAACTTGATTGCCAATTAACCTTTACTTTAAAACCCCATGCTAAATTTTAAAAATATCGCCTTGCGCCGTGGCGCTAGGGTGTTGTTTGCCAATTCTTCTTTTACTGTGCACAAAGGCCAAAAAGTCGGTTTTACCGGTGCGAATGGCGCGGGAAAATCCAGCTTATTTGCGCTGGTCAAAAATGAGTTGCATCTGGACGAAGGCGATTTTTCCATGCCCCCGAACTTGGAAATTGCCCATGTTGCGCAAGAAACGCCAGCTGTCACTTGCTCTGCGATCGATTATGTCATTGATGGTGACCAGGAATTACGGCGCTTACAGGCTCAGTTGGTGTTGGCGGAACAATCAAACAACGGCTTAAAACAAGCCGAACTCCATGCAGCATTGGATGTGATTGGCGGTTATACGGCCCAAGCCCGGGCATCTCGTTTAATGAACGGCTTAGGGTTTACGCCCGAGCAAGAGCAAAATCCCGTCAACTCATTTTCTGGTGGTTGGCGGATGCGGCTTAATTTGGCGCAAGCCTTGATGTGCCGCTCTGATGTCTTGCTGCTGGATGAGCCAACCAACCATTTGGATTTGGATGCGGTTATCTGGTTACAGGACTGGTTATGCAAATACCCCGGCACCTTGTTGTTGATTTCGCATGATAGGGATTTTCTCGATACCATCACTGACCACATTGTGCATATCGAGCAAAACAAAGCCGAAATTTATACCGGCAATTATTCGGCCTTTGAAAAAATGCGCGCTGAAAAACTGGCGCAGCAACAGTCCGCATTCCAAAAACAACAGCGTGAAATTGCCCATATCCAAAGTTTTGTTGACCGTTTTAAAGCCCAGGCAACCAAGGCCAGACAAGCCCAAAGCCGTATTAAAGCCTTGGAGCGAATGGAACTGATTGCCATGGCGCATGTGGATTCGCCGTTTGATTTTAGTTTCGCCAAACCCGAAAAAATGCAGAACCCTTTGTTGACTTTGGATAAAGTTGATATAGGTTATGGGTCTAGCTGTGTGATTAAGCAGGCGGGCATAGCGATTTCGCCCGGTGACCGTATCGGGCTATTGGGGCCTAACGGTGCTGGCAAATCCAGCTTGATTAAAGTGTTGGCAGGTGAAATGCACCCCTTATCAGGCACTAGGCGTGAAGCTGAAGCCTTAAAAATTGGTTATTTTGCCCAGCATCAGCTGGAGCAGTTGCAACTGGATGAAAGCCCTTTATGGCATTTGCAAAAGCTGGATAAGCAAGCCACCGAAAAAGATTTGCGCAATTTCTTAGGTGGCTTTGATTTTCAGGGCGACAAAGTCTTGCAGGCGGTTAAACCTTTTTCTGGGGGTGAAAAAGCCCGTTTGGTGCTAGCCTTGCTGGTCTATCAAAACCCTAATTTGTTGCTGTTAGATGAACCGACCAACCATTTGGATTTGGAAATGCGCCATGCCTTGAGTGTGGCCTTACAGGATTACCAAGGCGCTATCGTGGTGGTTTCGCATGACCGGCATTTATTGCGTTCAGTGACAGACCAGTTGTTATTGGTCGCAGGCGGCAAAGTACAGCCCTTTGATGGCGATCTTGATGATTATCGGATTTGGTTGGCCGAGCAGAAAAAAGCTGATGAAAAACCAACGCCGGAGCTGATGCCAACCGTCTCACGCAAAGACCAACGGAAATTGGATGCCGAACGCCGGCTGAAGCATAAGCCTTTGTATGATGCCCTGAAAAAAGCCGAAGCAGCGGTTGAAAAATACCATAATGAACAAAAGCTCCTTGAACAGCAATTGGCCGACCCTGGCATTTATGAGGAAACTGAAAAAGCCCGCTTAAAACAACTATTAGAAAAGAAAGTGTTCGTTGACAAGGCGCTGGATGAGGCAGAAACAGCGTGGATGGACGCTGAGGAAAAGATCGGCGAATTGCAGGATTAAGCGGCATTGACCCCCTAAAAACTTTATTGGCAAAGCCAATGTTAGGCTTTGCTACCCTTAGGGGCTGATAAGCTGGATAATAATACCGAGGTTTGACACAGATGTTTAACATCATTAAGTTATTGTTTGATATTTGTCTGTTTAAGAAAGGCCCCCAAGATTTGCCGCATTCAAGAGCGCTATTGCAGCTATTGTTTTTGCTGTACATAGTTGTACGGGTGTTAATGTTAAGCATACACTACGATTTGCTTAATGTGCTGTTGCAGCTTTTTGTTGAGTTTTTTCTGGTCGCTGCGTTTTTCTGGGCTATGCTATATCTGTCGCGGAAGCTTGGGCGGTTTTATCAGGTTATGGCCGCCGTGCTGGGCACCGATGCCCTCATCAGTTTTTTTGCCCTGCCCGGTATAGCCACCATAGAATTGGGACAAGGTGGCTTGGCGGTACTCGTGGTGATGCTGGCCTTAATCGGTTGGCATTGGGCGGTCACTGGGCATATTATCCGCAACGCGCTGGACCAAAGCCTGAGTTTTAGCTTAGGCGTGGCATTTTTATATCTCATTGCGACTTATCAGGTGATGTCCATTTTATTTCCTGAAGTTGCCGTGGCCCAATAGAAGGTAGCTATGGAAAATTATAAACAGATATTATTGGCAGTGGACTTTTACGAACAGGGTGAAGCCGTTGCCAACCGGGCAAAGGATATGGCTGAACGTTATCAGGCAAAGCTGGGGCTTATCCATGTGGTGGATAGTCTGCCCATTACGGAAGCCAATTATGGGGCGGATATTCCGTTTAATATGGATTTGACCACTGAATTGCTGGCTGGGGCAAAGGAAAGGCTGGTTAAGCTCGCGGCAAGCTTGGATGTGCCGGAAGATCGGCAATGGCTAGAAATGGGTAGCCCTAAGACTGAAATAATCCGGGTCGCCAAAGAACATAACGTCGATTTGATTGTCGTTGGTTCCCACGGCCGACATGGCTTGGGTTTATTGCTGGGTTCGACTGCAAACGGCGTTCTACATCATGCGGAATGTGATGTATTGGCGGTGCGTTTGCAAGATGAATAAGGTTTTTACGGCCTAAAATTTATTCCGCCACAAAATTGATAGTCTGGCGGGCACATTAACCAAAACAATAAAGTGCATTTACGGCTTTCTGGATTAACACGCTGTGTATTAGCGGGAAGTCGGTATTATTAAGGTAAGGAAATGATTGGACATATAGAAAGTTATGACCCTGACAAACAAACGGGGTTGATAAAAAGCGAGGAAAAACACTATACCTTCCATCTGGATGATTGGTCGGCGTTAGTCCCACCGGAATCCGGTGATGACATCCTTTTTGAGGCGGAAGGGGAGATTGCCCGCAAAATTGATTTGGCAGGTGCCTATTTGGCGCCACCGAAGGCAGTCAAATACAAATATGTTGCCGCAGCGTTGGCGTTATTTTTAGGCTTTACAGGACTGCATCGCCTGTATTTGGGATTTTATTGGTTGGCCTTGGCGCAATTGGCCTTCACGGCGGCAACGGTTGGTTTTGGGGCGGTTTGGGGTTTTGTGGAGTTTGTTTTGATAATTACCGGCAACATCAATAAAGATGCAAAAGGCCGCCCTTTAAAGTAGCCTTAAAACACCCACGATAAAAAATGCGCAAAAAAAAGCCCTTGCCAGATAGCAAGGGCTTTTTTACGCGGGATGTTTGGCCCTTACTTAGGGTTAACGTTCGCGGCAGTTAAACCTTTTGGACCGGATTCGATGTCAAAAGTCACGGTTTGGCCTTCCGTCAGTGTCTTAAAGCCCCCGCCTTGGATAACTGAATGATGGACGAATACGTCTTCGCCGCCATCCGCAGGTGCGATAAAACCAAAACCTTTAGTGTTGTTAAACCACTTTACAGTGCCTGTTGCCATTTTAAAAAACTCCTAGAAATAAAACTTACGGTTAACACAGAACTACAACATTGATAATCGGGGATAACCGGAACGTCCGCTCGTTCAACATCTTTACTCTGCTAAGGTAAATTGTACTGCTATTTTAGGCTGGATGCCATTTATTGAAAGGTTTTATATAGTCCGTCCAACACCAAGGAATTAGGGCTCACCATACCGATAACCCGGTTGTTTTCAATAACGGGTGCCCGCACCAGATTATATTTGGAAAAAAGCCTGGAACAATAACGGATATCCATGTCCGGATGCACCGAAATAATTGGCTTGTCCATAATTTCATAAACGTTTACCCGATCTGGGGCGCGGTCTTTAGCCAGCACGTGGCGGGCAATATCGCCCGACGTCAACATGCCATATTCGTCATCTTCGTTACGTTTGTTGACAATTAATACCGCCGTTTTTAAGGATTTCATTTGTTTTAAGGCTTCAGCGACTGTCGCTACGCCGTCTATCGAGCCGAAGTCAGTTTTCATGACATCTTTGACCCGAATTATGCCGTTATTCGTACTCATATTTTATCCTCAAGTTCATGGGTTAGCTCTTCCACTTGGCGCATCACCCCTATGGCATCTTCAACATCCACCTGAAAGGCAATGCCCGTCCCCGGTTTATTGTCGAAATCGGCAACCTTGGCAATTTTTTCCAAGATATGCCGGCTCAGATGTTCTTCAACCAAAAACATCAGGACATCCCGGGCCGATTCCAAGGTCAGGCCAAAAAATGTCTTGGATTGCTTCAAGCCCTCACCACGCGCATGGTTGATTACCGTGGCGCCTTTAGCGCCGCTTTGGCGTGCCGCATCCAGCACAATATCGGTTTTATCATCTTCGACAAAGGCGATAATTAATTTAAAGTGCATAAGCTTCCTTAAGGTTATGGTTTACGGCTGCGTTGCCCAAGCCACTGGGCAATTTGCGCATAACCGAGTACAGCGATAATAGGGAATAAACTGGCAAAGGCAATCAAGCCAAAGCCATCGACTAAGGGATTCCGGCCGGGTACGGTTTCAGCCAAGCCCAAACCTAAAGCCGTCACTAAGGGGACAGTAACGGTAGAGGTGGTCACACCACCGGAATCATAAGCCAGCCCGATGATCATTTTTGGTGAAAACAGGGTTTGGATTAGCACGATAATATAACCTACGATGATGAAATAGTAGAGTTCTGTACCCGTAATTATCCTAAATGCCCCCAAGGCAATGCCAAACGCCACGCCTAAAGACACCGCGATACGTAGCCCCCAGGCATGGATGCTGCCCCCGGAAATTTGCTGGGCCTTCAGCGCGACCGCCAACAATGACGGTTCGGCAAGCGTGGTGGCAAAACCAATGCTGGCGGCAAACACGTATACCCAGCCATAAGCCTGCCATGGCGGCGCGGACTGGCCTGCTTGCCAGCCCAAAAACGCTGGAGTGGTCAATTGTGCCGCCATTAACTTGCCTAACGGGAACAAGGCCATCTCCAAGCCTTCCAGAAAAAAAGCAATACCCAGCAGGACAAAAATAAAGCCGGTGAGGGTTTTTTTGGGTTGCGCCAGGGGTTTGCGGATTACTAATAGCTGAAAGCCGATAATAATTGCCGCTATCGGCAAAATATCCCGACAAGTGCCTAATAAAGCGGTTGCAAAATGGATAAGCCAAGCCGTCATATCAGCATCCCGTAAGCCATAACGAAAATCATCGGCGTTAAGGAAGCAAAAGCAATTAAGCCAAAACCATCAATCATCGGGTTGCGGCCTTTAATTGCCGTCGCCAAACCTACCCCTAAGGCGGTCACTAAGGGTACGGTAATGGTTGACGTGGTCACGCCGCCGGAATCATAAGCAATGCCGATAATTTCTTTGGGTGCAAACGGGGTGATTAGCATCACACCGCAATAACCGCCAATGATCAGATAATATAGGGGCCAGCCACGAATAATACGTAACACACCCACTAAAATGGCAAAACCGACCGATAGCGCAACACTGATCCGTAAGCCTAAGGCATAGCTTGTTTGGGCTTCTGGGTTGGCGGCAATTAATCCGCCTTTACCGGCGATACGTGCCGCTTCATCGGCTATGGCAATTAAGGCGGGTTCGGCCACTGTTGTGCCAAAACCCAAACAGAAGGCAAATGTCAGCAACCAAAATAAGCTGCCTTTACGCGCAAACGCATGGGCCATGGCCTCGCCAAGGGGAAACAGGCTCAATTCCAAACCTAGGACAAATAAGGTGAGCCCCAACACAACGAATACTGTGCCAGTAATTAACCGTGCGACATCAGGTATTGGCTGGCCAATGACCAGAACCTGAAAAACCAACACCACTGCAAGAATAGGCACTAGATCCAAAAAACTATTGAACAGTTGTTTAACGAAACGGTTCTTAAACATCGAAACTCCCATTCTTAAAGATGCCTTGATTGTATAGTAAAGATAGCGTGTAAGGCTATACTTTAAGCAGAAAGGTTTTTGGGCTTTAAGGCCGTCAATAATAACAAACAAGCCCTCGGAATATCCCAATAAGCCTGCGCTTGGTTTTATCCTTGACGGACGACACCTGCATGAAAACACGGCGGATTCATGGGGCACGCCAGGAATTGGCGTTTACAAATTAAAGTAATTGGGGCTGGCTGGCGATTAGCGCTTAATTTTAGTGACACTTAGCCCAAAGGCAAGGCTAGCTGTAAGCTAATTAAGGACAGGTTGGCAGCTTACACGTGTAGGTTTTTAATAAAAAGTATGACGAGACAGTGCGTTGAGGTAAATTGATGAGAGTCATCAACATCTATTTACCGAAGGTACCGCCATGTCTCGCCACCCAGAACTATACCAATGGATCGACACCGTTG
>JAPLRR010000052.1 GCA_026399075.1 Methylococcales bacterium
TACAAAGGCGAAACAACCATTATCCCGGCGGTGACAGGCGAGTTTTGCCCCGCCTGCGATGAATCTATTTTGAATGCCGCCGAATCGCGGCGTACCATGAATTTCATGCTGGAATTCAACAAGCAAGTTAATGCATCTATCGTCGATCCAGGCTTCATTGCCAATGTCCGCAAGAAGCTCGCGCTTGACCAGCGCGAAGCGGCAGAGCTGTTTGGTGGCGGGGTTAATGCCTTCTCACGCTACGAGAATGGTAAAACCAACCCCCCTTTGGCGCTGGTGAAGTTGTTCAAAATACTGGAGCGTCACCCAGAACTACTGGATGAAGTCAGGGCCATGTAAGGCAAGGAAATCTGTTGGCGGGCATGGCCACCATTTGTTTCGCGGAAGGGGGGGTATGTTAAATTATTGGGATAGGTGGCTTAGTTTTGATTGACCATTAAATATATTATTGGTCAACAGAATTAAGTCAATTTTAACCATTAACTACGGACGAATCCAACAATTCTTAGTCTTAGTGTGCCAATCTAGGCTACCAACTAAAAGCGGGGCATACACGAAGCTTAACCGTTCGCCCTGAGCCTTGTGGAAGGGTGAACGGTCAAGCCGTTCATGGTTCGACAAGGCTCTCCTGAGGTATCGAAGGGCTCACCACGAACAGATTAACCTTAAACTGTCCCGCATTAAGTTGGTAGCCCCAATCTGATTAATTTTTCAATTGGCTATTTTGCCTGTACCACTCTGCAAGCTCAGCACGGCTTACTTTGCCGTCTGCAAGATTTAAAAACAGAGTTTCTTGTTCGTTATCTATTTCAGCATCAAGTTCATAACCATTTTTTTCCAAAAAAATATCTGCGGCAACAAAAGCCGTGCGCTTGTTGCCATCAATAAAAGGATGGTTGCTTGATATGCCTTCTGCGTAAGTGGCGGCAAGGTCGAAAATATCGGCTTGCTCGTAATGATAGATGTTTTGTGGACGTGATAAGGCAGACTCAAGTAATGTTTCATCACGCACACCCTGAGAACCGCCCGTTTCAGCAATAATATGTTCGTGAGCCGCCAAAATGAACGTTTTAGTTAACCAATTGGGTTGCTTCATTTTGCAAGCTTTAGTAACAATTTTTTATGTTTTTTAACCGAGTTTGTTATCAGCATCATATCCTGGATATTTTGCTGCTCTGTTAAAGTTTCTTGTTCGCTACAATTATCAGAATTTACCAGTGCCTGGGTTTCTAATGCCATTTTTATGGCTTTAACGATAAAGGCATTGGTATTTTTAATACTTACCAATTGCTGGTTAATATCATCAGGAATTTCAATGGTAATGTTCATATTCACCTTACTATGGCATGGGGCTTGCGAATGTTTTATGGTTGGCTTGAATACAACCGCAAAATACATTTAACAACAAGAAAAAATGTACTTATTCAGGCCCCCTCGCAAGCTCCCCCCCCTTGAATAATGGGGGGGAGCTTGCGAGGGGGCCGAGGGGGGTTATCCAATAAAACCTCCCCTAACCACTCCTTTTTTCAGGAGGGGGACTGAATGTTTACTTCTTAACAAGTCTTTCAGTTGACAATCTAGTTTCTTTATCTTTAGCTACTAAAAATACAAAAGTCTCAGCTAATCTATCAGTCTGGTAGTGTGCGCATCGCACACCTTAGACCTTCGATAGGGAACGGGTTCAATTAATGCCACAATCTGCAATGGCTGGTTCTTGTTTTCCCTGCGGGTCAACAGGTTTACCAGCCACGATTAACGGTGCGCACCCTACAACTTAAGTGTTTCTTACCCAAATTGTTATCGCAGTTAATGGATATATTGGCTGTTTTGGCTGAGCAGGGGTGTCCAATGATAAAACGGCAGCGGCAAAACTACAAATCCATGCGGCAGTCGGTATCCGAATCCGCATTGACATTGGAATTATCCTAAGCCATTACCGAGTCTGAGTATTGAAATGTCGGGCACGAAAAGCATGTGCCCGACCTGTCATAGATAAGTCAAGACCCCAAATATCATCTATTTTCAGGTCTATACCCCGCACGAAATCCTCCTTTTTTTAAACATTAAAAATAGGCTTTGATTTCGTACGGTCAATGTTCTTTCAGTTAACCCGATCTTCCGGGATAGCGCCAATGGGGTAATCAGACCTGTCATAGAATGTCCACTCAAAGTGGCATCGGCTCAGCTTCATCGAATATTTTATCCATTGGGTATCCTCTGATGTGCCTTATTAACTACGGGTGGGCTTCTGGTGAGCCTCAGGTCGGGCCGAAGGTCACATCATCGGAATTCTTTTAACCGGTTACGTTTGGGCTTGCCTTTACGTCATGGCACACCTCGTCTTTGCTGTTCTTTCCCCATAAATCTTGGGCTTAACCTGCCACCTTGAGTAGTTTTTCAGCGTCAAATCGCTCGCCCCGCGCGATGTGCCATAGGGCTAATGGCAACTTGCGCATTAACGCAATCACGGTCTTTATCTTGACGCGTTCATCTTTTTTGGCTTCGTACCATTTGCCCACCTTGGGATCATTGGCCAGCAAACGTAGCGCCGCCAAATATAAAAACTTTCGCGCTGTCGCTGAGCCGCGTTTGCTCAGCCTTAGCCGACCATTGATTTGGCCGCTGCTTTTTTCAGTGAGATTGACGCCCAGCGCTTTCTGATAGCTTTTGGGTGTCATAAAACTGCGCGGGTCAAGATGCAAACTGATCAATACGGCTGTTGTGACTTTGCCAACCGTGCGGCCCATTTCCCGTAGTGCGCCGTCATTTTCAACGATGGCTTCAAGGGCTTGCTTAGCCGCCCGCATTGTTGGCGGCCATGTTGCAATTCACTTGCCAAGGCCATGAGAAAGTGGCGTTCAGCTTCTATACAGGGCTCGCCCAAGGTATTTTTGGCGCTGGCAATCACGTTGGCTATTTTTTCTGCCGTTAACCCGCTTTTACCCCAAGCCCGCATTGCTGAAGCGGCTTGTGCAGGTTGTGCGGCAACTTCTTGCGGGGAGCCGTAGGTTTTTATTAACTGCTCCAAGGTCACCGATTCCAGGGGCATAATCGTCAACACTTCCGGCCAATGCCGTCTCAGATAGGCTTCTAGGCGGTTACGGTTTCGAAGGTGCTGGTCTTGATGCAATTCATACTCAAGCCTGAGCGCATTCATACGACGGGCTTCCATGCTAGTCTCACACCACAATTTGGTTGCGCCGTCTTTGTGCAATTTGGCGATCAGCCAAGCCAACTTGGCATCATGCAAGCTGGGCACGCCATCGTAGATTTCCCTTGCATCATGCACCTTCTTGGCATTCGCCTGGTAAATGGCAAATCCGGCTTGGCGGCACTGGTACCTCAAGGAATCGCCATAGGTACTGGTCGATTCCATCACCACGGTAATGGGCACCCCAAGGGCTTTAAGCTGCTCAATGAGATACGCCGTTTGTTCCAGATGGCCCCATTGCATCAACCAAGTTTGGGTGTGCCCTTGATTGGTCAATAAGGCATATTGCTGGACTTTGGCAACATCAACCGCCAACACCAACGCCTCCCCCAACGTTTGTTCTTTAACTTGCTGCCAGTTTATGTTGTTGACTTTTTGCGCTCTGTGTACGTATGCTTCTTCATGGCGGGAATACCTCCTACGGTTAGGGTCTTGGCTTCTTTGGTAAAAGACTTTATTTTGAGGGTTCCCGCTTTTCTTTGGTAGTCTGCACTATAGCTGACTACCTGGCTGGATGAAGTCAGGGCCGTGTAAGGCAAGGGAATCTGTTGGCGGGCAGGGCCGTGGTCAGCATTTGTTTCGCGGAAGTGGGGTTATGTTAAATTGCCCGGTTAGACACTTCGTATCTTTTTGTATAATGCTGCAAGGTTTAACGCAAAATTCAGCGAGCGATAGCGAAGCTCCGCAACGTTGAATTAAGCTTGGTTGTGTAACTTCTCATTAGTCACAGGTAAGCTCATTTTTCAATGAGTTAGCGACAGGAAAATTCAGTGAAATTTGCATTTTTTATCGTCACCGAACCAAGAATCAATGGGTTACGTTGGGTGGCTGAGGGAAAACATTATTTTTTCAGTTTTATTGCTCTGTAAGATATTGATTTATAAGCTACCTGCAACTAATGAGAAGTTACTTGGTTGTTAAATAACTTGTTGTTTTGTTGGGGTTCGCAATCTCACCCCAACCTACCGCGCTTGTTAGCCACTTCAAGCTCTAATTCTGACAATTGATTGTCCACCTTCTCGGAAAGAGCTTTGTAGTCTTCGGTCACTTGCTCTTGGCTCTTATTTGCCAAAAAAAACAAAGTTTCTGACATTGATTTGAGTAATACGATTAACACATCGCGAGTGTCAATCCCGTTATTTCTAGACCACCGATCAATAGCTTTTTCTGTCAAACTCAACAATGGCTCAAAGAATAACCTTGATCCGTTTACAATTGTAAGCGCATTCCTCTGGGCAATTATTCTGTTGTTAAATTCACTCATAACCATCACTTGTAATTGTGCTTATCTTTTCATTCATCCAAGATTCGATTTTATTGAATGCCATTTTCGCTTTGCCGACATCATAAGAACTTAGAAGCTCACCCACGCCTCTTGTAGATAGAACTCTAGCTCTCTCAAGTAGTTCATATGTAGAATTATCAATAGGTATGCTATGCACACCTAAATTGCGAGCCGAATTTCGCGAAAAGTCAGGTTTTACATCAATGTGTAACGAGTAACATGTTGCAAAGTTTCTTATTGCTAAAAATACCGATGACAAATCAAATACTTCGGCAAGGTCTGATCCCTCAATCGATTTTTTGGCGGATAAAAATATTTCACGAAACTTGTTGCAATCCGCTAGACCTGATTTATAGGCGCTTGGCTCACCAATACTACGCAAGTAATCAGAACTATCTGATGAATAGATTAGCTTGGACTCCAAAAAGAGGTGCCAAGCAAATGGGTTCCCTTGCTCCCAAAGTTCACCTATCCGCGTATAGGAATAAATGGAGTAATCTTTTGGGCTAAATCTGTCATCACTGCCATTCACAATAGCAAGCATGTCAATATCTGAAAAAGAATCGACTTCACCCCGGCAAACTGATCCAAAGGCATAAATATGCACACTTACCGCCTATTAAAACGTTTGATGATAATAGACATGAAGAAACCAAACATAATCAATCGAACGAGTAAAATTGCAGTCAGATATAGCTTTGGATATGCGTAAGGTTCCAGTATTCCGAGAAATACTTGTGGTGAAATCAACAAGGCTTCGAAATACGATTTAACTAACGTTGGATCACCAAAACCAATAGCATGATTTCCGGTAATGATGAGTAAAAACGCCAGAACTGCCCTACATAGCTTCCATGTAGATTCCCCGTTTCCCCAGATTAAATCCAATATTTTAAATTCTATCCACTCACCAAATACCTTGAGTCGATTAATGCCCTTATATTTTTTTCGATAATAAGATTCTTTGGATTTCCAGGCTTTGTTAAGATGATCTTCAGTTGCTTGCAGTTCAATATTTATTGCTTTGTTTGCAGATTTGGCATCGCCAATTTGCTGATAATTTAATCGTAATGATCGTGCAAATTTAAGTTTTAAATTCTCGGAACCAGGACAGCCAATTTCGAGAATATCGTTATCAATATGCGTTTTATCAAAAGTAGCATAATCAAATTTGCAACCATTGAAGCTTGATCCCGCGAGATTGCAATTCACGAACCTACACCCAGTAAAATTACAATCCTGAAAGCTACAGTTCCTTATATAAGCGGTATCAAAAATACAGTAGCGAAAGTCCACATTTTTGAACTCAACTTTCAACGCTACTAACCTCTCAAACAATTTATTAATGAACTGCTCCTCATTTACTGGAGAATCAAATTTTTTGTCTGACAGCTTTTCTCTTCCGCTATCTTTTATCATCCTAAGCTATTGAATTGAGTATCGCTTCTATAGTTTCAGTAACAAACAGATCATCACCAATAGTCAAAGTAATTTTTGTATTTGCTGCTGTTCTAGTGTTGCTGTTAACTGGCATAATCTTCACTATTTGGTCAGGATTAATAGCAGTTTTGCCAGAAGTTGTATCATCTGTTACTTCAATGAACTTTGTCATTTTCTCTCCTTAATTTATAAAAAGTTAAATCAATGTGGTCAGACTCTATTGATTTTTAAGATTCAATCTTTCAAACTATTGTACAGCGTAGCTCGGCAAACATTAAGCAACTTGGCAACCGTCAACGGACTCTCGCCCCTACCCCCTGTGCCAATATGACCTGAGACACCTACCCCTTGGAAATTAGAGTATAAAGGTAGATCAAAATCATGAAAAAATCAAAAGCAGGGACTATGGAATCACCACCATTGACTGCGCCTGAGGGCGCGTTGGAAGACGCCC
>JAPLRR010000013.1 GCA_026399075.1 Methylococcales bacterium
CAACGGTGTCGATCCATTGGTATAGTTCTGGGTGGCGAGACATGGCGGTACCTTCGGTAAATAGATGTTGATGACTCTCATCAATTTACCTCAACGCACTGTCTCGTCATACTTTTTATTAAAAACCTACACGTGTAAGCCAACCCCTCCCCCCTTTTTCAAGGGGGGAGGTGAATAAGTACATTGACGTCGTATGTCTCGCGCTTCACGCGCTTCCAATGGGCCTAGCGGGCTGCTAGGCTTGTGTCAACTTCAAATATTTTTGATACAAACTGTCTTGGTCTTCAACATGGACAGGGTCTTTTGTTATGCAATCGACCGGGCAGACTTCAATACATTGTGGTGTGCCATGATGGCCTACGCATTCAGTGCAAAGCTCAGGGTCTATGATATAAATATCCTCGCCTTGTGAAATGGCGCCATTGGGGCATTCCGGTTCACAAACATCACAATTGATACATTCATTGCTAATAATAAGCGCCATACGGGTTCCTAATTAAACTTTTCAATTAAACGCTGGTTGACTGCATCAGGGACAAAACAGGACACATCGCCTTTCAACTGAGCGATTTCCCTGATCATGGTTGAAGAAATAAATTCATATTGTTCAGCCGGTGTCAGGAACATCGTTTCAAGTTGCGGTGCAAGCCGTCGGTTCATCCCGGCCAATTGGAATTCATATTCAAAGTCAGATACCGCCCTAAGCCCCCTTAAAATGACATTGGCACCTTGTTGCTTGGCGCATTCAACCAGTAGGTTGTCAAAACCGATGACCTCCACATTGGTAAATTCGGGGATCACTGATTTTACTAAGGCAACCCGTTCGTCCAAGGAAAATAAAGGTGTTTTTCCCCGGTTGACCGCCACAGCGACAATCACTTTATGATACAGCTTGGATGCCCTGGCAACGATATCCAAATGGCCATTGGTGATAGGGTCAAATGTACCAGGATAAATGGCGATAATTTGCATAAATGAGTTTGTAAAAAAATTGCTAATTTTATACCAAGGTGTGAGTTTAACATACTCATTTAGTCAGAATTACCGATGTAAGCAGGATTAGGCTAATGGGGGGGCAGCATTTTTTAAGTTTTGCGGGTGGGCGCAATGCCGTAAGCAACTTGGATAGTTAGGGCGAGATAGCTAAAACTGGCTTGGATAATCACCTGAAACAGGCGCAACCGAAACAACGGGATGTGAGTTTTTGTGCTGGGGTTGCCTACACGGAAACTAAGCCGTGTAGGCGTTTAAGGCATGTTGTGGGGATGATTTTGGCATTAAACACATCATGTTAAATGCTTTTGCGGTTTGCGTTCACTGTGCTGACCAGGGTCGCTGAAGCGAACAAAGTCGATGAGATGATAAACTCGCCTGATATAAAGCCAACGAGGCCAATAACAAACATCGTTCCGGTTAAAATATCACTTTGTAAATTGCTCATGGGTAAATCCTCTGTAAAGTTGAAATGGTTTTTAATTGATGTGGTAACTATACGGAAGAACCAAATTGTTGACAATAGCGCTTGGTATATATGGATTGTTTCGTAAAAATATACAATTGATTCATATTTCGTTCATATAAGTTCAGTAGGTTTATGGCTTTCCCCTTGAATTCCAAATCCTGACTTTGACCTATCCCATAGCGCGGCTTATAGGGTTCTTTATTGTTTAGGTTCTTTCGCATGGCTTGAAAAAATCAAAACTTTAGTCGTTAATCATTGGGCAAGCTGTAACTTCTCATTAGGGGCGGGATAAAGATCTGCGAGGTTTATAAAACCTCGCAGATCTGCCGCTATTGCCTACAACTAATGAGAAGTTACGGCAAGACTATGTAATAATTTGACTCTTCGGGAATTTATGTAAAATTGGATAAACGTTTTTATGCCACTTAAAGCTCCCGCGCCCCTTATGACATTTAAAATATTTTTTTATATACTACTTATGACACTTAGCACTGTGAACTCAGCTGTTTCCAGCTCAGAAAAAAAATTGCCTGTTTGTAAGGACAGTCCCAACTGCGTTTCCAGCCAAGCCCTAGATGCCTCCCATTTTATTGAGCCCTATAAAATCAGCGGCAGCCCGGAAGCGGCTTGGGCAGCATTAAAAGACATCCTGAACAAGCAAAGCCGGATGGTTATCACCCATGAGACAGCCGACACGCTCCATGCCGAAGCGACTAGCTTGGTTTTCCAGTTTATTGATGACATTAATATTATTTTAGATGCCGACAAGAAGCTGATCCATATACGTTCCGCTTCCCGTACTGGCCATAGTGATTTTGGTGTAAACCGCAAACGACTGGAAACGCTACGGACGCAATTGCAAAAAACACACGTTATAGAATGATCCAACTGCCCCTTTATAAAAGCAGAATACTGGCGGTTAATTCCCCTAAGCCTTATTTTAATCGCTCACGATAAGTTAATTGTTACGGGTAAAATCTTATGGTCAAGGATTACAGCAGATCGTTATTTATTTTTCGCCGCGATCTGCGTCTGCATGACAATACCGCGCTTAATTTAGCCTTACAACTTTCTAATCAGGTGCTGCCTTGCTTTATATTTGACCCAAGGCAAATTGGCGCCCATCCTTATCAAAGCAAGCCCGCCCTGCAATTCATGTTGCAGGCGCTTGCCGACCTCCAACAGCAATTGCCTGCGGTAGGGGGGAAATTGTGCTTGTACCACGGGCAAGCGGATGAAGTGGTGCAAAGTTTGGTGGGCTTATACCGGCTTAAAGCCGTGTTCATTAACCGTGATTACACACCCTTTAGCCGCCAACGTGATTATGAATTGGCTCAGCTTTGCCAGCAGTTGGGAATTGCGTTGCACGTATTGCCTGATGCCTTGCTGACCGAGCCGGAACAGGCGCTGAAAGCAGACCAAACACCTTATAAGGTTTTCACTGCATTTTATAACAATGCCCGCCAGTTTCCTGTGGCTTTGCCCTTGGCATTGACTAGCCACAATTTTTTCTGTCCTAGTGCTGAGTTTGACTTGGCGCAGATGGGTTTTCCGTGGACGGGGCCTAAGCCCGGTGTCATTCAAGGCGGGCGTACGCAGGCTTTGGCCAGTTTGGAACGCTTGGGGGATTGTAAAAATTATGCCCTGACACGGGATTTTCCGGCGTTGGCGGCAACCTCAAAGTTGTCGGCGTATCTGAAATTTGGTGTTTGTTCCATACGTGAAGCGTATTACGCCATCTTCACACAACTGGGTGGCGAACATGCTTTGTTACGGCAATTATATTGGCGTGATTTTTTTACCCATATTGCCTATCACTACCCGCAGGTGTTCGGAAGTCCTTTTCTGAATAAGTTTGCCAAGTTACCTTGGGACAACAACCGCGATTATTTTCAAGCGTGGTGCGATGGTAAAACTGGTTTTCCTATCGTTGATGCCGGAATGCGTGAGTTAAAGGCCACAGGGTTTATGCACAACCGGTTGCGGATGATCGTTGCCTCATTTTTGGTGAAAGACCTGCATATTAGCTGGCGCTGGGGTGAGCGTTATTTTGCCCAGAATCTGGTGGATTATGACCCTAGCGTCAATAACGGCAATTGGCAATGGGCCGCATCAACAGGTTGTGATGCCCAGCCTTACTTTAGGATTTTTAACCCCTGGTTACAGCAGCAAAAATTTGACCCGGAATGCCATTATATCCACCGCTGGCTGCCGGAACTAAAAGCCTATCCTGCCAAAACTATCCACCAGTGGGGGAAAAGCCCGCTCGTAGGCCCTTACCCTGCGCCGATAGTTGACCATGCCTATGAAAGCCGAATGAGTAAGGCGCGGTTTAAAGCGGCGTTGACTTGATGTTACATAGGGCGCACCTGAAACACAGCGTTCCATGTGTCATTCCAGTTTGATTTCCTGCCCCCCACCCCTGGGAAGCTTACACGTGTAGGTTTTTTCACTCCGCGCACCCAACCGCAGTAACCCAAGCCGCCTGATTGATTCCCGGTAAGCTAGGCCACGCCTCCGGTCGGCCAGGTTTGACAGGGAGCAGTTGATGGTTAAGCAAAGCCGCAA
>JAPLRR010000032.1 GCA_026399075.1 Methylococcales bacterium
ACGGGAGACCAAGCAAACCATCGTGCTGGATATTGAGATGGCCTTTGACATCCAAAAAGCCGCAGAAACCGATGACATCCAGTACACGCTAGACTATAAAACCGTCTCCAAACGCATCATTTCATTTGTTGAAGGCAGCCAGTACTTGTTGGTTGAAAAATTGGTCTCAGAAATTGCCAACATCATCCGCACCGAATTTAACGTGCCCTGGGTAAAAATAACCCTGAACAAAAAAGGGGCGATACGCGGGGCTAGCGATGTCGGCATCATCATCGAACGCGGCGGGAAATGAGCCATGTCCCAGGGCTACATCAGCATCGGCAGCAACATCGACAAGGACAAACATATCCCCGCCAGCCTACAAGCGCTTGAACAGCAGTTTGGCAAGCTAATTTGTTCCAGTGTTTATGAATCGGAACCCGTCGGATTTACCGGGGATGTGTTTTACAACCTGGTTGTGGGTTTTAATTCTGGATTAAGCGTAAAAGCAGTCGCCAAACAGCTGCGGCAAATTGAACTGGACAATGGCCGCACCCGTGACAGCCAAAAATTTTCCGCCCGTACCTTGGATTTGGATTTGCTGCTCTACGATGCGCTGGTAGTGAATGATGGCCGCTTACAAATCCCCCGCGATGAAATCGAACGCTACGCCTTTGTACTGGAGCCGCTAGCAGAAATAGCCCCTGATTTAAAACACCCGGTCAGCCAACAAAGCTATACCGAACTCTGGGAAAAGTTCGACAAATCCCAAGTTAAGCAGATGCGGGTTAGGCCTGCCTGGCTGGAATAAACGCTGGCAACACTTCACCACACACCGGCCCAAGACGCATCCAATTGGGGGATTTGGGGTTAAAGCCGTAAAGCCACCATTTCGCCATGAAGGCTGACGAGTACATTGCCGTTCTAAAAACTACGCAACATCAGCCATATATTTATGTCCACTATGGTTCCACCGAGTCAATCAAAGGTTAAAATATGTTATCAAACTCCTTTTCTATAGAAGAAAAATCTATTGTTGAAGCTGACATTTGTATAGTTGGCGCTGGGTGTGCAGGCATTACGCTGGCCACTGAGTTAAACCATTCAACATTAAAAGTCATTTTGCTAGAAAGTGGCTCTTTGGAATACGATGATAAAACCCAATCGCTGTATGAAGGTGAAAACATCAGCATTAACCCGTTTAAACTGGAAAACACCCGGCTACGCTATTTTGGTGGCTCCACCAATCACTGGGGAGGCATGTGTCATCCATTGGATGAAACTGATTTTTTGGCCCGCGAAGACATCCCCTATCCGGGCTGGCCAATTAGACTAAACGATTTAATCCCTTATTACCACAGGGCTCAAAGTATATGCCAACTGGGGCCGTTTGTTTACGATGACGAAAATTATTGGCGGCAACAAATCAATTTTTCCCCCTTACCCATTAGCGGAAACCTATTGGAAACGGCTTTTTTTCAATATAGCCCCCCCACCCGCTTTGGGGAGGTTTATCTTGAAGCCCTCAAAAAATCAACAAATGTCGACGTTATCTTAAATGCAAATGTGTTGGAACTGGAAACCTCCAACGATGCCAACAATATCACCCAAGTTCGGGTGGCAAACTTAAACGGAAAGATTTTTTTTGTTAAGGCAAAAAAGTTTGTCCTATCAGCAGGGGGATTGGAAACGCCTAGGTTGCTCCTGTTGTCCAACAAAGTGCAAAAAAATGGCTTGGGTAATCAATACGACCTACTGGGGCGTTATTACATGGATCATTTATCGGCCTGGGGTGGGTCATTACAATTTATTACCGACCAATCTAATTTCCCTTGGTATTTTAAAATACGGAACATCGTCAAGAATCTTGGCAACATGGAAGTTGGCGCATTGTTGACACCTACCGCTGACCTTATGAAAAAGGAAGGGCTGACTAATTTCAGGATATTATTGTTACCGACTGAGGAAGAAAGGGGGATTGATTCCGCCAAACTGATAACACACGAACTTACCTCCGGCCATATCCCAGATAACTTTGGCGGACACCTTAAAAACGTCTTGTCTGAGTTGGATTCAGTTGCCAATGTGGCTTATAAATCGCTTTTTCACACGAATAATGATTTATTTGAAATCCATAAGAAAAATGACAGTACGGCAATTACCAAGGTAAACCTTGATCTTAACCTTGAACAATTGCCTAATCGCGAAAGTAGGGTTAGCTTGTCAACAGACAGGGACATTTTCGACCAGAACCGTATTAAACTTGATTGGCGAACATCTGAAGCCGATAACAAAACAGCCAGACGGGCGCTTGAGATATTTGCAATGGAATGCGGGAAATATAATCTCGGCCGGGTATATATTCCAGACACCATTAATGAACAAAACATAGCATTTGGTATTAGCTCACATCACATGGGGGCCACAAGAATGGCCAGCTCCGCCAGCGAAGGGGTGGTGGATGAAAACTGTAGGGTCCATGGTATTGGCAACCTCTTTATTGCCAGCAGCTCGGTGTTTCCGACAGCTGGTTGGGCAAACCCAACCTTAACTATCACGGCCTTGTCAGTTAGGTTGGCAGATCATTTAAAATCCATTTTTAGCTAAGCGGTCAATATCATGCAAACGCGCAGACAATTCCTGTTCACCCTCATTGCCGGACTTTTTGTCTCTGGTACTGAAGCTTCACTTAAGTCATTTCAGCCCAGTGATTATGTAGACATAAGCAATAAGCTATCCTCTCTGGTCACCAATAAAAACTCTGCCTTGTTTATCGGTAAGGCCTACCAGTCTTTACCCCCCCAAAAAACAACAGATATACCACAAGAAATTTTTTCTTTGCTCCAACGCATAAACCTGACCCAAAAAGAATTTATAAAACTGGAAAAGCCGCTTGTGCTTCAAAAAATAAAAAATGCCATTGAACAAGACTTCCATACAGGCAATGTTGAGTTAGTCAATGGCTGGCTGTTATCAAAAACAGAAGTTAAACTTTGCCATGTATTGTCGTTAATCTGGGCAACGTAAGTCAGCACGCAATCACACCTGTATGGCGGCCGACTTAATCCGTTCATTTGGCAAAGTGTTTCCGTAAGCTTTTCAACCGTGCAACCAGCTCATCCGCCATCATTTTCCGGCCTTGGGCATGGCGCGATGCGCTCATGGGGCCTGCAACCCGGTCACTGGAACTGCGTAATGTAGAAAAAACCAGCGTGCCTTTCTGAGCGATGGTATACGCACCGGACACCGCTTGGGCGGCATTGTAGGTATGACCAACAAAAAACTCACGACGCATGACTATCAAGCCCCCTTCTGGGCTATTTTCTAACATGCGGTGTTCCAACACAAAAGTTGGCCGCCCTTGCACCTTCCTTTTAACCCAAAAAAAACCATCGGTGATATGTGCAGACTGTTTTTTGGGATAATCTAAAAATGAGCGGTACAGCCCAGGCGCCCCTTCCGACAACATGGTCGAGGCCTTGGTCATGGCTTCCAAATCAGCAGTGACACTGGACTTCCCCGCCTCACCACGGTCGTAAGCGGCCATGCCTTGTATGCCTGATTTAAGATAAGCCAGCATACGTCCGGCTAGAATCTCGCGGTAAACCTTGGACAAGTCTTTGGCTGAGGATTTTCCGGTCTTAATCGCCGCCGTAAGCTTGGCAATTTCCTCGCTGGACAGGTTAAAGTCATCGCCGCCCCTAAAGTCTTTCAGGCGTTTAAGCTCATCTGCCTCTTTTGCGGTAAAACTGGCCTTGGCTAAACTTGCCGCGATATTGACCGGATCGATACGACCTGAGGCCAGCACCGTCGCATCGCCTTCAAAAACGCGTGCGGACAACACCAAATCAGCGATTTTGTAGCTATACATAGGCACATAAATGGCAAATGATTGCGCCAGCATTTTATCGGTTGTTTCGGGTAAATTTGCAGTTATAACTTCACCTGACAACAATTTTTCCTCATCTTCCGGCTTGAAGCCCAGGCCACTGGCAATGCCGGATAACTCTTCAAAATCGCCATACGCATAGCCACTGGCGACTAACAACAAGACCATCAGGAAAACTCGAAATTTCAGGATACAGGGATACATTAATGGCTCCGGTCAATACAATAGATAACGTAAGGTTTGCCATAGAGTACCAGAACTAACGGTAGTGTAGTAACGATGGCGATAAATTCGGACAGAATTTCGGTAGGCAAGCCTAAGTGACTTGCTACCGCACAACAACGGCAATAGCGCGGGAAATTTTCCTTTTCATTGATCGCGCCTAGGTGTTTATGGATGAGTTGGCTATCATGGCGGCTTTTTACTAAGGTAGTAGAGTGTACGATGAATAAGCTAATCTATGCCGTGTTTGGACTTGTCAGCTTTTCTGCGGTTGGAGCCACGCCTGAAAAAGACCAACCGCTAGACCTTGGCATCATGGACGTGGTGGGCATAACCCCTTTACCCGGCAGCAGCATTGCTGCCGAAAAATTGCCCGCTGTCGTCCAAACGGTTTCCGCCAAACAGCTGGAAAAAGCCCAAAGCCTGTCATTAGCGGAGTACATTAACCGTTATTTAGGCAGCGTCAGCATCAACGAAGCGCAAAGCAACCCTTTACAGCCGGATATTTACTACCGTGGTTTTGCCGCCACCCCCATTTTGGGCTTGCCACAAGGCTTGTCCACTTATGTGAACGGGGTGCGGTTTAACGAGCCTTTCGGCGATTCCGTCAATTGGGATCTCATCTCCGAAGCGGCGATTGATACCATGGCCTTATATCCCGGCTCCAACCCCATTTATGGTTTAAACACCTTGGGCGGGGCGATTTCCATCAAAACCAAAACTGGCTTTTCTGCGCCCGGCCATCAGTTTGAAGCGTACGGCGGCTCTTGGGACCGCCATTCAGAAGAACTGACCAGCGGCTGGAACAATGGCACCTGGGGTTATTTTTTAGACCTGCATAATTTTGATGAAAATGGCTGGCGCGATTATTCCAATTCTTCTGCCGAACAGGGCTTAGGTTCTTTAAGCTGGCGCGGCGATAAAGGCTCTTTAGACCTGACCTTGGCTGCAAACGACAACCGCTTGAAAGGTAATGGTGCATCGCCACTCCAATTGCAGGAAGAAAACCGCAAGGCGGTGTTCACCCATCCCGACCAAACCACTACCCGCATGTTCTTTTCTGAGTTGGCGGGCAGCTATGATGTTAGTGATACGATTGAAGTCAGTGGCAATGCGTATTTTAGGCAAAACCGCATCAAAACCTTTAATGGCGATAACAGCGATTACGACGACTGCACAGACCCCGCCAATGCGGGGCTATTATGCGCTGAAGCCGGGACGGATGAGGAAGTGGTCATTGATGTCAACGGCCAGCCAGTTACTGCCAATGATTCCGTAGAAGGTGCGACCAACAACACCAGCCAAACCTATATGCGTTCTCGCGGCGGTTCTTTACAATCGGTGTTTAGCCAAGATTTGTTCCAACATGAAAACAACTTAACCGTAGGCGCCAGCTACGATTATGCCACGGTACATTTTGAATCCGACACCGAATTGGCATCCTTAACGGAAAGTCGGGGCACCACAGGCAGCGGCGTTTATGTTGATGAATCCAAAGTCCGGCTAAACACCAGCACAGAATCCATCGGCGTGTTTGCCACTGACAGTTTTTCCATCACCGACAAATTGACCGCCACGATAGCCGGACGTTTTAACCATGTCGGCATTGATATGGCCGACCAATACATCAACGATCCCGACCAAAACTTAAACGGTGACCATACTTTTGACCGCTTTAACCCATCTGCGGGCCTGACTTACCAAATTAAGGACAACTTGGGGGTTTATGGCAGCTACAGCGAATCAACCCGCGCCCCCACCCCTATGGAGCTAAGCTGTGCCGATCCGACAGCACCGTGTAAATTGCCCAATTCTTTTGTGGCTGACCCACCCTTAAAACAAGTGGTTGCCAAAACGTGGGAAACGGGTTTCCGTGGGGATTTGGACGCACTCTTGGGCAAAGGCGACTTAAAATGGAATTTGGGCTTTTTTCATACCATGAACAACAATGACATTATTTTTCGTCGTGATGTGTCCAGCAATATCATCAGCCAAGGCTATTTTAGCAACGTCGGGCAAACCCGCCGTTATGGCATTGAAACAGGCACATCGGTCAATTATCCACAACTGTTCAGCAGCATTGATGATTGGCATTTTTCCACCCATTACACTTATTTAAATGCAACCTTCCAAAGCAGCTTTGATAATGTTGACCCGCTAGACCCATCGCAATCGGTTATTGTCAGTGCCGGCGACAGAATCCCCGGCATTCCGGAACATATTTACAAAGCCACTATCGGCGTTGATTTATGGCAAAAAGTGTCCTTAGGTTTTGACGGGATCTACAGTGGTGACCAATATTACCGGGGGGATGAAGCCAATGAGCATAACAAACTGAGCGGTTACTGGGTATTTAATGCCACAGCCGAATACAAAATCACCAAAAATTTTGCCTTGTTTGGCAAGCTCAACAATGTGTTTGATGTCCGTTATAACTCGTTTGGGGTTTATGGCAATGCCTCAGAAGTTCTGGGCCCCAGCTATGACGATGGCCGCTTTGCGTCACCAGGCGCACCCCGTGGCGGCTGGATCGGTGTGCGCTTAAGTTTGTAATGGTGAATGGCGGGGCCAAATTCGCTTGCCCGAATTGCTTGGGCAAGCGTAACCACCCACTGAGGTTATTTGGGCTTAGTACGATATAATTACCGCCTTACCTTTAAACCCAAAAACCGTACTATGACCAACTCTTCTTACCAGCGCTTTCATTTTGGCCTGCGCAGCCTTTTTTGCCTGCTGTTGCTTGCCGCTACTTTTGCCGTCCATGCCCGCACTACCGATCCGCTGCCTTCATGGAACAAGGGGCCGGCCAAATCGGCAATTATGCAGTTTGTAAACGCCGTCACCAAAAAAGGCGGCGCTGATTTTGTCCCCACGGCAGAACGTATTGCCACGTTTGATAACG
Organism: Methylococcales bacterium; assembly: GCA_026399075.1. Classification (GTDB taxonomy): domain Bacteria; phylum Pseudomonadota; class Gammaproteobacteria; order Methylococcales; family Methylomonadaceae; genus Methylobacter_C. Next base: position 6,993 of record JAPLRR010000032.1, read on the forward strand.
ATGGCACTTTATGGTGCGAACTGCCGATGTACGTGCAACTGGCTTTTGCCCTAGACCGCGTCAAAGCGGCTGCACCTGAGCATCCCGATTGGAAAACCACCGAACCGTTCAAATCGGTGTTGGCCAATGACATGAAAGGTTTGATGGCCAGCGGCGAACATGGTTTGCTGGAGCTGATCACCGCAACCCACACCGGCATGAGCGTTGAAGAATTCAACCAAATTGCCAAATATTGGCTGACCCAATCCAAACACCCCAAATTTAACCGCCCTTACACCGAATTGGTTTATCAACCGATGTTGGAACTGCTGGCATATTTGCGTGACCACGGCTTTAAAACGTATATCGTTTCCGGTGGCGGCGTTGAGTTTATGCGCCCATGGACAGAGAAAATCTATGGTGTCCCGCCAGAACAAGTGATAGGCAGCACCATCAAAACCAAATTCGAGCTGCTTGACGGCAAGCCTGTGTTAATGCGCCTACCTGAAGTGGATTTTATAGACGACAAAGAAGGCAAACCTGTCGGCATCCAAAAATTTATCGGTCGCAGGCCGATTGCGGCATTTGGCAACTCCGACGGCGATTTGCAAATGTTGCAGTGGGCCACCGCCACCAACGCCCCCCATTTTGCGTTACTCGTCCATCACACCGATGCCGAACGCGAATATGCCTACGGCCGGGAATCTGCCTTTGGCCGCTTGGATAAAGCCTTGGCTGAAGCCCAACAAAAAGGCTGGACAGTGGTTGATATGAAAAAGGATTGGAAACAGGTATTTCCCGGCAAATAAACCCAAAGGCGTTTTATACTAGCGCCTCCAGCGTGATCGGGGATGGTTCACCCTGCACTCGCCAAGCTGGACATTTGTAGATGTGGCTTAAGCCGCACCTACAGACCATATCATAGTTTTAAGGTACGCGATGCGCACCCTATCCGACTGACCTACGAACTGCCCGCCTGCCCCCAAGCCACTGACCGGCGGCGCTACCGCTTGCCTGTCCGTGGCCTGGGGGCAGGCGGGCTTACTGGTCTGTTTGACCTAGGGCAAGACGGAAGCCGATGCCGTTGTAGCGGTGCACTGGCCAGTAGAAGTTACGGCTAGCAGAACGCGTGCTCTTGGCGCAGTTAAGCCAAGAACCGCCACGCAAGACACGGGCAGCACTATTCGCCGCGCCTGCGGGGTCAGTCACCGCCTTGTTAGGATACTCGTCATACCAGTCTGCACACCACTCCCAGACATTACCGTGCATTTCGTACAAACCCCACGCATTCGGCGGTAAGGATTTTACCGCAATGGTTTTTTCACGAAACAGTCCTATTTCAGCCCCCTCATAAGGATAATTGCCATCATAATTGACTTGCTCGGATGTTATGTTATCGCCAAACGAAAACGCGCTTGTTGTCCCTGCCCTACAGGCATATTCCCATTCGGCTTCGGTGGGCAAGCGGGCATAGACATCGGGTATCTGGTTAAGCGTTATTAAGAATTCTTGCACATCTTCCCAACTGACTCGTTCTACAGGCTGGTTTATATCCTCTTTAAAGTAAGCAGGATTATTGCCCATCACCGCCAACCACATGGCTTGGGTACAGGCCGTATCCGCCAGCCAATAGCCGTGGCTAAGGGTCACGTCATGCGGTGTTTCATTTGGGTATTCTGTTGAACCCATTTTAAAAGCCCCCGCCTCTAGCCAGCGGAACCGTTGGGACACATCCTGTACAGTCAATTCCATCCATAAACCAAACTCGTCTTCACCAAAGGCGGTGGCCCATAAGGCGGGGAAAGGCTGGGGGAAGTTGATGTTGGGTATTAGCTGTGGGGACATGGGTAGACTCGGAAAGGTCGCCACTTTGATAGGCGTTCGTTATCACTACTAGCGTATCAAAGGGCATTTGGTTTTTGCCTGTGCAGGGTATGCAAAGGACGGGATGATGGTTGGGTCAAACAATGTGTTTATCAGTGCATGAGCTAGGGCAAGACGGAAGCCGATGTTGTTGTTGCGGTTCTCTGGCCTGTTGTTGTTACGGTTAGCAGAACGTGTGTTCTTGGCGTTGTTAAGCCAAGAACCGCCACGCAAGACACGGGCAGCACTTTTAACCATCACCCGACGGATGTTGTATAACAAGATGGATGTAATTGCAAATTCCGTTTGCGCCAAGCCAAACTGTCTGTATGCAGCGTAACGGCGTGAACCGCATCGTAGGCTTGTTGTAATTTAAGGCTGTTGATTTTACTTCTTTGCCATAAATATTCCCAACGCTGGCGTAGCTGTTTATAGCGGCGCTTTTTACGGATAGTGAGTTTAAAAGTTGCGGGCAGAATGCGATAACCACAATACGTTACTCCGTTTACGCTACGGTTGATTTGTACACTGCTCTTAAGTTGTAACCTGCGTTGTGCTTCAAGATAGTCAGTTATTTGTTTTAAAACCTGAATAGCTGTAGCCTTGTCGTTACACCACCATATAATATCATCCATGTAACGTACGACTGCACACACTTGAGGATGCTGCGTGAGAAAGCGGTCAGCACCGTCTAAATAATAGTTGGCAAAATGTTGGGACGTAAGCGAGCCAATCGGCAAGCCTTTATTAGGTTTGGTATGGTAAGAATCTATAATTCGCCAAAGAAGGTTTAAAAAATCCTCGCCTTTAAAACGACGGCTGAGTAATTGAAACAATCGATTGTGGTCTATCGTTGAAAAATAATGTCGTATATCCACTTTTACAAACCACGAAAAACGCCGTAAATTGTTTTGTACTTGCTGCACAGCCTTATGAACGCCTTTGTTTTGGCGACAGGCATAAGTAGTCGGTATTAAAGCACGCTCAATAACAGCTTCAGCGACATTCATAACGGCATGATGCAAGACACGGTCTTCAAAACAAACGGCGGTAATTAAGCGTAATTTTGGATCGTGGATATAAAATTGTAGATAATGGCCTATCGGTGCGTGGCCTTGCAAAATGGCATTACTGAGTTGCTGTAAGTGATTATCTAAATCAGCAATGAAATGTTGAACGTCAGGACGATGATATTTGCCTTTTGCCGCTTTCCAAGTAGCTGTGAGCAAGTTGTCATAATCTGCAATATCTGTAATAGCAACAAACTGGCGTTTCATGATTTGGCTAAAGTTGTTTTTAGCAGATTTATAAATGTTGCGCCGTATTTTTCTAGCCTCGCTTTGCCTACGCCTTCAATGCCCGCTAATTCGCTTTGCGTCAATGTGCGGCGCGTCACCATTTCAGCGAGTTGTTCATTGGTAAATAAAGCGTAAGCAGGTACGCCTTCTTGTTCTGCCAACGTTTTACGAAGATTGCGTAATTCTGCATACATCGCAAAATCCTGTTCATTAAGAATTTCCCGGTAATCGATAGCCGCACGTTTATTCGATGTTGGGTTTGGTTTTTCGGCACTGTCTAGGCTAGTAACACAAATTGACCAAAAACTGTTATCGCCTTGGGCAACAAATTGTTTTTCTACAGCCACAATTCGGTGTTGAACACAGTGGGTATTCAGGTCTTCTTGACCAGATTCTGGATTTTGTGCATTTATGTTAAAAAAACGGTATTTCATAAAATGGTCTTTGGCTAACGTGGTTTGATTGGCTAGTTATTTGCGTTTAATGCGCTTTAAAACGCGACTAAAAAATGACTTGCTGACCCCGTCCGCACTGTCGCCACTGACCGGCCGCGCTACCGCTTGCCTGTCCGTGACGACAGTGCGGACAGGCTGGCTAGCTGCTGGTTGACCTAGGGCAAGACGGAAGCCGAGGCCGTAGCCGCGGCGCACTGGCCTGCTGTGGTAACGGTAGGCAGAACGTGCGTACTTGGCGCGGTGAAGCCAAGAACCGCCACGCAAGACACGGGCAGCACCTTCCGTCGCGCCTGTAGGGTCAATCACCGCCTCGTGAGGATACTCGCCATACCCGTCTGCACACCATTCCCACAGATTGCCGTGCATTTCATACAAACCCCACGCATTCGGCGGCAGGGATTTTACCGCAACGGTTTTTTCACGATACAGCCCTTTTTCAGTCCCGCGATAAGGATAGTTACCATCATAATTGACTTGTTCAGGTGTTATGTTATCGCCAAACGAAAACGCGGTTGATGTCCCTGCCCTACAGGCATATTCCCATTCGGCTTCGGTAGGCAAACGGGCATAGGCATCGGGGAGCAAACCGTTAAGCTTGCTGATAAATTCTTGTACATGGTTCCAACTGACTTCCTCGACGGGTAGGTTTTTATCACCTTTAAAAAAAGCAGGATTGTTGCCCATTACCGCTACCCACAAAGCTTGGGTACAGGCCGTATCCGCCAGCCAATAACCGTGGCTGAGCGTAACTTGATGTTGTTTTTCATTACCCGCGCGCCCTGATTCATCCTTTGGAGAACCCATTAAAAACGTCCCCGCTTCTATCCAGCGCAAGCGTTGGGTAACGTTGTTAATGGTCAAATCGGCATACACACCATAACGATCCCTGTTAAACGGGCTGTTGCCCCATTGCCAATCGCCGCGCCAAGGCAGAGTGTAGGTTTTGCCACACCACTCCACGCCGACAAACACGCCTAGCTTATCGCGCCAAATCCGGTTGGCCCAGCCGGGCTTGCTGAGGGCACTTAAGGTCAGTTGCTGGGTGGCGGTTTTTAAGGCGAAGCTGGGCTGTGCGGGTAAGGTAATTGGTTGTTCGCCTAGCACTTGTTGTTTGCCGTCGGCATCGGTGTATACAGGCGGCAGGTGCGCAGTCAGGGTCGCCACGCTCAGCGGCGGCGGTGGCGTGGCTTGCACGCAAGCAATGCGGTTTTGGCCTAGTTGGACGATATGCCAGTCTTTAGGCGTGTGCGCCTCGGTGGGGTTGCGGATAGTCAGTTTGCTTAAATCTAGGCCGTGGTTGAGCAGGGCTTGCCAATTTTCGGCACGCAAGTCATCGGCATAGGCAAACTCCGCTAAGCGGTGGATTACCTCGTTTAAGTCGGTAGCCAAGGTGCAGCGCGGCATCAGGGTAATCACGGTGCGGGCTTGGGCTTGCAAGGCGCGGTGCTGGGGCTGGTGTTCGGGGGTTTGGCTTAAGCTTGCAGCTAGGCGTTGGTAGTAGTCTTTTATGTCCAGCGGGGTGTGTTGTTCCAGCGCATAGTGGTGTAAGCCTTCTAAATGCCTTAAGCCCTGATAGGCACGGTCGTGGTGGTCGTGGACGATCTCCCAAAATTCGGCGGTATCTTCGGGGTAATAAGCGCGGTAGGTTTCGGCCTGGTCTTTAGGAAAATAAATACCTAGACCGTTGTTGCGGACTTCGGGATGCTGCCAAATCAAGTGTTCCAATTCGCTGCCGCCCCAGTTTAAAGCCAAGCGCAATCGGCGCAATAAGGCGGCATCGATTAACGGCAACGCCGCTAACAGCGCGAAAATTTGCAAGCGTTTGTCCTCGGGCAGGTCTGGCAATTGATAGCCTTGTTGATACGGATGGCGCGGCGGTTGGGGGCTTAGCGGCGTGGCGGTAGCCCACGGCAGCTCGCACACCGCGCTGGGGCTAAGGGTTAGTAACGGAGCTAGGCGTTGTTGCAAACAGGTTAATAGGCGTTGCCAGTAGCTGGCTTGTAAATCGCTTAGCACCAATACCGCGACATCATTAGCGGGCAGTTGCCACGGCTGCCAATCGGCATCGGCACTGGCGGGATACGGCAAGCAATACGCGTGTTCGGCGCTGACGGTGTCGTCGTCAAATCGTATCGCGGTGACAGCGGCCTCGCCCAGCAGGTGTTTAAGTTCGGTAACAATGTAGGCAAAATCGGGCCAGTAGGGTTCTAGTTCTAGCCGGGCATCGACAATAATCTGCAATTGTTGGGGCCACACGCGCCTAGGCAAATACGGCAAGCGTTTTAAGGGCTGGCCTTGTGCCAGTTGGGTGCTTAAGCGCGCCATGTCGATATTGTTGCCAGTGCGGGTTTGCCCTAAGCCGTTGTGCAACAAGGGTATTAAACTGGCTATATTAAGCAAGGGCTGGGCGGGGGTAAAACAATAACTGCCGTTGGGGTCGGGGGCTAGCGTGTAGTTGGGCTTGTTGAGGTAGTCGGGTTGTTCGGCATCGTTGCGGAGGTCTTGGTAATCGCTGACCACGACAAACAAGGCGGGTGGGCGACTAGGGTGTTGGCTGCGGGTGGTTTCGGTTGTTTGGGTGCTGGCGTGGTCTTGGCTGTCGGTATCTTGCGTAGATTCTTGTGGTTGTTGTTCCAGCGCATAGCCCCATAGTGTTGCCATTTTGTCTAAGGTTTCATCGGATACACCTGCTGCGTGTATTAATGCTAAACGTCCCCATGCCATGATTAACCTGCTATGTGTTGATATGTTCGGAGTGCAACGGCTTTAGACGTTGCACGGCAGCGGTGTTGCCCAACTCGGAGTGCAACGGCTTCAGACGTTGCACGGCAGCGGTGCTGCTTAAATAGGCGTTCGTAAGTTCTTAACGGTTGCCCCGACAATAGCCACCCCAACATGAGTTAAGCTATTTATGCACCGTCACTGATACGGCAACGTCTAAAGCCGTTACACTCCTGTCTTGGCAACGCCTAAAGCCGTTGCACTCCGGTTTTGTAGCGGCATCAACCTAGCTAGTCGGCAATTCTTTTGCCAACGCATAAGCGGCAATTTTGCCTAAGCGTTCTGGCTGTTGCTTGTGCGGGAGTTTGCTTAATGCCTCCAGCAAATCGATATATTCCGCTAAGCCAGGCGGATAGCGGGTGTTACGCTTACGGTCATCCAATAATAGTTGTGCCGCATCGGCATACACATCGATATTTTGCTGCGCATCAACGGCAATCTTATCGCCAAAATGCAGTTGCCCTCGGGCTTTTAGCCAATCCACCGATTCTTCCATTTTTAAGGTATGTACAAAACAACGGCGCACAAATGCGGTTGGGAGTTCGCGTTCTTCGTTGGTGGTGATAATCACCAACACGCGTTCGGGCTTAGCGGTAAGGGTTTTGTTGATATACGGTACGGTAAACTCATAATTCCCTAAGGTTTCCAGCAAGCCATTGGGCAAATCGGGTTCGGCCTTGTCGATTTCATCCAGCAATAACACCACGCCTTTTTCGTGGGCGTTGGGGGTGTTTTTGGGTTTATCCCTAAACTTAGTGCGGCATGTTGTGTATTGGTTATCGGCTTTACCCCAATCATACGCCCACCAAAACGCCCCCGGAGATAAAAAGTTTTCGGCTTTCAGAGCGTTTAGGTCAGGATCGACCCGGCTCATAGCCTGTGCTTCGCCCAATCGGCCTATGGCATCAAAATGCCAATGTAAATCGGATAACTCGGTGTTGCCGCGTATGACTTCACCGACAAACGCCCAACCCAATTGTGCGGCTATCGCCCTCGCCAGTTGCGACTTGCCCGTACCCGTTTTGCCGCGCACTAACAACGGTCGCCCTGCCGCATACGCTGCCCACAACGCATAGCAATCTTCTTCGGTAAAGATGTGGTGGAGGTTTTCGGTGTCGATGGTGAGGTTTGGGGGGGTGAAATCTTCTAGTGTGGGCATGGGCTATTCCTGATTATTTGCCAAGTTTGTCAATTTTTTCTAATAATTCAGAAAGCTGGGCAAGCACAGCCCCCTGCCCTTCTGTACAAGGATTTTGTCCAGCAGATTTTGCTACAGGGTTACAACAAATAAAGCGCAAACAAGTAGCCGATTGTGCTTGTTTTTCCATAAACCAGTCTTGTTCCTCTAATAGCTTGAGATGCTCTTGACCCACTAGGTAATAAATTAATTTGCCTTTTGACATTTTATCTAACACCCTGCATTTGGAAGATGCTTTGTCTATTATCTCATCCAGTATTTCTGCATGACTGGCATTTGGAGGAGGTTCACCCCAAAGATCCTGGTAAATCGGTGTTAACAATTCATCCATCATTGCTTTGGGGCTACTGTCAAAAGTCAGAGGTGATAAAACATCCTGACCATTATGATGACGGGGCTTAGGGCGTTTGCCATGTCCATCAAAAAATCCATATTGGGCAGGTCGTAACAGACTACGCGAAATGATGATTTCAATATAATCTGGTTTTTCCAATCCAAATGTACCCGTCACTTGCTGCATCCGCTGTTGGTTATGAAACCACCAAGTGGCATCCACACTATTCAGCAACAACCAGCCACTTATCTCGCGCATATCCTCTGCGCTGTTAGGCGTGTGTTTCTCTAAGATCATTGACAATGTTGAAAGATCGTCTAAAACCGAAACCGATAGATTCAGCTCATCGACAATATCATCAATTTTTTTATTATCAGCTAGTTTCAAACACTCTCTTAACTGGGCTTCGGTAAAGTTTTTTTGCAGCAAGCGTCTAACATTTGACTTTATTTCTTGCTGCAAAACCCGTTTTTGTTCGGCGATGGCTTCATCGATGGGTTGCTTTAATGCTGCACAGAATTGGGGGTTTTTAAAAAGGTGGGGTATAGAAACCGCTTTAAAACTGTCTTTTCTATTCATAGGCGTTTTAATAATAATGGCGTACAGCAGCTTATTATTGCTATGAAATACGGGTGCACCAGAAACACCCTGCCAATCTTCCTTTTCTACCGCGTCACTTTCGATCGTTAAATTTATGTGATGGTCAACTTGGTCGGGGGCATGAAATACGCCAATTAAGGGAACCTTGCCATGACTGCCAGTCGTTTCATTTACACCTAATTCTGGATAACCAAAACTCTCCCATTTATCCCAAGACTTTGGGAAATTCCGCGCTAATATTTCTGTTGATATTTGTGCTTGGGGTGGCGTTGTACAGTGAAGTATGACTATATCGCAGCTGTCACCGCCATTAAAAACAATTTCTGACTTTTCCTGCTCGTGTTCACCAAAAACATGTTGATGATCTGTCCATTTAAGCAAAATGTTTTTTTGTGTATCACGATCAGGAAAATCAACAACATGGCGTGCAGTTAGCACAAGGTCTTTGGCAATCGGATAAGCTGTACCCATTTTCCATGTACCATCTTTCTGTGGTACAAATATCATGGTGATTAAGTTGGAGTCCATCGCTTTACTGCCCTAATCGTTTAGTTAGGTGTTAGCACTGTCTTTCCCACTTCTAAATCGCCACCTTTATAGTTAGGTGTTAAGCTTAATTTAATTTTTTGCTTAGCAGCGTGTTCATATTTGCCGCCAGCATTTGCCTCTACAACCCAGAATTTAATGGCTAATTTGCCATCACCTTCTTTTGTGACCACTGTTTCTAGTTCGACCTCTACGTTGTTGACCTTAAAACGAACGTCTTTATTGTCGCCTTCTTGCTGTGCCGCAATCAGTTCTTGGCGTAATGCTTTTATGACTTCCGCGAGTTCTAAGGGGGTGTTATCTGCCATGGGTTTGCTCCGGTTAGTGGTGATATATAGTGGTCGGTCTAAAGAGGGTTTTTATAACGGCGGTTAAGCCACACCAACTGACAGCAACAATCCCTAGTGACTGTTAAATCGTCGCTAATTCAACAACCCAGCTTATTTATTAGTCAAATACAACTCTTCAACCCTAGCCCTGGCCCATGGGGTTTTTCTTAAAAACTTCAGGCTGGATTTGATGCTGGGTTCATGGTTAAAGCACCTTATATCAATTATCCTGCCCAAGCCATCCCAGCCATATTCTTCGACAAGTTGGTTCAATATGGCTTCCAAGGTGATGCCATGCAAGGGGTCTTTGGTTTGCTTTTCGTTCATAATGGTGTCATTACCTTATGTGGCGTTCAATCTTCTTGCTCGTACTTACGCCGGATGGCCTCGTCACGGGCATCATTGATTTCCCTCATGATTGCGCCCACATCGGCTTGTTTGTTGCTGGCTTTAAACGTGCCTGTCAGTACGGTGTCGGGGCTAAGGTTGCCGCTTTCATAAATTTTCCAGATTTCTTTGCCGTAGCTGGTTGTCAGCAGTTCTGGCGCAAAACGCCCAAAATAGGCTGCCATATTGTTGACATCCCGTTCCAGCATTCTGGCGGCATTATTGTTTGCTGCCGCATCTACTGCTTGGGGCAAATCAATAATCACCGGGCCTTGGGCATCAACCAGGACATTAAATTCTGATAAGTCGCCATGGACAATACCCGCGCACAGCATCCTGACAACTTCTTTGATAAGGATGCCATGATATTCAAGCGCTTCCTCTTGGGTTAATTCCAGATCGTTAAGCCTTGGGGCCGCCGCACCTTCCGCGTCAGTTACCAATTCCATCAACAGCACACCCTCAACAAAATTATAGGGGTGGGGGACTCGGACACCTGCGGCTGCTAGACGATATAAGGCATCAACTTCGGCGTTTTGCCACACTTCTTCTTGTTGCTTACGGCCAAAGCGGGAATTTTTTTCCATCGCCCGTGCTTGCCTGGTATTGCGTACTTTACGGCCTTCCTGATATAAGGCTTGTTTATGAAACCCGCGCTTGTTGGCCTCTTTATAGACTTTGGCACAGCGGATTTCACCTTCGGAAAGCACGACATAAACAGCCGCTTCTTTACCGCTTTTGAGCGGGCGTATGACTTCATCGACAAGCCCGTCACGCACCAATGGTTCAAGACTTTTTGGGGTCTTCATTTTTCCCCCTGACTAATATAAGCTGAAAACAGCATGTTTGTTACGGTCATTCTCTCACTCGTTATGCTTGATAATTAAGACGTTTAAGCCCCTCACCCTACCCTCTCCCTGCTTACACGTGTAGGTTTTTTCACTCCGCGCACCCAACCGCAGTAACCCAAGCCGCCTGATTGATTCCCGGTAAGCTAGGCCACGCCTCCGGTCGGCCAGGTTTGACAGGGAGCAGTTGATGGTTAAGCAAAGCCGCA
>JAPLRR010000050.1 GCA_026399075.1 Methylococcales bacterium
TCTATCTGTTTTATTTAACACTAACCAGCGCGGTTTATTTGCTAAATCATCACTCCATTTTTCAACTTCATGAATAATTTTTCTAGCCGCCTCAACCGGAGTATCCATACTTTCATAGGGAGCGACATCAATCAAATGCAATAACAAGCCAGTCCGAGATAAATGCTTTAAAAATTGCAAGCCTAAACCCGCGCCCTCTGCAGCGCCTTCGATCACACCCGGTATATCAGCGATAACAAAACTGCGCAAATCATCAACGCTGACCACACCTAAATTAGGGTGTAGCGTAGTAAATGGATAATCAGCAACTTTAGGTGTTGCAGACGAAACTGAACGAATTAAACTTGATTTACCCGCATTAGGCATCCCAAGCAAACCCACATCCGCTATCAACGTTAACTCTAATAGTAAAATACGATGTTCACCTTCCGAACCTTTGCTGGCTTTTTGTGGTGCTCGATTAATACTACTTTTAAAACGCGTATTCCCTAAACCATGAAAACCACCCGATGCCACTAAGAGTGTTTGACCTAATTCAGTTAAATCACCAATCACTTCACCGGTTTCTTTATCTGATACCTTAGTCCCTAAAGGTACAGGCACAAAACAATCATCCCCTTTTCTTCCGGTACAATTTCTACTCATACCGTTCTGACCACGCTGAGCTCTATGCACCGCGTGATATCTAAAATCAACTAAGGTATTTACATTTTCAACGGCCACTAAAAAAACACTACCGCCATCGCCACCATCCCCACCATCTGGGCCACCAAAAGGGATATATTTTTCGCGTCGAAAACCAATGGTACCATTACCACCGTCACCCGCTTCTACCTTAACTTCCGCCTCATCAACAAATCTCATAACCTAAACGCCGCCACACTCAAAACCAACCGATAAAAACAAAAAAAGCCCCGTCTTAAAGGACGGAGCTTTTTTAAAGCTTTCGGGTTAATATAGATAACCCTATCTCATAGCCGCTTACAATCAATCTATACGTTTTAAGCTGTAACGATGCTGATATATTGACGACTATTAGGACCTTTAACTTGGAAAGCCACTTTACCATCTGCCGTAGCAAATATAGTATGGTCTTTACCGATACCTACATTTTCACCTGGGTGAAACTGTGTACCACGTTGACGAACAATAATGTTGCCTGCTATAACTGATTCACCACCGTAGCGTTTAACACCTAACCGCTTTGCATTAGAATCACGACCGTTTCGGGTACTACCACCAGCTTTCTTATGAGCCATTTGTAACTCCTATATATCTTAAGCAGAAATGCCAGTAATCTGGATTTCTGTGTAGTATTGACGATGCCCCATTTGCTTCATATGGTGCTTACGTCTTCTGAATTTAATGATTTTTATTTTTTCGTGTCTACCTTGAGACAGGACGGTTGCAGTAACCTTGCCGCCTTCAATAAAAGGCAAGCCGATTTGCACAGCATCATCTGTTTGAATCATCAGCACTTTGTCAAACTCAACGCTGTCGCCTGCGCCCAGTTCCAGTTTTTCTATTTTTAAGTAAGTACCTTCTTCTACGCGGTACTGTTTACCACCTGTTTGAATTACCGCATACATCTGAGCAAGCTCCATCAAGCATTAATCTATTAATAGTGAACAAACAATTATATTTACTAGTTAGGGTTTAGTCAACTAAAAGTTAAAACAACCAACTCCGCATTTCAATTTGGAGAAGGCTAAGAAAGTCTTGACAGCCTAAGCCATTATTCAATAGCATTGGGCAGTTCCGTTTCTAATAGGTTATAATAACCTAATAAACTTGTATTTTATAGTTAATCCTATGAAAAATAACCAACCCTTACCCGTCCAGCACTAAATCAATGGTATCGCAAACACAATCATCGCCAAACACACAGAACCCCATTGATTTTGACTCAATCAAGAACTTAACCGCCGCAGAAGCCAAGGCCGTCGACCAGCTAATAGTCAATGAGTTAAGCTCTGATGTTATCCTGATCAACCAAATGGGGCGTTACATTGTCGGTAACGGTGGCAAACGCCTGCGCCCAATGTTGTTGTTGCTGGCCGCCAAAGCTTTGGGTGGTGTTAGCGACAGCCACCTGATATTGGCGGCGGTCATTGAGTTTATCCACACGGCAACGCTGCTGCATGATGATGTGGTTGATGAATCTGACCTGCGCCGTGGCAAAGAATCCGCCAATGCTGTCTGGGGAAATGCGGCCAGTGTTTTGGTCGGCGATTATTTATATTCCAGTGCTTTTGAAATGATGGTGCGCACCGGCAATATGCGGGTTATGGAAATTCTCTCTAAGACCACAACGGCCATTGCCGAAGGCGAAGTGTTGCAATTGTTAAATTGTAATAACCCCGAAACGACTGAGGCCAAGTATCTGGAAGTCATTGCCCGGAAAACGGCCATATTGTTTAGTGCGGCAACGCGCTTAAGCGCCGTAATAGCGGGTGCATCCGCTGAAACCGAAGAAAGCCTTGCCCAATATGGGCAGCACCTGGGGATTGCTTTCCAATTGATTGATGATGCCCTTGATTACAAGGCTAGCCAAGAGGATTTGGGCAAAAATCTCGGTGATGACCTTGCTGAAGGTAAACCGACCCTCCCGTTAATCTATGCCATCCAAAACAGCACTGAAGACGAGGCAAAAATCATCATTGATGCCATTAAAAACGGCGATCGTGATGCTTTCAATGCCGTCTATGCCATCGTACAAAAGACGCATTCCATCGCCTATACAGAGCAGCGTGCGGATGAAGAGGCGGAAAAAGCCATTATCGCCTTGAGTGTACTGCCCGAATCCGACTACAAAGAAGCGTTGACCTTGTTGGCAAAATTTTCTGTGCAGCGCAATTATTAATATACAACGCCGTAGTGGCCGCAGGCTAAATTGCAGCTATGAATTAGCCTGTTCAAACTGGCTTGCGGCCCATCGGTTATCCGGGCGGCTCAACCCATTCTTGGTTTATCAACAATTGCAGGGGTTGATAGTCGCTTTTATAGGCCATTTTTTTACAGGCTTCTATCCAAAAACCCAAATATAAGAATTCTTTTTGATGTAGCCTTGCTTGCTCAATTTGCCACAAAACCGCATAAACACCAAGGCTATAACTCGAAAATTTGGGCTCAAAAAATGTATAAACGGCTGACCATGCCTGTTCAAACTGGTCGATAACCGCAACCCCTGCCAGCTCATTGTCGATGGAAAACTCAACAAACCGGGTGTCGCACCAAGAGCTGCCAAGAAACCCCAAATAATCTTCCGGGCTGGCATCCGCCATAGAGCCATCGCCATGGCGGATGGCTTGGTAGCGCTGGTACATGGCGTAATGGGCCGGTTCAAAAGCCGCTGGCTTGACGACAGCACGGATATGGCTGTTTTTTTTCAGGCAACGCTTTTGGCTTTTATTCGGTTTAAAGTTATTGACTGCCAGCCTAACGGGAATGCAAGCCTTGCAATCTGGGCATTGTGGCGCGTATACCTCGTCTCCGCTACGCCGGAACCCTTGCTTGATTAACTGCCCATAAATGGCTGTTGTAATTGGATAAGATGGATGGACAAACACCGATTGAGCGCTACAGTTCTCAAGGTAGCTGCAAGGATATTCCCGGCTTAAATAGAGAGGGATGGAAATCATATTATTTCCAAGCTAAAGGATGGGGCGGGACATCACAAAAATCGTCCAGTAATTTGACAAATTCACTGCGCCCACAACTGGCTGCGCCAAAGCTCGCCAAATGTTGGGTATGCACTTGGCAGTCGATTAATTGGTAATCCCAAGCCTTAAGCTGCATAACCAGGGTTGCAAAAGCCACTTTGGAAGCATCCGTCCGGGTGTGGAACATCGATTCCCCAAAAAATACGCGTCCTAGCGCCACCCCATACAAGCCCCCGACCAATTCGCCATTTAGCCACGCTTCAGCCGAATGTGCAAAACCGCTATGATGTAACGAAACATACGCGTTCTTTATGTCTTTGCTGATCCAGGTGCCGGAGCTGCCATCCCTTGGTTTTGCACACGCGTCAATGACATCACTAAAAGCATGGTCAAAGGTGACTGTGAAGACATTTTTGTTGAGTGTTTTCTTCAGGCTTTTGGATATAATCACTTGGTCTGTAAACAAGACCAGTCTTGGGTCTGGCGACCACCATAAAATGGGTTCGCCGGGGTTATACCAAGGAAAAACCCCCTGCCGATAAGCTGTCAACAGCCGTTTTTTAGACAAGCAACCGCCAATGGCCAGCAAGCCGTCAGGTTCCCGCAAGGCTTTTTGTAAAGGGGGGAATTTTTGGTCGGGATTGTGCGGATTAAGGACAGTTAGTTGCATGATTTTAGGTGGCCTAAAAGGAAGCTGCAAGGCCCAGGGGGGAAAGCCCTGGACCTTGAGTCTTGAGTCTACACTAATTCATCAAGAAATTTTTCGGCATCTAAGGCCGCCATGCAGCCCGAACCCGCCGACGTTATTGCTTGCTTATAGACCGAATCCATCACATCACCCGCAGCAAAAACCCCGGCGACACTGGTTGCCGTGGCATTGCCGGTAATACCGCTGCGCACTTTGATGTAACCGTGGTCCATCTCTAACTGGCCAGTAAAAATATCCGTGTTAGGCGTGTGGCCTATTGCGATAAATACACCATGCACATCCAGATCTTTGCTGGTGTTGTCTAGCGTGTTTTTGATCTTGATACCCGTCACGCCACTATCATCACCCAACACTTCTTCAAGGTAGGCATTCCATTCAATGACGACATTGCCGTTTTGTGATTTTTCAATGAGTTTGTTTGAGAGAATTTTTTCAGATCGGAATTTGTCGCGGCGATGAACGACGGTCACTTTTGAGGCGATATTTGCCAAATACAGGGCTTCTTCGACAGCGGTATTGCCGCCACCAATGACAGCAACCGGCTTATTGCGGTAGAAAAAGCCGTCACAAGTCGCACAGGCCGATACACCCCGGCCTTTAAACGCCTCTTCAGAATCCAAGCCCAAATAACGGGCTGAGGCACCAGTCGCAATAATTAAGGCATCGCAGGTATACGTGCCAGAATCCCCAGTCAAGGTAAACGGCCTTGCTGATAAATCCGTGGTGTGGATATGGTCAAAAATTATCTCCGCTTCAAAGCGTTCGGCATGTAAACGCATCCTTTCCATTAGGTCAGGGCCTTGTAAGCCTTCGACATCACCTGGCCAGTTATCCACTTCGGTAGTGGTGGTCAGTTGCCCACCTTGCTGCATACCGGTAATGATCACCGGGTTCAAGTTGGCGCGGGCGGCATAAATGGCCGCAGTGTAACCCGCAGGGCCTGAGCCTAAAATCAATAATCGGCAATGTTTGGAATCACTCATTAAAAAACCTCTACAGAAGACAGATGGGATAGTGGGTATGAATTATGCAGGTGAAACCGCTTTTCGTAAATGTTCTTATGAAAGCAGCCTGTTATTCCTTACCAATAAGCTGGATTTTTTTGTGGCCCATATTCATGTAGAATAGAGGTTTACTGGTCTATAAACTTGTTTTATAAATATGTTGAGTCATAATTTATGTCTGCTGTAATGGAAGAGAAAACGTTTCGTGGTTTGCGGGAAATCGCGGTTTTGGGCTTTTTCGCGGTGGCATTGTTTTTTTTAATATCATTGCTTACTTTTAGCAATGAGGATGCTGGCTGGACGCATAGTGGGGCAGTGCAGACCGTCACCAACGCTTGTGGGGTTTTAGGGGCGTGGCTGGCGGATTTTTCGCTGAGTTTTTTTGGCTTGTGCGCCTATTTGTTTCCGGTCATCATTTCTTGGCATGCTTATCTTCTATACGGTAAGGGCCGACAACCCCAAAACAAAATAACAACGGCGTTCCAAATTTTAGGGTCATTGGCGACTGTTGTTTCTGCTTCCGCCCTGTTATATCTGTATGTATTGCGGGTGGGGATTGAATTGCCTGGCAGCACTGGCGGTATTTTGGGCCAGGAAGCGGGTGATAGGGTGTTGGTTTTGTTCGGCAATTCGGGTGGGACTTTGTTTTTAATCGCATTGCTGCTGTCAGGCATTACCTTATCCACAGAATTATCTTGGGTGGCCTTGCTTGACTTATTCGGTAAATATACCGTTTGGGTTTGCCTCCGGATAGGCCATGGCATCAGCCAAATTTGGCAAGGCCCTTTGGCCGACAAATCTCAGCTGCTAGAATCCTTGCCTGAAAACACTAGCGCCAAGAAAAAGGCGGTTGTTAAGCCCTTAGTCCCTGTTAAAGCAGTAAGCGTCGTTGAAAAGGAAATCCGGCTTGAAAAAAACAGCAAGCCACTACCCAAGCAAGCGGCGGTTAAATATAACCACAATGATGGCGTTTTGCCTTCCTTGGCTTTGCTGGATGAGCGTGACACCCGCGTGATTGGTTACTCCCAAGCTGATCTGGAGGGCATGTCCCGTCTAGTGGAAGAAATTTTGGCCGATTTTAACGTCGCTGTTACGGTTATGGGTTTCCATCCTGGCCCCGTGATAACCCGCTTTGAACTACAGCCTGCGGCAGGTGTAAAAGTCAGCCGGATTAGTAGCTTGTCCAAAGACCTGGCCAGGGCTTTGTCAGTTACCAGTGTGCGTATTGTGGAAATTATTCCGGGTAAATCGGTGGTCGGCCTTGAAATTCCCAATCGGGAGCGGGAAATGGTCACCTTGCGTGAACTCTTGGTGTCACCTGCCTTTGAAAAAGCCAAGTCCATGCTCACTTTAGCGATGGGCAAAGACATTTCTGGTGCGCCCTTAGTCGCTGACTTGGGCAAAATGCCCCATGCCCTGGTTGCTGGAACGACGGGCTCAGGAAAATCGGTTGCCATCAACACCATGATCCTCAGCTTGCTATATAAAGCGACACCAGAACAAGTGCGCTTGATCATGATAGATCCAAAAATGTTGGAATTGTCGGTTTATGAAGGTATACCGCATTTATTGACACCAGTGGTCACCGACATGAAGGAAGCCAGCAACGCCTTGCGTTGGGCTGTTGGTGAAATGGAACGGCGTTATAAATTGATGTCCAAGATGGGGGTTCGTAACTTAGCTGGCTTTAACCAACTGATAGACGAAGCCACAGCACGCGGCGAAACTATAAGGGATCCCATGTTCCAATTGGTCAACCCTTTGGAAGAAGGCGAAGATTTCCCCGTGCTGGGTAAACTGCCCAGTATCGTCATCGTCATCGACGAATTGGCCGACATGATGATGATAGTCGGTAAAAAAGTCGAAGAATTGATTGCCCGATTGGCGCAAAAGGCCCGGGCCGCAGGTATCCATTTAATTTTGGCGACCCAACGGCCTTCAGTTGATGTGTTGACCGGATTGATCAAGGCTAACGTACCAACACGCATCTCTTTTCAGGTTTCGTCACGTATAGATTCACGCACGATCCTGGATCAGGGTGGTGCGGAAACCTTGTTGGGCAATGGTGACATGCTGTTCTTGCCGTCGGGCACCAGTATCCCGATCAGGGCTCATGGCGCGTTTGTAGACGACCATGAGGTGCATCGCGTGGTTGAATTTTTAAAACAAACTGCACCGCCTGACTATCTGGAAGATATCACCAAAGAAGTTTCTGATGGCAACGACGGCTTTAGTTCAAGTGGGGGGGGTGAAGGCGGGAGCAATTCAGAAGCTGATGCGCTTTATGATGAGGCCGTGGCCTTTGTCACCGAATCCCGTAAAGCGTCCATCTCCAGTGTGCAGCGCCGTTTTAAAGTGGGTTATAACCGTGCCGCCACAATGATTGAAGATATGGAAGCGGCGGGTGTGGTGAGTGCAGCGGAGTCGAATGGTTCACGGGTGGTCTTGGCACCGCCGCCTGTAAGGGATTAAGCCACATTTTCTGGCGGTGTGCATAAAATTGGTAGGCCTCTGTTACCGTGTGGGGGGGCTTTAGTGTTGCCCCACAGGTTTTTCTTGACTTCTGTTCACCGCAATAATCATTAATCTTACAATGGACAGTTTGTGCTTAATGATTTGCCTATAATCATGGCTACGTATTGTAGTCACAAGTTATTTTCACCTTGCAATGCGATTATATTAAAGGTGCCTGAGAAATGAAGCTACAGCATGAGTACTTAAAAGCTATCTGCGCTAGGCGGTGTCCCTAAGCTCAGGGCGGTCAATTAGTTATCCATCAAAACTTGCGCCTAAGGGAATTAGCAAACACCGAACTTAAAAGTTGGGGGTGCGCTTGAATAGGAGGCGTTTACGGGCAATGCGAAAGTGGGGCAGGGGGTTACAGAAACACACATCAAAAACTTGTTTGCGCGTACTGGCCTTTCTTATGCTGTGCATAAAGACGCACTATCCACTTGGTCAGATGTGTCCATCGGTGCGGATTTATATGGCTAGCTGCGAGACTTAACGGGGGGGGGGGGGCTCTTACACGTGTAGGTTTTTAATAAAAAGTATGACGAGACAGTGCGTTGAGGTAAATTGATGAGAGTCATCAACATCTATTTACCGAAGGTACCGCCATGTCTCGCCACCCAGAACTATACCAATGGATCGACACCGTTG
>JAPLRR010000060.1 GCA_026399075.1 Methylococcales bacterium
CGCGCCTTTGCGGCCGGGCTGGAGCTGAACTGCGCCTTGCCGGTGCCGATGCCGCCGCAGTGGCGGGGCGACCCGATGCGCATCCGCCAGGTGCTGACCAATTTGGTCGGCAATGCGGTCAAATTCACCGAACAGGGCGAAGTGTCGGTCAACGTCACCCGCACCCCGCTCACCGATAGCCTCGACGAACTGCGCTTTGAAGTCCATGACACCGGCATCGGCGTGTCCGAAGTGGCCCAGGCGCAGCTGTTCAAGCCCTTTTCCCAAGCCGACAGCGCCACCTCGCGGCGCTTTGGCGGCTCCGGACTGGGGCTGTCGATCAGCAAAAAACTAGTGGAGCTGATGGGCGGCAGCATCGGGATGCGCAGTGTGCTGGGCGAAGGCTCGTGCTTTTGGTTCACACTGCCGCTGGCGCACAGCGAAAACAATGGCGACCCAGGGCAAAATTACGACCTGTCCGGCAAACGGGTGCTGGTGGTGGACGACAACGCCACCAACCGCAACATCCTCATCAATTACTTGGGGCGCTGGGGGCTGGACGCCAGCGAGGCGGACAGCGGCAAGGCCGCGCTGATGGCCTTGCAAACGGCGGCGATCCTGGGTTCCGGCCATGACCTGGTGTTGCTGGACATGCAGATGCCGGGCATGGACGGCTTGGCTGTGGCGCAGTGCCTGGCCAAAATCCCCGCCTTGGCAGGCATCCCCGTCATCCTGCTGTCCTCGGGCGACCAATTTGACCTGGCCGACTACCAAGACACCGGCATAATGCAGCGGCTGTTAAAGCCAGTGCGCCAAGCGCAGCTGTTTGACGCCGTTGCCAATGCCCTGAACGGCGGGCAGGGTGGCGTGGCCAGGCCAGCGCGGCCCGGGCTGGAACTGCCGGATTACCGCGACAAAAAAGTGCTGGTGGTGGAGGACAACAAAATCAACCAAAAAGTCATCATGGCCAAGCTGGCCCAATTTTGCATCCAACCCGGGCTTGCCGAAAACGGCCAAGAAGCCTTGGACAAGCTGGCGGCGGGCCGCTACGACCTGATCCTGATGGACTGCCAAATGCCGGTGCTGGACGGCTACGCGGCCACCCGGGACGGCTACGCGGCCACCCGAGAACTACGCCACTTGGAGGCGGCGCAAGGCTGGCCGCGCCAAACCGTGGTCGCGCTGACCGCCACCGCCTCGGAAGGCGAGCGGGAAAAATGCTTGGCGGCGGGCATGGACGACTACCTGAGCAAACCCATCATCGCCGAGCAATTGCAGGCCATCCTGGCGTCCTGTCTGGGCGTTGCGGCCAGCACCACCCGCCCGGTCTTGGTGGATGCCATCAGCGCCCCGCCGGCCACAGCCCAGCCGGTCTGGGATGAAACCGCCACCTTGGCGCACCTGGAAGGCGACCGCGAACTGATGGCGGAACTGATAGGGCTGTTTTTGCAGGAAGGCCCGATGCAGTTGGAGGCGCTGGCAAAATTCCTGGCGGCTGATGACCTTGCCGCCCTGGCCAACACCGCCCACGCCATCAAGGGCACCACCGCACATTTTTATGCTACCGAAGCTAAGACTGCTGCCAGCGAATTGGAGCAGGCAGCCCGCAACGGCGGCCCTGCGGATTTTGCCGCGCTGACCGAAGCCGTGGTGATCGCCGTGACGGCGCTGCTTGGGGAGTTGCGAACTGCCCAAAATTTTAGCGGCCAAACTTGTTAGCCGATTGATACCTTACTTTACCATCAAGGGTTTATTTATAAATGCGTATTCTTATAGTTGAAGATAGCCAAATCACCCGGATCATGATGCATAGGAGCCTTGAAAAATGGGGGTACGATGTCGTGTCTGTCGATAATATTACAGCGGCCATCAGCATTATTTCGGATGACAAAATCCAGTTCGTCATCACCGATTGGATCATGCCCGGCGGAAATGGCACCCTGCTTTGCGAACAGGTGCGGGCGTTAAACCTACCCTTTTACACCTATATGATATTGGTGACCTCCCTGGATGATACCCAATCCATGGTGGAAGGCATGGATGCGGGGGCGGATGACTTTATCCGCAAACCGATCCAACTGGATGAATTGCATGCCCGTATACGCGCCGGGGAGCGCATATTAGAACTGGAAAAAAGCCTGACAGAGAGCAACAACCAATTGCTGGCAGCCCATGAAGTCATTAACCGTGATTTGAACATGGCTGCCACCATGCAGCGCAGCCTGTTGCCCAGCGCCTCCTCAACCATTCTGGGCATCGCCAATGATTGGCTGTTCTATCCCTCCACGCATTTGTCGGGGGATATTTTCAATTTTTTCCAACTGGATAAGCACCATGTCGGGTTTTATATTATCGATGTGGCTGGGCACGGCATAGCTTCAGCGATGCAATCATTCACCATCAGCCGATTATTGTCACCCGACACCAGTTGCAGCAACCATTTAAAGTACCGGTCACCCGAAGCGCCTTACAGCCAAGTAGTCCGTACCGCACCGGCTGTAGTGGAGAACCTTAACCAGCAATTTCAGACCGACACCACCAACATCCTTTACTTCACGATGATTTACGGTGTCATTGACACCAAAAACCAAACCATAGACTTATGTCAGGCAGGCCACCCGAATCCGATTTACCTACAAACTGGCAAGCCAGCCCGGTTTATTGTCGATGGCGGCCTACCTGTTGGCATTATCCCAGAAGCAAGTTATGAATCCGAACATCTGAAATTTGGCATTGGCGACCGGCTATTTTTATATTCCGACGGCATTACTGAATGCGAATCGCCTACCGGTGAAATGTTTGGTGCCGAACGTCTGCGGCAGTTTGTTGAAAAAACCCGGCAACTTGAAACCAGTGAAGTGATGCGCCTGCTAGACCAGCGCATCAGCGACTGGCACGAGCACGATGACTTTGAAGATGATATTTCCATGTTGGTCTTGGAAGTTGTTGATGTCACCAGCCGGACAGCCCTTTAGCTTCCAGTTGCCTCACACCCCATTTCACAATGGGGCAGTTACTTTAGGCTACAACGTTAAGGCATACGCGGGCAGGGACTTACACCCGTTCCCTTATGGACGTCCCGTTGCCGAAATTCTTCCAAACCTAGGCAATCCACACACTTCGTATCATCAGCTAAAAAACTTGCCGACATTGATTAAGGTCTTATACACGCCCCACGACAAAGGTAAAATAACCACTGCCCATGCCAAACAAATGGTCAGTAGGTGGGTAGGGCGGGTATCATCACCCTGCCCAGCCGTTACGCAGGCTTCAGCTTCGTCTTCGGCGAGGTGTTCTTGTGCCAAGCGGGTTTCTGCGGCTAGCTCGCTTGCCGACATAAACCATTTGTCAGCGACTGGACGGATCAACAGATTACACACCAAACCAAGCATTAACAAGGCCGCCAAAATCAGCATGGTTTGGTTGTAAACCTGTTCGCGTGGCAGACCTAAGCCCAATTGGTAATCACGCATATAATTGACAATAACCGGCCCCAATATCCCTGCCGTTGCCCACGCCGTCAATAACCGGCCATGAATCGCACCCACCATTTGCGTGCCAAACAAATCAGCAAGATAAGCGGGAACGGTCGCAAAACCACCGCCGTACATGCTTAAAATGACACAGAAAGCCGCCACAAATAGCAGTTTATTACCCGCCATTGCACTGCCGGGTATACTGATGTACAACAAACCGCCCAGTACAAAAAAAATAATGAACGTGGCTTTGCGGCCAAAAAAATCTGACAAGCTTGCCCAAAAAAAACGCCCGCCGATATTGAACAGGCTCAACAGGGCCGTAAATCCAGCAGCAATGCTGGCTATGGCCGCCAGTTCAGTTTTGTCCAATTCACTGTAGGTTTTGGCGATACCCAATAACTGGCCGCCAAAAACCTCCTGTAACATCGGTGACGACATACCGATCACGCCGATGCCCGCACTGACGTTCATGCACAACACGCCCCACAATAACCAAAACTGTTTAATCTTGAAGACGTTTTTTACATGCACATGGTGTGGGGTCATCATGGCCTTCGCCTGATTGCCGACAGGTGGCTTCCAACCCTGTGGTTTCCAGCCAGCGGCAGGGATACGGTAACTAAACGCCCCGGACAGCATAAACACAAAGTAAATGCCCGCCATGACCACCAAAGTTTGCATCACCCCCACATCGGTGTCGGTTGCAAAATAGCCCATCAGCAGAGTCGCCAGTGGCGAGCCTATCATCGCACCACCGCCAAAGCCCATAATGGCCATGCCTGTCGCCATACCGCGCCGGTCAGGAAACCATTTGATCAAGGTCGATACTGGCGATATATAACCCAAGCCCAAACCTATGCCGCCTATCACCCCAGAACCCAACAACATAATCCAAAACTGGTGTAGATAAATGCCCAGCGCCGATAGCAACATCCCACCACACCAACACAGCGCACTGATAACCGCCGCCTTGCGTGGCCCCACATGCTCCAACCAACCGCCCCACAAAGCCGCCGATGAACCCAAGAACACAAAAAACAAGGTGTACATCCAACCCAAGGTGGAGATTTTCCAATCGCAGTGGGTGACAAACAGCTCTTGCACAAAACCAATATCCACGCCGCAAACCACACTTTCTTTTATGCCCAATGCCTTGGAAAGCGGCAACCAAAACACTGAAAAACCGTAAGCCATGCCAATACACAAATGGATGGCCAAGGCCGCAGGCGGCATCAACCAACGGCTATAGCCAGGTCGGGCAATCGTGCGTTGTTTGGCTAATAAGCCAGGCGTGGTGGTGTTCATGGCAGTAGTCTGGATAGTGTGGTGAAAAAGTAATTATACGATAGTTAGGCTTGCATTTTTACATGGCTTCTTGCCACGCGGCCTTATAAATAAATACAAGGGCTAAGTTTACAAACAAAGAATTTGAAACTCTTGTAAAATCAGATTGTCTGACTGCAATGTCACACCTTGGGCAGTTTGCGTCGCCCAATTTTTATACCCACAAAACCCTGTAACAAAGGAAACTAATTACCATGAGATCAAATACGGCTATTTCACGTCCAGAAACCAGTGTTCTGGCCACCAATAAAGTATTAAAAAACACCTATATGCTGCTGTCCATGACGCTGCTGTTCAGTGCCGTGACCGCAGGCGCAGCCATGTACCTGAATCTGCCACCTTTTGGCATGATGATTACCTTGGTCGGTTTTTATGGCCTGCTGTTCTTAACCACAAAATATAGCAACAGCGCTTTGGGCCTGTTGTTTGTGTTCGCCTTGACTGGCTTTATGGGGCTGACCTTAGGGCCTATTTTGTCGATGTATGTAAAAGCCTTCAGCAATGGCCATGAATTGATCATGATGGCCTTAGGTGGCACTGGCGTAGTTTTCTTGGGATTGTCCGGCTATGCTTTAAGCACCCGTAAAGACTTTAGCTACATGGGCGGCTTTTTGATGGTTGGCGTATTGGTGGCGTTTTTGGCGGGAATTGGTGCCATCGTTTTTGCCATCCCTGCCTTGTCCCTGGCGGTTTCGGCAATGTTCATCCTGTTGATGTCCGGCATGATCCTGTTCCAAACCAGCCAAATCGTCAACGGCGGTGAAACCAATTACATTTTGGCAACCATTTCCTTGTATGTGTCCATCTACAATTTGTTCTTGAGCTTATTGCAATTGTTGGGTGCGTTTAACGGCAGGGAATAAACATTGTTCGGCGGATAACTCAAAGTTATCCGCCATTTACCCTTGCTACACCATAACGCTAAAAATGCCGCTTACTGTTAAGGCAGCAATTCCCACGTTTTTCGGTAAGTGGTTTCCTGCTTAAAGTTTTCCCAGATAAAATCCGGTTGGATTATGGGTTTGGTGGGGATCATAAACGTCGCCACATCCCCTGCACCCAATAATGTCCTGCCCACCATGTGGAACAAACCTGTCACCAGTCCGGCTGATGCCGCATAAGCAGGGCCATGGGCACGGTTACTGACCATGATGGCTTTAGGCAGCTCACCAATCCCAGTCACTGCATTGGCAATGCCATTGCCCAATTTTAGGCCCATTCTGGATGGATAGCTGGATGCAGATGCCGTCAGCGGGGTAACTGCCAACAAGGCCAGAAGGATCAATAACGTTTTTAACGTCGGTTTCATCAATAACTCCAAAAAGTAAGTAACGGGTTGATACTAACATACTGCAAACCCGATGTGCAAAGGCGTGGGCGTTATCATTGCCGACTGTTAAACCGCCCAAACCGGAGTAATATCCCCGGCAGCAGCAATAAATTCAGCACGGTTGAGGTTGCCAAACCGCCGATAATGATCGCCGCCATCGGCCCCATGATCTCACGCCCTGGGTTGTCGCTGTTAAAAGCGATGGGGAACATCGCCAAGGCAGTGACTAGCGCCGTCATCAATATCGATGGCAAGCGCTCTTGGGCACCAAGGATGGCCGTTTCCCTCGCCCACGGTTTTCCTTCCACTTCAACCAAATGGCGGTAATGGGACAACAGCATAATACTATTGCGCACCGTTATCCCAAACAAAGTCACGAAACCGACCACCGACCCCACCGACAAAGTGGCGCCAGTAATGACCACCGCCGCAACACCGCCAATTAACGCAAACGGCAAATTAGCCACCGCCAACAGAGTATGGCGGACACTGCCAATGGCCACATACACTAACATTAAAACTCCCACCCCAGCCAAGACCGAATGCACGATCAATTCATTGCGCGCTGTCGCTTGGTCTACGGCAGCGCCGGTAAATTCGGGGTAACTGTCAGCGGTTATCGGGAATTCTTTTAGCACACGGGTTTTAAGTACCCGCATAAAAGCGTCCAAATCCTGGTTAATCACATTGCAAGTGACTGTTTGCCGCCGTTGTGCGCCTTGGTGCAAAATATTGTATCGGCTGGCAGTATGCTGGATTTGCGCGACTTGCTCCAGCTTGATTAAGGTGCCGTCTTGTGTCCTGATTGGCAACTGGCCGATGGACTCTGGATATTGCCGAAGTTCTGGCGACAAGGCCACGGCGATATTGACAATTTTATTACCTTGCAGCTGTTTCCCCACCAAATGGCCTTCATAAGCCGTCTCCAAGGCACTGATAACCTGCCCCGGCATAACCCCCCAAAACCCCAGCTGATCCAAATCCAAATGCACCTGTAATAAAGGTGTGCCGGGCGGGGAGCGCAATTGCACATCCGTGGCCCCAGGAATACTGCGCATAATTGCCGCCAAGGTTTGTGCCTTGGCATCCAACACATTCAAACCGTTGCCGTAAAGGTTCACCACTACGGGCGCAGTATAACCCGAGATGGTTTCATCAACCCGTTCGGTCAAAAAAGTATTGGCCTCAAAGCCAATGCCCGGAAAGTGACCTAAAATGTCCCGCAATTGATCCAAAATGTGTTGCTGCTGCGCACCTGACAGCGGCTCCAAACGGACTTCATATTCACTGTAATGGCTGCCGTAAGTGTCAGCGCCCCGTTCGGCGCGCCCAGCCCATTGTGACACCGATTGCACACCTTTAATGGCCATAAACTGCGCCGTCAGCTGGCTGCCGATCCGTATGGATTCTTGTAAAGACGTACCGGGGATGCTGGTGGTATGGACGATATAATGGCCTTCGCGCAGTTCCGGCAAAAATTTGCTGTCCAAGCTGGCAAATGCCAAAGTCCCCGCCAAGCATCCGATAATACTAAGCCCCAGCAAACGGTTAAAATGCCTGAACACCAACCCCAGCAAACGCTGATACAGCGGCTTTAGCCATTTGATTAGCGGCGGGTCAGGGCTATCACTCAATTTGCCGCCCAACAAAAGGAAACATAAAGCTGGCGTTAGGGTCAAGGCAACCAATAAGGACGTTAAGATAGCCAAAATATACGAAAACCCCAATGGGGCAAACAAACGCCCAGCCACGCCATTTAAGGTTAACAAAGGCACAAACACCAGCGCGACAATAAAACTGGCATAAACCACTGAACTGCGCACTTCCAACGACGCGGTATAAACAATGTTGGATACTGGCAAGGGTTCTGCAAGCAACTGGTTTTCACGTAAACGCCGGAAAATGTTTTCGGTGTCGATAATGGCATCGTCAACCACTTCACCCAAAGCAATCGCCAAACCACCCAACACCATAATGTTCAAATTAACCCCAGATTCCAGCAACACCAACACCGCGCCAATTAAGGACACTGGAATCGCCAACGCAGAAATAAACGCCGTGCGGAAATTAAATAAAAACCCATATAAAACCACCAGCACAAACAAACCGCCGATCAGCAAATGCCCGGATAAATTGCTGATGGAGGTTTCAATATAATCCGCTGGCCGGAACAAATGCCCATAAAACGTGATCCCCTCATTATTAAAAACGGGTTCAAATTCGTGTAAAGCCTGTTCCACCAGCTTCGACACCGTTAAGGTGTTCGCCCCATATTGCCCAATCACCATCATAACAATACCGGGTTTGCCCAAAATTTGCGCCGCCCCAATTGGCGGCTCGGCGGCATACTGGATCTGCGCGACCTCGCCTAAGGTCAGGTTATGCCCAGACCCGCGCCGGACAATAATCTTGGCAAACTGTTCCGGCGTGGACGGCTGCCCAGTCACTTGCAGGGTAAAGCGCTGGTTGCTGTTTTCAATAAACCCGCCACCGGCAATAGTTGAAGCTTGGCTGGCGGCTTGGATAACTTCCTCCAAAGCCACGTTAAAGCGTTGCAATTGGGCAGGGTCAACTTGGATTTGCAATTGCGCCCTGTCACCACCAAACACATTCACATCGGCAACCCCAGGCACCGCCAGTAAACGCGGTACTATTGTCCATTCCACCAAACTGCGCAAAGCCAGCAAATCTTTGCTATCCGACCGCAAACCAACGGTCAGCACCGTTGCCGACGAGGACGACAAAGGAATCGTCAAAGGCGTGATACCCGCTGGCAAAGCCGCCGCCAATCGCGCCAGCCGCTCACCGATCAATTGCCTGTTCCGATACACATCGCTGTTTTCAACAAACGTCGCAGTAATAATCGACAAGCCTTGGATGGATTCCGAGCGCACCGACTCCAAGCCCACCAACCCGCTGATGGCAGTTTCAATCTGCCGCGTCACCAACACCTCAACCTGTTCAGAAGACAAGCCCACCGCCTCAGTTTGGATCACCACCCGCTTAGGCGCAAACTCCGGAAAAATATCCAAACCCGCCGTGCTGAACCGATAGCCACCATACAACAGGATTAACACCGCCAAAGCAATGACGATGCCGTAAAAACGGATGGAAAATCGGACAAGGCTAGCTAGCATGGTTTAAGGCAGTAAGTGTTGGCATAATGGCTGGGCATTATGAGGGCTATGGCGTAGGCTTGCAATGTGGGGTTATTGGTTTGGGTGGTTTTGGGGCAGGGGTATTTCAACCATACGGCTTACGGGTTTGGCGCAGTAACTTCTTGGGCGATGCAGTGTCGCATTTGTTTTTTCTAAATCCAAATAAACAACAGCAATTCTCATTATGGTAGCAATCGCCTAAAATGATTAACCGATAGCCCCATGAGACCCGTATATGAGCGCCCCATTTGGACTTGTGCCCTAACCTTTGGCGATGTTGTTACGTTTTTGCGTACCACTTTCGAAACCTTCACCGACCGGCGAACTGGGAAAAACACCACCTATACGCTGACCGACGCAGGGCTGAGTGCGTTTTCAGTATTTTTTATGCAAAGCCCCTCGTTTTTGGAGTTTCAGCGGTCAATGCAGGAGACACAAGGTAAAAACAACGCGCAAACGCTGTTTGGTGTGTTCGAAATCCCGACGGATAACCAAATCCGCAGCCTACTGGATGCCGTCGAGCCGACCGCGGTGTATCCGCTGTTTGATTTCGTCTTTGACGGCTTACAGCGTTCGGGGGCAATCGACTCGTTCCGCGTGGCAGACGGCCGGTTGCTGCTTGCATTGGACGGGACGCAATACTTTTCCTCGGCAAAAATCCATGGCCCGGCTGGAGTTAATGGACGACACAACTGCCTGCTTCGTCAAATACTACCTTCACGCAAACGTTTGTTTGACGATATGAAGGCACTTACGACGTACTTTTGCTTTGATAGCTGGGAGCATTTGCTCACTTTTATGCTGGATGGTTGGACTAATGCACCCAAAAGCCAGGTTATCCGACCTCCCAAGCCGGAAGTCGGCTAAGTTTTGGTCATAATGAGAATTGCTGGTCTTCACTAGAAAATGTAAAATGCAAGGCCTGACTCTCTGTCTTATTAACGCAAATAGAAAATTCCTGTCCTTTCATATCTAAATACCAATATATCATCTCGGTAAGTAAGCGCTCAATTCCCCGCATAATTCCCAAGAAGTTCTAGCCATGTCCAGCTTACCCGACATTAATAATTTGGGGGTTATCCATTGCATCAGAAAACCGCAACACCGACCGCATCCTGGCTTACATCAACACTGTTAGGCATTTATTACGAGAACACTACAGTTTCTTTCGCAACCTATAGCCCTTTTAGATAATTATAAACAAAAACCTTTACATCTTCCCTTGTGTTTCTTTCTATTGCTCTTCGTCCTAATGTTCTTTGCCATATTTTGTCTAGTTCTACTTTTTCTTGCGATGCATTGGATGATACTTTTTTTACAATTTCAACAGGACGTTGAAAAGCCCCCGTTTTGTCAAAAAAATCTTCTGATATATAACCAGCTATTTTGCAAATATAAATGTCTTGTTTTTTGTTTCTTACAAATACAATATCACCGATATTCATTACAGCAATCCAATAACATATAATTGAATCACATTGCTTCTTTCCAACTTCATTACCGGAAAAGCAACCTTCTTCAATTAGTTCCTGCTTGATTAATCGAACTAACTTCCGTAATATTTCTCCACTGATGAGCAGTTTTGGAAAAATGTTTGATTTTTGATCTTGAATTTTGCGATTTTTTTGATTACCGCAACTCCCGTGTGCACTATAAATAAACTCATTACTTTCTGATATATCAAAGTTTTCATTCCAGCCGTCTTTATCAGTTCTAAGAAACCAAATATTCATGAAATTTATCTGCCGAGGTTAAAAAATCAAGTTGTGTAGTCGGGTTAGGCGATAGCTGTAACCCAGCCTGCGTTGCTATTTCTCGTTAAAGTAATCGAACCACTTCTGATCTTCCCCCTTACTTGCAATCACACAAAAGCCAGCAGGGTGAGAAGAAAACGCATCATTTAGTGCAGACCCCGCAAGACCATGATGAAAGGTATCTTGATGTAAGTTTGCTTCACGACAAATCTTTTCCGCTTCCGCACCTGAGTGTTTGTATCCCCTGCCAGAACTTTGAATTTCGGTGACAAAATCTTCTACAATCCTTCTAGCGGGTTCCATAATCGCTAGATGGAGACTTGGATCACTTCTGATTATTCGTAAATTTTCTTGATGCGCACTTGGAATAGCTGTGCTGGAATCAATAATTTTACCAGCCGAATTTAGATATTTGATTTTCATGAATGAACCACTGTAAGTCTAACTATAATTGGACATCCTATTTGACAAAACTATTACGTCATCTTGATGCCTAAGGGGTTTTAAAAAAGAAAATATACTTAAATAACATTTACATACCTTAATTTAGCAAAGCCTAAATAATAAGCTTAGCTTTGGGCTTTGGTTTAATGCCAAAACAAAACCACCATCTTGACTTTTATAAGTCTAGTTCAAACTGGGATAAATAAAAGGAGACGTGCCCTTAAAGTTACACTCACTATTATATTGGTAAATCGGTTGTACCTTGTAAAAGTGTTCTTGTGGGAGAGGGATTAGCCTAGAAAGCTTGGCTAAACTCGCCCCCCCCCACATCACCTAAAATCTAAGGCGAAAAAAATACGCGTTTTTCATAATACTTTGACAGTCGTGTCGGCTTAGGCGATAGCCGTAACCCGACAATTTATTGCTTCGATGTGTCGGGTTACGCTATCGCTAACCCGATTTACCAAGCAGCCTCCTTTGCTTAATACCCCCTAAACCTAGGTCACCGCCACGTATCAAGCTTAATGGCTTGCCTATGGCTTTCCCAATCATTGTCCAGCAGCAAAAAATAGCCGAACAGTTGGTATTTGTAGTTTGCCGGGTCTACTGAGCTGTGGAAGGGGGTCAGCAGGCTGGTTGAATAAATGAGCTGACCCAAATAAAGGCCTTCGGCAATTTCCACCAGTTCATCCAAACACGTGCCTATCGGGGCTGCGCCGCCGATCATGGGGTAGCGGTAATGGAATTGGAAGACGCGCTTTTTCTGGTCAGGGCCATTGTTCATGGGCAGGATGGATTGCTGGTCGGCTAGCCCCAAAAAGCAATAGCCTTGGCGTACAAACGGGCTGGGGCCGGATTCTGCCAGGTTCAGCAAGGCTTGTTCTGGGGTGCGGTAATTCATGTCCAGGGCGCGGAACAAGCCATCGGCGGCGAGGATGCGGGAATCTTGGATGTTGTTGCCAAAAATCCAGTGTTGCTTGGCCTCATTATCCCAGAAGCTTTTGTCGGCGGCACTCATGCCCAAGTCCCATGCACCGCTTTTTAGGTGCGCCATCAATGGGCCTTCTTTCGGCCAATAATACGCTTCGTTTTTTAACACCAAATCGTAGTGTGGCCAACTTGCGGGGTGGTCATGGAGTTCTTTGGTGCGGGCCGGGTAGCGGTCGCGTAGGTTGTCGGACTCGTCCAGCAACATGCTGAGTTTGCGGCCACTGACTTTTTCAAAGGATTTGCCTGCCCACGGAAATATAAAGCGGCCTATCGTTTGCCATGCCTGATTTAATAGTGCTGGTTCTTGTCGGCCTTCTTTCAATAATGTGGCGATGGAGGTCGGGAACAGCAAGCTGGGATCCATTTCAGTGGTTGTTTCTGGATGGAAATTATCAGCAAAACCCCAATGCAGGTTCAAGGTTGCCCCATGATAATAGTCAAAGCCGATCAGGGGTTCTGCTTGCCCATACCATTGCCGGTCGGTAAGGCCGTCATAGCGGGTGTTATAGCCTTTGCCACTGCCTTGGAAGAGGCCGTCTTTCACCGTCGGGGCCACGCCACTGCGGAATAAGCGGTTGAGTTTTTCAAAATGCTTGAGGTGGTCGTCGTGTTTGGTTTGGGCGTTGATTTCGGTTTGGATCCGTTGCAGCATTTGCAATATGGATTCACCCGGTTGTAGTAGGCTATGGGCATCGCCATCATCAGCAAGCGGTGAGGGTTCTGTGCAAAAGGTGGTGAATTTTTTTGCCAGGGCTTCATTTTTTTGCCAGGCAACAGATTCATCATGGCTTGAGGGGGTGGGGGTTTTTACGGTTTTATCATAAGCTAACTCAAGGTAGCCGGTTTCGCCCGGTGTTGGCCTGAGTTGGGGAAAGCCATCGTCGGCATAGGCTTGTTTGGCGAACTTAGGGTCTATCATCAAGAAATAGCCGTTGTTTTGGTAGCCATAGTCGTCAGTGTCGTGGGTGTGTTCCCACAGCTGTTTAAGCTCACCCAGCAAGCCCGCTTTGTTGTCGGGTGCGGGGTGGTAAGTTTCCCCTAAGTTTCCAGTAAAATCTTCGCCGAACAGCGAAAATGTTTTTGAACCTAGGCTGTAATGGTGGGTGGCCATGATCAGTTGGCCCAGATAAATACCTTCATCAACTTGCACCAATTCATCAATCAGGCGGGTCATTGGATAGACTGGTTCCAGTCCGGGCCAGCGGTAATTTAACTGGTAGACGGCTTTGCCGTTCATTTTTGGGGCCACGGAAGTGCCAGTTTCGGCCAGAAAATAGCCTCCTGTTTTGATGTAGGGGATGGATTTTTCCAAGGCCAGATTTTTTTCCAGCAATACGCTGTTAAAGTCTTGGGCTTGGACATCGGTAGGCCGGTCTTTTAATCCCCAAAGTTTGGTCAGTACGGGCACACCTGCTGATTGTATGCAATCGGGCGATAGGGGTTCCCGGAAAAAATTGCGGCCTATGCGGGTAGTTTCGGGGTTGAACCTATCCATGAACAAGGGGTTGTTGTCACATTTTTTGGCAGCTATGGCTTTGTCTACAGGCTCGAAGGTTTTGCCCATCCATATCCCGGTGCTGGCAAAGGTGTTGTTCCAAATTGAGGCCATCCATTCGATATTGGCGACGATGGAACGGTTATGCCCAAACAGTTGGGCGGATTCTT
Organism: Methylococcales bacterium; assembly: GCA_026399075.1. Classification (GTDB taxonomy): domain Bacteria; phylum Pseudomonadota; class Gammaproteobacteria; order Methylococcales; family Methylomonadaceae; genus Methylobacter_C. The sequence continues at coordinate 14,144 of JAPLRR010000060.1, forward strand.
TGAAGTAGTCAAAATCCCTGATGGAAATGGATACGCCTATCATGGGGCCATCGATAGGGGCGGTTTTTCCGCATTTTAGCAAGGTGGAAAGTTTGTCGTTGATGGCTTCCCATTCGGCTTTGCGGTTGTTGTCCCCTAAGATTTTTTTATAGGTGCTGAAGAGTTTAAAAAAGCTGCCTTGATAGTCTTGGGCCATTATTTTGTCCAAGGCGGCGGTAAGTTGGTGTTCTTGTTCTGGCGAGGCAGAAGGGAAGTTTTTGCTGGTAAGGTATTGCATCTCGGCATTCCTCTTGGGTAGGGTAAAATTTATTGTACGCAGCGCGTACTTTCTTTTTTTGTGGGGATAGCTTAATTAGGCAAATTTCTTGATTAGTTGCTTAAAAGGTGTTAGAAAGAGCATACAGCATTATTCATTGTAAGTCATGGGGTTTTTGTTGGTCGAAATGCTTGGTTGCCAAGCCCAAGGAAGTCATACATCGATTTCAGTGATTGCGGTGGATGTGCGCCGAAAACTATGGATTAGGAGAAAAAATCATGACTGAATTACACAAAAAAGCCGGGGGTATTAAAGTCGGCCTAGGCAACAAGGCATCGTCGGTTCAGCAGAATAATCCTTTGCCGGGGATTTTTCCCATCAAAAATACCGCCTTTGATAAGGTTAAGACGCTTAAAGATTTGGCGCTCACTGACATTAAAATAGAAAATTTTCCCGTTGTTAAGGCGTGGCGTGACCAATTGTTTGATCCCGCCAGTAAGCCAGAAATATGTGATGAATTGCCCCGCCATTTGACCGAATTTTTGCGTAGCGATGAGGCAAAAGCGTTGCCGCCACGGGTGCGTAGGGCCAAAGCGGTGCGCCATCTGTTTTCCAGTAAGACGGCTTTAGTGTCTAGCACCGACTTGATGCCCGGAAAAACCACCACCAGTTTTGTAGGCCCTGTGGTTTATATGGATACGATTGGCTACTGTATTTGGCCTGAGCTAAAGACAGTCGCCACCCGCCCGCAAAATCCCTTTAGCATTAAACCCGAAGTGGCGGAACGGCTTAACCGCGAGATTTTCCCATTTTGGTTGGACTATAAGCCAGTCTCAGAAAAAGCCCGTTATAGCGATTATGACACCGAAAACTACCCGAATTTGGATACTGTCGATGGCGGGGCTTCCATTGACCCCCCACTTAAGAAAAAAGCAGGGACGACACCCAAATGCCAGGAGTTAATGGAAAGGGTCGCTTTTTATCTTTCCGACAAAGCCACTTGCGTTTCCCATACCGTGCCCGACTGGGAGCGGCTTTTGACCTACGGCTTAACTGGCCTGATAGCCCAAATACGCAATGACATCAGCACAGGCCATGCTGATACCGCCGAAAAACGGCAGTTTCTTGAGGGGGTGGTTGATGTTTTTGAAGGGGCGATTAGCTATGCTGGGTATCTTGCCGATGCCGCTGAGCAAGCTGGCAACCACGTTCTGGCGGCGATTTGCCGTAAAGTGCCTGCCCATCCCGCAGAAACCTTGCATGAAGCCTTGGCGGCAATGTGGATTTGTTATCACTTGCTGTTACAAGAAAACACCAATTTTGGTTTGTCCATCGGTCGGGTTGACCAACTGCTTAACCCTTATTATTTGAAAGAATGGGCGGCGCTATCTACCGACCAAGCCCGTGCTGATTACACCAAAAAAGCGGTTGAGTTGGTTTGCCATTTTTTTCTGAAATGTTCAGACCATGTGCCCTTGTCAACTTCCGGTTCTGAGGTTTTGTTTGCGGGCAGCGGCTCCAACCAAGCCTTGACGGTGGGCGGCACACGCTATGAAAACGGTAAGCTGGTGGATGCGGTCAATGACATGACTTACATTATCCTTAAGGCCACTGAGTTGTTAAGTATCCGCGACCCCAACATCCACGCCCGTTATCATAAGGCGGTGCACAATCAGGACGCGCAAGGCCACGAATTGGCTAAAGACGTCATGTCGCCTTATTTGCGCCGGATTTGCCAAGTCAATATCCTGACCCGCGCCACCCCGGCCCTGCATGGTGATGCGCCCGTCGTGCACAGCATGGCCAATTATTATGCGTCGTTTGCCGGGGTTAGCCAGGAAGAGGCTTTGGCGGATGCTTATGATTATGCGTCCATCGGCTGTATCGAACAAAATTCGGGAGGCAAGCATTATGGCAACACGGGCTCAACCTTGTTTGTCCTGCCTGCGGTATTGGAGTTGACCTTGTTTGGGGGCAAACACCGTAGTGATGGGATTGGGGCAACAGATCCCAATTTAATTCATGGGACTAAGAAATTTACCAGCTTGCCCCTGACTGAAATGCGGGGGATGCAGGATTTTATTGATGCGTTCAGTTTTCAGCTGGATGAAATGGCCCAGCAGGCCGTGCAATGCAATAATTATTTTGGCCGATTTTTGGAACAAGAGCGGGCATCACCCTTTCTTTCCGGCCTTTTTGTCGGCCCCACCAATACGCCAGGCGGGAGCGGTGCAAAATTTCGTGACTTGGCAGCTGGCGGGGCAAAATATAATTCTGCGGGCGTGGCCATTATTGGCTTGGCTGATGTGATTGACACCTTTTGCATTATTGACAGTCTGGTTTTTGGCGGCGAAATCAGCGCCCAAGAACTGTTGGCTGCCTTGCATTGCAACTTTAGGCCGCAAGGCGACAAACCTAAAGATGATTGGTGGCATGAGACCTTGGAACGGATGCGGGTGTGGTTCCGGCATGACCTAGCCGCTGGTTTGCCAGAATTGTCCGGTGACAGGCTGGCAGCAATTAACCAGGCCATGCATCATGCCCCGCATTATGGGGCAGGTGTTGATGCCACAGTGGGCGGGGTTTACAACAACGCCTTGGCCGTGCATTACACCCAGTTATTGACCCAAATTATCCATGACACCTTTTACAAATACCGCACCCATAGGGGCGGACGTTATCTTGCTGGCTATTGGTCGATGACCAACCATGCGGGTTTCGGTATGCTTACCGAAGCTACGCCAAATGGCCGCCAAGCAGGCAAGGCGTTTGCTTCTGGGATTACCCCTTGTCCCGGCGTGGTCAAGGCAAACGGCGATCCGGTTATGTTGCTGGATCACATGCTGTCAGTGACGGCGGTCAATGCCGACACTGTACAGAACGGTTATACCTATAACCTAAGCCTGACCACACGCGATGCCAGCCACAGGGAGGAAGACACCGAATTGTTTTCACGGTACATGAAGGCGTTTACCGATAACGATGGCGTGCTGGTGCAAATGTGTGTGTCCTCCATCAATGATCTGGTGGCGGCGGACCAAGCGGCCACCGCTGCATCGGCTGCCCAAGCAGGGGAGGCGGAACTTGCTGCTTTGGCCCCGTATAAAGATTTGATGATCCGTGTGGCGGGTTATTCCGCTTACTATGTCACCTTGAGCCCGCAAATGCGGCGGGAGATTATTGAGCGGGCCAACTTTTCACTGGAGAGCCAAACAGAACAACATGTCTTACACAGTCTGTAAGCCACACACTATCACTAGGAGTTAATCATGCACGCAGGATTTCCCCAATCAACAACCAGTTTAATTCATGTGCTGCGTATCGGGGCCAGCGCTAATGAGCTTTTGAGGCCTTTGCTATCGCGCAAAGGCGGTAAGTTTGTCGCTGACAGCATGGCCATGTTGATAAAGTTAGGCTTTGGATTTGTCATGCGCGATAGCCTGCTTGACCAACAACAAGCCGCTAAAGCACGGGCTTTTGTGGAAGATAACTTGGTGATTATAGACCCCCAAGCACCGGATGGCAGGCGGTATTATCAAGGCAAGTTTTTGATCCGTACCCGTAAGGCTGGCGATGATATGAATGTCTATTTTTGCTTTTGCCCACATCCCGGGCATTTATTTGTCCCCACGCCGTGGGGTGAAGCCATCAATTCATTGGCTGTTGTGGAGACTAGCGTGTTGTCTGAGGAAGAAGCCGACAAATTGGAACACCAGCCCGATAAGGTGGATTTGGTCATCCGTTTTAAGGACGTGGAATCCATATTGGGTTTGATTGGCGGTGCTAACGTCGATATTGTCGGCATGTTATTGGATAACGTGGTGCAACTGCAAGGCAATGTCGGGCATTTGTTTAAGCTGGGTGCGATAGGCAGCAATATCCAGCAGGCAATTGAGCCGACATTACATTAATTTTCCACGCAGAATAGTGTCATGCTGTGTGGCTGGGCCACTTAGGCAAGAATTCCCAATGAACAGCCAAACCGACCGTAAAGACAACGAAAACCTAGCCTTAATCTTTGACATTAAGCGTGATTGTAGCGAAGACGGGCCAGGTATCCGCACCACGGTTTTTTTTAAAGGTTGCCCGCTTTCTTGTGTGTGGTGCCAAAATCCGGAAGGCAAAGGGCCACGGCCTATAGCACCGCAACAGGCGGGTTTGTCCCTAGCAGGCCAATGTGAACTTGACCCAGCGGATTGTTTGACCATGTCCCATTCCGAGTTGACGAGGTTTTATGGCTTGCAAAGCCAGCCTTTAGAAAAATGTCCTGCCAAAGCCATGACAGATGTGGGTTACTGGATTAGCGTTGAGGAATTGCTGTATCGGGTGTTGATAGACAAGGCTTTTTTTCAATCCAGTGGTGGCGGTGTGACGGTTTCAGGGGGGGAGGCAACGTTACAGCCCTTATTTTTGGAAAAGTTTTTACAGGGCTTGAAAAATGAAGGGGTGTCCACCGCATTGGAGACCTGCGGTTTTTTTAATTATCACACGTTCAAAAAGCGCTTGCTGCCGTGGCTAGACCTTATTTATTTTGACCTAAAGTTAATGGATGAAACTGCCCATCGGCAATTTACCGGGCAGTCCAATAAACCTATTTTGAAAAATTTGGAACGCCTGCTTGCTGATGCGACGATTCCGGTTAATATACGCGTCCCTTTGATCCCAGGGATTACGGCCACACCCAAAAACCTTTCAGAAATTGCCAGTTTCTTAAAATCCCATGATGTGGAAGCGGTTTACTTAATGCCTTACAACCCGTTATGGATAGATAAACTGGAAAAATTGGGGATAAGCCCAACCTACAACCATCGGGAATTTATGGACGATGGCCAATTGGCCGACTGTGTTGCGGCCATTTCACAATAATTATTATTGGGGGTGTATTATGCAAATTGATTTTCATCACGCCACTACATACGTGATTGCCCGTTATGCCGGTTTTGAACATGACGAGGCCGACATTATCGCCTATTGTTCGCAATATGTTGATGATGCAACCAACAGCGGAACCTTGAAATTTGATGTGGGGGCTATGTACCATCATATTTCATCAGCGCACAATTCCTTGGATTATCGGAACTTTGATGAACTGAGTAACCATCAGGTTTGGATTCCTTTCCATTTTTTGCCGGGTAATGGCCAAAAGCCCGCTGGGGAAAGTCCTGCAGGTGGTTTTATAGAAAAACTGATCTGCCGCCCTAACAGCCCTATTGCGCAAGATATGGTGCACGAATGTATAGCCAACAAAAACAAGCCTTATGGTCTGCATCGGCTAGGCATCACCATGCACATTTATGCCGATACGTGGGCACACCAAGGTTTTGCTGGGGTGGCCCACGATGTCAATGATATTCATACCCTTGACGAGCAAGGCGATACGGATGTTGAATTTTTAGACAAAAAAAAGGCTTTTTTTAAGGGCATCATTAACCAAGTGACAGGGAAATTTATTGGTGATGTACTGCCTTTGGGGCACGGCGCGGCGCTAAGCCAGCCAGACAAACCTTATTTGAAATGGTCATATTACGACCATAACAACCAACTGGTAAAAAGGGACAATACCGAATTTTTTCTGGAAGCGGCTAACTTCATGTGTATCGCCATGCAACGTTACCAAGCAGGTGACCCTGTGGCTTTGGTGGATGGACTCCCGCAGTGTGCCAGGGATAAAATCAAAGAATTATTTTTGACGATCACTGACGAGGATGGCGATGATAGGCATCAACGTTGGTTGGATAAAATCGCTAATGGCTTTTTTGATGATAATACGCCCCATGGATTTAAGGCGGTTAGTCTTGAATATCAGGCAAAAGGTCGTGACTCATGGAAACATAAGGCGCTTAATACAGCCAAGCTTACCGAAAGCGTTACCGATGTTTTTCCTTATCATGATTCGTTTCTTAAAAGCGACTGGAAAATGTTCCATGATGCGCTGTTGGCGCAGCATTTTTTTATTGTCCATGAGTTGTTACCTAGTTATGGTATTTGTGCGGCGTAGTTACTTAAAACTATCCGCTTGGCCGCATCTTTCAATGGCTGTGCTATGCCAAGATACCCTATGATAAAATAATGACCTCTCAAGCGATAGCATCGTTATAAGCTTTCGCCCTTGATGGTAACAGCTTAGGTGCTGGTAAGGCGGTTAGCTTGCTATAGAATAAATGGCTTGCCTGTTTACTTCGGGCAAGCTGTTATTTTAAGCCATGCCAGCCATAAGAAATGGGGATTGGAACTACTATGTATCAAACTCTCGCAGTCATCCTGGCCGGTGGTTCAGGCAATAGGCTCAAACCACTTACCGAACACAGGGCAAAACCCGCTGTGCCATTTGGCGGCCAATATCGCATCATCGATTTCACCCTCAGCAATTGTTTGCATTCGGGTATCCGCCAAGTATTGGTATTAACCCAATACAAATCGCATTCCTTGCAAAAGCATTTGCGTGATGTGTGGTCTTTGTTTAACCCTGAAATGGGGGAGTTCATCACCGCCGTACCGCCACAAATGCGCACAGGCCAAAGTTGGTATTGCGGCACTGCGGATGCCGTCTATCAAAACCTTTATTTGTTGGAACGTAGTGAGGCGCCTTTTACGTTGATTTTGGCAGGCGACCACATTTACCGTATGGATTACGCCCAAATGTTGCGCTATCACTGTAATATACAATGTGATGTGACCATAGCCTGTATGGATGTCAGCATCGGGGAGGCCAGCGCGTTTGGGGTTATGACGGTTGACAACCAGTCACGGATACGCAGTTTTGAAGAAAAACCCAGTTACCCGGCCGCGATGCCGGGGGATAAAAACCGGGCATTGGTGTCTATGGGTATCTATCTGTTTTCTACTGGGGCATTGATCAAACTTCTGAAAAGTGACCACGAACGGGAAGATTCCAGCCATGATTTTGGCAAAGATATTATCCCGCGCCTGATCCATAGCCATGACGTGGCTGCTTACCGGTTTGGCATGAAGGAAGGCCGTGTTTCCCCAGACAAATATTGGCGTGATGTGGGTACGATTGATAGCTACTATCAAAGTAATATGGCCTTATTGCAGCACGTGCCCCCCATTGACCTTTATCAGGAGAATTGGCCTATCCGCGCGTATGCAGCGCAAAGCCCGCCTGCAAAAGTGGTGGATGGCGAATCTGGCAATGGGGCCGTTTGTAGCAATTCCATTATTGCCAACGGCGCGATAATTACCGGTGCAAAGGTTTATGATTGCATCCTGTTTCCCTTGGTAAAAATAGACGATGGGGCAGACGTTCGCCGCTGCATTTTATTTGAGAGGGCCTATATTGGCAAAGGTGTCCGTCTGCAAAATTGTATCGTGGAAAAAAATGTCCACATCCCTGAACACGAAACGGTGGGCTTTGACGAGCTAAAAGACCGCCAGCGTTTCACCGTGTCAGAATCCGGTGTTGTGGTTATCCCGCAAGGCTATGTTTTTGGGGAGATGGCTTAGGGTGTTAACCTTCGCCTTGAGTGCTCTTCAATTGGGCGTACATCGCCGCGCCAACGATCCCGGCTTGATTTAAAAATGCAGCGGGTTTTACCGTCGTTTCTACGGTAATTTGTTTGCTAAATTTAGTAAATTTTTTGCTGCTGCCACCACCCAGAATAATCAGGTCGGGCCAAAATAAGCCTTCCATTAAGGTAAGGTAGCTGTTAAAACGCTTGCCCCAGCGGTTCCAGCCCAAGCCTTCCGCTTTGCGGACAGCATCTGAAGCATAATGCTCGGCTTTTTTGCCGTCATGCAAATATAAATGCCCCAATTCGGTATTGGGCAATAACTTCCCTTCGCTAAACAATGCGGTGCCTAGGCCAGTGCCGATGGTTATTAGCAAGACCACGCCTGTTTGGCCTTTGCCTTCGCCAAAATTCATTTCTGCCATACCAGCCGCATCGGCATCATTTAGGCAGTGGCAGGGGCAATCGGTTGCTTCTGAAAACAACTTATCAACATTAGTGCCAATAAACGAAGACGAAATATTAGCCGCCGTTCTCGCAACACCATGTTGGATGGCGGCTGGGAAGCCACAACCTATGGGGCCTGTCCAGTTAAAATGGGCCACCATTTGGGCCAGGGTAGCAGCAATGGCTTTGGGGGTTGCAGGCTTTGGGGTTTCCAGCCGGTAGCGTTCGCTTACCAGTTCGCCTGTTTTGGTGTCAACAATTGCGCCCTTAATTCCTGAACCACCAATGTCTACGCCTAAAATGTGCATATCGCTTCCTGAATAATGTTAAGAATACAAGCTATGGGAAAGGGGGAAGGGCGATAGTCTCCGCCTAAGGATGGCCGGGTAGTGTTAAGCGGCTTCCTATTCCCTGTCTGGATAAAAGCCGGGGAAGGCGTACGGTTGCACGCTTAACCCGGCTTTAGCGTTTAGTGGCTGATGTTGTTATTGTGTCGGTGCTTAAGGATTACCATCCAGCACCCGACTTAATTACTTGGTCAGTTTGGCGCTCAGTTGGGCAGACCATTGGCCAAAGTAAGTACCGACAACAATGGAGATAGAAATCACCAACAAAGGGTTGCTTAAGGAAATGCTTAAAAGCACGTCTTGGTTTAATTTATCAGGTGTTTGCAACAAATAAGCAAAGGTTGAAGAATAACCCAATACGCTAGCAGGGATGGTAGCAAGTTGTGGGATATTAGCCGCAAGACACATGACCACAACGGATACGGCAACAGTAATGGCAGCCATTGCTGGGAAACCAAGCGCAGCTGTTGGTGGAATGTGGGTCAGTAGAATAGCGGTGAACCAGGCCATGAATACGCCAAAAATGCCGCATACAATAGTGTTTATCAGCGCTTCTTTGGTGGCGCCCAAAAAGAAATAGGCGGCCCAAGCAATGGTTGCAGCCCAGATAAAAAAGAGACCGCTTGCAGGCCCCACTGCCAAAAATGTTGCAACGCCAGCCAGGCCGCCAATGCTTAACGATAATGCTGTTAGTTTATCCATAATGTGTCTCCAAAAAATCACCTCATTAGTAAATGGTCAGGTTTCATAGTGAGGTGGTTCTATGAAATCTGATGTTTTGGGTTAAGCCCAATCCAGCGGATAACCCCGGTTTAACCAAACACCTTCCGCTAATGGCCACAAGCGCCAAAATCAGTGGCTGATTCTATACTTTACCGATGGTACGGGTCAATTGGCACGGTAGAATGCTTAGTTTGGCCGTTAAAATAAATAATCAAGATCAGCAGCTTGTTAGTTAAGGTAAACCGTTGATGACCGCCTTGGCTACTGCTTAGACCATCATCCTAGGTAGCTGGTGTAAGCCCTGGACATAGCCAAAGCGGAAAGCAATAAAAATAATCCCCCACTGATTTTATGCAGCAGCACCAAGGAAACTTTTTGTAAAATTGTGCGCCCTGCCAAAATGCCCAGCCCAGATGTCGTAGCCAAGGCGGTTGTAGCGCCTAGCCACACCGCAATAGGTGCCGCTGTGCTGCTTAAGGCAACCACAGCCAATTGGGTTTTATCGCCAAATTCAGCCACGGTAATCAAAAAAAATGTGGTGAAAAAGATACCGTGGCCGCTTTTTTCTTTAATGACCTCCTCTTCGTCTTCTTCCTTAACCTGTAAGGCATGGATTCCAAAAGCAGCGAACAAAAAGGCGACTATGGCCGCCACCAAATAATCGGGCAACCAGTTGGCAATGGCTACACCAAAAACCACGGCCAAGGTATTTAACAAGGCAAAAGCGGCAATAGCGCCCAGCAACACGGGCATGGGTTTATGCCGGGAGGCCAAGGCCATGCACACCAGTTGGCTTTTGTCACCCATTTCAGCGACGATAATCAGCGCAAAACTGGTGCCTGCTGTGGCGCCCAGTTCAGTGATATTGCCAGAAAACAGCGGTTGCAGGGCGTTGTGAAAAATGTCAGTAAAATTGACCGTGCCCCATACGGCTAACAACTGCTGTAATTGATTTTGGAGAGTGTCCATGCTTGTCCCGATAGTGCTTGGCAATTAGCCGAGCATATTGTCCAAAACCATCATGATAATAAAGCCCACCATCAAGGCAAACGTAGCATAACGCGAGCGGCCTTCAGAATGGGTTTCAGGGATAATTTCTTCGCTGATCACAAACAGCATTGCGCCAGCGGCAAAGCCCATTGCAATCGGTAATATGGGTTGGAAGACTGTAACCATCGTGATGCCAAGTAAACCGCCAATAGGTTCAACTAAGCCAGTGACAGTGGCAATACCAACGGCTTTCCATTTGTTGTAACCCAAACCAACCAAAGGTAAAGCCACTGCCAAACCTTCAGGGATGTTTTGCAAGGCAATGGCAATGGCCAACACTACACCGTTTTTCATTTCCCCTGAACCAAAACTGACACCCACGGACATTCCTTCAGGAAAATTATGGATGGTGATGGCGATGATAAACAGCCAAACTTTTTTGAGTGAACTTAATTGCACATCAGAAATGGAATCAAAATGCACATGCGGCAGCTGGCGGTCTGCATAGTGCAAAAATGCCGCACCTAGCAACATGCCCATAGAGACAATATAAATGCCTTTGCCGGGCCAGATCACATTACCGTAAGTAATGCCGGGCACCAATAGGGAGAAGGCCGTCGCCGCCAACATCACACCTGCGGCTGCGCCCAACATGCCGTTGAACAGGTTGCGCGAAATGTTTTTGAAAAATAAAGCCGGTAAAGCGCCTACGCCCGTTGCCAAACCCGCCAAAATACTGGCAAAAAAACCAATGACGACGGTTTTGCCAAAAATGAGATATAAGGCCCCGAAAACAATCAACTGGCTCAGTAAAAACAAGCCCAGCAAGGTTGCCCAGCGCTTGAGCGGTGGCATGGCCTGTAACTTTTGATAGTTTTCGCCTTCTTTAAACTGGCTCAGTTTAGTTTCGGTAAAATGTTGCAATTTTGATAGTGTTCTCGTTGTTATTGTCATTATTGCGTTCCTGTTTTTTTTGAAGTTTTTAGGTGGGCCACTTGGGCATTATAGCCAAATACCAAATATTTATACGGTTAATATTTTTCTTGTTAAACAGTTGGCTGAGCGGCGTTTGTTTGGCTAGTTTGGGATTGGCGCAGGCAGATTGGTTTTTATAATAGTTTTACAAATCCCAAAAACCTTTTACCATAGCATGTTCGGAGACAATCTTCGACTTCTTCGCAAGAAAACACACACAGGTTTTAAAATGTCACTTTATGTTTATAAATTTGGCGGTACATCGGTAGGTTCTACCGAACGGATTAGATCGGTCGCTGAAAAAGTTAAAAAAGCCCATGATTTGGGCGATCAAATTATTGTTGTGCTGTCAGCAATGAGCGGTGAAACCAACCGGCTGATTGCCTTGGCAAAAGAAATGCAGGCACAACCAACCGAACGGGAAATGGATGTTTTGATTTCCACTGGGGAACAAGTTACCGTGGCCTTGCTGAGCATGGCTTTACATGAATTGGGTTGTGATGCCTGCTCTTATACTGGCGGTCAAGTTAAAATCTTAACAGATAGCACTTACACCAAGGCCCGTATCCTGCATATTGATGAGGCGCGTATCCGTGCCGACCTCAACGCGGGTAAAGTGGTTGTGGTCGCAGGCTTTCAGGGCGTGGATGGCGATGGCAATATCACCACCTTGGGCCGTGGCGGTTCTGACACCACGGCGGTTGCTTTGGCTGCGGCCTTGAAGGCCGACGAATGCCATATTTACACCGATGTTGATGGTGTTTATACCACTGACCCACGGGTTGAACCCAAAGCCCGCCGGCTAGACCACATCACTTTTGAAGAAATGTTGGAAATGGCCAGCTTAGGCTCAAAAGTCCTGCAAATCCGGTCGGTGGAGTTTGCCGGAAAATATAATGTCGCCTTACGGGTATTATCATCATTTAAAGAAGGGTGTGGCACCCTCATCACTTACGAGGAATCACAAATGGAAAGCGCTTTAATTTCTGGCATTGCATTTAATCGGGATGAAGCAAAACTAACGATTACCGGTGTGCCTGATTTACCGGGCGTTGCCTTTAAAATTTTAGGGCCTATTGCCGAAGCAAATATTGAAGTGGATATGATCGTCCAAAATATTGCGGACGATGCCACCACTGATTTTACCTTTACAGTCCACCGCAATGATTATCAGCGGGCCAAAACTTTGTTGGAGCAAACCTGTATTGACTTGGCCGCCAGAAAAGTGACTGGTGATAATGGCATCGTTAAGGTTTCCATCGTCGGTGTGGGTATGCGCTCCCACGCGGGTATTGCCAGCACCATGTTCAAAACCCTGGCAGCGTTAGGTATCAATATCCGCATGATTTCCACTTCAGAAATCAAAATTTCAGTGGTTGTTGATGAAAAATATTTGGAGCTTGCCGTAAGGGAATTGCACGCTGCTTTTGAGCTGGATAAGGTTCCTGAAATCGCTTAGGCTTGCAACTTTTGGCTAAGCTTGGGGTGATATTTTCTGTCGCCCCAACTTAAATTTCTAGCTAAATCTTGCATTAGCCAAACTTTTTTGCCGGATTTTTAGTGTCTATTGCTGAACCCAGCCTAAAAGGCATTCATAATTGCTTTATTTATGATATAAAATAAGCTCAATTTATTAATAACTTTAAGGTAATAACAAATGTCTGAGATAGTAGGAAATACGGCGGGTGAAATCTGGAAATATTTGGATGCAAATGGCCCGACTAGCGTAGCAAAGTTGATCAAGGAAACTAAAATTGATGACAAGACCATACAACGTGGTATTGGCTGGTTGGCCCAAGAAGACAAGGTCATTATTGAAGTGGTCAATCGGGCAGAAACTGTTTCCCTGAAATAACGCTTACAAAACCCGTTTTTTCTTAAGCGGGTGTTCAAAAAAGTTGGTTTTGGTCGGTGGCGGGGCGTTTGGCGTATTGGCATAAACGCTCCCCCACTGGCTTAAAATCAAGTCCCCAAACTTTTCCCCGGTTTGCCACGGTTGCCTTTGCTACTGCCAAATCCACTTGAATCCCCCCAATCCGAATTTGCTAAGCCAATCTTCTTGCTCCAGTAATGGTAAAATCTTTGGATGGCAAGGCTGCAAGAGATAAATTGCCCTAAGCGCTTCAGTTTATTTTAAACTAGTGGGCCTATGCAGACTTTAACGGGCTTAAACTGCCAGTGATTCAGCAGGCGGTAGCGGAAAAAATCGGCAAGCACACTACTTCAAAAAGGTTGGAATATGGCAATCAAAAAATTACACTGGGGCATTTTAGGTGCGGCGCGTATCAATGAACGTCTGATGCCTGCCATTGTTGAGGCAGAAAATGCCAAGTTAGTGGCGGTTGCCAGCCGTCGTCCGGGGGCTGCCGCGCAAGTTTTGGCGCACTATGCGCCGCATCAACAGCAGGTACAAACCTATGACAGACTGGAGGACTTGTTGGATGATGCTGACGTTGAAGCCGTCTATGTGCCACTAGCCAATCATGAACATGCAAAATGGGTGCTGCGTGCGATTGAACGGGGCAAACATGTGTTATGTGAAAAACCGATGGCCTTGACTGTCGCGGATATTGAAGCGATACAACAGGCAGCCAGCAAACATCAGGTGACGGTTATGGAAGGCTTTATGTACCGCTTCCATCCGCAACACGCCCGTGTACAAGAATTGCTTGATTTAGATACGATAGGCGAAGTTAGGTCAGTGCGTGCCAGTTATTCGTTTATGATGCGGCCTGCGCGACTTTATCGCTTGGTTGAGCCGGTGGCACGTGGCGGCGGTGCGATGTGGGACATCGGCTGTTATGCCATCCATTCCTTACGGAAGTTTTTTGACCAACCACCATTGGCAGTCACTGCGCTGGCCAATTATGTGGATAGTGGTGCGGACATTACCACCAGTGGCGTGGTCGATTTTGGTGGCGGCAAATTTGCCCATTTTGATTTTAGCTTTGAACGCGCCAGGCGTTGCGAGTATGAAATTATCGGCACGAAAGGCGGCATAAAATGCCATACCGTGTGGCAATTGCCGGGTGATGTGCCCGTTATTTCATGGTGGACAGAGGCAGGTTTGCAATGCGAAGAGCGTCTGCCCGCAGCCAACCACTTCCGGCTAGAAATTGAGCATTTTAGTGACGGCGTGTTACAGGGCAAAAAGCCTTTGTTATCACTGGAAGATGCCAAGGCCAATTGCCAACTCATCGTTGCCGCCATGCAGTCCGCCGCCGAAGGGCGGGTGGTGAAATTGGCGGGTTAAGGAATAATAAAATTAATCCGGATAGACCAGTAAAATATTATAAAATAAGCGGTTTTTAATTCAAATGCCGGATTTTCGGCACTAAAAATAGTGGTTGAGTTATGCGATGTCCGTTTTGTGCGGCACAAGATACAAGGGTGCTTGATTCCAGATTGGCCAATGAAGGCGACCAAGTGCGTAGGCGGCGCGAATGCAACAGTTGTAAAGAACGCTTTACGACCTTTGAAATGGCCGAATTGACCATGCCCCGGGTGGTTAAGCGTGATGGTATCCGTGAGCCGTTTGAAGATAGAAAACTACGCTCTGGCATGGTCAAAGCCTTGGAAAAAAGGCCAGTGGACAGCAATGCCATTGAAGCCGCCATTGAACGCATCAAAAAATCCTTAATGGAAAAATGCGAACGGGAAATTAGTACCCAAGAACTGGGTGAAAAAGTCATGCACGAACTCAGTACCCTGGATCATGTGGCCTATGTCCGCTTTGCCTCCGTATACCGTAGCTTTCAGGATGTCAGCGAATTTACCGACATGATTGAAGACTTACAAAAACAAGAATGACGCACCCAGACGATGCCCGCTTTATGGCAAGGGCGCTACAACTGGCCAACAACGGGCGCTACACCACCGACCCTAACCCGCGCGTCGGTTGTGTGCTAGTCCGTGACGGCCAAATTATTGGTGAAGGCTGGCATCAACAAGCGGGCTGCGGCCATGCCGAAGTTGAAGCCTTAGCCAGCGTAGCCGATGCCCACGGCGCCACGGCTTACGTCACCCTAGAACCTTGTAGCCACTACGGTAAAACCCCGCCATGTTGCGATGCGCTCATCGCCGCCGGTATAAGCCGTGTGGTTGCCGCCATGCAAGACCCGAATCCCTTGGTGGCCGGCCGTGGCTTGGCCAAACTCCAAGCCGCTGGCATGGCCGTCAGTTGTGGCGTTTTAGCCGAGCAAGCCCAACAGCTTAACCGTGGCTTTATTAAACGCATGACCGACCACCGTCCGTTTGTGCGCAGTAAAGTGGCGATGAGCCTAGACGGGCGCACGGCTTTAGCCAGCGGTGAAAGCAAATGGATAACCTCAGCAGAAGCCAGGGCCGATGTGCAACGCTTACGCGCCGAAAGTTCGGCGATAGTAACGGGCATCAACACCGTATTGGCAGATAACCCCGCCTTGACTGCCCGGGTTGATTTTCCTGCCGTCCAACCTATCCGCGTCATCCTCGACAGCCAACTGCACATGCCGCCCAGCGCCCAAATGGCGCAACTGCCGGGCCGTACCCTAGTCCTGACGTGTGCCGATAAACCCAGCCAACAACACGCGCTAGAACAAGCCGGACTCGAAGTGTACCAACTGCCCAGCCACCAAGGACGTTTAGATTTGCCCGCGGTTATGGCATTTTT
Organism: Methylococcales bacterium; assembly: GCA_026399075.1. GTDB lineage: Bacteria > Pseudomonadota > Gammaproteobacteria > Methylococcales > Methylomonadaceae > Methylobacter_C. The sequence continues at coordinate 30,002 of JAPLRR010000060.1, forward strand.
AGCCCAGCAGCAAATTAACGAGGTTTTGGTTGAGGCGGGCGCGGTATTAAACGGCGCGTTATTGTCGGCAAACTTAATTGACGAGCTGGTCGTCTATATTGCGCCCAGCTTATTGGGCGACCAAGGCCGGGGCTTATTCCATCTGCCCGAAATCGTAGTGATGGCGGATAAGAAAGTCTTGCGCTGGGCAGATGTTAGGCAGGTTGGGGGGGATTTAAGAGTGGTTTTGGTGCCGCAAGCTTAAGTGGAAATTGTAGTGTGGCAGTTCGTATTTTAAGATTAATGCAAAAATATCATCATTATGAAATTTGAATTTGAACGATTAGGCCCTTTGTACAAGGGTGACGTTGAATTGGCTGATTTGACCATTGTCTGCGGCGAAAACAACACCGGCAAAACTTACATCACAAATTCGTTATACGCTCTCCTTTTTAGTTGGCAGCAATTATTGACATGGGATTTATCAGAAAAGAACTTGTTTGAGTTGCAAAATGAAGGCTTTATCAACATAAATTTGCAAAAAGAAATTGTTGATAACTGGGGGGGTATTTTACAAAACACGATGGCTAAATTAGCTGAAAATTTACATGACTTTTTGGCAACACCACCAGAACGGTTTAAGGGCACAAAGCTAAGATTAACCATGCCAATTAATAATGATTGGATTAATAAGGCGTTTGATGGGGGCTTAAATAGTAGCCAAGGAAAACTACTGGTTTCTATAAAAAAACAAGCCCAAAGTAATAATGCCGAAATAGCCTTAGTCGTAGATTCAGGTGACGAGTTGCCGCCTATCCACTCATTAGCGCGTTTTATCCGGGAACAATTATTGGAAATAGTGTTGGAAGAAACTTTTCCAGATGTCTTTATCGCTAGTGCAGAAAGGACAGGGGCGGCAATATTCCGAAGCGAACTTAATTTATCAAGAAATAAGTTAGTCAATATGCTGACGGAAATGGAAAATGGCAAGAACTCAGTCGTTAATGTCTTAAGTTTTTTAAAGTTAATGAAACGCGCGTATGCTTTATCGGTTGAACATAATGTTGAGTTTATCAGTAACGCCATAGCCAATCTTGAACAGCTAGGCATGGGTGAGGCGGTTAAAAAATACCCAGAACTATTAATAAGTTTTCAGAAAATTGTTGGCGGCACTTACAAAGCCAGCAAAGAAGGGGCTATTCATTTTATACCTAAAGGCACAACGCTTAAGATGGGTTTAGGCGAAGCCTCCAGCTCAGTCAGATCATTGATGGTGTTGTGGTTTTGGCTAAACCACAAAGCGAAGCCAGGTGATTTATTAATGATTGATGAGCCGGAATTAAACTTACATCCGGCTAACCAGCGGCGTTTAGCCCAGTTTTTAGCGGCTTTAGTCAATGCGGGCATTAAAATATTTTTAACGACGCACAGTGATTACATCATTCGGGAGCTGAACACCTTAATCATGTTGTCTAGTGACAAGCCGCATTTGTCAGCCGTCAGGGAAAAATATGGCTATGCCGAAAACGATGTCTTAGCCGCTGAAAGAGTCGCTGTTTATAGCACGACAACCGCGCTTTTTGAAATGGATGGGAAAAAGAAAAAACGCTTAGGGACACTCGAAAAGTGGGATGTCATACAACATCGCGGCATTGAAATAAAAAGCTTTGATGAAGCCATTATTGAAATGAACCATGTACAGGATGCCATTTTGTATGGGGTTGCTTAATGCCAGCCGATGCAATAAAAAAGTTGGCAGAAATCATTGCAAAAGATAAACGGCACGCTGATACCGATGGGCGGGTCGTATTACGCGAAAAAGCAACCGCCGCCCTTAACCATATAGAGTTTACAGGGTTTGAGAATGAGGTTGTGGCTATACAATTAGATAAAATTGGTTTTGCCGATAAAACTTGGGTTTTAGGTCACCCAGCTCGGAGAGCTTGCGATGCGGTTATTTTTTGCCAATGTGAAAACGAGGCCTATATTTTAATACTCGATATGAAATCCAGTATTCCAAAAGATACAAAAGACATCCAGCAGTTGCTTAGTGGTGATTGTTTTGCCGACTATGTGCTGGCATCCTTAAAGCACTTCGAGAATATTCAGGTAACAGCGGCTTGGCAACGACGATACTTTTTCTTTCACTGTGGTAACAACAAACGTACGACCTTGCCAAACTATGCACAAAGTCCACCCAATAATAACCGTGCCGATAAAGCCCACATCCTTTATGTTAGCAATGGCGAGTCAGTCCCTCTGCGTAAGCTATTGCACAAGCCCCTATAATTTAATCAATACATTTAAACCACCATGTTCACAGGCATCATCCTAGCCATCGGCAAAATCACCGCTATCGAGCGTAAATCGGGCGACTTTAAACTGACCGTCGACACGGGCAAATTGCCCTTACACGATGTCCAACTGGGCGACAGCATTGCCGTTAATGGCGTGTGCTTAACCGCCGTGGCCTTGGGGGCTAAAAGTTTTAGCGCCGATGTGTCCAACGAAACTTGGCAGCGCACCACGCTTAGCCAAGCCAGCGTCGGCACGGCGGTTAATTTGGAGTTGGCCCTGACCCCCGCCACGCGCATGGGCGGGCATATCGTCAGCGGCCATGTTGACGGCATCGGTAAAGTTATCGCCAAAAAAGCCGATGCGCGTTCGGTGCGTTTTACTGTGCAAGTGCCGGATGCCTTAGCGAAATACATCGCCGAGAAAGGCTCCATCTGCATCAATGGCATCAGCCTGACCGTTAATGAAGTCAATGGCAACACCTTTGGCGTCAATATTGTGCCGCACACTTTGCAAGAAACCACCCTCAACGATGCCGTTGTCGGCAGTGCGGTAAATCTGGAAGTGGATTTGCTTGCGCGTTATATGGAGCGGTTGATGCAGGGCGGGGCGGCGGCACATCAGCAGGGAGGCATTACTGAGGACTTATTGCAAAAGAGCGGGTTCTTTGGGTAAAGCTAAGGCCTGAACGAAAAAGCTATTTTTCACCTATTCCGGATCAACAATACCTTCGCCAAAACCTAAGCGGCTTGTGCATGAATCCTGCCGATTTCTGCGGTTTGGAAGATACGGCCACCCTATTTTGCCCGGCGACATATTTCAGCCGCGTGTATTTTTGCGCCCTTAAGAGGGTTTCAATTTCCGGCAAATCCGGAAGGCTTTGTGCCAAACTTTATCTTGATAGACGCAAGTTTGGACATTTTTTTCCAATATCCCTAAAGCGTATGAATAAGTTGTGGAATGAGCCCGCTGTGTGCTGCTGCCTGAATGGTTGTGCACAGAAAAAATCAAAGGCTTAGCGTTGCTTCTTCATACGGTTCCTAGTCTTGCACAATGCGTGTGCAAGACTGTAAGTTATTGATATTTATTTTATTATGGCTTTGTCGTAATTTTGTACAATCTAACAAAACCATAATAAAAACCGCAGTTAAGGGCGCTAAATAACAATTTATACACAGAGTTATCCACAGGTTTTGTGGGTAACTGACAAAGCGTTTGTTTTACCAAGAAAATTCGGGTTTTTCAGGTGGGCACCTTAAGAAATTGGCTAAACCAATGGCAAAGGTTACACCATAATGCCCTCAACGGCCAAGTAAAGCATTGCAAGTTTACGCTTAAGTCTTTTGCTGATAACCCGGCAACACAGCACGGGTTATCAGCATAAAGCCAAGCCGTTAATCATATCCGCGTGGGTTTTTGGTTTGCCAATTCCATGTGTCAGCCACCATATCATCCAAGTTTTTCTCCACTTTCCAGTTGAGTTCCTGACGGGCTAGGTTGGGGTTGGCAAAACATTCAGCCAGATCGCCGGCCCTACGCGGGGAAATTTTGTAATTGATGGGTTTTTCAGTGACCCGTTCAAACGCCTGGATTATTTCCAAGACACTGTAGCCTTGGCCAGTACCCAAATTGTAAGCCTTACAGCCCCCAGCCAAAAATTTGTCACTGTTGAGCGCGGCTATCGCTTTAATATGGCCTTTGACTAAATCCACCACATGGATGTAGTCCCTGATCCCGGTGCCGTCAGGGGTAGGGTAGTCATCACCAAACACCGATAATTGTGGTAATTTGCCTATCGCCACTTGGGCAACGTATGGCATCAGGTTGTTGGGGATGCCATTGGGGTCTTCACCGATTAGCCCGCTTTGGTGAGCACCTATCGGGTTAAAATAGCGGAGCAGGGCTATTTTCCAGGGATTTGGTGCTTGATTGAGGGTGTCCGCCGTGGACAAATCCCTAAGGATGTCTTCAATCATGGCTTTTGAGCGACCATAAGGGTTGATGGCGCCTAAGGGAAAATGCTCGGAATATTGCGGGCTTTCTGATTCGCCGTAAACAGTTGCCGAAGAGCTAAACACCAATTGTTTTACATTGGCTTCAGCCATCACCTCAGTTAGCACCAAGGTGCCGTAGACATTGTTGTGGTAGTAGAGCTGCGGTTGTTGGCAAGATTCACCGACGGCTTTTAAACCAGCAAAATGGATGACGGTCGTTGGCGTTTCTTTAGCAAAGATGGCAGTGAGTGCGGCTTGGTCCCGTATGTCGGCTTGATAAAAAGCCAAGGTTTTGCCAGTGATCCGTTGTACCCGGGCCAAGGATTCTGGTTTGCTATTGGCCAGGTTATCCACCACAACCACGTCGAAACCAGCTTCCAGCAATTCAACACAGGCATGGCTGCCAATATAGCCAGCACCACCTGTCACCAGCACTTTTTGTTTGTTCATAGGGTATCCGTTGTTATTGGCGTGAGTACGCTAGAGCGTTGTCAGTTAAATAGACAAGTATAGTTTGTTTTGGAATAAGTATTGGATAAGTCGCAGTCAAACTCATTTGGTTAATTTAAGTTTGATGAGGTGGACACGTCGGTTATCTGAGCGGATGACTTCAAAGCGCATGTGGTCGATCAGCAAATGTTCGCCCTTTTTTGGCATGTGTTCGAGTTGGTGGACGATAAAGCCGCCGATGGTGTCGTACTCATCCGTGGCCAAATGGGTGGAGAAATAGTCGTCAAACTCCTCAATGGGCATGAGTGCCTTGATCATAAACTCGTTGGCGCTACGTTGGAAAATATAGCCCTCGTCTTCATGGTCGTCGTGTTCGTCTTCTATTTCTCCGACGATTTCTTCCAGTATGTCCTCAATCGTGACCAAACCAGCCGCTTGGCCATATTCATCGACAACTATCGCCATGTGGTTGCCAATAGTCCGTAATTCTTTAAGCAAGATGTTTAAGCGTTTGCTTTCGGGGACGACACAGGCAGGGCGCATGATATCCTGTACGGTCATGGTTTTGTTTTGTAAAACCCTTGCCAGTAAATCTTTGGCGAGCAAGACCCCCACGACTTTGCTGCGGTCGCCATCGATCACCGGATAGCGGGAATGGCAAAATTCTATAACGAGCGGGAATATGGTTTCTAGCTCCGCATCTTTCGGTACGACCACCATTTGCACCCTGGGAATCATGATATCCCTGACCCGCATTTGTGATACCTGCAACACGCCTTCAATCATGGTCAGGGCATCGGTGTCCAATAGTCGGTTTTCCCGTGCTTCCCGCAGTATGCCAAGAAGCTCATCCAAATCATGCGGCTCCCCTGAAAAAAATTGGCTGATCTTTTCCACCCAACTTATTCGGGGGACGTTTTTACTTGGAGGTTGCTCGTCGCTCATTCGTCATTGTCCTGTAGATAGGGGTTTTTAATGTTTAATTGCTGCAAAATTGAAATTTCTTTGGCTTCCATCAGCTCTGCTTCGACATCGTCGAGATGGTCGTAGCCGAGTAAATGCAGAACACCATGCACAATAATATGCGCCCAATGATCATGTAAGGCTTTGTGTTGGGCCAAGGCTTCTTGCTCAAGGACAGGGGCACAGATTACCAAGTCACCCAGCAGATCGAGTTCTATGCCTTCAGGCACTTCAACGGGAAAGCTGAGGATATTGGTGGGGCCTAGTTTATGGCGATAGGTTTGGTTGAGGCTGGCGCTTTCTTCGTTATCGGTTATGCGTACAACGATTTCTGTGTCTTGGCCATAATCGGCCAGTGCTGCATCCACCCACAGTTGAATTTGCGTGTGGCTAGGTTGGGCCTTAGATTTATAGGGGGTTTGGATGTCGATGTGGTTCATGTTGCGGATTTGTTGGTCTGCTCATAGGCTTCATAAGCGGACACTATACGTTGCACCAAGGGATGTCTGACCACATCGCGAGCGCCAAAAAAAGTGAAGCTAATGCCGTCAATGTCTTTAAGGACTTCCAGCACATGCCGCAAGCCAGACATTTTTTCTGAAGGCAAATCCACTTGGGTGACATCGCCCGTGACAACGGCTGTAGACCCGAAACCGACACGGGTTAGAAACATTTTGATTTGTTCGGTGGTGGTGTTTTGTGCTTCATCTAAAATAATAAACGCATCATTTAAGGTGCGTCCCCGCATAAACGCCAAGGGTGCGACTTCGATGATGCCCTTGTCTATCATTTTTTCAACCCGGTCAAAACCTAGCATTTCATAGAGGGCATCATACAAAGGCCGCAAATAAGGGTCAACTTTTTGCGCCATGTCGCCCGGTAAAAAACCCAGTTTTTCGCCAGCTTCAACGGCTGGACGCACGAGGATGATTTTGCGGACTTTTTCGGTTTGTAAGGCCTCAATGGCACAGGCAACAGCCAAGTAAGTTTTGCCCGTACCGGCAGGCCCTACGCCAAAGTTAATGTCATGGCTGATAATCTTTTTAAGATAAGCTTGTTGGTTGGCACCACGGCCTTTGATCATGCCGATCTTGGTTTTGATGGCGACCGGTTGTTCGACTTCGGCTTCGGCGGGGGTAGTTGCCAATAAGTCATCGATGGAAGCATCTTGCATGGCCAAGTGGATCATTTCGGCGGTCAGCTCTTCATTTTCAGTGTTGGCAAATAATTTTTCCATCACTGCACAAGCTGCTTTAACAGGGCCTTCCAAACCCGTCACTTTAAATTGGTTGCCGCGATTGGCAATTTCAACTTGCAGCCGTTTTTCGATTTGCCGTAAATGTTCGTCCAACTGGCCGCAAAAATTGGATAGCCTGCCATTGTCAGCAGGGAGTAGCGAGATTTCTTGGGTAGTCATATGGTGATTAATTTTGGAGGATGATTTTATCGGCACTGGTCTCGACGAGACGCCCCCGCAAGGAATTAGGCAAGGCCTCGGCAATCAGCACATCGACAAATTGCCCCGCCAAACGGGGATGGCCTATGAAGTTGACAACCCGGTTATTTTCCGTGCGGCCTTGCATTTGTAGCGGGTTCTTTTTTGATTGGCCTTCAACCAAGACAGTTTGCACAGTGCCTATCATGGCCTCTGAAATGGCGATGGCCATTTCGTTGATACGTTTTTGGAAACGTTCCAAGCGTAGTTTTTTGACTTCGGCTGGGACGTCATCCGGCAACTCGGCAGCGGGTGTACCGGGGCGTTGGCTATAGACAAAACTAAACGAAAGGTCAAAGCCAATGTCTTCAATGAAGGCCATGGTTTCTTCAAACTCCGCATCGGTTTCGCCAGGGAAGCCGATAATAAAATCAGACGACAAACTGATATTGGGACGAACTAAGCGCAATTTACGGATGGTTTCCTTGTAATCGGCGCTGGTGTGGCCGCGTTTCATCATTTTTAGGATGTGGTCGCTGCCGCTTTGTACGGGTAGGTGCAAATGATCAACCAATTGGGGGATTTCCGCAAACGCGTCAATCAGGCTATCGGTGAATTCCAGCGGGTGCGAGGTGGTGAAGCGCAGCCGGTCTATGCCGTCAATTGCCGCCACATAATGCAACAACAGGGCGAAATCGGCGATGTCGCCATCCTCCATTTCGCCGCGATAGGCATTGACATTTTGCCCCAGCAAATTGATTTCCCGCACGCCTTGTTTGGCGAGCGCGATGATTTCAGCCAAAACATCATTGAGCGGGCGGCTGATTTCTTCGCCTCGGGTATAAGGGACTACGCAAAAAGAACAGTATTTGCTGCACCCTTCCATCACCGAAACGAAGGCTTTAGGGCCTTCAGCCCGTGGTTCGGGCATGGCATCAAATTTTTCAATTTCAGGGAAGGAAATATCTATGACGGGTTTATGCTGGTTGCGGACTTGATCCAAAAGTTGCGGCAAACGGTGCAAGGTTTGCGGGCCAAATACCATATCCACAAACGGCGCTCGTTTTTGGATATCGCCCCCTTCTTGGCTAGCGACACAGCCCCCCACACCGATAATGACATCAGGGCGTTTGTCTTTAATTTTGCGCCATTTACCCAAAGCCGAAAACACTTTTTCTTGTGCTTTTTCGCGGATAGAGCAGGTGTTCAGCAGCAATACATCCGCCTGTTTGGGATCATCAACCACAACAAAGCCATGTGATGCTTGCAGCACATCCCGCATTTTATCGGAATCGTACTCGTTCATCTGGCAACCGTTGGTTTGAATATAAAGTTTTTGTGTCATAGTGGATTAGGGCAACTCATTAGGAAATTACTGGGCACTTGCGGTTTGTTGGCGGGCATTATAACCCGAAGATGGCTTAAATCAGTAATAGGCGGGCCTTTTGGAAAATATTGCCAGCGTGCAAAAAGCCTAGGCTTTGTTGGGGCGATTGGTTTTATGGCTTATTCCTGCAACAACGCTTGAATTCGTGTTTCCAATTCGGGATGCAAGCCCAAGGCGGATTCCCTTAATAGACCCCGTTTATCAATGAGTAGATACGACGGCGTGCCTTGCAGGTCATAAAGCTTAAAGGTTTCAGCTTGCAAACTTAATGCTTGGAAATATAATTCAGCTTGTTTGTGGATTTGTTGTTGATGGCTGGCAGGCAGTTGTTCAAAGTCAGGGACACGGTGCTGGATGAATGCCGTAATTTCCTCAGGGCTTTTGTCAGCCCGCAAATTTTGCAGATTGTCCATCCCCACAGGAAAAGGGATGTTAAAGTTTAGGCGTCCATTTACCAATTGGCCTTGTTGGTCTAAATGCCGTAGCGTTTCGCCGACAACTTCGCCATTTTCAAGCAAGCGGACTAGGTTTTCCAGATTGTTTTTATCAAAATCCTCAAAAGCCGTTGCGACCCCCAAAACAACCAAGCCTTGATCTGCATAGCGGTGGTGCAAATCCACCGCAAGTGGCAAGGCATAGAGGAAACACCCTGGGCAGTTGACTTGAAACACTTCCACCAAGACTACGTGCCCTAGCAATTGGTCAAGATTAGTCGGCCCGCCTTGCAACCAAGCCGACACGGCCAATTGCGGCGCTTTTTGGCTTATCTGCGCGGTCATTTGGTTTCGGTTACCGCAGCGCGGTGCTGTTTGGCTGCACGTTTGGCCGCCAACGCTTTAGTGGCATCAGCGCCCCTATGGGCTTCCCCACGCTGTTTGGCCAACGCCATTTGCTTTTCACGCTCAGCAAAACGTGACTTTTGGGTGGCGGTGATTTTGTCATGGCAATGCGGGCAGCTTACGCCGGGTTGGTAGTGGATACTGGCTTTATCGGCTTCGGTGATCGGTAAGCGGCAGGCATTGCATTGGTCGTATTGGCCTTTTTCAAGATGTAAATTGACCGTGACCCGTTCGTCAAACACAAAGCATTCACCTTGCCATAAGGTTTCTGTCGCTGGCACTACTTCGAGATATTTTAAAATGCCGCCTTTTAAATGATAAACCTCATTAAAGCCTTGCTCCTTCAAATAAGCGGTAGATTTTTCACAACGGATGCCGCCAGTGCAAAACATCGCGATTTTTTGATGTTTTTCGGGATGCAGGTTTTCTTGGACGTAGCGGGGGAAATCGCGGAAGCTTTCTGTGTTGGGGTTGATGGCATTTTTAAAAGTGCCCACCTGATACTCGTAGTCATTGCGGGTATCAACCAGAACCACATCAGGGTCAGAAATAAGGGCGTTCCAGTCTTTAGGGTCGACATAAGTGCCCACAACGCGCTTAGGGTCTATGCCTGCCACCCCTAAGGTCACGATTTCTTTTTTGAGTTTAACCTTGGCGCGGTTAAAGGGCAGGGTATCGGTGTAGGATTCTTTATGGTCAATGTCGGCAAGGCGCGGGTCGTTGCGTAGCCATTCCAGCGCATGGTCTATTGCAGCGCGTGTGCCAGCTATCGTGCCGTTGATGCCTTCGCTGGCCAACAGTAAAGTGCCGCGTATTTGCTGGCTTTCTAACACGTCAAGCAAGGGTTGGCGTAAACTTTGGTAATCTTCCAAGGTGACAAATTTGTATAAGGCACAAACGACGATTTGGGGCATTTAACATCCTCATTGCGGGCCGGAACGTAAATCCGGGGCAAAAGATGGTTATTATACGGGAATGACAGTGTGGGGTAAGCCTAGTTAAAGTTGTGACTGCAAATAATTTGGCAGGCCAATCTGGACAATTAAACCCAATTGGGTTTCCAGCCAATCCACATGTTCTTCTTCGTTTTCTAAAATGTGTTCAAAGAGTTCACGGGACACATAATCTTTGACCTCTTCGCAATAGGCAATTGCGGCTCTTAACGGTGGAATGGCCTCATGTTCCAATTTTAAGTCGCAGCGTAACATTTCCTGCGGATTTTCACCGATGAACACCTTGCCGATATCTTGGACATTGGGCAGGCCTTCCAGAAAAAGTATGCGCTCAATTAATAGATCGGCATGTTTCATTTCATCTATTGATTCGTGGTATTCCTTTTCATTGAGTTTGTTAAAGCCCCAATTTTTATACATGCGGGCATGTAAAAAATATTGATTGATGGCGGTGAGTTCATTTGCCAATGCTTGGTTAAGGAACTCGATGACTTTTATATCGCCTTTCATGCGACACCTCGACTGTATAGGGTTAAGGGCTAGTGGGCTGCTGCCGCTAACATTATAGGATGTTGTTGCAGGTGTTCGTCAAGCAATTCCTTAACGTATCGGTTACATTTTCCGCAGTCGCTGCCCACCCCAAAACTTTGGAATAATTGCCTGCGTGTACAAGCCCCGTTATCAATGGCGCGTTTTAATTGGTTGTCAGTCACGGCTTTACAAACACAAATGTACATGGATTGTTTCCTCACTAGTCAGTTTAGTAAATGATAACAATTCTCATTGCATAAATAAAGGGGTTTTACAAATTAGCAAGGTCAGCACTTCAAGCGGTGTGGATAGGCGGCAATTTGGTTTGTGGGGGGTTATTTGGGGGAGGCATCATCCGGTATAAAACCAGCAGGCGGTGTATTTTTGCCCGACTTATTGTTTTGCTGGCTTTTTAAAAATAGGGTACGGATACTGTCGGCTTGCTCAAGGCGGGTTTTTTCCTGCTCGGCCAGCCGTTGTTCGGTAGCCGCTTGGATAATGTTTGCTTGGTGCTTATGCCAGCCATCCATAACAAATTGGGAGGCTAGGGTGCCTAAAAATACACCTAAAGCAATTTGTAATACGAGTTTCACAGTATGTTAGGTTTTTCCCGGTTAAAAGCCGCTGAAAGAAATCAGCGGCTACGCGGTTATCGCATGGAGGTTTGTAAAGAGCCAAACATCAGCCGATAAACAAACAATTGTTTAATGTTGATGGGTAGGGATAGCCGGTAATTGGGCAGCAATGCCAGCAACATCACTGTTACAGGCAGGGTGCCCCCAGCCTTTGGCGCTAACACCTGCCAACTGGCCAGCTTGTGGGGTGATGTCGTAAACGATATTGTCAGGGCGGGCAGCGTCACCACTCACGCCACCAGGCACATGATCCAAGCCCAGCAAGCTTCTGGTGCGCCAAGCGATATTATGGTCGGCACAAGAAGAATCGCCACTGACACCGATGGCACCGACTAAATTGTTGCTAGAGTCATAGAGCGCCAAACCACCGCCAAAAACATTAACGCCACCAATTTTTTTATTGACTAAAGGGTCACTGGCAAGGCCAAAGTTTTTGGAAGGCCCTTTATAGGCGGCGGCAGTGTCAACTGGGTTGCTGTGTTGTAGGCCATAGAGGCTACCACCGGGTTGCACGGCGGTATATAGGTTTGCGGTAGACAACGCCAGTCCAGGCAAGCTAAAAGAATTGGCCGTGTTGGCTTTTTGGGCTGAGATTACCCGGCTACCTGGCCATTGTGCACCACGGTCAGTACCTGTATAAGCTACCGCACAAACAATACCATCCCGGTCAACCATGGTTGCCCACATGTCTAGGCCAAATCCGCCATTCGCTTGGTTACGTGCATCGGTCAAATGGGTTTTAAGTGCTGCATATTTTGGTAAGTCTTTGCAGCTGGCAAAACTATTGGCAGAAACTAACGCCAAAGAGCCTAGCAGCGCTAAATTAATCATTGATTTTTTCATCGTATCTCTCTCTAAAGTTTGGGGTAAACGCCCTGCCTTTTATGGCGGGGGCATACAGCTTTAACGGCCTGCGTATCCTCAGGGAAGTTAGTCCTAAAATAAGGATAGCAGTGCCCCAGCTGGCAGTATTGGTGTTTCCGGCCGTTATTATTGCTTTACTTAAATTGAAGGGAAACTGCCTATACGCCCGATTATACTAATGGAATACGAAGCAAAAGTCAAAAGTATACGGTGTGTTGCGCCTATGTTTTAGGCGTTGGTAAAACACCTGCCAGTAAAGTAAGCCTTTGTTCCATAGCCAGTGATTAGGATTATGACACAATTTTCCAGTCCTACGAGTTAGGGGATCCTGCAAATTTTTGGATTGGCTACTGGCACACGCTGTTATTTTAGCTAAGGCCAATCAATTGCATTTGTTCATGAGGTGTTGTTATCCCCAAGCATAGATTTTTAAACCATGCGCTTTGCTGCGGTTTGCTCAAACTGCCCTGTCGTGTATGATGTCAGCCCAATAGCTTGTAAGGCGCATAGACAAGCGGATAACCCTAAATCCCCGTTTTTTTTAAAAGGTGAAAACCCATTATGCTAGACCCCCGTTTATTCAGGACAGACCTTGATTTTGTAAAAGGCCAATTAGAGAGACGTTCATTTGATTTTAACCCTGACGCTTATCTTGAACTGGAGGCCAAGCGCAAACAGGTGCAAGTCAAAACCCAAGAGCTGCAAAATGAGCGCAACAGCCGTTCCAAAGCCATAGGGCAAGCCAAGGCCAAAGGCGAAGACGTGCAACCTTTGTTGGATCAGGTGCAGCATTTGGGTGACGAGCTGAAAGCGGCCGAGGCGGCTTTGGCTGAAATCCAGGTTGACATGGAAGCCTTGATGGAAAGTATCCCCAATATCCTTGATGAATCCGTGCCAGCGGGTAAATCTGAAGAATTTAATTTGGAAATAAGTCGCTGGGGTGAACAGCCCGTATTTGACTTTGAGGCCAAAGACCATGTGGATTTAGGCACGAAGCTCCAGGGCATTGATTTTGAGCTGGGCGTTAAAATCGCCAGCAGCCGCTTTGTGGTGTTAAACGGCCCCTTGGCGAGGTTGCAACGGGCGATTATCCAGCTGATGTTGGACACCCATACGGATGAACACGGTTATAGTGAAACCTATGTGCCGTATTTGGCCAATGCCGAAAGTTTACGGGGCACTGGCCAGTTGCCAAAGTTTGCCGCTGATTTGTTTAAGGCGAGTGATGATCCGGCTTTATATCTGATTCCCACCGCCGAAGTGCCAGTGACAAACATCGTCCGTGATGTGATAGTTGAGGCCAAAGAGTTGCCGCTAAAATTTGTTTGCCATAGCCCTTGTTTCCGTAGTGAGGCGGGCGCTTATGGGCGGGATGTGCGTGGCATGATACGCCAGCATCAGTTTGAAAAAGTGGAGCTGGTGCAAATTGTCAAGCCGGAGGAATCAGCAGCCGCCCATGAAACCTTGACCGCCCATGCCGAAAATATCCTAAAAAAATTAGACCTGCCTTACCGCAAAATGTTGTTATGTGCGGGTGACACCGGATTTTCTTCAGCAAAGACTTATGATTTGGAAGTATGGTTGCCAGGGCAGGGGGCCTATCGGGAGATTTCGTCTTGCAGTAATTTTAAGGATTTCCAGGCGCGGCGCTTGCAGGCGCGGTGGCGTAACCCCGAAACGGGCAAGCCGGAATTGCTGCATACCTTGAATGGTTCAGGTTTGGCTGCGGGCAGGACTTTAATTGCCGTCATGGAAAATTACCAAGATGCCGAAGGCCGTATCCGTATACCAGATGCCTTGTTGCCTTATATGGGTGGTTTAACCGTTATTGGCTAAGCACGGAGGGCGGACAGTTGCTATGTTAGCCCCCTTCCAATGAAGGGGGCTTAGGCGCTTATTTTGAATTTAGCGGTTGTTGCGGGGAGCCATCAACTTCCAGTTGTACGCGGCGGTTATTGGCGCGGCCTTCTGGTGTTTCATTGGAGTCTATCGGTTGGGTCCAGCCATAGCCACGGGTGGTCAGGTTGGGGGAATGTGTGCCCTTGACCAAATAGTCTTTAACGGCTTTGGCACGGCGTTCTGACAAGTCCATATTGTGTTTAAAACCACCGGTTTTACTGGTGTGGCCTTGGACTTCTATGGCCAGTTCAGGATGCTCAATGATGACTTTGGCGGTATTGTCCAGATTAGGGAAGTATTCTGGTTTGATGACTGCTTTATCGTTATCAAATTTAACATCCACTATCCAGCAGCCACGAACGCTGACAGGGATGCCAGGTAATGAAGTGGGGCATTTGTCATCACAATCATTGACTCCATCTTTGTCGCCGTCGAAAGCTGAACAGTCAGCCGCCGCTACAGGTGAACCGACCTTCAAGAACACACTTTTTACAAAACTGGCCATGCCGTCAGGGCTGGAAATTCTATCGGGGGTGGTGCTAAAGCCACAGCCTGCTATATTGGAATATTGTTGTAACAAGGTTTGACCTGATTGCTCTTCGCTGTTGCCCACCCAAACCGAATAAACGCAAAGCCTGTCACCATAACTACGTTTTAAGGCTTGGATTTCATTGATGCCGTCTGAGTCCAAGTCATGGCCATCGGTCATGACTAACACCGCAATAGTGCCCGTAGTGGCTGACAAGTCTTTGGTCGTTTCAGTGATCGCACTGGCAATGGGAGAACCGCCACTACCGCAGGTCAGCGCTTCTACACCACTGGCCAAGCTGGCTTTGGAATAAGCGGTTGGGGCTTGGTTGAGCTTGGTGAATTGCCAATCCAGGCAGTTGGCATAGCCAAAGCTGCGGATGCTTGAAGTCAGTTTTAAGTCCGGCATGGTCTGGTTCATGCGGTTTAGAATTTCCTTTTCTACGGCAAGCTTATTTGGGGCGGGTTGTGCAGTAAAGCCTGTGCCCAAGAAAGTTTCAGTCATTGATGAGGAGGAATCATTAATGACAAAGAAGTTGTCAGCTTTTTGCACATACTGGCCAGAGGCAAGCAGGGCATTCAAATCTTGGGCTTGGAAAGCGTCGAAGGTGCTGGTGGGTTGCGAGGCACAGCCGGATAAAAGCAAGGCTGCAATAGAAGCGGTTACTACAGGTGTTTTTTGCATGTTGTTCCCCTTATTCTTATTGATGTGGAATGGCAAAGATAAAGCAGGGCTTGGGTATTTCGTTGAACCCTTCCGGATTCTAGCATTGTCTTGATTCAATTGGAATAGGGGCTTATCTCTGCTGCTAAATGCGGCATAATGGCCGTTTTAAAACACCATGCTTTGTTTAGGTTTTGGCCGATCGCAGGGAAAGTGACTTATAATCAGGGGGCATTGTTTACCAGTGCATTCCAATAACTAGGGGGATTTGTGGTTAAATTTGTAAGAAGTTCAATTTTTATCAGTATGCTGGTGTGTTGTGGGGTCAGCTTGGCAGAGCCGCCATCGGCAGCTACCACCACCCAAGCGGCGGCCCTACAAGGTGACGCTAAGGCGCAAGCCAAGCTGGGCGCCATGTATTTATTGGGTAACGGGGAGGAAAAAGACGAACAACAAGCGGCCGAATGGTTTTTAAAAGCCGCCGAACAAGGCGACGTGGACGCGCAGGTGATCATTGCGGCCATGTATGACCGGGGCATGGGGGTAAAAAATGATGTTAAAATAGCCACCCAATGGTATGAAAAAGCCGCTGCCCAAGGACATGGTGCCTCTAGGGCAATTTTAGGAAAAAACGACGTTGCCAAAGGGGGTGTTGCCTTTAATTACCAAGCGATGCGCTTAAGTGCTTCCAAGCAAATCCCAACTGAATACGCTAAAAAAATCTTATTCTCAAAATAATTCGATATGACAATAACTACACGTTTTGCCCCGAGTCCAACGGGTTATCTGCATGTGGGTGGTGCACGCACCGCCCTTTTTTCTTGGTTATACGCGCGTAAACATGGCGGTAAGTTTATTTTGCGGATAGAAGACACCGACTTGGAAAGGTCTACCCAAGAATCAGTCAACGCCATCCTCGAAGGTATGGCGTGGTTGGGCTTGGATTACGATGCCGGGCCTTTTTACCAAACCCACCATTTTGACCGTTATAAAGAGATCATCCAACAGTTGTTGGTACAGGGCGACGCGTATTATTGCTATTGCAGCAAAGACGAATTGGAGCAACTGCGCACCGAGCAAATGGCCAATAAGGAAAAGCCGCGCTATAACGGGCGCTGCCGTCATTCTGAGGGGCGGGAGGAGGGGCGGGAAGCCGTGGTGCGCTTTAAAAATCCGGTGGACGGGGTGGTTACCATCAAGGATTTGGTCAAAGGCGATATCGTGGTCGCCAATAAGGAACTGGACGACCTAATCATTGCCCGGGCCGATGGCTCACCGACCTATAATTTAACCGTGGTGGTTGATGATATGGACATGGGTATCAGCCATGTTATCCGTGGTGACGACCATATCAACAACACCCCAAGGCAGATGAACATCCTTAAGGCTTTGGGTGCGGATCTCCCTAACTATGCCCATTTACCGATGATTTTAGGTTCCGACGGCGCGCGTTTGTCTAAACGCCATGGTGCGGTCAGTGTCATGCAGTTTCGGGATGATGGCTATTTGCCGGAAGCCTTGCTCAATTATCTGGTGCGCTTGGGTTGGTCGCACGGCGACCAGGAAATTTTTACGATAGACGAAATGGTCGAGTATTTTGAACTGGATGATGTCAATGTGTCCGCCTCCACGTTTAACATGGAAAAGCTATTGTGGCTGAACCATCAATACATCATGAACAGCGATCCGGCCCATGTGGCCCGGCATTTGAGCTGGCATATCGGGCAATTGGGCATAGACCCGGCTGATGGCCCTGCCTTGGTCGATGTGGTGAAAGCGCAAAGAGAACGTAGTAAAACCTTGGTGGAAATGGCCGCCGCCAGTGTGTATTTTTACCAAGATTTTGACACGTATGATGAAAAGGCCGTCAAAAAGAATTTTACCTACGGTTCAGATCAGGTTTTGGCGCATTTGCACGATAATTTGGCAACAGTAAACGACTGGCAGGGTGAGGCAGTCCACCAGTGCGTGATAAATCTGGCTGAAACCTTAGGCTTGAATTTGGGCAAAGTCGCCCAACCCTTGCGTGTTGCGGTTTGTGGGTCGGCTGTTTCACCGGCGATTGACGTTACTTTAGCCTTGCTGGGCAAAGAAAAAACCTTGGCAAGAATAAAAAAAGCCATTCTTTACATCAAAAGTTTAAATTAGTGTTGGACAAAACGCGTAAACCCTGTACAATACCCGTTCTTAACTGAGGGGCCATAGCTCAATTGGTAGAGCGCTTGCATGGCATGCAAGTGGTCGGCGGGGCGATTCCGCTTGGCTCCACCAGAAGAAAGCAAGACTAACGTGTTTAGTCCCCATCGTCTAGCGGCCTAGGACACTGCCCTTTCACGGCGGTAACAGGGGTTCGAACCCCCTTGGGGACGCCACACTTGGTGTTCAGTTTTGTAAGCAGGTTTAAAACCTGTGGTGTTAAAGCCCTACACCTTTATGGGTAGGCAATAGTTTAGGCCAGACTAAACCCGTTTTTAGTCCCCATCGTCTAGCGGCCTAGGACACTGCCCTTTCACGGCGGTAACAGGGGTTCGAACCCCCTTGGGGACGCCATAAAAATAAAAAAGCTTATCAGTTGATAAGCTTTTTTTTTGCCTGTTGGTTTTGTTGCTAATGTTGGGGCAGTTTAGAAGCATAAAGACTTGCCGCCTTATGTTGGTAGCCAGTTCGGTTAATCCTGAAAAAACCGCTGCAAATAATGCCCGGTATAGGACGCTTTGCAAGCGGCCAGCTGTTTAGGTGTGCCTTCAGCAACCAACGTACCGCCGCCATCACCGCCTTCTGGCCCCATATCAATCAACCAATCAGCAGTTTTAATCACATCCAGGTTGTGTTCTATTACAATCACCGTGTTGCCATGGTCGCGTAAGGTGTGCAATACGCCCAGCAATTGTTTGATGTCATGGAAATGCAGGCCAGTTGTTGGTTCATCCAATATATAAAGGGTTTTTCCGGTATCGCGTTTGGACAGCTCCTTGGCGAGCTTTACCCGCTGGGCTTCTCCACCGGACAGGGTGGTGGCATTTTGCCCCAAAGTGATATAACTCAATCCGACTTCGGTCAAGGTATGCAGTTTTCTGGCCAATGATGGCACGGCGCTAAAAAATGCTTCCGCATCTTCTACGGTCATATCCAACACTTGGTTGATGGTTTTGCCTTTATATCGGACTTCCAAGGTTTCGCGGTTATAGCGCTTACCGTTGCAGGCATCGCAGTGGACGAAAATGTCCGGCAAAAAGTGCATCTCAACTTTAATGACACCATCCCCTTTGCAGGCTTCACAGCGCCCGCCCTTCACGTTAAAACTAAAGCGTCCCGGCGTATAACCGCGTGAGCGCGCCTCTGGCGTGGCGGCAAACAGTTCACGTATGGGCGTGAACAAACCGGTGTAAGTGGCCGGGTTGGAGCGTGGGGTGCGGCCTATCGGGCTTTGGTCTATATCCACCACTTTGTCAAAATGTTCCAAGCCCTCAACCGCATCACAAGGGGCGGGGATAATTCCGGCGCGGTTGATTAGCCGTGCCGCATGGCTATATAAGGTGTCATTGACCAAGGTTGATTTGCCTGAGCCTGAAACCCCGGTCACACAAGTGAGCAAACCGACCGGAAAAGAAATATCCACATTTTTTAGGTTATTGCCGTGGGCATTGCGCAGGGTGATGAGTTTGTTGCGGTCTATGGGCGTTAAGCTGTCAGGCACAGCGATGCCTTCCTTGCCGGATAGGTAGCGGCCTGTTAAAGAGGCGTCGTTATTCAGGATGTCTTCAAGCGACCCTTGGGCGATAATCTGCCCGCCATGCACACCTGCACCAGGGCCTATGTCAACAATATGTTGGGCGGCACGTATGGCATCTTCGTCATGTTCCACGACAATGACGGTATTGCCCAAATCACGCAGATGGAACAAAGTGTCCAATAGCCGTTGGTTGTCGCGTTGGTGTAAACCGATGGAAGGCTCATCCAATACATACATCACCCCCACCAAGCCTGCGCCAATTTGGCTGGCCAAGCGGATGCGCTGGGCTTCACCGCCAGACAGCGTGTCGGCGCTACGGTCTAAAGTCAAGTAATCCAGGCCGACATTCACCAAAAACGCCAAGCGCTCCTGAATTTCTTTGATAATTTTTACCGAAATCTCGCCGCGCTGGCCAGGTAAGGCTAGTTGCTGAAAAAATGCCAAAGCTTTGCGGATAGGGTAACGGGTCAGCTGGTGGATGGGCAATTCGTCAATAAAGACATTACGCGCGGCGACATTGAGCCTAGCCCCGTCGCATACATCGCAAGGCTTATGCGAGCGGTATTTGGCCAGTTCATCACGCACCAGCTGCGAATCTGTTTCATGGTAGCGCCGTTCCATGTTGGCGATAATGCCTTCAAAGCGTTGTTTCTTTTTTTTCACCGAACCCGTGCCATTCATAAATTTAAACTCGATGGCCGTATTGCCGCTGCCATACAGCACTACATCCTGGGCGGCCTTAGACAGTTCTGAAAACGGCACTTCAAGGTCAAAACCATAATGTTGCGCCAAGGCGCTGATCATTTGGTAATAGTAGGCGTTACGCCGATCCCAGCCACGAATGGCCCCACCGGCAAGGCTGATGTCGGGGTTATGGACTATCAGCTCCGGGTCAAAATGTTGCCTGACACCCAAACCATCACAACTGCTACAAGCGCCTTTGGGGTTATTGAATGAAAAAATGCGCGGTTCCAATTCGGTTAGGCTATAACCACAAAGCGGGCAGGCATAACGCTCAGAAAACAGCAGTTCAGAAGCATCTTCAAGGCAGGCGGCAATGGCGATGCCATCCGCGATACGTAAAGCCGTCTCAAAAGATTCCGATAAGCGTAAGGCAATGTCCGGGCGGACTTTAAAACGGTCAACCACAACTTCTATCGTGTGCTTCTTTTTCAAGTCCAAGGCCGGGGCTTCATCCAAATCATAGACTACGCCATTAATGCGGGCACGGATAAAACCTTGGGCGCGTAAATCATCCAGCAATTGGCTATGTTCACCCTTGCGTTCGTTAATGACTGGGGCCAGCAGCATCCAGCGCTGGTCTTGCGGCTGGCTAAGGATGTGATCCACCATTTGGCTAACGGTTTGCGCGGCTAGCGACGTATGGTGCTCAGGGCAACGGGGTGTGCCTGCACGGGCATACAGCAGCCGTAAATAATCATAGATTTCGGTGATGGTGCCGACGGTTGAACGCGGATTGTGGGAGGTGGATTTTTGTTCTATGGAAATGGCGGGTGACAGGCCTTCAATATGGTCCACATCCGGTTTTTCCATAATCGATAAAAACTGCCGCGCATAAGCAGACAGGGATTCCACATAACGGCGCTGGCCTTCAGCATAAATGGTGTCAAAAGCCAGTGAAGACTTCCCTGAACCGGAAAGCCCGGTGATGACAATGAGTTTATCCCTAGGCAGATCAATATCAATATTTTTCAGGTTATGGGTTCTAGCCCCGCGGATGCTAATAGTGTCCATCAATTAATTCCGGCAATTAAAAATAGTAATATACGTTTAAAGCAGGGTTAGCACAAATGCTGTGCTTGATTTGTAAGTGGTAGCTCCCTAACTTTGTTCACGGGATGAAAACACATTTTGATTTGATAGTATAATCATCATTAACGGTGTAACGCCTGTACTTTGATAAAGGGACGGCCAACTTAAACGGGACATTCACGAAGCTTAGTTTAACCTTCCGAACGGCTTGACCTTAAACTACCTCGGCTTAAGTGGCTAGCCCTTATAACTTATTAACCTTTAATGTCACCCTCATGGCTATTTTAACAGTACCCGAACAAGGCAAGATCAGGACGACTTTATATCTTACTCAAGAAAACAGGGAACGGCTTGACCGTATCCCAAGAGGCCAAAAAACGGCCTTAATGAATAAAGCGATTGCTAATGCCCTTGAGGAAATTGAACGGGAAGAGAATGCACAGAAATTTCTAAAAATGCTTGATGCCATTCAGCCTGTAAAAACAGAGTATTCATCTGAACAAATGGTAAGGATGCTCAGGGAAGGCAAAGAGCAAGAATTACTTGATAATAAAATGAAACATGCAAAATAAAGTTGTTTTGGACTCCTGTGTTTTCAATAAGCTATTTTTGGAGGAAGACGACAAGGAACTGGCTATCCAACTTATAACCGAAATTAGCAAGAGAAAGTATCAAGTCATCGTTCCAAGCTTGTTCCTTTATGAAGTGCTGACTATTGCCAGTGTGAGCAATTTCCCGGCACAACAGGTTTATGAATTGATCGAACTATACCAAAAGGCCAACTTAACGCTGGTTGACTTAGATAAGCCGTGTATCTTGAAGGCCATTGAAATGTGCGAATCAGGCCACCAAAAATCTGGCTTCCCGTCTTTTTACGATGCCAGCTACCACGCTTTGGCCATCACCAATAACTGCACTTTTATTACTGCTGATAACAGGCATGTTTCAAAAACGGCTCAGTTTGGGCATGTGGTTTTATTAAAAGACTGGAGGTCTTTATTTAGTTAAAAACTATAAGACCAACTCTTGGTAAAAGCTTGGTAAAGGGGGGTATTAGATAAATCCCCTTAGCCCCCACATTTTTAAAATGGGACGGCAATGTCTAAAGCCATTGCACTCCAGGTGGCTGTGGGCTGACGAAAAAGGTAGGTATTGACCAAACACGTCGGCTACGCTAAGGTTTGCCCAGCTTACCACCAAACTCAAGCCACCCTCTCCGAGGCCACTATGCCCACACGCCCTAACGTTTTCATATCCGCCACTAGCGGCGATTTGCGCAGTGTGCGCGGTATCGTCAAAGAGGCATTGCTCACCATCGGCTGCCATCCGGTGGAACAAACCAACTTCCCGCCCGATTACCGCACCGTCTATGACATGCTCTACGGCAAGATTAGCGATTGCCAAGCCTTGGTGCATATCGTCGGCCTACGCTATGGTGCCGAACCACAACCACCCCACAAGCCGCGCCGCTCGTACACACAACTGGAATACGACATTGCCCGCGACTTGCAGCGCAAACGCGGGGATAAACGCTTTCGGGTGTATGTGTTCGTGTGTGCAGAGGGTTTTCCTTATGATGAGGCTTTGGATGTTGAAGAAGCGGATAAAAGGGAATTGCAACAACAGCACCGCCGCGCCTTGTTGCAAGGGGATTTTTTGTATGAAACCCCGGCTGACTACCAAGCCTTAAAAGAGCGCATACAGAGCTTACGCGAAGAAACCCTGGGTTTGCAGCGGCAACACCAACAACGGCAACGCCTCGCTTGGGGCTTGGCGGCGGTGTTGTCAGTGGGCTTGGTCGGTGGCGGCTATGGTTTATATCATTATTTGCCGATATTAACCGCCAAAGCCGTAGCGCATGAATTAGATGCCGAAGCCGTAGCCAGCCGTTTACGCACTGAAATTAACAACCGCTTTGACCGCGATGCCGCCATCGCCCGCGAACAGCAACAAAACTGGCAAGCCATCCGCGAACTGGAACGTAACCGCGACTTGGCCTTGGCACGGGTTGATGATGTCATCACCACGATTAAAGACGGGCTAGCGGGCAACCCCGACCCGATATTTATAGAAGCCTCGCGCATTATCGAAAAAGAAGGCAGCGATGCCGCTTTGGCGTATTTGCAAAGCCACCAACACGACATACTCGCAAAAGCCGACACGGCGGCACTGCAAGCACAAGCCGCCGAAGACAAACTGCACAAAACCCTGAAGCCGTTAATATTGCAAGCGGACTTGTACGAAACCAGCCAACAATGGGAGGCCGCCTTAACACTGTTAAAGCAAGTCGCGGACAAAGCCCCGCGTTGGTTTGAGGCGCGTAATCGTTTGGGGGAAATGCTCTACAGGCTGGCGCGTTATCCAGAGGCAGAAACGGAATGGACTGCGCTACAGGGGTTGGCGCAAAGCGATGCGGAAAAAGCCACTGCCCTCAACAACCTCGCCCAGTTGTTAAAGGCCACCAACCGCCTAAGCGAGGCTGAGCCGCTGATGCGCCGTGCGTTGGCGATCTATGAAGCCAGCTATGGCAAGGATCATCCTAATGTCGCTACCGCCCTCAACAACCTCGCCCAGTTGTTAGGTAACTCGCAATAAATAACCCCCATCAAATTTCCTTATAGTTGAGGTTGAATAGTCATGTAGTATTTTGGCAACGACGCGTCCCTTTCAATTCTGTCGCCCATAGCCTTGAATGCCTTTTTACTCATCTTCACCCCT
>JAPLRR010000101.1 GCA_026399075.1 Methylococcales bacterium
GGGGTGAAGATGAGTAAAAAGGCATTCAAGGCTATGGGCGACAGAATTGAAAGGGACGCGTCGTTGCCAAAATACTACATGACTATTCAACCTCAACTATAAGGAAATTTGATGGGGGTTATTTATTGCGAGTTACCTAAAAACCCAAAAAGGTGGCATTCATTACACATTGTAGGTGTACAAATCGATTTTCGCTTTATATGTTGTTGTTTGTCAACAGCCATGCAAGAAAAATACACCCCATCGGAAAACTCAAACACACCTCATGGCAAGCCAAAAATTGCTGGACAGGGTGCGCGATAAAATCCGTTTAAGGCAGTTCAGTAGGTCGGGCAACAGTTTTATCGTTGCCCGACATTGCGGTATCCGATGTTAAAACAGCAACGGCAAAACCACAAATAAATTTCACAATCGGCCTCCGAATGGGCATTGCCTTTTAGATTATCCAAAGCCATCACCGAATCCGGGCATTGAAATGTCGGGCACGAAAAGCATGTGCCCGACCTACCCGGCATGGCTTGGCTTGATTTTGCTAAAAAATCAAATATCTTTCAATTGCTTGGCGATGTGCATATTGGGGAGAACCGTAATTTTGGTGTCGTAGATCAATATCTCGCTGGATAGATAAAGCCACCTCAGTCACTCTCCTATCACCAAAATCAGCTTGAATTCTTGCCAGCACGACGCGACACTGCATTGCGTTAAAGCCTCGGTTCCATCGCTGGTCATTAAAGATAGACGCCAACCATGCCATGGTCATTTTTGCTGACGTAGCGTTCATTCCTTGTGGGTATGGGCAAGCATCTCCCTTTATATAAGCTTCGTAGCATTCCAGAATGTGTTCTTCGGTTATCGGCATATTTATTTAACGCAATAGTAAAAATTTAAACTTCATGATAGCGTCAATATTGATTGGTCTGCTCAGGATTTTCATTTGCAATTAAAGTCAGTCCACGGAAATGGATTGCGAGCCGGTGCCGATAATTGCAAGCTCATTTGTAGATAATGTGAGCCCGACGGCTATTTCATTTGCAATTATTTTGAGCCCAAAACAGCGTTGAATGCGAGCCCATCCGATTTTAAACGCAAGCCGTTACACTTAAGGCCATAAGTTGCGCAACGCATAGGATGTGCTGAGGAACGAAGCGCATCGTTCGCGATTGATGCGCCTCCATCGTCAGCACTTCCTATAGTCAAGCCGCTTTGAGCGAAAACGAAATACTTCGTATCCTACACATCGGGAGCGCGGTGTGTCGAAAGCGGAAGTTTACTCTCGTGTTCAAACTGCCCTGTCGTAGATAAGCCAAACCCATAAATATTATCTATTTTCAGGTCTTACCCAGCACGCCTGCACCGCTTCGTTAGGTATTCAAACCTAATATCTTTGGTAAAGTCATGTTATTGGGTTACGAAAAGATGCAACCCACCACACTGCCACAAATTCTAAAACGGCACTTTAGCCGCTTTTTTAAATTTTCCTGAAACGTCGCCGGACAAATTGATATTGTCGGGGTTTAAAACCATCACGGGCGCACCTGCCGTCAATTTAAATTTGGCCAGATCGGCCCAAATCACATTGGGGCTGGTGGTAAATTCAAAGTAATAGCGTTTATGGCTTAGGTCGGTCACGGTGCGATATTCGGTGTTATAAACACCAAAATCTTTGTAGGGTGCGCCAAAGGGGACGGAAACATTGCGGATGATGCCTAACATGCTGGCCACCGCTTCACGCTCAGTTTTTGGTTCAGGTAACATCGGCAAATAATAGGAGGCGCGCAGGAAGCGGTCAGATGCGTTCACATTGCCTGGTAAGGGCATTTCACTGCTGGGTTTGGAAAAATCTTGTTTTTTTAGTAGGGCGAGATGTTCGTCATAGGCTGGGTCATTGGTCATGATTTTGAATTCACGGCCATGGTGCACGGTTTGTTTACCATTTAAATATTCAATAATGGCCGAATCCCCGCTTGCATCTTCTATGGCTAAATGCACTGTCGTTTTGGTGCCACGCGCTTCTGCCAGGACGATTTGAACGTTTTCCAGCAAAGCCAGGGCTTCGATGACGGTAGCCGCATTGTCCAAAACATATTGCGCCCATGTTGCGCCATTGATGGCTTTTTTGCTGGTATCCCGTGGACCAAAATCACTGATTTTAAAAAACAGCATGTGGGCGGCCAAACCGCGCTCGTTAAAACCATCGGCAGCGGCTATGCCGTATATGGATGTCACCATGCTGCCATATTTTGATGTCCAGCTTAGGGAATTCTCTTTAATGACCTGCTCGCCGCCAAGACGACCGCCATCCCGTTTCATGCCGCGCGGTAAGACGGTAAGTACGGGTTCTGTGGATTCCGGCCAATCCATCGTACGACCAATCAACACCGCTTGTTGGTTATCGTTCCACAGCACACGGGAACATGCACTGGCGGATTGCGCGGTACAAAGCCCTAGGGCAATCATGGCTAGGGCGCTACCTACGGCTTGGTTTATGCATTTGTATTTCATTGTGACAAATCCTCTGCTTAATTTAGTTTAGTGGGTATTGGGCAATAAAACAGCCAAGTGGATAGCGGCCAAAAAACCACTACCGTTTCGGCTTAGATCTTTTCGGTTCTGGTTGGGGGCTTGCCGCTACGGGTTCTGAGCGCTCCAGACCAGCAAATTCAAACAGCAAATCCAGTTCTTTATCGGTCAGTTCATAAAAAGTACAGGCTTTTAGGCGTTCCGGTAACACCACCGGCCCATAGCGGACGCGCATCAAGCGGCTAACGACCACTTCTTGGGATTCCCATAAGCGCCTGACCAGACGGTTACGGCCTTCACTGACAATGACGTGATACCATTTATTGGCACCTTCGCCACCGAAAAAGTGGATGGCATTAAATTTTGCCAAGCCATCTTCCAGTTCCACGCCTTGCTTCAGTTTTTCCAAGGTGGTATCCGGCACATCCCCTAAAATACGCACGGCGTATTCACGTTCAACTTCAGTCGATGGGTGCATCAGGCGGTTCGCCAATTCGCCGTTATTGGTGACCAATAATAAGCCTGAGGTATTGATGTCCAATCGGCCCACGGCTATCCAACGGGCTGTGGTAAGCGACGGCAATTGGGTGAACACCACCGGGCGGCCTTCTGGGTCACGGCGGGTCACCACTTCGCCAGTGGGCTTGTGGTAAAGCAAAACCCGGGTTGGTTGTACGGCAAATTTTTCCCAGTGCACAACCCGCTCATTAAGTTGTAAATAGTCGCCCGCTTTTAAACGGTCGCCGAGTTTGACGGTCACACCGTTCAGTTTAAAGCGGCCTTCTTCTATCCAGCGCTCAATTTCCCTGCGAGAGCCAACACCACCCCGCGATAGGACTTTTTGGATGCGCTCACCCGCTTCCGATTGCGGGGCGGCAGCCTTTTTTACCGGTTTTGGTAAATCCGGCTGTTTGCCTGGATTGGCGTTATGCTTTGGCGCGGCCCGCTGTTGGTTTTTACGCTGTTGTTTCGGCGACTTGGTGTTGCTGGCCGTCTGTTTTGGCGGGGTTTTGCTTGCTTGCTTGTTGTTCACTCGTTACCTGCATAGGAAGTTGCGTATTATCTAAAGACCCATCAAGACGATGTAACTCTTGCAAAGTCGGTAGTTCATTTAAAGCTGAAATATTAAAATAATCCAGAAATTGTTTGGTCGTGCCATATAAACCGGGTCTGCCAGGCACTTCTTTATGCCCTACCACCCTCACCCACTCCCGTTCCAATAAGGTTTGGATAATCGAGGAACTGACACTAACGCCGCGTATATCTTCAATATCACCCCGGGTGACGGGTTGCCGATAGGCGATAATTGCCAGCGTTTCCAGTAAAGCGCGTGAATATTTGGGTGGTTTTTCTTCAAACAAGCGGGCTATCCAGCGCGACAAATCTGACTTGACCTGAAACCGATAGCCGCTGGCCAGCTTTTTTAATTCTATGGGCCGTTGGCTGTAGTCTTCCGTTATCGCCGCGATGGCATCTTGTATAGATGCTAAGTCAGGTTGCTCCAATTCTGGAAACACTTGCTGCACTTGTTTGGCCGTCATCGGACGTTTGGCGGCAAATAAAATGGCTTCTACAATACGCTTGGTTTTCACGTTGATATCAAGGTGTTCGGTCACTGTGGTTAAGGTAGGTAAGACCACCGGTTTGGGATGGCTACGCCGTTTACGAAAACCTAGGCCAATGCTGTGCGGCGGCTGTTTATAAAGGTATTCCTTTAGCGGCTCGTGTCCCTCAGTAGGCCCTTGGCTGAGGGCTATGCTAACATCGTCACTGCTTGCGGTGGTTAATTCAGCAGGGGCTGCCTTAACTTTGACTTTACGCGGCTTTTTCGGTGCTGGCGGAAGGGGCGCTTCTGACTCGGATGTCGGCAAAGGGCTCGGATTGGGTGATTTCGATGAGTCCTTCTTTTCCGAGTTCGAGGATGGCCAAGAAGGCGACGACGACGCCGGGTCGGCCTTCTTTTCGGTTAAATAATTGCGGGAAAAGGAGACTATTTTCTCCTTTAAGGATTTCCAAAATGGTTGCCATTCGTTCACGGACAGATAAAGCTTCTTTGGTTATTTGGTGGTGGCTAAGTTGGTCAACGCGTTTTAGGACATCTTTGAGCGCCAGTAACATGTCACTGAGCTGGATGTCGGGCAAAGGTTGTACAACATGGGTTTGTGACACATCCACATCAATGGCAAATATATCACGTTCAAATCGGGGCAATAAGTCGATCTCTTCAGCAGCGGCCTTAATACATTCGTATTCTTGCAGCCTACGGATCAAGGTTGCCCTAGGGTCTTCTTCGTCATCTTCGGTATCTGATTGCCTAGGCAATAACATCCGCGATTTAATTTCTGCCAATAGTGCCGCCATCACCAAATATTCAGCCGCCAATTCGAGGTTAAGCACCCCCATAATTTGGATATAGCTGATATATTGCTGGGTAATCTCGGCAATTGGGATGTTTACAATATCCAAGTTTTGCCGCCGGATCAAATACAGCAATAAATCCAACGGCCCTTCAAACAAGTCCAAAAAAACTTCCAGTGCATCGGGTGGGATGTACAGGTCTTCAGGCAGTTGGTTAAAAGGTGCGCCATTGACGACGGCTAAGTTCGGTGGTGTGGCTGTTGTGCTGTCCATTTATCCTAAATCAAACGCTGCCCTAAAAGAATGGGGATGGTCTTGCAAGCATACCTTGTCGTCTTGAGAGGCGATCAAAGCCTAAGGCTTATAAGCCTGCAATCCCAAAAAACACTTTCTGGGCGATAAACATCGGGTACTCCAGCAACACATTCAAGATTTTAAAGTATAAAAACGCCAATAAAATAAGGAATCCGTAACGTTCCAGACGGTTATATTGCCACGCCCAGTAACTGGGCAAAAAATTGGTTATGATACGACTGCCATCTAGCGGCGGTATGGGCAATAGGTTAATCAATGCCAACACCAAATTGATGGAAATGCCCGCTACGCCAGAATAAATCAAGGGCAGTGAAATGGCTTCGGCACTAGTGCCAATAGTCACTCCCAAACGCACAACCATCGCCCAAAAAAATGCCATCAAAAAGTTTGATACCGGGCCTGCCAACGCCACGACAGCCATGTCATGCAAGGGTTTTTTGAAGTTTCTGGGGTCTATCGGCACTGGCTTAGCCCAACCAAAAATAAAACCAGTGCCAGTAATCAGCAACAGACCCGGCAATAAGATAGTGCCGACTAAATCAATATGTTTAAGGGGGTTTAAGGTCAGCCGACCTAAGCTGGCGGCGGTGTTGTCACCATATTTTTTTGCCACCCAACCGTGCGCCACTTCATGCCCGGTAATGGCAAAAACTACCGGCAATATCCATACGACGATGCGCTGCACTAAGCTTAATTCATCCATCAGTTTTCCTGTCTATCAATCCAGCATGGGGGCAAGGCCTTTGCCTTGCCGGATGATCTCAGTCCCATTGCTGGAAAATTCAATCATGGTCGTTACTTCAAATTCAATAATACCCGCATCTATCACTAAGTCCAGCTCATGCTCAAGCTTGGCCCTGATTTCGTAAGGGTCACTCATGGCATCGCTTTCACCAGGCAGTACCAAAGTGGAGCTAAACAAGGCTTCGCCCAATTCCTGAAGCAATAATTGCGCTACGGGGTGATCGGGTATGCGTATGCCTATGGTTTTTTTCTTGGGGTGCTGTAAGCGGCGCGGCACTTCCCGGGTGGCATCCAAGATAAACGTGAAAGGCCCCGGCGTTAAGGCTTTAATCAAGCGGTAAGCATCGTTGCCGATTTTAGTGAAGTTTGAAACCTGGGTCAGGTCTTTGCAAACCAAGGTGAAATTATGTTTGTCATCCAGTTGCCTGATGCGCCGTATTTTGTCCATGGCTTGTTTATCACCCACTTGGCAGGCAAGTGCATAAGAAGAATCAGTCGGATAAGCAATAACGCCCCCTTTACGGATAATGTCCACGGCACGGTGGATCAGGCGTAGCTGGGGGTTTTCGGGATGAATTTCAAAAAACTGGGCCATCATTTGATTAAATGCGGTTAAATAACATCACATTATACCCTAGATTTAAATAAGCTTGCAGCTTGAATAAAAGCAAAGGTTGATCAGCTTACGCGTTATGGCTTTTGGTAAAGTTGGGTACAATACCCCCAGAAAGTTTTAAGGGCGTTTACCCATGATTATCCGATTGGCCTTATTGTTATTATTTGCCGCTCTTACGCTGTTTATTTCGGTGGATGTATTATTGGCTTTGGCAATGCCGGGATTACCGGGATTTCTGACCCAGTTGGGCTTGGCGGCTTTATTTGGCGGCTTTGCTTTACTTTTGGCCAGCGGCTTATGGCTGTTATTGAAGGCTATGGTTTTGGCGTGTTTTGACTACTTTTCAGTGCAGCAGCGGGCAGCGCGGCGCGTCCTGTTTGTTCAAGGGCAACAAGATGCTGTCCAACGTCGCTATTATTTTAGGTTGCAACAGCTCAACTATTTTAACCGTATCCGGCGGAAAAAACTGTTGGTGGCCAATGACAAACAGCACCTAAAATCCTTATCCCTAGCGATAACAAAAGATTTGCAGTCAATCAGGCCTAAGTTGCCCAAAGCCAGCTATCAGCAACTGTATAATGAGCACATCCAGTGCCGAAAGCAGCGAGATATCGAGGCTTTATTAAGGTTGCAGCAGAAAATAACCAGGATTGATTAACCAACCATGAGTGTAAAAAACCGCATTTTTTCTTGGCTCAAGCTGTTCCATGCGATTAAAGATGAAAATCTGCAATGGCAACAAGCCAACCAAGGTCAGCAAGACCAGCTTAAACAAGCCCGTATGCTGGCCTCTAAAGCGCTGGAGGCCGAACTGAAAAAGAAAAGTGTCCAGCTGGCGCATGACATTAGCCTGCTAAAGGCAAAAAACAATGCGGATTTGCTGATGTTTAAAACCAAGTGCAAACAAGACATAAAAGATTACCAGCAATATTTGGCGGCGCTGGATAAACTTAAACAATCGATTCAAGCCAGCTATACCCATTTGCCTGAGGCGGTTGCTTTCACCATCCACCATCATGCCAAACATTTGTTAAATGAAATGTGGGAAACGCAAGACCCCGAACAAAAGATGCACTATGAATTACAGCTGATCCGGTTTATGGCAACGGTGCATGAAGAGTCCCGCCTGCATCTTGAAGGTGCAACTACCGACAAGTTGCCGGAAAGGACTTTGGGCTTGCTGCAACAAAAATGAACGTATGCAGCGGTGGCTAGTTTTTATTTATCTGCGGTGTTTAGTTGGGCAGGAGAGTTACTGTTGTCGGGCATAACGGGATAATGGCCTTTATCATAAATATGTCCTTGCAAGTCTTTATAGCCTACAAGCACACCATTCTTATCCCTAATTGCTTGCGGCGCGGATAAGCTGGGCTTTGCGGTAGTCAAATCCGCTTTCTTTGTATCCGTGGTAGGGCGTACTGCAAAAAATTCATAAGACATTTCGGCGACTGGAAGCGCGATCACCCATAGAGCAATAATCAACGTGTTACGCATAAAGTTATTCCCCAAGGTTAAATTTAGGTATAGGTGCAAAATTTAGCATTTTTACCTGAATGCACCCTGAACCCTTTTACCCGAACTTTAAAGTTTGGCAGGGTGTCCTATCAATAAATTCTGCTTAGATACTCCATTTAATCAGCTATTTGTCCAAAAAACCATTGGTATAAATACCTATATCACTGCTTAGCCCTAGCGAAAAGCAGCAATGACAAGGAAGTGGTAAAATCATCCGAAAAGCCCCAGCTTGCCATAGCCTGGGGTATTTCACAGTCCAAGTGATAACTAAGGGGGATACTTATGGTCAAACTAACGGTTGACGACAAAACTTACCAATGCCAGCCGGATGAAACCGTACTGGAAGCCCTGTTGCGTGAAGAAGTGGCAATCTCTTACGCGTGTAAAAAAGGCACTTGCCATAGCTGCATGCTACGCAGTTCCGATACCATGCCACCACTAGCCGCCCAATCCGGTTTGAAGGACACCCAAAAAAAACTCCATTATTTTCTGGCCTGCCAATGTCTGCCCGAGCAGGATATGACCATTAAACTACCCGACCAGTCCGAGTTTTATACCGACGGCACAGTCACCCGGTGTGAGCCGCTGAATAGGAATACCTTGCTATTGGTCATCGCCTTTAAAGATGCCTTTGAATTTAACGCAGGCCAATTTGTCAATTTGCAACGGCCTGATGGCTTAACGCGGAGCTATTCAATCGCCAACATCCCACAACAAGATAACACCCTGGAGTTCCATGTCCGGCGCATGGACAATGGCCTGTTTAGCAGCTGGCTACATGATGAAATTAAGGTTGGCGATACCATCGCCGTCTCCGAACCCCGTGGCCATTGCTTTTACCTCCCCGAAAGGGGTGGCCAAGGTTTGCTCCTGATAGGCACAGGAACAGGCTTGGCACCGTTGGCGGGCATATTGACCGATGCCTTGAGCCATGGACATACCGGCCCGATTTACTTGTTCCACGGCAGCCGTGAACGTGAAGACCTATACCGGATAGATGAAATGCGCCAACTGGCGGCAGACCACCCAAACTTCCATTATGTGCCCTGCTTGTCAGGTCCGGATGTCCCTGATGGCTTTAGCCGTGGGCGGGCTAACGAGGTGGCCATGTCCACTCTGGCTGATTTAAAGGATTGGCGGGTTTTTCTTTGCGGACACCCAGACATGGTCAACCAAACCAAGAAAATGGCATTTCTAAAGGGCGCGTCCATGAAAGATATTTATGCGGATGCTTTTTTTCTGGCAATCTGATGGGGCCAGTTTTATGGGCACTGATGACTTTAACCGATAATTAGTACTGGCTAGCTTGTTTAAACCTTTTACATAACCGACCAACGCCAAACAACCCCACGGGGATTTAACATGAAATGGATAATAATAGAACTAAGCAGCTTGCTGCTAATGGCTGGCTGTGCAACTGGGATAGGTGGGCAGACTTCCGACACAGTAAGGGGCGTAGCCAGCTACCGGGAGCGTATTGCCGTACCGCCGGGGACGCAGCTGGAAGTAAAGCTTGAAGATGTTTCACGTGCCGATGCGCCGTCGGTGACTATCGCCAACACCAGCATCCCGAATGCCGGACAGCCGCCGTATCAATTTGAACTACCCTACCATGCCAGCCAGATTATCGCCTCACACCGCTATACCGTTCGTGCCAGCCTGACCCATCAAGGTCAGTTGCTGTTCACCACAGACCAGCTTTATCCGGTCATAACTAGCGGCAACCCAAATGAAGTAAACCTGCTACTCAAGCCGATTAAGGTGCTGCCAGTAAGCCCCATGGTTGGCTCAGACCGTGATGCCCACAATTGCATCCCGTCTGCGGGTTACACCTGGTGCGCACGGGAAAACGCCTGCGTACGGCCATGGGAACTGGCCAAACAAAAAGGTTTTGCTTCCAGTGAAAAAGCCTTCCAAAGCTACTGCACCGCCAACCAATAACAACACCAATCAAACAAAGGGGAATAACCATGTGGGATGAACGCTATAGTGCCGAAGGCTATGCTTATGGCACAGCCCCTAACCAATTTTTGGCGGAATACGCCAAGCGCATCCCCAAAGGCAAAGTGCTTAGCCTCGCCGAAGGCGAAGGCCGGAATGCCGTGTTTCTGGCAAAACTGGGCTACGCCGTTACCGCAGTTGACTCATCCCTAGTCGGGATAAATAAAGCCAAACGCTGGGCAGAAGAAAACCACGTTACCGTCGAATTTATCCACGCTGACTTGGCCGATTACGATCTAGGCGAAAACCAATGGGATGGGATAGTCTCAATCTTTTGCCCATTACCCCCAGCCATCAGAAAACAACTCTATCAAAAAGTGCCTACAGGCTTAAGACAACACGGGGTTTTTCTGCTAGAGGCTTATACTCCAGACCAGATTAAACACGGGACTGGTGGCGGTAATTCAGTGGAATTGATGCAGACCAAAGCAATACTAAGCACCGAGTTAGCCGGGCTAACATTTGAACATTTAATTGAGCTGGAGCGTGATGTGATAGAGGGGATTTATCACACCGGCATAGGCGCAGTAGTCCAAGCCATAGCCAAAAAACGTTAAGTTAAGTGGGGTTTGGCTGCTTGGCCCGTAACTTCTCATTAGTGGCGGGAAAAGACCTGCGAGGTTTATAAAACCTCGCAGGTCTGCCGCTATTGCCTACAACTCATGAGAAGTTACCTTGGCCCTAGGGTGTGTAGGCAAAAAAGACGGTGAAAGTATCCCAAAATCCCTTAGCACCATTGACCAGAGCAGCCCTCAAATTTTCTTCCCCCAACACCACGCGGATATATTAGCCCAGAAGTGTGGAGTTTTACCTAAGCACTTCGCCCTTGCACGCAACTTGCCAAGGCAAAGCGCATAATCAACAGCGTCATCAGGGTTGGGTAGAGCAGGAAATGCTGGTGCAGTTCCAGGCTGCCTAAAATAGCCAACATAAAAACCCACGGCTGGATCAAGGTTTTGTTGTCCAGTATCCGCATAAACCCTAAACTCTCTTGATCAATTTTATCGCGCTGGCCAATAAAAAATAAGCCCACTAATGCCGTCATCACGGCAAAATACAGCGGGAAGAAAAAAAATATTGGCGTATGCAGGGTAAATAAAGGCTTCCAATAGGCAAACCAAACCAGCAATACACCACTGGCAAAAATGTCGTACCAGACATCAACTCGCTTTTTAAGCAGGCTACCGACTAGGCTGCTTAGGGCTAATGCTAAACCAATAGTAATTGTTATCGGGGTTATCAGTGCTGTTTGTAATGGGCTGGCAGTTTGGGCCATAAAACAAAGGCCAAGGCTAAGGGCAATAAATAAGGGCATGGTCGTCTTTATTGTTGTCAGTTGAGTGATGAAATGGCTTAAAATTAAAGCGCCTATAAGGTCTGGCCATAATGTTTATGCACAGCGGCCAAAAACACCAGGCCAGTTGTGGCCATCCGCGTTAGCCAGCCACTTGCCATAACAATAAGTTATTGATTTTTTATAAAAAATACAGTCTGTATAAAAACACTACAGATTAACAAATTAGTAGCTTTTTTCAGGCCTTATACCGATTATCCCAGCCTTATGCACATACTTATCCACAGCAATTGTGGAAAACATTGTATGTGCTTGATTGTTCAATTTGAACTATCAGCTTAGCAGTAAAATCAATAAATGATAAACTTAGCGCCAAGTTTATAAAAGTGGCTACGCCCAGCCTCCCATTGATACTGACTTGACTAAGGTTTAATAACGGGTTTTGGGCTAAATCCGAATTTTCGGGTTGACTTGCCACTTTACAACAGCTTACGCAAGGGGCTGGGCTAATCCGCCAAAACCCTGCGAGTCCAGTACCCCATTAAGGTAACGCTACCTATTAAAAATGCAAACAAAAGCAGGAAATGATTAACCATGAACATGCAAAAACCTTTCTTCCATAAACCTCTTTTAGTAAGCGGTCTGGTCATGTCGATTACATTATCAGCTTGCGCCACGGCCCCAACGGCTGTGGAAGACAAAAATGACCCATGGTCAGGCTGGAACCGCGGCACACAATCCTTTAACGATGGCTTGGACAAAGCTATCGTCAAGCCGCTAGCCCAAGGTTATGAGTGGATAACCCCTGAATTTGTCGATGAAGGGGTCACCAATTTTTTTAGCAACATTAATGACATCGGCGTGACCATCAATGATTTGCTTCAGTTTAAGCTGATGCAAAGTGGTATGGATGTCAGCCGTTTTCTGATCAACTCAACGGCGGGTGTTGGCGGCTTTATTGATGTGGCGAACATGGTTAATTTGCCCAAGCATAAGGAAGACTTTGGACAAACCTTAGGCTTTTGGGGCGTCCCTTCCGGCAATTATCTGGTGCTGCCCATTTTCGGCCCTAGCTCCCCTAGGGATGCAGTCGGCCTTGTTGGTGATGCGCTTATGAATCCGTTGACTTATGTGTCGATATTTGGTGGCGCGGCGGCCAGTGCTGCAACAGCAGGATCCAAAGTCCTTGATGTCACTGACAAACGCGCCAATTTAATGTCCACGGAAAAAATTATTGATGAAGGTTCGGTTGACCGTTATGACTTCATCAAAAATTCCTATGAACAAAACCGGGCTTTTCTGGTTAATGATGGCAATTCTAAAGGCGACCCCGATGACCCAGATTTGTTAGATGACGGTGCTGATGAACCAGGCAAGCCATCCAGCAAAGCAACCGATAATCTACCATCAACTAGCGGTGGTGACACTAAAGGTGCTGAGGGCTCAAGCCCTTCCGACCCAGACAAAAAATCTGTCCACTTTTTGGAATTGTCAGCCCCACAATAAGACCTGTAGCAAGAATGAGGCAGTTTGGACGCGAGTCAAAACTGCCTTTTCCAGCGCACGACAAACCCGATGCGCCGGAAACGCCGCCTTTCGCTTTCGCTCAAAGCGGCTTATTCTGGCCTACTAAGCTATATCTGGTCTGCCCCACACAATAACCATAACTTTTTTAAGTGCTTTCAAAGGGAAAGACTGCTAAGCTTCTCCCTAGCAAACTACAACAGGTCAAGGCTTTAAAGGCCATCGACCAGCGCCGCCCAAATCCGTGATCCTAGCCCCAGTTTTCGGAACATCCCGCAGTAAAACGTCCCGCTTTATAACCCCAGCATTCAAAACCATGACTACCCCAACTAAGCCAACACCGCCTGTTGCAACATCCGCCAAAACCCAAAACATTATTGCCACTTTAAGCTTGCTA
This sequence comes from Methylococcales bacterium, assembly GCA_026399075.1. GTDB lineage: Bacteria > Pseudomonadota > Gammaproteobacteria > Methylococcales > Methylomonadaceae > Methylobacter_C. The sequence goes on from JAPLRR010000101.1 coordinate 13,285, forward strand.
GGCATAGGCGCTTATTTGCTGTTGAAATATGCCTTAAACACTGGGCAGGATGTTTACACCCTGGCCATCAACGCCGCCTTAAGCTCCACTATTGCCAACCTTTATCAAGGACAGTTTAGTTTTGCCATGGCATTAGTGGAATTGCCGCTGCTTGCGGTTTTGGTACTGGGCGGCATCCCTTTGCTTTACCAACTGCTGGCTAAATTATTTCAGGGCAATTTTGGCGCGGATTTGCTGGCTGGTTTGTCGATAGTCACTGCTGTCATGTTAGATGAATTTTTGGCAGGCAGCCTGGTCGTGTTAATGCTGTCCGGCGGCGCAGTGCTGGAACTTTATGCGGTGCGTAAAGCCTCGTCGGTACTAGAAGCCCTGTCCAAGCGTATGCCTTCAGTGGCGCATCGGAAATCAGCCGATAAGCTCAGTGACATCACCACCGAACAAGTCATCATCGGTGACATTTTATTGATACTGCCCCATGAAATTTGTCCGGTTGATGGCACAGTACAAGAAGGTTCAGGCACCATGGACGAATCCTTTTTGACTGGAGAACCGTATATGATGTCCAAAACTTCGGGTTCTTCAGTCATGTCTGGCGCTATTAACGGCGATTCGGCACTAACCATACGCGCCGATAAGCTGTCGGTGGATTCCCGTTATGCCAAAATCATGGAAGTCATGCGTTCTTCTGAGCAATACCGCCCCAATATCCGACGGCTTGGCGACCAACTTGGTGCGTTTTATACACCGCTGACCGTGATCGTGGCCTTGGCGGCGTGGGCAATGAGTGGGGATGTCATGCGTTTTTTGGCGGTGCTGGTGATTGCTACGCCCTGCCCTTTGCTGATTGGCATCCCAGTCACGATTATCAGTTCCATTTCCTTGGCAGCACGTCGGGAAATCATCATCAAAAACCCCGCCATACTCGAAACCATCGGCACTTGCCGCACTGCAATTTTTGATAAAACGGGTACCTTGACTTATGGCCGCCCGTCAATGACGGCCTTATTGCCTGTAGATGGGCAAAATGGCCAGGACATTTTGGCTTTAACCGCCAGCCTAGAGCGCTATTCCAAACACCCGCTATCCGGCGCAATCGTTAAGGCCGCAGAAAAAGACCACTTAACGCTGTCAACAGTCGCCAATATTGCCGAATTGCCCGGCAAAGGCCTGACTGGCACGGTGCAAGGCAAACAAGTGCAAATCACCAGCCGCAAAAACTTTATGGCACAGTATCCGGCGGATGTCGGTAAACTGCCAGACATCAGCGGCGGTCTGGAATGTATCGTGCTGATTGATAGTACCTATGCCGCCACCTTACAATTTCGTGATGAAGTGCGCTCTGACAGTTCCTCATTCATTAATCATTTACAACCCAACCATTTGTTTGAAAAAGTTATGCTGGTGTCTGGCGACCGGGAATCCGAAGTCCGCTACTTGGCCGAAAAAGTCGGCATCAAACATGTGTTTTTTAGCCAAAGCCCCGAACAAAAACTGGCCCTAGTGCGCCAAGAAACCAAAGCTGCCAAAACCGTGTATCTGGGCGATGGCATTAATGACGCACCGTCCTTGACCGCCGCCACCATCGGCATCGCCTTTGGCCAAAACAGTGACATCACAGGCGAATCAGCCGATGCGGTGATTATGGACAGTTCCTTGTTAAAGGTTGATGAGCTGTTTCATATCGGCGCACGTATGCGCAAAATCGCCTTACAAAGCGCAGTGGGCGGCATGGCCCTGAGCCTTATCGGTATGTGCTTTGCGGGCATGGGATATTTAAGCCCCGTCGCGGGTGCGGTAACCCAAGAAATCATTGATGTGCTCGCAGTTTTGAATGCCTTAAGGGCGGCTATCCCACCAAAATCGTTGTCGGATTATTGAAAAATCGGCTTAAGGTTTAACCAAGGATTTTACTTGAACTCACCGGTATTTATGGCTTACTATCTGGCCGATTAACCAAAATTCAGATGATTTTGGGCAATCCCAGCACCCCACAAAACAAAAGAAATGCTATCCGTTCCGGTGACCCTATGTGGTTGCCAGAACAAGATCGTGTATCCCTATGGTGATAAGCATGAAACATATCCATAAACTAGGGGCCGTTTTTGTCCTAATCACTTGGTCTAGCCTGTTTTTAAACAGCAATGCCCTGGCAACAGGGCGCACAGAAATGGTCAAGTTTGCCAAAGGCACTAGTTCCACGACCATCAAAGGACAGCTGAAGGGCGACGCCGATATTGATTACCCTGTGCAGGCCAGTGCCGGACAAAAATTAGCCATCGTTCTAACTAAATCCAACCCCCAAAACTACTTTAATGTGCTGCCGCCCGGCTCAGAAACAGCGATGTTTGTCGGTCAGGATGGTGGTGACTTTCAAGGCGTGCTCCCGACTGATGGAGTCTATACCGTGCGTGTCTATCTGATGCGCCCTGCCGCGCGGCGCAACGAAACCAGCAACTACGCCATTAAGGTCGCCGTTACTGGCCACGCACTACCAGCACTGCCCGCTACAAAGGATGCGCTGATTCCTGGCACGGTGTTCCATGCCTCGGCAAACATCCTCTGTATTCCACCGTTTGCACCCGATTTAAAACCGCAGACCTGCGACGCCTTTGTGATTCGGCGTAGCTTTGATGGCACGGCTACCGTGGAAATACACGGAAACAACGCCATCAAACGCCGCATCCTGTTCATCAAGGGTATTCCAAGCGCCTCGGACTCAACCCAAGCTCTGACCTATTCACACGAAGCCGATCTTAATATCGTCAAGTTTGGCTCGGACGAGCGCTACGAGATACCGGATGTTTTGATTAGGGGTAGTTAGTGGCCAGTCGCGCTAATGTCATTCCGCTCTTAACTGATTCTTCATGCAATGCTGGGGGCGCTAAGTCCGAAGCTTATTACCTTATTTTTTCCCTAAGCCTATTACTGATCCCCCTGCCAGCACAGGCTGATGTCGTTTGGCCTGCGTTGTATCTCGAAACGCGGTTATTTTCTTGGTGGGCAATTGGCATTGGCTTTGTGATCGAGTTCTTTTTTATTATGAACATTTTCACCCTAAGGCCAAAGCAGGCGCTCGTTGCGGATCTTGCAGCCAACGCCGCATCGGCTTTACTGGGCTTGGTGTTAATCCCGCTAGGCGGTTTTTCCTGGGAAATATTCCCAGGCTCGGTTATTGATTATCTACTCAACTGGGGGACTTTTAATCCAGTCACATGGCTGGCCACCTTTGTTTTTGCATGCCTAACAAACGCTTGGCTAGAAAGTTATGTGTTAAAGCGGTTTTTCAAGCTACCTTATACCCGAAAAACCTTTTCTTGGCTGGTCCTGACCAATGCTTTCAGTGTTGGCATTGCATTAGCCAGTTTATGGTGGGAGCCTGTCGAACTATGAGCCTCACGCTATGGGATAGGATACGGCTTGCCCGTCATAAAGATATAAAAGGCAACGGTAAGAACCACCTTGGCGCCTTCATGGCTTGCAATGCGTTAATCCTTGGCATGGTCGGCTGCGCTTCTGCCCCGGAACACATCCCAAGCAACCTATCGGCTAAAGTTAAGCCCGTCCCGGCCATTGGAACGTGGGGTTTTGACACAACTGCGATGGATCGGAGTGTCAAGCCGGGTGATGATTTTGATCGATATGCCAACGGTGCTTGGCAGGATCGCACAACGATTCCCAACGACAAATCGAACGTATCCATGTTCACCGAAGTCAACGAACGGGTGCAAAAGCAACTGCAAACGCTGCTTGAAGAATCTGCTGCCGACCGTAATGCGGAACCTGGCAGCAATCGTCAGATTCTAGGTGATTGGTACGCGTCCTACTTGGACGTGACCGCAATTGAGGCCGCTGGGCTTAAGCCTGTTAGGCTCAAGCTCTGAGCGGCTTGGTCATGTAAGGCTTTGGCAATATTGAATGCCTGTTCGTGAAAGGCTATTGCTATAGAATAATTGCCTGGGGGGGAGTCGCTATTTTTGAGTACAGATTTCCCTTGCTCCCAGCGTGGAAATCCTCAAAAATACCGCGACAAGTTTAAATTGCTGCGCAAGCTCCAGCCGTCCTGTTCTCCGTAGTGTGATAGGTTATATCACACCACTACGCCCAATGACTCTACGCGATTTCATAAAGCCTGAATTTTCACTACGCTACGCTTCGTGAAAACACATGCCTTATCGCTTCTGGGGACTACTCGACTCCTGTCTCGCGGCTATGGAATAAGACACATCGCCTAAATTGTTAAGGCTCCTGCTCTCTCCTGCGCGGTCGCCCTGAGTCTTGGCTATAGCCAAAGACTGTTTGTGGAACCCCGAAGGGGTTCAAGTTCAAGCCATTAGCCGGGGGTTGAGCGTAGCGACACCCCCGGTCGAGAGCGATTGAGGAGCATTCGACCCCGGAGGGGTCGTAGTCGTAGCAACCGGCCTTTCAAAGCAAATACTGGCTTTCGGCTGGTGGTGTCCAGCGCCCAAGCCTGAAAAACTGCGACTGCGACTGCGACCCCTTCGGGGTCGTTCATCTATCGGCATAGTATCCGGGGGTGTCGCTGCTCTCAACCCCCGGCTAATGGCTTGAACCCCTCCGGAGTTCCTCTGTTCATCGACGACTTGTGTATAACGACGAGCCGCAACAGGGGAGTGAGCGCAGCGACACCCCTCGGATCGAGCAAGAATAATATATCGACCCCTGAGGGGTCGCAGTCCTTGTTTGCACGGCCCAGAATACCATCAGCCGATTTGCCTTATGCACACCGCTTTCGGAAAAGCGCCAAGGTTTTTAAATCGGTTGCTGCGACCCCTGCGGGTTACCTGACCGCAACCAAGGGTTGAGCGCAGCGATACCCCCGGATCGAGCGAGAATAACATATCGACCCCAGAGGAGGGGTCGTAGCGATTTAGCCTACAAATAATCCGGGTTATAGTCAACACCGGCTTTTTCCAATATCTCAACCAGTTCATCATGAAACGATTTGACCCGATGGTGTTGTTCTTGATTGGCGATATATCTACGTACCGCATCTAAAGCGGAGGCGCTGACGGTGAAAGCCGCATAGCCTTCTTGCCAAGCAAATTGCTTATTCCCAAGGGTATTATGAACCCATACGGAGGAAGCTTTTTTCAACTCCCGCATGACATCCGCAAGGCTGTGCGTTGCTTTTAAAGAGACCAGTAAATGGACATGATCGGCAACTCCGCCGATGCCCTCTGGAAATCCGCCAAGTCCACGAATAGTTCCGCCGATATATTCATGAAGCCGGGGAAGCCACTCCGCCTCAATGAGTGGTAAGCGGTTTTTGGTTCCGAATACAATGTGGTAGTGCAGGCTTAGGTAAGTGGATGGCATAGGATGTTTCGTGGAAATGTTTAAGCATGGATTTCTTCGACCCCTCTGGGGTCGATATTGTATTTTTCCGCCATCTGGGGGTATCGCTACGCTCAACCCCCAGCTAATGGCTATCAACCCTCCGGGTTGCAAAATGCCGGCAAGCGCACACATTTATACACAGCGACAGGCTCGGCACTTGGTAAGCAGAGTATATTCATAAATCGTCACACACTATCCCTCGCAGCTCTCATATTCGGGCAATACCCTCATTGCCGCCACTTCATCCAAGGCGACTTCAACCGTAGCCAAGCGGGTGGGTGGGTGGATTATGGGCTGGGGATAAAAACAGTCTATTGAACACGCATGAAACTAAAACAACTTTATTTTGCATGGATGTTTTTGTTATCCAGTAATTGTTGCCCTTAACATCCTAACCATTTCTTCTGATGAATAGGCCGTATTTACAGGCCGGATGGTTGCGGGCATTTTAGATTGTCAACTTTTCTTAAAAGTATATTTACCAACTATAGCCCAGTTCTGACGCAAAGTTTGTCAGTTTGAATAATAATAAGCAAATTTTAGCAAGGGGAAGTTTGATACTCAGTTTTAAACTGGCATCCATTTTCAATAGATGGCTTTCTTTACGCAAGTGTTCCCCCATTTAGGAGATGAGGCTTGAAGAGGGTATTTGATAAATCCCTGTCGAGAGGGGCTGGATAAGTCCGCCGATTGCGGTTTTTTGGGATAACTGGGCCCGCTGACTCATGCGGTTTGGCTTTTATGATTATTTTGCAGCAGTACACAAAAACATCCGGGACAGGGTTGTCAACCCTGTCCCGGACATCAGACTGCATCTACTGATAGGTGCTTAGGCTACAGCGGCTTCTTCGGTTGAAGAAATGTCTTCGGCATGGGCTTTTTCAAAGATGTCTTTGGCTTTATCGCAGGATTCGCTGCTTTTGGTGTGGACAGAAATCAAGGCGCTGCCGCCTGTTATTTTGCCCTCATAGCGTTTGGCTTCGTATTCGGGGATACCCAAACCAATCAATGCACCTGCCAAACCACCGGTGGCGGCACCAACGGCTGCACCGCTTACTGCGCCCATGATTGGGCCTGCGGCGATCAGCGGCCCCACACCGGGTATGGCGAGACTGCCGATACCCGCCAATAGGCCAAGTACCGCACCTGCGCCTAAACCGACGGTGCCACCTATCGCGGCGCCTTCTGGGGCTTTGGTGTGTTTTTCATGGGCAAAATCTTTGCTGGTGGATTTGTCGGGAAACAAGACGGATATGTCATTGTTTGAAAACCCGGCGGCTACTAAGCTATTGACTATGATTTCTGCTTGGTCAATAGATTTGGCGATACAAAATACGGCTTTAGTCATGATGTGCTCCTTGGCCTTTATGGCGCTTTAATTTCAAGTTGGTTGTCCACTTTCAATACGCCAGGCGTATGGGTGGCAATTTTTTTCACTTTCTTGCTTTCTTTTTTGCTTTCAACCGGGCCGCGTAAAGTCACCTTGCCATTACGGGTAATGATTTTTACGTTTTGGGCATTAACCGATAAATGGCTGTTTTTAATGATGGCTTGGCGTATGGCTGCGGTGATTTTTAAATCGCCTTCGGTTTCTTTTTGGTCTTCTGGGGTTAGGGTTGTGTTGCCTTGGTCACGGGCATTCAGTTCGGTGTTTTCCACGGCTGAATTTTCAGCCAAGTAGAATTCCGCGCTAGGACTAGCCTGGGCCAGACCAGCCAGCATCAGGCCGCTGCTGATGGCGAGGGTGGCGAGTAGTTGTTTTTTAAACATAATGGACTCCTTACGGGTTGGTGGATTTTATAAAGGGGGGTGGCATCCATGCCCAGCATCCTTCTATAGCAACAAGGGGCTTTGCGGGTTAAACCTACAAAGCCTGTTAAAACGGGTGCTTACTTACCCAACAAGCGGCTTAGTAAAAAGCCTAGACCTGCGGCGATGCCTAAGGCGCTGATCGGGTTGTCATGCAGGTAATTGCGGCAATTTTTTTCGTATTTTTGTTCGGTAGCTTTCAGGGCTTCGCCTTTTTGGCTGATGGCATCGGTTGCGTGGGTGGTCGCATCAGCGATTTTATCGACAAAGTCGTGGCCGCCTGTGCGTAAGCGGGCGACGGTTTCGTCATCCGCTTCGCCAGGTGTATGGGTGGTATTCATAAACTATCCCCTTAAAAGTCGATCTGGCATGGGCCACCGTGTCATCCGGTGGCCAAGTGCTCAGTGGTTAAAAATCAAATAAATAATGGCGAGAACAAATACTGGCACGCCTAATAGCCAGCCTAAAAAATATTTACCCATGGGATTCTCCAAGTGTTGTCTGTCGTTAGCTTTTGCTTGGCCGGGGTTGGGAAAAAACCGCCTTTGCAAGTTGGTAGGAAGTTTATCGGGAATCTTGCCTGTAGTCGGTGCGCTGCCGCACAAAGCCGGTGCATGGCCTCAAGTCCCGGCACGCAGGCGCAAGGCTTCGGGCAAATAATGGCGGTCGCCCAAGGTTTCCAACATCGGCCCATGAATATCAAAGTTAATGGTGCTGACCGAACCGGCGGGCGCATCGATACGATCCCGGTAACGGCCTATGTCTATCCCCAACAGGCTACAGATAATGATCCGCAAGGTCGCTTTATGCGCCACCACCAGGACATTCCCCGTTTTATGGCTGGCTTCAATGGCCGTGATGATGGGCATGGCGCGGCTGGCAACTTGTAGCGCCGTTTCGCCGCCTGTGGGTGCATTCCAGGCCGGTTCGGCCAGCCAACGCAGGTAATCCTGGGCATAGTGTTGGCGGACGGTCTCTTGTTCTTGGTCTTCCCAGTCGCCGTAGGCAATTTCGCGTAAACCATCCCTAATTATCATAGGCTGGCCTAGTGCGTCGCATAAAGGCTGTGCGGTGGCTATCGCCCTTTTCATCGGGCTGACGTAGATGTCGGCCCAAGACAGGGATTGGTAGGCGGCTGCAAAAGCCTGTGCCATTTGCTGGCCTTGTTCAGTCAGCTCGGAATCTAGCGCCCCACAATAAGCGCCGCGTTGGCTGTATTCGGTTTCACCGTGGCGTAATAAATAGAGTTTCATGATTGATAGGGACGTTAATGGCGGTTAAGGGTTGGCGGCAATGCAAACCGCTGCAACCGCATAGTAGGGCTACCTTCGATGGGGGTCTGTACGCTAGCCAACGGTTCGCCAGAAACGGGCCTGTGTTCGGTAGCAGACGGAAAGGCGGTGGCTTGACCCGTATGCTTCTGACCTAAGGGCTAAATGAGGCCCGTAACCTATGGCGTTCAAGCCGCCGCTAATAAATGAGGAAGTAGCCATGAACTGGAATCAATTGAAAGGCAATGTGACAGAACAGTGGATTTGGTTTTCCGGTGCCCAATTGGATATGGTCGAGGGCAACCAAACCCATTTTTATGGCAGCATCCAAAAATCCTATACGCTCACCAGCGCCGAATCCAACAAGCGTTTGTCTGACTGGCAAAACCAATAAAGGAAAAAAACCGTCATGCAAGCCACAGTGGCCAAAGCCAGCCAAATCGCCTAGCCAAGGTGTTGCACCGACTTTCTACCATAAAAAAATTGGCAACCGTTGCCCTAGCCATCCTAGGTTTTTACAGCGGCTGTGTTTGATGTTTAACCCAACAGAGAAAAATCATGAAAAATCATCACCCAAAGCTAGGTCTAGCGATCGCTGCTGCATTACTGATAGTCGGTTGCGCAGGCAATCCGCCTACTGAGCAAATGGCGGTTTCCAAAGTCGCCGTAAACGCCGCCAGCAGTGCGGGCGGCAATGAATTTGCGCCAGTGGAATTGCGTTCGGCCATGGAAAAAATGGATGCCGCAAATAAGGCCATGGCTGAGCAAGATTATCCGCTAGCCAAACAATTGGCCGAACAGGCGCAAGTGGACGCGCAGTTGGCAGCCGCCACAGCCCGTTCAGCCAAGGCACAAAAAGCGGCCACCGCTTTAAAAGAAGACAACCGTGTGTTGCGTAAAGAAATTGACCGCAACGCGCCCAATAATTATTAATGGAGCCCATCATGTACAAGCATAGCCGTTTACCTATGACCCTCATTGCCATCGCGGTGCTGTCCGGTTGCGCATCCGCACCCAACCCAACGCTTAATGAGGCGCATAGTAGTTACAATAATGCCCGCAACGATGCGGAGATTGTCAACTTGGCACCTTTAGAACTGAAAGATGCCAGCGACACCCTAGGCCGTGCTGATGCGGCGTTTGGTGAAAATGAAGAGACTGGGACTGTCACCAATTTGGCTTATGTCGCCAAACAGCAAGTGGAAATTGCCAAACAAACCGCCAAACGCAAAACCGCAGAACAAGCCGTCACCAGCTCTGCCGCCAGCCGTACCGCAGTTCAGTTGGATGCCAGGACGGCTGAAGCCGACGCCGCCAAAAAACAAATTGCGCTACTCAAGGAAATGAACGCCCAAAAAACTGAGCGTGGCATGGTGATAACCTTGGGTGACGTGTTGTTCAGTACCGATAGGGCCGAACTCAAGCCGGGCGGGGTCAGAAATGTGCAAAAACTGGCCGATTTCCTGAAAGAATACCCTGAATATAAGGTATCTGTTGAAGGCCATACCGATAGCCGGGGGACGGATGAACATAACCAAGACCTTTCTGAGCGCCGCGCTTATGCGGTACAAACCGAGTTGATGGCGATGGCGGTCGGTAGCGACCGGGTTGTCGCAAGGGGTTATGGCGAAGGCTTCCCGGTTGCCAGCAATGAAAACTCAGGCGGCCAGCAATTGAACCGCCGTGTGGAAATCATCCTTTCTGACGAAAACGGCAATATTTCACCACGTTAGTTTGGCCATAACATTATGGCTTAGGGCTTCTGTTTGCTAACGCACAGACCCTAAGCACTGTTGTTGCTAGACTGCCGACCGATAGCCCCGCTGTCTTGGGATAAAACCAAGACAGCCACGGTTTTTAATCCACCATCCTTTACCGGAGCACTGTCATGACAATAGGCACATTATTACTGGTCATCCTCATTTTGATGCTGATCGGGGTTTTCCCAACTTGGCCACATAGCCGGAACTGGGGTTATCGACCCGCAGGCGGGCTAGGCCTTATCTTAACCCTGTTATTGATTTTGTTGTTGTTGGGTCTTGTTTAAGGTAGCAACACAAGTTTTTCACATCCCCAAAACGCTGGACACTTTCGTTTTAAGGTAAAACGAAAGTGTCCAGCAGTTTGCTAAATCCCCCCGTAACGGGAATCACGGTCGCCCCTTAGCTTGCACCTTGCTCCTGCATTTACATGGTATTGAAATTAGGAGCCAAGAAACTATGCTGAAGCGTACAAAAAACCAGTGTCATACCGAACAGCCCGGTGATGGACAAGAGCCAATACGGTTTGAATTATTTAGTAGCGAACGGCTGGCACAACATGCCATTAGCCTAGCCCAAGCCCAAAAAGTAAACCGGCACCAACCAGCGCGCAAATTGATCCCTAGGGTGCGGGAAAATTGTGGGGTGTTACTTGAGGCTTATCAGGCGGTTGCCAAGGCAGTACGAGGGCAACATGCAATCACCCCGGCCGCAGAGTGGTTGTTGGACAATTTTCATGTGCTTGAAGAGCAAGTCAACGACATCCACGCGGATTTGCCTGAAAGCTATTATCTACAACTGCCCAAGCTGGCTGAAGGTGTATTGCAAGGTTTTCCCCGTATTTACGGTGTTGCTTGGGCCATGGTGGCGCATACTGACAGCCGTTTTGACCCTGAAATGTTGGCGGTGTTTGTCGGTGCTTACCAAACTGTCGAACCGCTGACCTTGGGTGAACTTTGGGCCCTGCCGATTACCTTACGGATTGTGCTGGTAGAAAATTTGCGCCGCTTGGCCGTGCGTATCATGCAATCCCAAACGGGCCGCCAGTTGGCGGATGCGTATGTTGACCAGATCGAACTGCTGGCCTCGCAAACTGACAAACCTGACCAAGAAATGCCTACAGCGGTATTGCCTGCCGCCCCGCTATGCCAGGCTTACGCCGTCCAAATCTTACAACGCCTGCATGACCCCCATCCTGATGCCGTATTGCCCTTGGATTTTCTGGATGACTGGTTACAGGGACAGGGTATCGGTTTGGATGAAATTGTGCAGCGGGAACATGCGGCGCAAGTTGCCGACAATCTCACTGTCCGCAATATCATCACCAGTATGCGGGCCATATCAGCCTTCGATTGGCCGCTGTTTGTCGAAGAACTGAGTTTGGTTGACCAATGCCTGCGTGTCCACGACAGTTACCAGACTATGGATTTTTTAACCCGCGACCGCTACCGCCATGCCATTGAAGATTTGGCCCGGCGCTCCCCCAGTTCTGAGTGTGAAATTGCCCGCCACGTCATCGCTAAGGCCCATGGCGCACAAGCGCAAGCTTCAGGTAACGAACGGCTTAAGGAGCCAGGCTATTATTTGCTGGCCCAAGGACGCTATGGGTTTGAACGGGAAGTCAAATACCGCCCCACTATCAAACAGCACATTTTACGCAGTTATGTCGCCCATGCGGGTTTGACCTATGTCGGTAGTTTGGCAATACTAACTTTAATATTGCTGGCCATCCCCATCAGTGCCAGCCTAATTGCGGGTTTACACGGCTTCCATTTGTACCTGCTTGCGGCGCTTAGTGTTTTCCCTGCCTCAGATATGGCCATCGGCCTGATTAACCACTTTGTCATCGGCAGCCTGCCACCCCGCCATTTGCCCCGCTTTGAATTTAAGGACGGCGTACCCGAAAACTTAAGCACTTTTGTGGTGGTGCCGACCCTGTTCTGCCATCTGGCAGACGTGCGGACGCAGGTTGACCAAATGGAAATCCGCTATCTGGCGAATCCTGACGGCCATTTGCGTTTTGCGCTATTGTCCGATTGGGTGGATGCCGGACAAGAAACCATGCCAGACGATGCTTTGTTGCTCAATACGGCACAAGCAGCAGTGGCAGAACTTAACAATAAATATAAACAACAACGGTTTTTTGTGTTCCACCGGAAACGGCTATGGAACCCCAGTGAAAACAAATGGATGGGGTGGGAGCGCAAACGGGGCAAACTCCATGAATTTAACCGTTTGTTGCGGGGGGCCACAGACACTTCATTTTTACCTATAGGGGGGCTGCCAGCCGTTGCGCCTATGGGGGTTTGCTATGTAATCACGCTTGATGCCGACACCAAATTGCCTATGGGCACTGTGGCACAATTGGTGGGTGTGGCAGCCCATCCGCTGAACCAACCGGTGTTTGACCCGCACAAACAATTGATCGTGGATGGCTACGGCATATTGCAACCTAGGGTGACGGCAACACTCCCCTTACGCCAAGAGCATTCTTTGTTCCACCGTCTGTTTGCCGGGGTGTGCGGCACCGATGCCTATTCCAGTTCGGTTTCTGAACTGTACCAAGATTTGTTTGCGCTAGGCACTTACACAGGCAAAGGTTTATACCATGTGGACAGTTTTGAAGCGGCCTTAGAAGGCCGGGTGCCGGATAATACCCAGCTTAGCCATGACTTGTTTGAGAGCGTGTACGTCCGTTGTGCATTAGTCAGCGATATTGAGTTTTTTGAAGATTTCCCTTCCCATACCGATGTCGCGGCTTCGCGCGAACACCGTTGGGCCCGGGGGGATTGGCAGTTGTTGCCATGGATTTTAGGGGCGATGGGCAAAGGGATGCCGATCATAGGCCGTTGGAAAATGCTCGACAATTTACGCCGCTCCTTGTCAGCGCCAGGTACTTTTTTTGCTTTGCTGGCCATTTGGGCCATCCCCCATGCGCCGCAAGCCATCCTAATCAGTTATGTGTTGGCGGCCCTGGCATTCCCAGCAATCTTAACCCTAATCGGTGGTTTGGTTTGGCCGGCACGGGGTTTTTCGTTGTGGGCGCATCTGCGGGTGATGTCAGGTAATGTGTTGTGGTCCATCGGCAATAGTTTAGTATCACTGACCTTATTGGCCCAACACACGTGGTTGATGATGGATGCCATCACCAGCACCTTGGTGCGCTTGTTGATCACCCGTAAGCAATTGTTAAAATGGGTGACGGCTTTACAGGCAAAAACAGAATCAGGACATACCCTAAAGAACTTGTCGGTGCCTATGTTGCGTTCGACCTTGACAATGGCGGCGGCAAGCGCCGTGGTGCTGGCGGGCAATCCCCCCGGCATCGTTGTCGCCGCGCCATTTTTGCTGTTATGGTGGTTGTCGCCTGTGGTGGCGCATGTGTTGAGCTTGTCGCCCCGTGTCGATAGGGCTGAATCTCTTCAGCCAGAGGACAGCGTAGCCTTGCGCTTGTTGGCGCGGCGGGTCTGGCGGTTTTTTACAACGTTTGTGACGGCCGCCGACCATTTTTTACCACCGGATAATTTTCAGGAAGATCCCCAGCCCGTTATTGCCCACCGTAGTTCCCCAACTAATTTTGGCCTGTATCTACTGTCAGTTGTGGCAGCGCGTGATTTCGGCTGGCTAGGGGTGCTGGACACTGTGGATCGCTTAAGCGCCACCCTGGCAACCTTAGACCAACTGCCCAAGCTGCATGGGCATTTTTATAATTGGTATGACACCCAAGACCTGCACATGCTGGAACCCCGGTATATATCCACCGTGGACAGTGGCAATTTGGCCGGCCATTTGTTGGCACTGAGCCAAGCCTGCAAAGAAATGCTTAAGCAGCCTTTGACCTTAGATACAGCGCTATTGGGCATAGAAGACACGCGTTTAATGCTGATCGCGGAAATTACCGCCGCCTGCCCCGAACGACGCGAACCAACGGGCACTTTAAAAGAACTATGGCAACAAGCACAGGGCTTGCAAGTGTTATTGGCCAGCCAACCCACTGGCTTGGCGGCGTCGGGGGTGTTATGGCAACAATTGACCCAAAGCGCCATTACCATTGATGATTTGGCCCATGTTTATGCGGCAGAATGTGGCAAACCGACAGATAACGAAGTCTTGGCATGGGCTGGCTTGCTACTGGATGACATCCGATCCCACGCCCGTGATGTGGATAATTTACTGCCTTGGATACGCTCCACCCGCTGCCAGGATGTGGGTGACTTAGGCCTAGGCCAAGCCTCAATGGCATCCATGCCGCTACTTGAGCTTAGCGCCGTTTATGCGCAAAACTTGGCGGATATGGCGACGGCAGCTGAAGGCTTACATTCGCCGCTGGCGATATTGTTACAACAGGCCAAAAGCCAGTCCGACTCGCTTAACAAACGCTTGCTAGCCATGATTGTGCAGCTGGACACACTATTTTACGAAATGGATTTTGGCTTTCTTTACGATAAACACTGCCATTTGTTTTCTTTGGGTTATCGGCTGCCGGAAGGAACTTTAGAATCCAGCTATTATGATTTATTGGCTTCCGAAGCCCGTTTGGCCAGCTTTGTTGCCATCGCCAAGCGGGAAATACCTAGCAGCCATTGGTACCAATTAGGACGCAGAGTAACCCGCGCCGTGCATGGCACAGTGTTGTTATCGTGGTCAGGCTCGATGTTTGAATACCTGATGCCGTCGCTAGTGACGTTTACCCCCCGCTACAGTTTATTGGACCAAACTTGCCGATTGGTGGTGCAACGCCAGATTGATTACGGGCAGGAACGCGGTGTACCGTGGGGAGTTTCAGAATCGGCCTTTAATACCCGTGACCAGTTTTTCACCTACCAATATTCCGCGTTTGGCGTGCCGGGTTTGGGTATGAAACGCGGGCTAGGCGAAGATTTGGTGATTGCCCCTTATGCGACGGCCTTGGCCGCCATGTATTTGCCCCATGCCGCCGTGGAAAATTTTGTGCGATTGGCCGAAGAAGGCGCGTTAGGGAAATATGGTTTTTATGAGGCACTGGATTATACCCCCATCCGGCTAGCCGAAGGCCAGCGCCATGCCGTGGTGCGCTGTTATATGGCCCATCACCAAGGCATGTCCCTAGTGGCTATCGCCAATGTCATCCATGACGGTGTCATGCGCCATCGTTTCCATTCTGCGCCCTTGATCCAAGCCGCCGATATGCTGTTACAAGAACGCATCCCTAGCGGTGCCGATGCCAGTTGCTTGCCGATGCCGGAAGATTTGGCCGAAGCCAAGGAATTTGTACAACCGCCAATACGGCGTATACCGTCACCCACGTCCTCAGTGCCGTCCGCACAGCTGTTGTCCAATGGCCGTTATGCGGTGATGGTGACGGCGGCAGGTTCGGGTTATAGCCAGTGGCGTAAACACTTGGTCACCCGTTGGCGTGAAGATGTGACCCGTGATGCCTGGGGCAGTTACCTTTATTTGCGGGATGTGGCCAGCGGCGCGGTCTGGTCTGCCGGATACCAACCTACCGTGGTGGCACCTGATGCCTATAACGTGGTGTTTGCCGAAGACCGTGCCCGTTTTACACGCACCGACGGCGACATTGTCTGCACCTTGGAAATTGTTGTGTCACCTGAGGACGATGCCGAAATTCGCCGCTTAAGTATCAGCAATAATGGGCAAACTGCAAGGGAAATTGAAGTCACCTCGTATGCTGAGATTGTGCTGGCTACCTTGTCCGCTGATATTGCCCATCCAGCATTTTCTAATTTATTTGTGCATACAGAGTATTTGCCACTTGCCCATGCGCTGGTTGCCGAACGTCGGCAACGCTTACCTGGCGAACCCAGCATTTGGGCCGCCCATGTGCTGGCAGGCAGGCATACTGACGACGGTTTGCAATATGAAACCGACCGCGCCCGTTTTATAGGCCGGGGACAAAACTTACGGGCCCCACAAGCCGTCATGGATGGCCGTCCCTTAAGCAACACCGTTGGTGCAGTGCTGGATCCTATTTTCAGTTTGCGTACACGGCTATGTATCGCCGCTGGGGGCACTGAACACATCACGTTCACCACCTTGGTCGCCACATCGCGGGAAGCCGTGGAGGATGCGGTGGACAAATACCATAATGTATCCACTTTTGAGCGGGTGTCATCGCTGGCATGGACCCATGCCCACGTACAATTGCATTATCTGCGCACCACCCCCGACGAGGCCCAGCTATTCCAAGATTTGGCCAGCCGTTTGGTTTATGCAGACCCTTGGTTGCGGCCTTCCAGCAAGTTTATCCAAATGAACACCTTGAGTGTCACTGGCTTATGGCGGCAAGGCATTTCTGGGGATAGGCCCATCGTCTTATTACGGGTAACAGAGCCTGATGACCGTCGGCTGGTCGAACAATTATTACGCGCCCATGAATACTGGCGTATGAAAGGCTTGGCAGTGGATTTGGTGATTTTGAATGAAAAAGAGTCGTCTTATGCCCTGGACTTGCAAATCCTGTTGGAAGGCATGGTGAAGGAAAGCCAAGCGCTATTGGGGCATCATGGCGAAGACTGGCAGGGGGTTGTTTTTGTATTACGTCTAGGCCAGCAAACGCCGGAAGAACGGCACTTATTGCATACAGCGGCGCGGGTGGTGCTGGTTAGCCATAGGGGCACATTGGCCGAACAACTGTTACGCCACCCCCGTCCAGTGGCGGATTGGGTGCTGCCAAAAGCCTTGCCTGCACCCGCCCAAACAGCACCCTTGGCACGGCCAGAACTTGAATTTTTCAACGGTTTGGGTGGCTTTGCCGATGCTGGCCGGGAATATGTGATTGTTCTGGACAATGGCCAGTGGACACCTGTACCTTGGGTTAATGTCATTGCCAATGCCGAGTTTGGTTTTATCGTGTCCGAGTCTGGCAGCGGATGCACGTGGTCAGGCAATAGCCGCGAAAACCAATTGACACCGTGGTCCAACGATACGGTCAGCGACAGCCCCGGTGAAGTGTTGTATATCCGTGATGACGAAAGCCATGTTTTATGGACACCGACTGCCTTGCCCATCCGGGTGGACAATTCCAGTTATGTCATCCACCACGGCCAAGGTTATAGCCGGTTTATGCATCTTTCGCAGGGTATCCATAGCGACTTGCTGCAAATGGTCAGCCCAGACGATCCGGTCAAAATTTCCGCATTAACCTTAACCAACCACTCTGGACGGACACGGCAGTTGACGGTGGCGGCTTATGTGGAATGGGTGTTGGGCGCATCGCGCAGTGTCACCGCACCGCATTTGGTTACAGGGCTGGATGCAGGGACAGGTGCTATGTTCGCCTATAACCCGTGGGATAGTGAATTTGGGCAACGCGTCGCTTTTGCAGACTTTAGCGGTTTGCAAACCGATTGGACAGGTAACCGGGCAGAATTCATAGGCCGTAATGGTGGCTTGGATGCACCGTTTGGCTTAGTGGGCGCACCCGGGTTAAAAAAACGCGTAGGTGCAGGCATGGATGCGTGTGCCGCGATGACCACGGCAATAACCTTGGCACCACAGGCAAGCATCGAATTGGTCTTTTTATTGGGGCAAGGCAATGACCACAACCATGCCATAGAACTGGTCAAGCGTTACCGAATTATCCCTGTGGCGGAAACCTTGGCGAAAGTGCAGGCATCATGGCGGGACATACTCACCAAGGTGCAGGTGCAAACGCCAGACCGCGGACTGGATATCATGTTAAACGGTTGGATGTTGTACCAAACTCTGAGTTGCCGGATGTGGGCCAGGGCTGGGTTTTACCAAGTTGGCGGCGCTTATGGCTTCCGCGACCAATTACAGGACAGCATGGCCTTGGTGCTTGCACGACCCGACTTAAGCCGTGCCCATTTGCTGAAAGCCGCAGGCCGCCAGTTTCCTGAAGGCGATGTCCAACATTGGTGGCATCCGCCATCAGGGCGTGGGGTGCGCACCCGGTTTTCTGATGATCGTATTTGGCTGGCCTATGCCGTGGCGCATTATTGTAAAGTGACGGGCGACATCGGCGTGTTGGCTGAGAAAGTGCCCTTTCTGGAAGGTGCTAAACTTCAACCTGACCAAGATGATGCCTATTACGAACCTGGTTTGTCATTATTAACAGCCAGCTTGTATGAACATTGCGCCCTGGCCTTGGATTTGAGCCTGGCGGTTGGGGCACACGGCTTGCCGCTAATGGGTAGCGGTGATTGGAATGACGGTATGAACCGGGTTGGCAACCAAGGCCGTGGCGAGAGCGTTTGGCTGGCTTGGTTTCTGATAGCGAACCTGACCGAATTTGCCGCCGTGGCGAAATCCCAAGGCGATACTAAACGCGCCGACCGTTGGTTAGCCCATGTGGCCGAACTGAAACTGGCGGTGGAAGCACAAGCGTGGGATGGTGATTGGTATCGGCGGGCATTCTTTGATGATGGCAGCCCCCTAGGTTCGGCGGCTAATGTAGAATGCCGCATTGATTCCATAGCCCAGAGCTGGGCGGTCATTTCCGGCGGCGCTGACCCCGAACGCGCCCAACGCGCCATGAACGCCGTGCGGGAATTTTTAGTCCGTTATGGCGATGGCTTGGTGGTGTTGTTCACCCCACCGTTTGACAAATCGTTGCCCGACCCCGGCTATATCAAAAGCTATCCACCGGGTGTCCGCGAGAATGGCGGCCAATATACCCATGCGGCCTTATGGTCGGTGATTGCTTTTGCGCTATTGGGTGACGGCGATGAGGCGGCAGAATTGTTGCATATCCTGAACCCAGTCAACCGCACGTCCACCCGCACCGGTGTTTATGCCTATAAAGTTGAACCTTATGTGCTGTCGGCGGATATTTATGCCGCACCACCGCATACGAGGCGCGGTGGCTGGACGTGGTATACCGGGGCAGCCGGTTGGTTTTACCGGGCTGGGCTGGAATGGATTTTGGGGCTACAGGTGCAGGCCGGGCAATTGCTGTTTAACCCGTGCATCCCTAAAAGCTGGCCCAATTACCGGATAGTCTACCAACATCAAGCCAGCCATTATGAAATCACCGTTGAAAACCCCAAGGCAGTGTCCAAGGGCATAGACTTTATTGAATTGGACGGGGTGTTACAACCCAACAAGATAGGCATCACCTTGCAAGACGATGCAAAAGTTCACCAGGTGCGGGTGGTATTGGGTTAAGCCAGTGACTTTAATGACTCCGCCAGCTATCCAACAACAGGCTTGCCCATGATCTCAGAATTACCCGTCAGGACGATAGCCCACGCCATATCCTTGGCTGTGGCCCCGGTTTTTTTAATGACCGGTATCGCCAGCATTTTGTCAGTGTTGACTAACCGCTTAAGCCGGATTATTGACCGCTCGCGGTATTTGCAAGACCTGCCGATGCCAGCCGACACTATCCAGTTGGCGATCACCATTGAGCTAAAATCTTTGCAGCAGCGGGCGCGGCTAATCCATTTAGCGATAGGCCTAGGCACACTATGTTTATTATTAATCTGCACCGTGGTTGCCATCTTGTTTTTAGGCTCATTTGTGCTGACTGATATGTCATTGGTGATTGCCTCCTTATTTGTAGCCGCCATGCTGTGTTTGATTATCGCCTTGCTAAATTTCATGGCTGAAATCTATCTGGCGACCGCGCATGTAAGGGGGGAACTGCCTAGGCAGTGGCTGAAATAGCCCTGTAGTCGGGTTGGCTAACGCCTAACCCGACTACAGGGCTGGATAATTAAGCGGTTTTTCTACGGCGGGCAAGCATCATAGGTTGGGTTGATGCTATTCCAACCCAACGTTCCCGCACGGTTATATTGGGTTGCGAAAAGATGCAACCCAACTTACACCCAACCCTCTCACTGAGGGAGAGGCTAGACTTTATTCGCTTGCCTGGCCTTAAATGTTGACAGCAAACCCAAGCCCATAACCATCAAAACCCAAGCCGCCGGTTCTGGAACGTTTAAGCCTGCTGAATTATCAAATCGGCTATACCCTGCACTACCAAAGTCAGTACCGCCTAGGCCAACAATATTATCGGCAACACAATCCGATGATAAGGTATTGGTATCCATAGTCACCGCCGCATTTAAGGCAATCGCCCGCCCACAAAGAATTTTTGCACTGGTAGTTAGGGTGATGCTTTGGTCTGCAAGAATATTGCCGGCAAACACAGTGCTGGTGCCTAAGGTTGCTGAGCTGCCAACTTGCCAAAATACACCGTTATTGATGCCGCCATTGAGCACACTGACCACCGAACTGCTGGCGGTGGTCAGTGTGCTGCCAATTTGGAACACAAATAAGGCATTGGGGTTGTTTTGGGCATCTAGGGTCAAGGTGCCGGTCAATTGCGCCGACGATGAAAATTTGTAAACGCCAGGGCTTAGCGTTAAGCCACCTAAATCTTGCCCGGTTAAATCGCTGGTAAACGATAGGTTGGATAAGGTGGTATAGGCAATAAGGGCATCGGCTTGGGCTTGTAGCGCAACTGCATCGGTTTGATGCACAGCCCCGGTCAGGGTGATACTTCCTAAACCGGTGATTGAAGGGCCTGGGGACAGCCCCAAATCACCCCATAAGGTGGTCGAACCGGTGTTGGTGACTGTGGAGGCGCCCAACACCGTAAAACTCTGTGCCGAACCTAGCACTGGCGAGGCCGATGCGGTGGTAATGCCGGACAGTGCCGCCATCACGGCTAGTGTCAGTATGGGTAAGTAGGGTTTGTTCATGGGTAAAACTCCTAAAGCGTTATGGGTTACTACGTTGGTGTGGACTGTCGGTGCGAATTTATACGCACCGACACTGAAAAATCATTGCACGGACTTGCTAGGTAAACGATGGCCTAAACCTTTCGGTTCAAACGAATTATTGTTTGGACTTTCGGCGGCTGGCAGCGGCCTGGCAGGCAGTTGAAACCAGCGGGGTTTGCCGTTTAGGCTTAGGCGTAACGGCGCCAGACTGACGGTAAGATTTGATCATCCAAGCAACAGGCAAAGCCGTATACAAAGTACGGACGGATGCAAACAAGCTAAGCGCTGTCTTTAAGGGTGATGTTTCTGGGGTATTGTTGGGATGGGGATTAGTGCAGGGGCGGCTGAGTTCGCCAACCATAAAGCCTAGTATACCTGCCAGCAGTAAACTTGCCGGACTGGACAGTTGTTGGTGTATTGTACGGATGAGTGTAACGCTACGGACGTTAATCTTGTCTTGCCGCGCGGACACTTGCTGTTCAGCAAGCCGGATTTGGGCAGACAAGGCTTGGGCTTTGCCACGGTTTTGCCAATACGCCTTAATCATGCTTGTCGGCAATCGGCTGGGCCGAAAAAGACCGTTGACTGGCGGGAAATAATAAATGCTGGCTGTTGCGGTGGATCACGCCCCACAAGAACAACGCCAACAGTAGGTTAAAAATAACGCTTAGCATTACTGCGCTGCCCGCCTCCAACCCTAAATTGATGGCCCATAGCACCAAAGCGGCCATCAGCCCCAACCAGGCACTGACCAGCAAGATAGCGGCAATAATGCCAGCCATCAGCATGACCACCAAGCTACGCCCAGCCAGTTGCGTTTCCAAGGCAGCCAACCGGAAGCGGTCATGGCCCAAGCCCAGCAGTTCACGCCACAAGGCTAGGACATCAGCCAATATTCCAAGCTCGCTAGGCTGGGTGGTTTGCCTAGATGTCGCTAGCCCTAAGCTGTCCGGCTCCATGGCGGGGCTGCTTAGCGGTTGTTTAACAAGCGGCTTACCATAAAGCCAGCGGCAGCGGCAATCCCTATGGCTGCCAAAGGATTGTCACGGACATAGCCCCGGCAATTTGCCACCAATTGTTGCTCGGCGTTCAGTAGTTGTTCGCCTGTTTCCTCCAATGCTTCGGCGGCATGGTTGCCTGCATCAGCTAGTTTGTCACCCGCCTCATGGGCGAGTTTTGAGGCTTTGCCTGTCATGTTCATTTGGATTTCCTTGGTTATTCGTAACCATAGACCCCCCTTTGAAAAAGGGGGGCTTGCGGGAGGGGGCAGTGGGGAATTTATCTAAATTAATCTCCCCTAGGCCCTTTTGGCTAACTAGGCCTTTATTTAAGGCGCATATCGTTTTTGACAGACGTTACACCACTGACAGTTCGTGCCACGGCGACAGCCCTGCTAATGTCAGCTTTAGAGTTGACGAAGCCGCTCAGTTGTACCACGCCCTTAAAAGTTTCAACATTAATCTCGGCTGAGCTGAGCGCGGGGTCACTTAATATCGCTGCTTTAACTTTGCTGGTGACTAAACTGTCATCCATATATTCGCCAGTGCCTTCATGGCTCTTGGTCGATGCGCAACCAGCGCCTGCCAATAAAATCAGTGCCATTAGGGAAGCGGACATTAATCGGGTAAATAGTTTCATGGTTAATTCTCCTGGAATTGTAAAAATCGATTTCCTGAACCAAAGGCTTAGGCGTTAAACAGAAGGCAAACAAACACAAGCTAGACTGGATTGGGGCATACCCGAACCGCTGCGCCAGATTTACGCTCGACCTTAGGGCAAACTTTAACCGCAATCCCCGTTGCCGTCGGTACGCTATCGCACATAGCGATAATGCAGGGAATGGGGCTTATCCCTAGCCGAACTTGTCTAAGGCTTTATGTTCGATACCGAACAGACACCAATAAACCTTAGCGCTAAACTTTTAGCCGATATTTCAATTTTGCGTGCCATAGCCTATGGCAAGGATCAGTTAATCCCTTGCCATTTTTTTCTGTCTATTTAACGCTGACATTTAACACACCCCTGCCAATACCAAGGAATACCCGCCATGAAAACAAGCACGCACAAAAAATCCCCGTTAGCCCTGAGCATCATCGCCATCAGTATCGCTGCCGCCTTAGGGCTTAGTGCCTGCCAAGAAGAAGGCCCGGCTGAGAAAGCGGGCAAAAAAATTGATAACGAAGCTGAACATGCCGCGCAAACCATCGGGGAAATGACGGACACGGCCAAACAAAAACTTGAAGTTGCCAAAGACAATCTGGAACAAAAGGCGGATAGCGCCAAAGCCCACATTGATGAATCCAGTGACGCGTCTAAAGGCGCATTGGAACGCGCTGGGCAGAAACTGGATGCTGCGGCCAAAAATGCCGGGCAAAAAATCGGCGAAGCGGCAAAAAGTGCTGGCAAAGAACTGGATGGTGCCGTGGAAAAAGCGAAGACTGCGGGTGATTATATTGATAACTCCCTCGTCATCACCATGGCAGTCAAAGCTTCCCTGTTAAAAGATAGCCTGCTTAGTGCTTCACAAATTGATGTGTCGACGGTGAATGGCGTAGTAACCTTAACGGGTGTGGTCGATTCTGAACAAAGCGCCAGCCGGGCCGTTGCGATAGCGGGTAACCAAGCCCATGTGCAAGCTGTGGAAAACAAGCTGCTCATCAAAACCCTGACACC
Organism: Methylococcales bacterium; assembly: GCA_026399075.1. Taxonomy (GTDB): domain Bacteria; phylum Pseudomonadota; class Gammaproteobacteria; order Methylococcales; family Methylomonadaceae; genus Methylobacter_C. The sequence goes on from JAPLRR010000101.1 coordinate 36,847, forward strand.
GGCCCGTTAAGCATGGCCCCGTTACGGCTTACCTTGGCTTTGGCCGCGCTATTGACAGCCACCACGGCCAATGCAATGAGCCCGGAAGACAGTTATTTGGCAGGCTATGCGGCTGGCATGTTAAAACAAAACTTCCAACTATCCATACCGTCATTGGTGGTAAAAGACGGCGTTATCAATCTACCGCCCAACAGTTTGGCGGCTGCCGAGCTAGCGAAGGCCGTGCAGATGTTAGCGGAAATCCCAGGTGTTAATGGCGTAACCGTCGCCCCAGCAGCGGCCTCTGTAGATTCGGCCACCGATGCCAAAACCTTGGCCGCCACCGATGTGACGATTTTGCCGACGGGCCTGTTGCCCAAGGGACATTTGTTCAAACCCTTGCTGGCCGACCCACGCTGGGTGCAGTTTTCAGCCGCTTATCGTAATTACCAAAGCACCAATTATGATGGCCGCGACATAGCCGCCGTTAGTTTTGGGGAAACCATCCCTTTTTATCGGGGTAACTTTGGTGCATCGTCCGTGCAATGGGAAGCGGGCTTGCAGGCAGGTGTGTTTAGTGACTTCAACCTAAACTCCTCATCATCTGACCTGATTAATACGGATTTTATTGCCGCACTCTATTCCAGTGTGCGTCTGGGGCATTTTTCGGCATTCAGCCGTGTTTACCACCAAAGTTCACACTTGGGCGATGAATTTTTGCTGCGTAAAGAAAACACCAAATTCGAGCGCGTCAATTTAAGCTATGAAGGCGTGGATCTTAAGCTGTCTTATGAACTTCCTTACGGGATCCGCATTTATGGCGGCGGTGGTGGCTTGTTTGACAAAGAACCCGCTGCACTTAAAACTTGGTCTACCCAATACGGACTAGAATTTAGAAGCCCTTGGCGCTTTGACTTTTTGTCCATGCGGCCTATTATTGCGGCGGATTTCAAAAATTTTGATGAAAACAACTGGAGCACGGATATTTCCGCCAGGGCGGGCGTCGAATTTGACAACCTACAGGTATTGGGGCGTAAACTACAAATATTGGGTGAATACTTTAACGGCTATTCGCCTAGTGGACAATTTTATAAACAAAAGATTGACTATTTGGGTGTGGGTGCACATTTTTATTTCTAAGCCCTCCGTGACCAAAGTTATCTACACAAGATTTAAAGAGTAGAACAACGTTAAGTAGCAGTGTGCAACCACTCCCTTTCCCTATGGGCATGAGTATCTACACAAGTTTTAAGGCATATAAAAACAATAAGCTGCACCGTGCACAGCCCCCTCTCCCTGTGGGAGAGGGCTGGGGTGAGGGAGTTATAAATCAATTAGTTAAATCCCCTCATCCCAACCTTCTCCCTATGGGAGAAGGAGCTTTTTGACTTGTGTAGATACCTATGCACCATGACCCTACACTTTTGGAAAACCATGCGCCGATTACAAATAAAACACTTAACCCGCTACCAGTATGAAAGGCCTGTTAGCTTGCTGCCGCACAAATTGCTGTTGCGCCCACGTGAAGGCCATGACATCCGTATCGAATCGGCGGAACTGATCATTGAACCCGCCCACCAGTTAGTCTGGCAACGGGATGTCTGCGACAATGCCGTGGCGGCGGTAAGCTTTCTTGAACCTAGCGATTATCTCTCCATCAATAGCCAGGTGCTGGTGCAACACTATGATGACCAGCCGCTGAATTTTCTGGTGGCGGATTACGCGGTGAATTACCCGTTCCTTTACGACACCGATGAATATGTCGAGTTGGCACCTTACTTGCCAGTGATCTTTAACCAAGATCTCGTGGTATTAACTCAGTGGTTGCAGCAATTTTGGCTGGTTGGGCAAGTGGTGGAGACTTATTTGCTATTGGAATGGATTAACAAGGCGATAGCCACTGGCTTCAACTACCAGCAGCGTGAACAGCCCGGCGTTCAATCGCCTGCAAACACCTTGGCCATGCACTCAGGTTCTTGCCGTGATTTTGCCACCTTGTTCATAGAAGCCTGCCGGGTATTGGGTTTGGCGGCCCGTTTTGTCAGCGGCTATTTATACACCCCCCTGCTCCCGCAAAGCCAAGGCGCCACCCATGCGTGGGCAGAAGTGTACCTGCCGGGCGCAGGATGGAAAGGCTTCGACCCGACCACGGGGCAAGTGGTGGGTAACGACCACATCACGGTGGCGGTCAGCCGACATCCAGAAGCCGTACCACCCGTGTCCGGTGCATTTATGTCCGCCGTCAATGCCCTACCGCAAACGCCTATTATGGAAGTGTGGGTGGAGGTATTGGAATTGCAGGTTTAGTCATATCGGGCAATAGCTTTATCGTTACCCGACATTTCAGCTATCCGATGAAGTCGTGTAGGTTGGGCAACAGCTTTATCGTTGCCCAACATTTCGGATTTCCGATGAAGTAACAGCGGGGAGTAATGCTATGGTTGTTGCCACAATAAGCCCGAAATGTCGGGCACGAAAAGCATGTGCCCGACCTACCCACTACCCACTACCCTCTGTGCCCGACCCACTTTTATTCGCCCTCTACGGAACTAAGCAATGGCCGAAACCCAGCCACCCGGACAACCCGCCACCAAAAACCATCTGCTCGCCGCATTGCCCAAAGATGTTTTTGCGCGTATCGCCCCGCATTTGGAATTGATCCCGATGCGCTTGGGCGAGGTGTTATACGAATCCGACAAAAAGATGCCTTATGTGTATTTTCCCACTAGCGCCATTGTTTCTTTGCATTACGTCATGGAAAATGGCGCCTCCGCCGAAATTTCCGGGGTGGGTAATGAAGGGGTGCTGGGCATCGCCCTGTTTATGGGCGGCAACACCACACCCAGCCTAGCCACCGTCCATACCTCAGGCTGGGGCTACCGTTTAAAAGGGGCGCTATTGATGGAAGAGTTTAACCAGGCAGGGCCTATGATGCGTTTGTTATTGCGCTACACCCAAGCCTTGTTGACTCAAATCTCCCAAACAGCGGTTTGTAACCGGCACCATTCGATAGAACAGCAATTATGCCGCTGGTTATTGCTGATCCTAGACCGCCTACCCACTAATGAGCTGACCATCACCCAAGAACTGATCGCCAGTATGCTGGGGGTGCGCCGTGAAGGCATCACCGAAGCTGCCGGCAATTTGCAGCGCGCTGGCTTAATCAGTTACCGCCGTGGCCACATCACCGTCGTAGATCGGGTAAGGTTAGGTAACTCGCAAAAAATACCCCACACTAATTTTTTAACAATACTGTTCAAAATCGATATATGCTACAAACACAATTTGACACATCGCAACCTAGAGCATGACCCATATATCTGAACAACATATTGCAACGATTAAAGATGCCGCCAAGAAATTAACTGGCGCAAAAAGACGGGCGTTTCAGGCACAAGTGGCCATGGATTATATGAATTCAAAACCCTATTTGGCCGAAAAAACCTTTGGTTGGGATCGTAAGACGGTGGCGCTGGGGTTAAATGAACACCGTACCGGGTTCGTTTGTTTTGATAATTTTAAGGCCCGGGGCAATAAGAAAGCGGAAGTAAAAATGCCGCAACTGGAAGTCGACATCGTCGCGTTGGCGGAGCCTGAAAGCCAAATCGACCCCAAATTTCAGACGACGTTCAAATACACGCGCATCACAGCCAAAGCCATGCGTGAAGCCTTAATGACCAAAAAAGGCTGGAAACATGAAGAACTGCCCTGTGAAAAGTCCATTGGCAACATTTTAAACCGCTTGGGTTTTCGTCTGCGTCGGGTGCAAAAAGCCAAGCCGCTCAAAAAAGTTTCAGAAACAGACGCCATCTTCGATAACCTTGATGAGGTCAACAAGGCATCAGACCAGCGCGGGGATTCGTTGCGCATATCGGTCGACACCAAAGCCAAGGTTGACTTGTGTGACTCATCGCGGGGCGGGACATCCCGTTGCAGGAAAGCCGTGAAAGCGGACGACCATGACATGGGGCTCAAGGACAAGCTGGCACCGTTTGGCATCCTGAACATGATGACCGGATTGCTCACCATTATCTTTGGCGTATCGTTCGAAACCAGTGATTTCATTGCCGACTGCCTTGACCAATGGTGGGAAGGCAACAAGGCCCAAAATCCCCATATCAGGCAACTGGTCATCAATCTGGACAACGGCCCACAAAACTCAAGCCATAGGACGCAATTCATAAAACGCATGGTCGAATTTGTGGACAAGCATAACCTTGAAATCGTGCTGGCCTATTATCCGCCGTACCACAGCAAATATAACCCGGTCGAGCGTTGTTGGGGGATTCTTGAAAACCATTGGAGCGCGACGCTATTGAACACCCTGCTCATCACCTTGGCATGGGCGAAGACGATGACCTGGAAAGGCTTGAACCCAGTGGTGAAATTGTTGGAAACCACCTATGAAAAAGGGGTGAAGATGAGTAAAAAGGCATTCAAGGCTATGGGCGACAGAATTGAAAGGGACGCGTCGTTGCCAAAATACTACATGACTATTCAACCTCAACTATAAGGAAATTTGATGGGGGTTATTTATTGCGAGTTACCTAA
>JAPLRR010000099.1 GCA_026399075.1 Methylococcales bacterium
GTTGCGGCAAAGTAAACATGCCTTGGTATTACCCAAGGTGAATGATCTGAAGGAGTTGAAAATGTCATTGGCTGAACGGTTTGATGAGTGGGCGAAAGAACATGAGCAGAAAGGTATAGAAAAGGGGATAGAAAAAGGCGAAGCCCTGTTGCTCCAGCGGCTTTTGGTGCGGCGCTTTGGTGCCCTGCCCAACGAAGTGGTGAACCAGATTGCCACGGCTGCGCCAGAGCAAATTGAAACGTGGGGCGACCGTGTACTGGATGCGACGACCCTAGACGACGTTTTTTGCTCGTAAGACAAATCAGCACACTATCTATTAAGGTGCGGCAACGTGGACTTCGCGCCAACTTAGGCTTATAACAATAAGCGCCCAAGTCTTGAGAAGGAAATCAACTGTTCAGCGTTGCAATCCAGCTTGCGCCGTCCAGTTTATGGCGTTAGCAGATTAATGCGACTAGGCTTTTTATCACTATTTGCGACAAAACCCAAATACTTGCCCCCACCATCCAGACTTCAAGCCCCAATAACATCACTTTTGTTATCGTTCATAGGGCTTGTTACATCAGCAGTCGAACTTTGTAAGCTTCCCGACAAAACCCCAAACTGTAAACCCACATTAATTCAATAACATAAGCTTTGGCATAACGATTGCTTAGATCAAGATAAACATTGATCGGATAAAAGCTGCCATGAAATCAACAAAAGACATTGCTGTGCTGCTGGATGAACCGGCTTGTGAGCATAATAAAAAAGAAAAATCCGGTTGCGCCAAGCCTAAACCGGGAGCTTCAGCGGGTGGCTGCGCATTTGACGGGGCTCAGATTGCCTTGTTGCCTATTGCGGATGTCGCGCATATTGTCCATGGGCCCATTGCCTGCGCGGGGAGCTCTTGGGACAACCGGGGCACACGCTCTTCCGGGGCCGAGTTATATCGCATCGGTATGACCACGGATTTGACCGAACAAGACATTATCATGGGGCGCTCAGAAAAACGCTTGTTCCATGCAATCAAACAGGCGATAGACAGTTACGCGCCACCTGCCGTTTTTGTTTACAACACCTGTGTGCCGGCCTTGATTGGCGATGACATTAACGCCGTCTGCAAATCAGCCCAAGAGCGCTGGGGCGTTCCAGTCGTACCCATCGATAGTGCCGGATTTTACGGCACCAAGAATTTGGGCAACCGCATTGCTGGGGATGCGATGGTTGACCTTGTGATAGGCACCCGTGATCCAGACCCCTTACCAGAAGCAAGCCAATCCGGTATCACCGTGCATGATGTCAATCTGGTCGGTGAATACAATATTGCCGGCGAATTTTGGCATGTGTTGCCACTCTTGGATGAGTTGGGATTACGCGTGTTATGCACTTTGTCTGGCGACGCGCGTTTTCGCGAAGTGCAAACCATGCACAAAGCCGAAGTGAATATGATGGTGTGTTCCAAAGCCATGGTGAATGTTGCCCGCAAATTGCAAAAGCAATACGGCACACCTTGGTTTGAAGGCAGCTTTTATGGCATTACTGATACCAGCATGGCCTTGCGTGACTTTGCCAAAGCCCTGAATGATGACGATTTGACCGCACGGACTGAAGCCTTAATCGAACGCGAGGAAACCCGTATCCGGGCAGAACTCGAGCCTTGGAAAGCCCGCCTTAAAGGCAAACGGGTGTTGCTGTTTACTGGCGGGGTTAAAAGTTGGTCAGTGATTTCTGCCTTGCAAGATTTGGGTATGGTGGTGGTGGCGACTGGCACCAAAAAATCTACCGAAGAAGACAAGGCTAGAATCCGTGAGTTGATGGGCGAAGACACCGTAATGATAGATGATGGCAGCCCTAGGGCCTTATTAAAAATTGTCCATGACTATCAGGCTGACATTCTGATTGCCGGTGGCCGTAATATGTACACGGCCTTAAAAGCCAAAGTGCCGTTTTTGGACATTAACCAAGAACGTGAATTTGGTTACGAAGGTTATCAAGGCATGTTGGAACTGGTGCGGCAATTGGCCCTGACCATTGAAAGCCCTGTTTGGCAAGCTGTCAGGGCACCTGCCCCGTGGAAAATCAAGGAGGCTGCGTAATGGCTGACATCTTGAAAAGGAGCAAAGCGCTGTCGGTCAACCCGCTCAAGGCCAGCCAGCCAATCGGTGGCTCTCTGGCGACACTGGGTTTTGACCGCGCCATCCCGATGTTGCATGGCTCCCAAGGTTGCACCGCATTTGCGAAAGTATTTTTCGTGCGCCATTTCAGGGAACCTATCCCTTTGCAAAGTACGGCTATGGATCAAGGCAGCTCAGTGATGGGGGCTGACGAAAATGTCCGTGAAGGCATCAGGACGATCGCCGAAAAATCCCGTCCGGCCTTAATCACCATTTTAACGACGGGCTTGGCTGAAACCCAAGGTGCAGACGTACATCGCAATGTCAGGGAGTTTAGGGAAGCACACCCTGAATTTGCCAATATCGCCGTGGTCGGGGTCAATACCCCGGATTTTACGGGCAGCGTTGAAACCGGCTATGCGGCAACCCTCACCGAAATAATCCGTGCCGTTGTGCCAGCTGCCAAAGACGCAGGTACTTATCCAGGCAAACGTAAACGCCAAGTTAATGTCCTGGCCAACTACACGCTAACGCCAGGCGATTTGGAAGCATTGCGGGACATTTTTGAACAATTCATGCTCAGGCCAGTTTTTGTGCCTGATATTTCCGACTCTTTGGATGGCTGCCTGACTGCCGAAGATTTCAGCCCCGTCACTATCGGCGGCACCCCGCTTTCAGAAATGGCCACCTTAGGTGATGCCTTGGCTACCGTGGTAATTGGCGCTTCGCTTACCGCTGCCGGGCAATTGCTGGAAGAAAAGACGGGGGTCAAATCCTATCACCTAGACCATCTTTACGGCCTAAAAGCCAATGATGCGCTGATTGCCTTGCTAGCGGAAATAAGTGGGCAAACCGTGCCAGAGCGGATTGAACGGCAACGGGCCCAATTACAAGATGCGATGTTGGACACCCATTTCATGCTGGGGCAATTAAGGATTGCCATTGCCGCCGATGCTGATTTGTTGGCCGGGTTTGTTGATTTGGTGCAAGAAATGGGCGCTGAGGTCGTCACTGCCGTCACCTCTTGCAACGTACCTTTGTTGTCCCGCATTCCCCTTGCCAGCATCAAAATAGGCGATCTTGAAGATTTGGAGCTGGCTGGCAAGGCCAATAAAGCCCAGCTGGTGATCGGCAATTCCCATGCGGTTGATACGGCAAGCAGATTAGGCGTACCGATTTTAAGGGCAGGCTTCCCTTTATACGACATTATCGGCGGCTACCAAAAAACTTGGATTGGCTATCGGGGCACACGGCAAACCTTGTTTGACCTGGCCAATTTGGCCATCAATTTTTCTCATGAAGGGATTCCTGTTTACCGTTCTGTGTATGCCCAAAAACCGGCCTCAGAACTAACCGACCACCCGCTGCCATGCCATTAACCCGACGTATGCACATTGTGCAATCTACCGACAATAGGACGCTTATGGACACTGCATTGAAAGTGGCATTTGCCACCACCGATATGGAAACCGTCAACCAACATTTTGGTTCATCCCAATCCTTTGCAATTTATGCAGTCGATTTGGAGCAGTCCGCTTTGTTGGAAGTGGCGCAATTTGGCGAACTGAGCCAAGACGGCAACGAAGACAAACTGTCCGTCAAGATTGATTTGCTAAACGGCTGCGCGGCGGTGTATTGCCAAGCAATCGGCGGCTCAGCCATAAACCAGCTGATCCAAAAAAACATCCAGCCTATTAAAGTGCATGAGGGCAGCAAGATTAAAGACTTGTTGCTGGATTTGCAAAATGAGATCAAGGCCGGGCCGTCAAGCTGGCTAGCCAAAGCCATAAACCAGCAAAAAAGCCCTGACCGCTTTGCCAAAATGGAAGATGAAGGTTGGGACGAATGACAAGGATAAAGTCCCGCTTACCTACATAAGCTTCCAAACTAGTATGAACCAGTACGCCCTGCGTACCGCACCAACATTTATCACCTTAGGAGAATAGAAAATGGCCACCGCTGAACTAGTCGTACAAGAAGACGATGTCAATTTAAACTCTGATATTGTAAAAGATTATATTAAACAATTACGTGCCATAGACACCTACGACACTTACGAAGGCTGGTCTGAAGCAAAAATCATCGACCCCATTGTGCTGACCAAAGAGCGCAAACAAAAAATCCCGGTGATAGGCGACCCCGAAGAAATTACTATCGCCCGCTTAAAAGCCTATTACAACTCATTGGCCACCTTGATTGAAAAAAAATCCGGCTTGATGGCGGCACCGATGATCAATGTCACCCATGAAGGTTTTGGCCGTGCGTTAATTATGGTGGGCAAATTGATCGTAGTCGATAAAGTGTTGCGTGACACCCATCGCTTTGGCTTTTCAAGCTTGGCTGACCTTTGCGAAAAAAGCGACAAGGCCATAGAAAGGGCGCTAGGCTTGATTGAAAAATATCACAACGCCGCCACCGATTAAGGAGACCACCCGTGAGCCCAGAAGAAATAAGAAAACTGGAAAAGGATGTCAAAAAAACCAAACGCCTCGCCAGTGAACAGGCGATGGAATTGCATGACTTGATCGAAGACCGCCTGCCGGATGCTTATGGCGAACTCATGGGCATTGCCCAGGCAACTTACGATGCCTGTAAAGCGTGGGACGAGGCCAACCAAAAACTAACCACCGCCCAAACTGAAGCGGCTTGATCAGGAGCAACCGATGTCCGAATTTGTAACAGGCGTAACTTTTGGCGGCACAGCATGGACACCTAGCTTTGTCACAGACATTAACCAAAAAACCTGCATCGGCTGTGGCCGCTGCTTTAAGGTTTGCCCTAGGGATGTGTTTGATTTGGTGGAAAAGGCGGAAGCCCTTAACCCAGATGATTTTGATGATGACTATGGGGATTTTGAAGATGACGATGACAACAGCATGGTCATGAGCATCAAAAATGCCCTGGACTGCATTGGTTGTGAAGCTTGCTCAAGGGTTTGCCCCAAAGACTGTTTCACCCATGTCCATAAAGAAGCTGCGTAACGGCCTAACCTTAACCTTATATAAGGAATACTCCCATGCCCAGACCAGAAAAACATGTCTTTGTCTGCACCCAAAACCGACCGCAGGGACATCCTAGGGGTTCTTGCGCCAGTTCGGGTTGCGCTGAAATCATGAATGAGTTCATGAATGAAATCCAAACCCGCCTGCTGTTTGAAACCATAGGCCTGACCAATACGGGCTGCATGGGCCCCTGCATGATGGGGCCCAGTGTATTGGTTTACCCAGAAGGCATCATGTATGGCAAACTGAAAAAGGAAGATGTCAAAACCATCATCGACCAGCATTTGCTTGGTGGCGAACCGGTCGCCCACCTGATGGTCCCTGCTGAAATTTGGTAGCCTAAGGAACCCTGATGGACTTATCAGAACACATAAGCGCAAACCGCCCGCTGGCAGAAACCATCTGCCAGCGGCTAGCGGAAGAAATCAATAAATTGGGTTTTGCGGCAGCTGACATCAAACACTACCCCCATTACGATGAGTCTAGTTTTATGCTTACCAAAGACCCCTACACCGGCACCAATAACTTAAGTTGCATTTGGTACGACGGCACCCAAAGCCAGCGTATCGGCAGGCTACAGTTTAATAGCGACGGCAGTTTTTACGCTGAATATGATGTGGTGAAAACCTATCCGGGTAAACCCGCATGGTTTGTCGAAGGCGTTACCGCTTGGGGTAAAGCTGGCAACATCAAGGCCGAAGCCAAATTATTAGCCGTGCCTCTAGGCTGATATGAACCATCCAACCCGCCTCTACCAGCTGCTGCTAGACCATGCCAACTGTGACAGCAAAGTCACGGAACTTAGCATCGGCTTGGTGTGGACAGTTTGCAGGGCACAAGGCTTAGGCTTGGCGATGAGCCCAGGCATACCCATACGCACCTTGCCATGGCCGGGCACAATCGTTGGCAGAACCTTGGGCGAACTTTCCGCGTGGCTGACCGAATGGGAACCTTATCAAGCCACTGTCGGTATGGCAGCGGTGGGTTGTAGCCTGAACCGTTACAATCTTCCTTCAGGCATTACCCTGTTAACTGCCGCTGAACGCGGCAACTTGGCCGTTTTTGAACATTTCTTGCCCCAGTTAGTCAACAAAAAGGTCGTGGTAATTGGCCATTACCCCGGCATAGAACGCTATGCAGACATCTTTAAACCCACTATTTTAGAACGGCAGCCGCAGGCCAATGATTTGCCCGATCCGGCCAGCGAATTTTTATTGCCCGACGCGGACTGGGTATTCTTAACGGCCATTTCCATCACCAACAAAACGTTTCCACGCCTTGCCGAACTGGCGAAAAATGCCACAACCGTATTAATGGGCCCTACCCTGCCCTGGTTTCCACAATGGCATGAGTTTGGCATTGATTACTTGGCGGGCATTGAAGTCGTCGACCCTATCGCCCTCTATCAAACCGCCGCAGAAGGCGGCGGTGTGCGTATTTTTGAAAACGGCGCCCGCTACCGGATCGTGGCTCTCACACCCGGCAATAGCATGGCGTGGCTAAAAACGCGCATAGCTGAAGATTATAACGAAAAACAACAACTGACCGCCGCCATGGAGCATTGGTATGCGTCCGGCAAATCAGGCCGATTCCCCCAGTATAACCAACTCCAGCAAGTGACCACCCGCCTATCCCACATGGACAGCAGTTATAAACGTCTATGGGATGCCCATCCTAGCGAGCCATCATGACCAATCCACCCGCAAACAGCCGTGTTATCCTTTATTATAATGGCGCCATCAGCGGCCTGACCTTATTTGTCCAACATCCTGATGAAAGCGTTTGCACCCCGTCCCCGTTACCACTGTTGTCCTCAATCATGGACACTACAACAGCGGGCCTTGACCAAGCCGCAGCAGATTGTGTGGCCGCTGTTAGCCTAGCCATGGGTTTAACTGAAGGACTTTTGCAGCCCCACCCCGATTATCAGGAACAAGTTGACACACCTAGCGGCATAATCACTGTCTATCTTGCCCGATTAAATTGCTTGGACCCACCCAGGCAGTTAATGGCCGAGCAAGGCTGCAAATTAAAAAACCTCACCGAACTTAGGAACAGGCCACCCACAGAAATGGAATTACTACGCCGCGCTTATGTCCTGCTGATGGAATCCTAAACATGTTCGATTTTATGGACGAGATGCCAGACGATGCCAGTTATTGTGCAACTGGCCCATACATCCCAGAAGCCATAGATTGTATGCGTTGTGGCTTGTGCGTCAGCCACTGCCCAACTTACCAACTCTTCCAAGCCGAAGTCGAATCACCGCGCAGCCGGGTGCGCACCCTAGATAAAATCATTAATGGCCTGTCGCCAATATCTGATAGCGAACTCAAACACCTCAACAACTGTACCCAATGCAGGCGCTGTGAAACCGTTTGCCCTAGCAAAATGGCTTACGGGCAACTGTTTGACCGCGCACAAGCCATACAACAAGCCGCAAATCCAAAACAGCGGCCAACCGGGCTTGCCAAACTAGGCTACAAATTTATCGAACATAAAAATGCCTTGTATCTTGCTGCTATCGCCCTGCGTTGCTACCAAACCAGCGGCATACAGTATTTGTTAAGAAAATCCCGTTTATTAACCCTGCTTAACCTGGAAAAAGCTGAAGCCTTGTTACCTAAGGTGGCTATCCACCAACTGGCCAAGCACTACCCAACATCCAAACATCCACGCGGCAAGGTTGGCTTGTTTACTGGCTGCATCAGCAACCATTTTGACCGGGAAACACTGCTAGCCTCAATAAAGCTACTCAATTACCTCGGTTTTGATGTCTTCATCCCCAAACAACAAGGGTGTTGTGGCGCGATACACCAACATCAAGGCTATCCTGACACCGCAAATAAATTGGCGGCGCATAATATCGGTGCATTTAATGGCTTGGATTTGGTGGCCACTATTTACGTAGCCAGTGGCTGCGGCCTAATGCTTCATGAATACGATCCCCAAGGCTTCGACCATCCCTTGTATGATATTACCAGCTTTTTAAATTTGCACTGGCCAGCAGACATTACACTCAAAAGTCCCGCAGCCAAATACCGTAAGTTTGCTGTACATGAACCCTGTAGCCAACAAGTCCAGAAGCCAGACAAAGCGGGCCAACACCCGATCTATGCCTTATTGGGCAAAATCCCCGGCATCACCGTTGCCCCCTTACCCGACAACCAAGTATGTTGTGGCGCAGGTGGTATCCATATTCTAAGCCACCCTGCCATAGCCGAACCACTTAGGGATAAAAAACTAGCTCATTTTAAGCAGACATCAGCAGAATTACTGGTGACCACCAATATTGGCTGCGCCTTGCATTTGAACGCCGGGCCAGCATTACATAAAGTGGTGCACCCCGTCGTGCTGTTGGCAGAAGCATTGGGCTGAGAAGTATGGCTTACCCTACACAGCCAAATAACAAGGTTTTCGTTTGAAAAATGGCAATGACAATAACGTCTTTCCCATGGTTTATGGCCAGACAAAAGCCCGCAAATGAAGACCGATAATGATGGTTTATTTTCGCCAAAAATAAACTTTTTTAGTCCATCAAAACCCCATCCAAAAGTGACTGGAGAACTGGAATTACCAGCTTTTCCGCACATAATGGCAATACGCCAACATTGGCTAATACCAGTTGGGTCGGGACAAACCCATTGACCAGCCCATGATAAAATGATATAAATTATCAGAATGTGAAAGTTTGTATATCCATGCAATTTAGGTATCAAATGATCAACCTATCCTACATAGACCGCTTTTCCGCTAGCTAAGGGGCATGTAGCCAATTGAAATTTAGTTTTTAACAGTACCGGGGAAAAAACGATGTTCAAAATCGCGATATTATTATTTGGCCTATTGGCCATACCTTTTGGCCAAGCGCAAGCAGGAACCATTATCTACGGCAACCCTGTAGTAGCTGGGACTATAACTGCACCCACAGAAAGGGGGGTGTTGGTAGTACAAACCGCACGCACTGCACTTTATGATGGCGGCGCCACTTCCTGGTCGGTATATAGCACGCCGGGTACAGTTGGAACAGTCGCTGCTGTTATTATGAAGCCAACAGGGACACCTGGTTATTACACCATCACAGGCGTGAGTCAAGGCACTGTCACGCATAGTGGTGTCAACACCTTTTCATGGTCTCGCAACGTACCAGGCGACGTTAATTACGGCACAAACTTGGTTACTGTTGGTTCTGTATTTGGGATTTGGGTAGGCACTACAGGAATTGACCGTTCTGGAGTAAATGCAGCAGGGGCAGACCAAATTAAACTTTATAACAACCCATCACCTGGCACTGATTTTGGCCCATACGATCCAGTAAGAGCTTTTAATGGCTTGTACGCGTCCAATGTGAACACCTTGTGGACTACCTACGGCGGCTCACCTTACGTTAATATTACCCAAGGCCGGACTTATTCTTTTGATATCACCGTTGTACCTGAAGCATCTTCCTTGGGCTTAATGGGCTTGGGTATGCTTGGATTGGCTTGGTCTGTCCGCCGTAAAAAGGCAACAGCCTTAGCTTGCTAAAAACACAAACAAAATATCGCGTTTTGTATTGAAAAACTGCATAGCCCAAAAGCTTGGAACTATGTCATAGCTTGCGCTTTAAAACTCTAAAGCCGCCTTTTTAGGCGGCTTTTTTGTTGGCATCAAGACCAAAACAAAACATGCAGTGATAATTTGGCATATCATCATCTGAGCCTAACATCCTATGTACAAAGGTCAAATTAACGCATGTAACCCACAACATATTGTTGGGGTTGCCGAAGACGATGGAATCCCGACCAACGTCACAATCAAATGCAATGGGCTTACACTCGCCTGCTTGTCGGGAAACCCGGACGGATCCGCTAGCACAAACGCACCCCTTGTGCCCAAGCCAAATTTTAGCCTAAATTTTCAGCCCCAGCTGAACCCCTATGATGTCGTAGAAGCCTTGTTTGATGATGGGACACACTTAAGCAACTCACCTTGGACAATTACTGACAATACGGACAGCGATGCAGGGCCCTTACGCTTAAGATACTTTATCAGGGTCAATAACATTGGCGACCGGATCAACCCAACACTCATTTCATCTATAACAAACAAGGACACCATCTGGTACCCCGGCATTGAAAAACCCCATCTTGTTGCGTGCGGCAGCCTGCTGAGCGGCGCCAATGAGAACTCTATCGTCTGGGGCACTGGGATCATGCACCCTTCTTTTCCACTGTCTGGCGTACAAGCCACAAATATTTTCGCAGTGCGGGGAAAACTGAGCCACGGGGCATTACGAAAAAGTGGTATAGCGGTAGGCGACATCCCATTAGGTGACCCAGGATTTTTACTCCAAAACATCGCCAAAGACCATCTTAAAACCCATAAAAAATACCGTCTTGGCGTCGCAGCCCATTATGTGGATCGCCGTAATGGCTTTATTCAATCTATTCTAAAAGAAGACGGGGTAATCGACCTAAATGTCCATTATGACGAGGCGGCTTTCTTTAATGCCATTTCGCAATGCGAAGCCGTGGTTAGCTCGTCTTTGCATGGACTGATATTTGCCGAAGCCTTAGGAATACCAAACTTATGGATTGAAGTGTCAGACGAAGTGGCGGGCGGGGGCTTTAAATTCCATGATTGGTTTTCCTTGGCCAAAAACCCACAGCGCTTCCCCTATCGCCTTACCAAACAAGATAATGCCAACACCCTTATCAGCTATATGTCTTTGCATGATATTTGCATTGATAAGAGCGCCTTGTTGGACGCGTTCCCAGCCAAACAACTTGAGGCTTTGTCATACGAGCCAAAAACACCAGCATTTATACCTGCCAAACAATGCCGAAAGCGCAAAATACCGTTATTTGTCATCTCCTATAACCGTGGCAGCGAGCTGTTGAAGGTTATTGATTCTTACAGGAACTTATCTGATGAAATTGAAATCATTGTGCACGACAACGGTAGTGACAACGAACTGGCATTATCAGCTTTAAATCAACTGGAAGCCGCAGGAACAAAAGTTTTCCGGGGGGAAAAAATTGCTTGTGCAGAGGATCTAAATAACGTCAACAATACCATTCAAGCTTATTTTAGCTGCTGGGGAGAGCCCTCCAGGTATATCGTCACTGATTGTGACATTGACATGGGCATTGCCTCACCAGACACCCTCAAGCTCTATAATGAACTATTGGACTCATTCCGAAAAATCCAATGTGTGGGCCCAATGCTGCGCATAATAGATATTCCCAAGGAATACCCACTATACAACTTTGTAATGAACCGCCATATCAGCCAATTTTGGCATAAGGAACCAGAATTTATTACCACTTCCTATGGCCAAGTTGCCTATACCTTGGCCCGTATAGACACGACTTTTGCGTTGCATAGGGCAGGGGAACCTTTTGCCCGGCTTAAAGATGGCATGAGGGTTTATCATCCTTACGAAGCAAAACACCTTGATTGGTATATCACAGAAAAGAACGATGAAAACTTGGCTTACTTTAAAAATTCATCTGAACAAATATCCCATTGGAACAATGAAAGTTTTTTCAATCAAAATAGCGGTGCGAACATAGAGTACGATGGTTTTTGGTATATCGACCACGACGAGAATTCCGAACCCATCGTTAAACGATTCAAATTTTAGACTTCTTAAATTTGCCTGTTTTCTGGACAAGGACAACTTTGATAGCAGTTAAACCCATAGCAAAATACCTAGGGATTGGCCACAAACCAACACCAGTTAAAGCGCTTTAAAATACTCCAAGGCCATAAACAAAGCCGCGATAGATCGCGCCTCAGTGCATTCGCCCGTTGCCAACAAGCCATTAATTTCAGTTAATTTCCAAGGGATGACTTCCAGCTCCTCAGGCTCATCCCCAGGAAGCTTTTCCGCATATAAATCCTCAGCAATAATAATCTCGGTGGTGTGTTCAAGATAAGAAGGGGCCAGCGAAAATGAGCTTAAATGATGGAGTTTTCTGGCCCCATAGCCCACTTCTTCTTTAAGCTCGCGGTTGGCGGCCTCCAAAAAAGATTCACCCGCATCGGTTTTGCCTTTGGGCAGCCCCACTTCATAACGGTGTACGCCAGCCGAATATTCCCTGATCAGCAGCACCGTTTCCTTATCCAACATCGGCACCACCAACACCGCGCCGCCGGGGTTACCGCGCGCCAAGCGCTCATAATTGCGAAGCTCGCCATTGCTAAATTGGATGTCCAATGATTCAATACGGAATAATCGGCTTTTAGCGATAGTCGTCGTGTTCAGGATGGTCGGTTTTATAGGCATAAGTCTTACATTCTTTAATTATTTTATACAAATATAACCTACTATCATGATAGATTGGAAAAAAATTGATACTGTCCTGCTGGATATGGACGGCACTTTGCTGGATTTAAACTTTGACAACCACTTTTGGAAAGAATTTGTACCGACCAAATTTGCAAAACTGCATGGTATAAGTACAGACCAGGCAAAACAGCAATTGATACCCCTGTTTAAAAGCATGGAGGGCAAGCTGGAATGGTATTGTTTGGATTATTGGAGTACGGCCTTGCAACTGGACATTGCGGGGCTTAAAGCGGAGATTTCTGGCTTAATCGCGGTACTGCCCCATGTCACTGAGTTTTTGGAAAAACTCCGGCAATCTTCGCGCCCGGTCTATTTGGTGACTAATGCCCATCGCGGCAGCTTGGGTTTAAAAATGGAAAAGACCTGCTTGCAGCCATTTTTTGACAAGATCATCAGTTCGCATGATTTGGGCCTGCCTAAAGAAAATCCAGAATTTTGGGTGCGGCTACAACAGCAGCTAGTGTTTGATAAACAAACCACGCTATTGGTTGATGACAGCCTTACGGTATTAAATTCTGCCCGGCTGTATGGAATCGCCCAGTTGGTATCAGTGAGCAAACCCGACACCCAACAGCCCAAAAGGCCACCCTCGGATTTTCTTGCCATTGAAGATTTTCGGGAACTTATGAACGGGTGGTAGGTTTACGGCTACGCTCAGGGTTAGGCCGTTTGCCTTGAAACTCCGCTTTAGGCTTATATGGCCTTTTGGCGGGCGTAATGACCTCGGCCAGCAGATCGGCAGTAATTGCTTTAACCGGGATTTTTTGGCCGATAAACTCCTCAATATCCGGCATGGAATACGCATAATGCTCACAGATAAAGCTGATAGCCTCGCCGCTGGCCCCAAACCGGGCAGTCCTGCCTATCCTATGCACATAATCTTCCACATCTTGGGGCAAATCATAATTGATGACATGCGACACGTCAGGGATATGCAAGCCACGCGCCGCCACGTCGGTGGCAATTAACAGGGTAATTTTGTTTTCTTGGAAGTCATTTAACAGCCGCTGGCGCTTTTCTTGGGGTACATCGCCGCTAAGGGCGGAAGTTTTATAACCATTGGCATTCAGCGTGTCATCCAGTTGTTCGGCACAGCGCTTGGTATTGACAAAAATAATGCTGCGTTGCGGCTGGTAATGGTTTAGCAAACCAATCAACAAAGGGATTTTTTGCTCGTTAGCCGGACAATACGCACTTTGCTGGATGGATTTGGACGTCACTTCTTCGGTTTCTATGCGTATTAACACCGGATTATTCATGTGCTCATACGCCAATTCAGTGACTTTATAGGATAAAGTCGCTGAAAACAGCATGTTCAATCGCAGCTCAGGCGCAGGCATACGCCGCAACAAATAACGGATGTCTTTGATAAAGCCCAGATCAAACATCCGGTCAGCCTCATCCATGACCGTGACTTGCACGTGATCCAGGGTAAAGGCGTTTTGCCGGTAAAAATCAATGACCCGGCCCGGTGTGCCAATAATAATATCCACACTGGCCTTTAGGCTGTCCAGTTGCTTTTGGTAGTCAGTGCCGCCGTAAATTAGCGCAAATTTTAGGTTAAGGTGCTTACTGAGCAATACGGCATCTTTATGGATTTGGATGGCCAACTCGCGCGTCGGGGCCAGGATCAGCGCCCTGGGATTTTTGATTTTCTCACTTTCATCATTCAGCAAATGCTGAAAAGTGGCCAGCAAAAAAGTGGCGGTTTTACCCGTACCTGTTTGCGCCTGTCCGGCTATGTCCTTGCCCCGCAAAGATAAGGGCAGCGCCTTGTCCTGTATCGGTGTGCAATGGTTAAAACCGGCATCGGCCAAGCCATGCAGGATGGAATCAGACAATTCAAGATTGCTGAAGCGGGTTGGTGTCAGATGGGTATTTTTCATAAGCTATAGGATAACGCAAAAATCGATTTGCTTGAAATTGATTGACTACTCCCCCTATCCCTCCTATAGTTTTAGCTTTTAATTATGGAGAAATACAGTGAGTGACTTAGTCCTTCATGTGAGTGACAGTGAATTCGATGAAACTGTTCTTAAAGCGAGCGGCCCCGTTCTGGTTGATTATTGGGCTGAGTGGTGCGGGCCTTGCAAAATGATAGCACCGCTACTGGATCAAGTTGCCAAAGAATACGAAGGCAAATTGACCGTAGTTAAGTTAAACATCGACGACAACCAAAGAACCCCACAACATTATGGCGTGCGCGGAATCCCAACACTTATGCTGTTTAAGGATGGCGAAATTGAAGGGACTAAAGTCGGCGCCATGGCCAAAGGTGATCTTGTTAAATTTATTGAAAGCAATATCTAAACTGAATTCTTTATCCAGACCCGCCGCTTAAGCTGGACGGGTTTGGATACTTGCGTTATACTTGCCCTGTGCGATAGTCCTGCGCACCCAATCGTATCGTCCGATACTATACCCCTGAATAATATTCCTATCTCCGTTGTTACGGCCTTATGCCCTAACGACATATCTTCGAGTTACCTTTTTTATGAATCTTACCGAGTTAAAACTAAAACAAATCAGTGAAGTTATTGAAATCGCCGAATCCCTTGGGCTGGAAAATGTAGCCAGATCGCGTAAGCAGGATTTAATTTTTGCCATCCTAAAAAAGCAGGCAAAAGCAGGTGACGATATTTCAGGGGATGGTGTCTTAGAAATTTTACAAGATGGTTTTGGTTTTTTACGCACACCGGGTTGCTCCTACTTGGCAGGCCCAGACGACATCTACGTATCACCCAGCCAAATCAGGCGGTTTTCCCTAAAAACCGGTGACACCATCAGCGGCAAAATCAGACCCCCTAAGGACAACGAACGATATTTTGCCATGCTCAAAGTTGACCAGATCAATTTTGAGCCCCCCGAAAACACCAAAAACAAAATCACCTTCTCAAACCTCACCCCCTTATTTGCCAAACAACGTTTTGTACTTGAGCAAGGCAACGGCACCAGTGAAGACTTAACAGGCCGTATAATCGATTTAATTGCCCCTATCGGCAAAGGCCAGCGCGGCTTGATTGTCTCCCCGCCTAAAGCCGGCAAAACCATGATCCTGCAAAGCTTGGCGCAAGCCATCGCAGAAAAAAACCCCGAATGTTACCTCATCGTCTTATTAATCGACGAACGCCCTGAAGAAGTCACCGAAATGGAGCGTTGCGTACGCGGCGAAGTCATTTCCAGCACTTTCGACGAACCTGCAACCCGCCATGTACAAGTTGCGGAAATGGTTATCGAAAAGGCGCGGCGCTTGGTTGAGCATAAACACGATGTAGTTATTTTGTTAGACTCCATCACCCGTTTGGCAAGGGCGTACAACACCGTCGTGCCTTCATCCGGCAAAATCCTGACTGGCGGTGTGGATGCCAACGCCTTGGAAAAACCCAAACGCTTTTTTGGCGCCGCCCGCAACATCGAAGAAGGCGGCAGCTTGACCATCATTGCCACTGCCTTGGTTGACACCGGCTCGCGTATGGATGAAGTGATTTATGAAGAATTCAAAGGCACAGGCAACATGGAATTGCATTTGGACAGAAAAATTGCCGAAAAACGGATTTACCCCGCCATCAACATTAACCGCTCCGGCACACGCCGTGAAGAATATCTGGTTGACCCCGACACCCTGCAAAAAACCTGGATACTGCGCAAAATACTCCAACCCATGGATGAAACTGCGGCATCAGAATTTTTGCTGGGCAAACTGAAAGACTTCAACACCAACGCTGAATTTTTTGACTCCATGAAGCGCTAATTAACACGCCTTAAACGGGTATCGCCCAACCGACACCTTACTGTCACATTGGTTTATAGGTGCTAATGTGACAACACTTATCGTCGTCCCCATTACAAAAATCACACTATGACTGATCTTACCTTGTTGATAAACGCGCTCATACTTGGCCTGGTCGAAGGCCTTACCGAATTTTTGCCGGTCTCATCCACTGGCCATTTGATCTTAGTTGGCCAGTTGCTTGGCTTTAACGACGACAAAGGCAAAGTCTTTGAAATCGCCATCCAGTTCGCGGCCATATTGGCAGTAGTTTGGGAATATCGTGCACGTTTGACCCATACGCTAGTCAGCATGAGGTCTGAGCCAGAATCCCAGCGCTTGGCCATAAACTTGGTCGTGGCTTTTTTGCCAGCTGCGATCTTGGGCTTTTTATTTTTAAAACAGATCAAAGCCTATTTGTTCAACCCCTTTGTGGTTGCCTCAGCCTTCATCATCGGCGGTTTTTTGATTTTATGGGCGGAACGCCGCCAACATACCATCCACGCTGAATCAGTGGATGAAATGACTTGGCAAGATGCCTTAAAAGTTGGTTTTGCCCAAGCCTTAGCCATGATACCCGGCACTTCACGGTCAGGCGCAACCATTATCGGCGGCTTATTTTTTGGCCTATCGCGCCGCGCCGCCACCGAATTTTCATTTTTTCTGGCCATCCCCACCATGTTTGCCGCCACCTTGTACGATGTCTACAAAAACCGCGACTTGTTCAGCGTTGACGACCTCGCCCTATTTGCGGTTGGAGGTGTGGTATCCTTCATCAGCGCTTTTTTTGCGGTACGTGGCCTGATCCGTTTTATTAGCCGCCACGACTTTACCGTATTCGCTTGGTATCGGATAGCCTTTGGCATTATTGTGCTGCTATCGGCCCAAATGGGCTGGGTGGATTGGGGCAAGCACTAGCTTACCAAATGTAATTATAGAAAACGAAGGAAGTAAAGCGACATTAAATCCCCCTCACCCCACCCTCTCCCTCTTACACGTGTAGGTTTTTAATAAAAAGTATGACGAGACAGTGCGTTGAGGTAAATTGATGAGAGTCATCAACATCTATTTACCGAAGGTACCGCCATGTCTCGCCACCCAGAACTATACCAATGGATCG
>JAPLRR010000041.1 GCA_026399075.1 Methylococcales bacterium
GTGAAGATGAGTAAAAAGGCATTCAAGGCTATGGGCGACAGAATTGAAAGGGACGCGTCGTTGCCAAAATACTACATGACTATTCAACCTCAACTATAAGGAAATTTGATGGGGGTTATTTATTGCGAGTTACCTTAGAGGGATTTTTCCGTTTATCTCCAATTGAATCAAAAGATCAACTGAATGACAAAATTGAATCATTACGCAATGATTATGCGAAGTTGAAAAAACGCCAAAAAGAGGCATCAAGTATTCAGCTGCGGAAAGAATGCGAACTTATTGAATGGAAAAATGATTTTTCAATCTCGCTCAGCAAGCTAAATGAGGCATTTATGACCTCGTTGCAATCCCACCATCAACAAGCCCAACAAAAACTTGCAGAACACATTCAAACCCATTTTAAATCATCCGAGAAATCCGAAGTTTGGATACGGCAAGGTCTAGCGCAAAATAACTCGGAAACATGCCAATTCTGTGGTCAAAGACTGAGCAATGAAGCTAAATCACTATTGGATGTTTATCGGCAAAGCTTTGATACAGCTTACGAAAACCATGACAAGCATATCCAGCAGGCGTTAGAAAAAAGCAAGGCAGAACTTCTTAAAGATCGAACCCATCCCTTAAAAATTATTATTGCAACCAATACATCAGTAATAATGAGCTATCCAGAGCTATCAGAAGACAATCAGCTTTTTCGTTCGCTACAAGAACAAATAATGGCGTTGGAAACACAGTTAAGCGAAGATTATTTAAAATGGGAACAACTCATTTCCAGTTTAAATAATGAGGTTGAGTCATTAATAATACAAAAACTAGCCTCTTCACATAAAGCGATAGATGCCTTGCAATGCAATAGTTTGTTAGAGGTAGAAACAGCAATTACGGAAAAAGTCGCCCAATACAACAAACTAATAGCGGACATTAATTTAATTTATCACTCATTTAAGGCATCACTGGTAGATGCAACAATTGATCGAAGACTAATTGAAATAGAGCGTGATGGAAAACTAGAAAAAAGAAAACTTCAGCGAATTCAGCTATCAGAACAATGCACAAACTACTTGGATTTTGATGAGAAAGTCAAAAAATTAAAAGTAGAAATTCCCAGCCTTGAAGAGCAGTTGGCAACCGAACAAAGCCAATTTATGGAAAACTATTTTGACCGCCTCAATAAATTTTTTCGTTTATTTGGTAGCCATGATTTTCAACTTGAAAAAGGCTTGGACACCAGAGGCCATAAACCTATTTATTATTTAAAAGTTAAGCTTCATGAGCATGATATTCCAGATAAAAACTTAGATTGTGTTTTTAGTGAGTCGGATAGACGGTCATTAGCTCTTTCTGTTTTTTGGGCAGCCTTAGATGGCTTGAGCAAGGATGAAAAGAAAAAATGTATCGTGGTTTTAGATGATCCGGTTACTTCATTTGATAACCATCGAATATCAATGGTGCATCAAGAAATCGTGAAGCTGTCAGAAGATGTTAGGCAAGTAATTTTGCTTAGCCATTTTGAAGAGGGAGTTACTAGGTTTTTAAATACTTACAGAAATAATAAAACAGTTAAGTTGCTTTCAATTGAGCGCAATGGAAGTACATCGGAACTCAAAGTCACAGAAATCGAACAATTTATAAAGACAGCCCATGAAAAAGTAGCCCATAATATTTTCTGCTTCATTAATAAAAACACTAACTCCCACAACGCAGGAGACTTAAGAGTTTTCCTAGAAAATGAAATTAATCTTCGATTTGCCCAGCAATTAGCAGGAATTGACGAACGTAATCTTGCTGACAGAATAAACAGATTAAAAGAAATTGGTGGCATTTCCGAGGAAACTGCAAGCTTAATTCACGATTGGAGGGAGACGTTAAATCCGACTCATCATAAGTGGATCAATAGTGACATTGAAGATCAACGTCATACTGCAAGCCAATTTATGGAATTTGTTTATAACCGATTAATTCCGAAGTAAAACAAAGATCCGTATTTGCTGGAATAATGCACCCCGTAAGATGGGGTTTGTGTAGGATGGATAGAGGCGAAAGCCGAACCCCATCACCAACGTCGGCACGGTCTTTGGTGATGTTTATTAACCATTAAATAAATGGTGATTCTCATCGTGAATATGAGTGCCCGATTTTAATGGGTTTCGGCTTTCGCCTCGACCCACACTACGGGCTGTTAATTTTATAACATCTACGCCAACACATAGAAACGATGCAATAGCCAGGAGAAAAATGATGCAACAAATAATTATGATTGATGATGAATTGCTAAATAATGCAACACATTGTTTAGCAATGGATGATATTAATGAAATTGTAAATATTGCCTTGCGTGAACTGATAAAAAATCATCCTGTTGCCGATATAAAAGTCAATCAACCTGCATCGATAACAGATAAAGGTTCAACAGATGATTTAGCCAGTCCATCATTTAATCCAAAACAGTTTTTTGCCGTTAGCCACTTAAAAAATACTGATAAACAGCTTGAGGAAATGCGTAACGAATGGGAACGTTATTAAATGAAACGTTATGTATTGGATACCAATATCCTGATTTATTATTTTAACGGCGAAATGGAAAATGCTGTAGAAAACAAAGTTTCAGCAATAATGGGTGAAAGTTTTCAAATTTCAGTGATTTCAAGTTGGAATTTCTAGGTTTTCCTTTTACGTTAACCGAAAAAAAGCACGCAATGCAATTAATGGAATACGCTACGATCATTAAATTATCGGATGAGATTGTCCAGAGGGTTATTAATATTCGACAAGAAAGACGTATTAAACTACCTGACGCTATTATTGCGGCAACAGCCATACACTATGATGCTATTTTAGTCACGCGCAATACCAAGGATTTTAAAGCCATAGCGGTAGAAACTTATAATCCTTTTGATGATAATTAATGGCTGATAGATGGCATTTTATGTAAATTACAAAAGCAAGCAGCCCGTATAGAACGCAAGCGCCATACGGGGATTCGTTTTGCAAAAATTCCAACATTCCGCGTTGCTTGAAGCGGGCTACGATTTACATTTATTGCCTAAGCCAACATTACAGCGACGCCTAAGCTACTTCGCCCCCGAAGTCACCAGCACTTGTTTTACTGTATTGCAGCTTTCCTCCACATTATCGCAGTGGATAAAGGCCAGCGTGTCTTTTGCAAGACGGTTTCACACCCGCAAACCGCCATCAACAGCACTAGCCCAGCCAGTGCCGGAAACTAAATCGCCGCTTAATGTGTTGCGTCATCCCCAAAAACAGCATCCAAGGTCGGCGCACTAAGGACTGCCTCGCCCCACGCGTCCAAATCCTGTTCTGCTGCGCTATTTAACTTGTTTATTACCCAAGTGGGTAGGGGGCCAAAGCGGCGTTAGCCTGGACTCACCTTCCACCCGTCCTTCCACCCGTCCTTTGGCAATGCCTAGTCTTTCTACGCTAGTGATGTATTGCATTTTTTCACTCTCCTCAATCGTTTCAATTTCCTGCCAAAGCTGCTGGCCTAAGCTTTCTGGCAGCTTCATTAGCCAATCTACAACCCTAAATAAGTTGATGACCCGTTGCTTGTCCCAATGCCGCTGGTAAAGCAGGCGCACCAAACGTAGTTTGGCTTGATAGCGAGCCTGGTTTTTGTTGTGGGTTTGCTGGGTCAGGATATGCGCCGCAGTGATTAATGCAAAAAGTCCGTAATACGGTTCATACCCGCAAACCGCCATCAACAGCACTAGCCCAGCCAGTGCCGTAAACTAAAAAGCCACTTAATGTGTTGCGTCATCCCCAAAAACAGCATCCAAGGTCGGCGCACTAAGGACTGCCTCGCCCCACGCGTCCAAATCCTGTTCTGCTGCGCTATTTAACTTGTTTATTACCCAAGTGGGTAGGGGGCCAAAGCGGCGTTCATAAGCCCTTCTAACCGCCCTTCCACCCGTCCTTTGGCAATGCCTAGTCTTTCCACGCTAGTGATGTATTGCATTTTTGCACTCTCCTCAATTGTTTCAATTTCCTGCCAAAGCTGCTGGCCTAAGCTTTCTGGCAGCTTCATTAGCCAATCTACAACCCTAAATAAGTTGATGACCCGTTGCTTGTCCCAATGCCGCTGGTAAAGCAGGCGCACCAAACGTAGTTTGGCTTGGTAGCGTGCCTGGTTTTTGTTGCGGGTTTGCTGGGTTAGGATATGCGCAGCAGTAATCAATGCAAAAGCATTGTCCGATGCCAGCAGTTCTTCCACTTGGTGTTGGTGGTCTGTGAGCTTGGCGACTGGAAACTCCAAGGTATGTTTGCAACCCAACACGGTAAAGCCAAAAGAATCCGGTTTCCATTGCTCATGCTTATCTGCCAGCACTGCCATACTGGCAATAGGGCGGCGATAACGGTCGTATAAGCGGTAATTGTAAACAAACATCCGCTCAGCAAATTCCGCCTGCTTTGTCCCCTGCACTTCAATGTGGATGTATATCCAGTTTTCATCACCATTCAGCAAGGCCACCCTGACCAGCTTATCAACAAAGCGTTTGCCTAGCTCGGCATCCTGCACGACTGCGCGTAGCTCCTGATCCAAGAACACATGCTCTTTTGACCCATCAATCTGGGCATAAGCAGCTGGAAAATAAAAGGCCATAAACTCGGGGAAATAGTGTTCAATAGCCTCTTTCCAAGGGCTGTCGTAATCGTCGCTTAAGGTTTCCATACCCACTAGGTATCCATCAGCCTGCTTAGCCATACCTCCCCCTACTGATTTTTTGATGATTATACTTAATGATGGGCTTGTCGTGGGTATTATCTGGCATCTGTCAGGCGGTTTTGGTTGCGCACCGGTAAACCGCCATCAACAATGCAGGTGTCTGGCGTCAATTATCTTTATTGCTGCTATTTGCCGATTCTTGACCCGCGTATGCTTCTTGCCAAATTGCCAAATTAAGCGTCTAATCTAGCGGGCCAAAGATCGCCCTTTAGGCCAAATGGACAAGTGAAACCAGCCTATGCCGCCATGGTCGGGAAGTCCATCGATTATCACGTTTGGCTTGATAGGTGTTGTCCTAAAAATTTCGGAATTGGTCTTTTAAGCGGTTAATCTGTAAGGGTTATACTGCCCGAAGCCCTATACCATTTTGCTATCCATGCCAAACAAGGCGGTTTGCCTTATAGTAAACCCATCACCACTGGAGCACCTGATGAACCTAAAGCCCTGCCTGCTTGGCATTGTTGTGGCCGTGTTAACTATCCCGAACGTAACCGTAGCCGCAACCACCGTTGGCGCAGTATTGCCATTTCAGCCTGCACCGACGGCAAGTTTGGCGGCACCTAGGTTACAAGACTCCAAACATCAGCGGCGGGTGGCGCTAAACCATTTGCCGAAAGATGCACCCAATATCCTTATCATCTTATTGGATGATGTGGGTTTTGGCTTGCCGGACACTTACGGCGGGCCTATCCATATGCCTACTTTAAGCCGTATCGCCAACCAAGGGATTAGCTATAACGCCTTCCATACGACGGCGATATGTTCGCCTACACGGGCATCCTTGCTAACAGGCCGTAACCACCAGCGCGTGGGGTCTGGCACGATTGCGGAGCGGGCGGTGGACTGGGACGGGTATACCGGGGTGATTCCCAGAACGTCGGCTACTTTGCCCAAAGTGTTGGGGGCTTATGGCTACAAAACCGCCGCTTTTGGCAAATGGCATAATACGCCTGCTACCGAAACCACTGCCATGGGGCCGTTTACCTTGTGGCCAACGGGAGAAGGGATAGGCTTTGATTATTTCTACGGCTTTTTGGCGGGTGAAACTTCGCAATGGGAACCACGTTTGGTTGAGAACTTCAACACCGTCGAACCCCCGCATGATGAAAAATACCACCTAAGCCAAGATTTGGCGGACAAGGCTGTGACGTGGTTACGTAGACATCGGGCTTATGCCCCGGACCAGCCGTTTTTAATGTATTGGGCACCCGGTGCGGGTCATGGGCCACACCACATTTTCAAGGAATGGGCGGACAAATACCAAGGCCAATTTGATGATGGCTGGGATGCCTTGCGGGAACGCACCTTCAAACGCCAACAACAACTGGGCTGGATTCCCGCCAACACCAAGCTGACCCCACGGGCTGAAAGCATGCCTGCTTGGGATAGTATCCCCGAAGCAGAGCGGCCTTTTCAGCGGCGGTTAATGGAAGTGTTCGCTGGTTTTGTGGAACATGCAGATACCCAAGCGGGCAAAGTGATAGACGAGTTGGATAGGCTAGGCATACGCGATAACACGCTGGTGCTGTACATAGTCGGCGATAACGGTTCTAGTGCCGAAGGCCAAAACGGCAGCATCAGTGAGTTGCTGGCCCAAAACCAAATCCCCAATACCGTAGACCAACAAATCGAGGCATTGGACAAACTCGGTGGTTTGGCAGCACTGGGTGGCCCCAAAGTCGACAATATGTATCATGCTGGCTGGGCATGGGCTGGCGACACACCCTTCCAACATACCAAACTGATCGCCTCCCATTTTGGCGGTACGCGCAACCCTTTGGCGGTTTCTTGGCCGGCACGGATTGAAGCGGACAAAACCCCACGCCCACAATTCCATCATGTCAATGACATCGCCCCAACCATTTATGAGTTGCTGGGCATTAAGCCGCCACAAGTCGTGGACGGTTTTAAACAAGACCCGATAGACGGCGTGAGCATGGCTTATTCATTTAACGATGCCAAAGCGGCCAATCACAAACATAGCCAATATTTTGACAATAACGGTAGCCGGGGCATCTATCAAGAGGGTTGGTTTGCCAGCACCTTTGGCCCGCTAACACCGTGGCTGACGGTCAACCCTGGCTTGGCCAGTTGGGATTCTGGCAAGGATGTTTGGGAGCTTTACCATATCAGTGACGACTTTTCGCAGGCAAATAACCTAGCGGCCAAAGAACCGAAACGGCTGGCGGCAATGCAAGCACAATTCCTGAAAGAAGCCAAAGCCAACAAGGCTTTCCCTATTGGTGCAGCACTTTGGACACGACTCCATCCTGAGGATAGGGTCAAAACACTTTACACCAGCTGGCAGTTTGACTCGACCACCACGCGTATGCCCGAATTTACCGCACCCGGTCTAGGACGGGAAAGCAACCTCGTCAGCCTTGATGTGGAACTGGGCGACAATGCCTCTGGGGTACTGTACGCACTGGGCGGGGCTTCCGGCGGGCTGACGCTGTACATGGACAAAGGTGAACTGGTCTATGAATACAATATGATGGTCATAGAACGCACCATCGCTCGTGCTAAAGGTAAATTGGCAGCAGGCAAGCACAAGATAGACGTGGATACCCATATCGCCAAACCAGGTGCGGCCGCCGAAGTGGTACTCACGGTTGATGGCCAAGAAACCGGGCGCATCACCGTACCCCGCACCGTGCCAGCCGCCTTCACGGCTAGCGAGTCCTTTGATGTCGGTATCGATTTAGGTTCGCCAGTGTCCTTGGATTATTTCGACCGCCGCCCATTTCCGATAAGTGGAAAAATCGGCCAGCTGTCTGTTAGCCTAAAGTGACTGTTGATAACGCGGGATGGGTAAAGCCTTTACTCACCCCGCAGGAAGGTGTATGTATCTACCAAAACTCAACTTAGACCGTGCAGAGTATTTGCACTATAATTTTGAGTTCAGGTGATGCCACCAAGCTAGACCTACACTGCTATGTTTTATCATAGGTATCTACACAAATCAGAAAAACCCTTCCCCCTCAGGGAGAAGGTTGGGATGAGGGCATTTAACTAATTGATCGCACACCCCTCACCCCAACCCTCTCCCACGGGGAGAGGGCGCTATGCACCGTGCAACCTATTGTTTTTATATGCTTTAAAGCTTATGTAGATACTCATGTTTATTTTATTGGGGGGGGGGGAAGAAATGATTGATCTCCAAAAAGACCATCCAAACCTTAACCAGCCAGATGCCCTAGCAGACGACGACGTATTGCTGGAGCGACAAGCGCTGGCGGCTGAGGGGCAAAAAATGGTGATTTACAGCATCGTGTGCAATTTTTTGCTGGGGGCGGTAGAGCGTAGCATCGCTATGCCCGGCTTGGCGCTTGAACTGTTATTGATTGCCGTCGCTTTGTATTCTTTGGTCGGAATGGTAAAAATCTGCTCCGGCCTAAACAAGACCCAAAACCAAAAAATCTTATTTATGGTCTTGGCTTTTTTACCGTTAATCAATCTACTGGCGATTGTTTATTTAAGCGTCAAAACCACCCGTTTTTTGCGTGATGGCGGTTGGGAAGTCGGTCTGTTTGGGGCCAAGCTATGATCGCCTTGGTGTTTTCCCTCTTATTTCTGCCCGTTTGCGCGATATTGGCTGGGCTTATCGTATGGGCAAAAAATTACGGCCAGACCTTGGATGACAGCGATTTAATCCGGGATTTTTTGGTGACATTGTTAATTTGGGCTTTAATTGCTTGGGGTGCTAGCAGGACAGATGCCGTGCGTATATACCTAGACCCACAATTTCGGCTGCAAACAGAATTGGATGCCCATCCGGTTTATGCCACCTTAAAACGGGTTACGCCAGATGACCATAAACAGTTGCATAACTTTTTGCTAGGGCAGCTTACCCAAGGAGCTACCTTGCCGGAAGCATTTGTGCAGGCGCGGCCTTTGCTTACCTGGATGACCAACCACCATCTGGGTTTTTCTGACCAAGAAGCCAGGGTGGCGTGGGGACAAGTGACTGTTGATGCGCTTAAGGAACTACAGGCCAACACCCCGAACCTGTGTTATATCGCGATTGCCGCGCAACGCTTGGAGCAGCAGGCCACAGTGCAAGCTTTTAGTGCCGACAATGCACTCGCCTTCCAGCAAGCGGTTGTCGGTGTTTACGAGTCGGGTAGCCGATACCACGAAAGGACCAGCAACGAACCAGCACCGGAGTTTGATGACGCGGCGCGCGAATACCGTGTTATTGATGAAGCCATTAGCCAGCGCTTTGGAGAGGACGTCACCAAGCAACTGGACAAAAAACAGTTTCCCCAACCGCCGATGGCACCCGCTGAACAAATATGCGCGGCCCGGATATATCAGTTGGAAGCCATGCTAGAACGCCCGCAAGCCATGGCGGCCACCTTGCTGGACAGTGTGTTGCGTTGATATAGAGTCCGAAGCTGATTAATCTACATCAAACACCCTCTCCCTCAGGGAGAGGGTCTTACACGTGTAGGTTTTTAATAAAAAGTATGACGAGACAGTGCGTTGAGGTAAATTGATGAGAGTCATCAACATCTATTTACCGAAGGTACCGCCATGTCTCGCCACCCAGAA
>JAPLRR010000084.1 GCA_026399075.1 Methylococcales bacterium
AGTTTTGCACTAATAAATTACAGCTTTTATGGGTTCCGCTATAGATAATTACCATTATCTATACTTTTGTTATATTTGCCGGTGTTGCATTTAATGGCCGCCGTTCATGTGCATAAAATTGTTCCCGTTTTTTGCATAAAATTGTAGTTTTTCAAAACGCTCCAGACTGGAAGCGACCGGTTTTAGCTAAAGACAGGATGTTCATAGGCCAAGCTGTCGATAATAAAGGGGCAAAAGGACAGCGGCTCTCTGTCCACGGCTTGACGGGCGGCGAAACACCCCGTCACTTGTCCACCTGGACTACACTATTGTGCAAATGTTTATCGGGCCTACATTATTGTGCAAATTTTCTGTGCATAATAATGTAGACAGGATTTTATAAGTAATTGTTTCATAATGAATAAGAGATGAACAACTTTATGAACATGAACGACTGCGAGAAAAGGGACCGGGCAATGCTTTGTTATTGTGTTGTAATGTTATATACAATAATGTATTCTCACCGTGGATACAAAGAAGGAGTATTCCCATGCCCCATGCACAAACCAGAGAAACGCTTTCCGTTTCCATTAACATACGCGCTAAAACAAAACAGCGTGACCTTATTGACCAAGCCGCAGATCGTTTAGGTCGTAGTCGGTCTGATTTCATGCTTGAAGCCGCCTGTCGTGAAGCGGAAGACGTTCTGCTCGATCAGGCTTTTTTCACAGTCGATGACGGTACTTTTGCTAAATTTCAAGCACTGCTCGATAACCCGCTACCTCCAAATGACAAGCTCCGCCGGTTGCTCAAGACGAAAGCACCCTGGGATAAATGACCTCGCTAGATCTTACCCCGCCGGCCCCGATCACGGCTAATCAAACATTGGCAAATTTCGATAGCGGTGAAGTCTCCCTAAACGAATGGCTCAAAAAGCGCGCTTTCAAAAACCATGCTGTTGGAGCTGCACGTTGCTTTGTGGTATGTGCCGGTACGGATGTTATTGGCTACTATTGCTTATCGGCAGGTGCGATTAGCCATGCGGCAGCGCCCAAAGCAATGCGGCGTAACATGCCAGACCCGTTGCCTGTGTTGCTGCTCGGTCGACTCGCCGTTGATAAGCGTTACCACAATCGGGGCATTGGTCAGGCTCTACTGCGTGATGCGCTACTACGAGCGGTCAACGTCTCCGGTGATGCAGGTGTATTCGCCATACTGGTTCATGCTCTCTCTGACCCGGCCAAACAGTTTTATCTGTCTCGCGGTTTCGTGGAATCGCCTTTGCAGCCGATGACCCTCATCATGACCCTTGAAACCGTCCGATCCATTTTGGCGGAACCTGACTAACAGATAGTGGCTTCATGAAACAGTGCTTATAAACATTTAAATATCAGAGCTCAGAACGAACATTTTTTGGAGCTTCTTCCACAGCCCCCCCCTGTAGCACAAATGAAACTTTAGTTTAATAAACGGCTGCGAAAGGGTGGATTGCCTATTGGCACATCCACTTTATCAGTTATTGGTCTTAATGTTCCTGACGATTTTCTAGGCCATGCCATACCCGAACAATAACCACTGTTTGCCCATCGATGAGGTAACGCAGCACATAGCTACTTGCGCCAAAAGGCAAAAACAACTCGCGGCGATTTGTTCCATCAGTCATGGGACTCCCGCTTCTGGAAAATTAGCAAGCAGCTTTGCGCCGTCCTGTAAAACCTTACCCGCACGGGCGCACGGGCGGCGGCAGCCCTATTTTTATCCAGCAAAAACAGGTGTAGCCGTTGGGCATCTTGCAAGGCTTCGGGCAACCAGACTACTTCGGACATGGCAGTTCGTGGTCACTGCCCCAAGATTCCAGCCAGTTATTAACAGCATCATTGGTAATCGCATGGCCTGATAGCTTATAGCGTTGCCAGCGTTCCTGGTCTTCGCGTTTTTCCTGTTCGTAAGCCTCTTCGCGTGTCACATAGTCTTCAATGGCGGCTTTCATGAGCCAATGGGGGCTACGTTCTTTGACGGCACTTAAGGCTTTAAGGCGGCTATGTAAGCTTTCATCCAGCTTAACACCAGTATTAATCATTTTTGGCATGGTATTTAGGTGTGTGTAAAAGTTTGTAAGTCTTACAACTTTAACATGAATCTATTTGCTGGCATAAACTCTGCGTGGCTCACAAAGTGGCTTGGGGACACCTTGCAATGACCCCAACTGTGCTAAAAAGTGCGTAAACTGCCCAAAAAAAGGTGGTTTGGGCAAGTGCCCTTGCGCTCAACCGGATGACCCACTTAGGCAGGCTTGTACCTGTTGACCTTAGGTTTTGCTGGAAAATTGGGCGCTTTATCCATTTTTTATGTATTCAACAAAGCCGATCGGCAACCGTCCCGGTGCTGTTGCCGTCAAAACGCCTAAAAAACAGGAAGTTAAGCACAGACTTGTGATCGGCAGAAAGATCGGCAATAGTCTTATCAGGATGTGAGATAATCATTTATTTAACAGTCCATTAGAGAATGTAAAGATCGGCATGACGAAACGCTTTGATAGCCCCTCGCGCATTGAGCCTTGTTTGCTCGAAACCCTTCCGGTCGCACTCACCGATCTCATCGCTAGCCTGACTGCTGCATCGGAACGGCTCGGTCATCGTCTGCATCCTCAGACTACATCCAATCTCGCCGATCTCGTTCGGGTGATGAACTGTTACTACTCGAACCTGATTGAGGGCCACAATACCAAGCCGCGCGACATCGAACGCGCGTTGGCGAACGATCTGGACGGCGAAGAACCCCGCCGCAATCTTCAGGTCGAAGCGCGGGCGCATATTTACGTCCAGCGGATGATCGACCACCGTTATGCGCAAGGATCACTGCCAGAACCTGCCTCGGTGGATTTCCTGCACGAGTTGCACTGCGCTTTCTATGACGAGGTACCGGAGGCCATGCTCTTGATCGAGGGGGCTGGTCGCCGCTTTCGTATGGAACCGGGTGCATTCCGATCCGAACCTCACCATGATGTCGCTGTGGGGCGGCATATTCCGCCAAGCAGCGATCGGGTGGAAGCCTTCATGCGGTATTTCGAGCAACGCTACCGTCTGGAACCTATGGGAAAAGGTGGACGAATCCTTGCCATGGCAACAGCCCATCATCGCCTGAACTACATCCACCCTTTTCCTGATGGCAATGGCCGCGTTAGCCGCTTGATGAGCCACGCCATGGGCCTGTCCGCTGGCATTGGCGCCTCAGGGCTTTGGTCGGTCTCACGCGGCCTTGCCCGAGGCCTCACGAGCCGACAAGAATACAAACAAATGATGGATTATGCCGATATGCCAAGACAAGGCGATTTGGACGGTCGCGGCAATTTGTCCCAGAAGGCGCTGATGGCGTTTATCACCTGGTTCTTGGAAGTTTGTCTCGATCAGGTAAGCTTCATGGCCCAGCTGTTTGAATTCGATCATCTCGCGGGTCGTCTGAAGCATTATGTCGAACGCCAGTCCTTAAAACCGCAAGCCTTTCATATCCTGGAGCGTGTCTTGCTCCAGGGCGAGATGCCCCGTGGCGAAGCGGAGCGTATCACTGGCCTGAAGGAGCGGAGCGCCCGCGTGGTACTCGCCAGTCTGATTGAACAAGGCATTTTGGGTTCAGAGACACCCAAAGGCCAGGTTTCGCTGCGGTTTCCTAGCGATGCTGTCGAACTGCTGTTTCCACGCCTGTTCGCTGAGAGCTAAGCCGCCATGAAAAATCAATTCCGTAGCCGTTTTCTGGGTAAACGTCCAGCCCGGCTTTGTTGAATAAATCGGACATTTGGTAAAAACGTTACAGGCGGTTTTTTGGGCAAATGCCCTTGCGCTCAAATGGATGACCCGCTTAGGTATGCGTGTGCCTGTTAAACTTAGGTATTGCCTGAAAATGGGGCACTTTATCCCTTTTTTATTTATTAGACCAACGTCTTTCGGCAGAGGACAAAGCCCATAATAAATCGCTTTCAAAACAGCGTATTTTTATTGAACATGTTAATCGCCGATGCAAAATCTTTAGGATTGTCAAAGAGGTTTATCGGGGCAAGCACAAGCATTATTCCCTGACATGGCGTTTAGTGGCTGCTCTTGTTAACTTGCGCTATGGCTGTATTTAGGAAAGATGTCTATTCAACAAAGCCGCATGGCTACCGGTTCTTGGTGTTTTTTAAACCTTTTGATGGAAACCTATGGCTAGCAACCTGCCCCAGCGTAAAATTATCCATATCGATATGGATGCTTTTTATGCGGCTGTCGAGCAGCGCGACAACCCGCAATACCGCAATAAGCCCCTAGTTGTGGGCGGTAGGCCGGATTCGCGGGGCGTGGTGGCGACCTGTAGTTATGAAGCCAGGAAATTTGGCATCCATTCGGCAATGCCGGCCTCCCAAGCTTATCGCCTCTGCCCACAGGCCATTTTTGTCAAGCCCCGTTTTGAGGTTTACAAGGACGCGTCGATGGCTATCCGCCGCATTTTTTCCGGATATACGGAACTGGTTGAACCCCTGTCACTGGACGAGGCCTATCTGGATGTCACGGGGGTTGCCCGTTGCCATGGTTCCGCAACCTTAATGGCCAAGGAAATTAAGCAAAGCGTTTGGCGACAAACGGGGCTCATCGCCTCTGCGGGTATTTCCTATAACAAATTCCTGGCGAAAATTGCTTCGGACATCAATAAGCCGGATGGCTTGTACCTTATCACACCCCAACAGGGACCGGGGTTCATAGAACAACTGGCAATAGGAAAATTTCACGGCATCGGCAAAGCCACAGAAAAAAAGATGCACGCATTGGGCATCAGGACTGGTAGTGACCTGAAAAAATGGCCGCTGCCATTGTTGGCCCAGCACTTTGGTAAGTCCGCCCAGTATTATTTCAACATTGCCCAAGGCATCGACAACCGCGCCGTCAACAATTACCGCCCCAGTAAATCAGTCGGCGTAGAAATGACCTTCCAGGAAGATATTGGGGGGCGTGAAACCATACTCCACCAACTCTGCCTATTATTTGACAAAGCCTTGGCTAGGCTGGCAAGCAAACAAATGACCGCCCATACCCAGGCCGATAACCAATAATGCGGGGATTGAAGCCATCTTTGCCGCTTTGTTGGAAGACACTGGGGTTGGTACAAAAAAGGTGCGCCTGTTGGGGGTAACGCTATCCTCCCTACACACGGCCGCCCTGTTTAACTACCAGCAGATGGATCTCTTTGATGGACTGTGACCGTCGGGTAAGGTACCGCTTGGCTGTTGAGGATTTTAGCCTTGCCGTACCGGCATCCATGGCGATTGGTCTTTTAATTTGCAGTAAAGCCATTTGACAAAAGTTATCCACATAATCTGTGGATAACCCTGTCTAAATCGGGACGAATAGCTTTTTAAATGATTGTAAATAAAAGCTTTCAATCAATTTGACTAAACTTTGGTCAATTTTGGAATTCGTCGATGTCTTAAATCAAGAGAAACTGGTGTGGGGGTATTCTTTTAGTGTTCCGGCCAAACAAGTTAGCCTAAAAAGAGCCGTTAAATTGAGCAATCCATTTAGTGATTTTAATAATTAAGGAAAAGCAGATAGCCTCTATACAACGTATAAGCTATGATTACAGATGCACCACAATAAACCGGAGTAGCAATGATGGCAACTGAAGCATTTACTATTAGAGCTGAAACAACCATCGTGCATAAGCTAGACGACCTAGCCGTATCACTAGATAGATCCCGTAATTATTTAGTTAACCAAGCCATCAAGAAATACCTGGAAACTCACGCTTGGCAAGTTGAGAAAATTACCCAAGGGTTAGCCGCCGCCGACCGTGGCGAATTGATTGCGCATGATGATGTTATGCGCGAAATGGAAGACTTGATTGAGCGCAAAGCGACAGTTCACGCGTGAAGATTGTTTGGACTGAACCTGCCAGGCAAGATTTACGTGACATCTTTGAATTCATTGCCGAAGCTAACCCCAGAGCACCCCGTTCGTTGTTGGCTGAGATTAAAGCGCGCGTCTATGTGTTGGTAAATGAGCCGCAATTAGGTCGTGTCGGCAGAGTTGAAGGGACGCGCGAACTCGTGTTGACAGGCACCCACTACACCTTTCTTATCGTGTAAAAGACCAACAAATACAGATTTTGGCTGTTTTTCATACGTCACGAAAATGGCCTAACCGTTTTTAATCGCGTACGGATTAGCTAATAAAAGCATGGAAATAATCGACAACATCAATCTACCTGAATCTCTTCGATCAAATTTGGAATGATACCGATAAGCTAGAAGACGTGCTACCCAATGACCGTACCGGTTACCAGGACAGCCTGATTTCGTAGGGCGCAAGAAAGCTTCAGCTCATGTGAGCTAGCATAAGGAATATATATGAACCAATTGCCTACCGTACCACCATCACTGCCGATTACTCAACTCGATTGGCAAAAACTCATGCCCATGATCAGCCGTGCCAATGCTGCTTTAGGTCGTTATGATGGATTATTGCGCTCATTGCCTAATCCAGCGGTTTTATTGTCACCGATTACCACTAACGAGGCGGTGTTATCGTCACGGATAGAAGGCACCCAAGCCACGCTAGAAGAAGTGATACAACAAGATGCAGGCATTGAGACGCCACCAGAGCGCTATCAAGACCTAGAAGAAGTACGTAATTATCGCGATGCCTTGTTTTTAGCTGAACAAACCCTGGAGCACCGGCGATTATCGCTATCGGTGATTAAAGAAATTCACCAGCGACTCCTGCAAGGTGTACGGGGCAGAGATAAAACACCGGGGCAATTTAGAATTGATCAAAACTGGATAGGTCGCCCAGGCTGCACGATGGAAAACGCCCGTTTTATACCGCCCAACCCCATCGTGTTGCCACAAGCGTTAGAAGCATGGGAACAATACTTTTCAAACACCGAAGAAGACCCCGTATTACAAATTACCGTGGTTCATGCGCAATTTGAAATACTACATCCTTTCAAAGACGGCAATGGACGTATCGGGCGCATGTTGATTCCGCTATTGTTGTTCCAACGCGGCTTACTATCGCGCCCCATGTTTTATTTATCGGAGTATTTAGAAGCGCATCGTGAAAGGTATTACGATCAACTTCTATTAATCACTCAAACTGGCGATTGGCAAGGCTGGATCGAGTTTTTTACCCAAGCCGTGATTACGCAAGCAGACACCAACCTTGAAAAGGCACAGCATATTCTGGCGCTTTATAATCAATTAAAGCCACAATTTATTGATGCAACGCGTTCTCAATTTGCCGTACCTGCGTTAGATGCTTTCTTTAAAAGACCCTTGATTAACTCGACCGATTTTGCAACATTTTCTGGCATTGACAACCGCGTTACCGCCAATGGCTTATTAAAAAAATTAGTTGATCAACAATTGATTCAAATTTTTCGTGCGGGTTCTGGACGTAGTCCAAGTATATACATGCTGAGTAAGTTACTGAACATCGCGGAAGGTAGGAAGGTATTCTAACTAACCCATTTTGTGTAACGCCCACTTAACGTAAAGTAGTTTGTGTAAAGCCTAGCTAACGCAAAGTAGTTTATATTAAAGTACGTTAGTGCAGTAAATCACACACTAAAAACCTAAAAACCCTAAAAAACATGACAAAACTCAAGCTGCACAGCCCCGATTTTACGCAAGAAAACATTGTGAAACTGGCCGAACTGTTCCCCAACTGCGTGACTGAAACCCGCGAGGCTGATGGAACCCTGAAAAAAACCATCGACTTCGATCAACTGCGGCAAGAGCTTTCCCCTGCTGTAGTTGAAGGGCCACAAGAACGTTATCAGCTCAACCCGAATCAAACCTCTCGACTTCGCCAGTAAACAAAGTCTCTCACCAACTTCCGAAAACACAAGGGTATTTAATCGAATAATGCCTTCTGGGTTTTCCCCCACTTGGGCCATATCATCAAGAATATCTTCTACCACGCTTTCTTCCCAATCGAAGCCAAAGCCAATGATATGACCATAATCCAGAGACACATCACCCTGACTGTCACATGGCGATAGGTGGCATCCGCTGGCTTTAAGCCCGGACTTTTTAAGCCACCGCCAAACCGTGAGGGTTTCCCGAATGAACGTGACCCAAGGATTTTGATAGATTGCCCGATTTGATTTTCGCCAACCCGACAGCATTCGCCTGATGTCACCCATAGTCGGCAATTTACCGAAGGTCGATTCGCCGTTATTGTTTAAAATGGCTTTCAGGTAAACAAGGTGTTCTTCCAGGAATTCCCTGTCGTCAATTAGTTCTATAAACGGGTACACCTCGTTTTCCAAAAAGGAGGTGGCCACCGAATGGCAGACAATCCAGTGGCTTGGCTAATTCAGGTGAACGGTCTAATCGTTGATGCCCGGCATATGCCGCGTGATATCCAAGAAGAAGCCTGTCGACTTGGATTGATTCCCTACCTGCCGTAAGCTGGCCAACTCAGTCAATAGAAGTTTACGCCTTGCCACCGCTCAAAATCCTATGGGACTTTAGTGTCGTTTGTTTAAATTCACCCTACTTCAGGTTGATGACGATCTTGCCGAGATTGCCCGTGAAGCGGGACGGCACGTCGTAGGACATGTCCACCGGCGTGCCGGTGTCCTCGCCGAAGTCCAAGGTTTCCTCGGTCGAGAATCGGAACGGCGTCGTCTTTTCAACGCGGCCCTTGGCGACCTCGGCTTTATCCACGCGCACCGTGGCAGTACCGGGTTTGCCCATGCCACCACCGTCATAGGCGAAATCCATAAAGACAGTATGCTTCCCGGCCGGCACCGCGTCCTTGCTTGCAATCCGGTAATTTGAACCATCCGCGAACGTGTAGCTGAACACCGGCTTACCCTGCTCGAAGTACAGCGCCCAACCGCCAAACAGTCCGCCCTGCGTGGCGATGACCCCGGACTCGCCGCCCTTGAGGTCTACATCAGCCGTAAGCTTCCACGAGCGGTTCTTGATGTTGGGCGAGGCGCCTTCCGGAATCCGCTTCATGCCGGCCCTGTAGGTGAACGACTTACGGTCCCCGGTCAGGCTGGGCCGGATACCTTCGCCGAACCGCTCAGCCGCGGAAGTCTGGATCGGCAGGGCGTTGTACTTGGCCGCCTCGGCATAGAACCGCACCTGCATCTCGCGCAGCTTGTCGGGCATCTGCTGGGCCAGGTCATCGGCCTGGGAGAAGTCCTTGTCGATGTTGTAGAGCTCCCATTTCGTGGTCAGCACGTCCATGTCGTTCCCGACCCCGCTCCACGGCAGCCGTGTCGGCGTCGTCGACGCAAACCAGCCGTCGTGATAGAGCCCTGAATTGCCGAAGATTTCAAAATACTGGGTCTTCTTGCGATCCGGGGCCTTGGCGTCGTCGAAGGTGTAGACCATGCTGATGCCTTCGATCGGTTGCTGGGTCACGCCGCTCACCACCGCCGGCTGGGGCAGCTGCGCGGCTTCCAGAATCGTCGGCACGATGTCGATGACGTGGTGGAACTGTGTGCGGAGTTCTCCGTGGGCCTTGATGCCCTTCGGCCAGGACACGACCATGCCGTTGCGCGTGCCGCCAAAATGGCTGGCCACCTGCTTGGTCCACTGGAACGGCGTGTTCATCGCCCAGCCCCACGGCACCGCATACAGGTTCGATGACTTCCAGGTCCCGAAATCGGGCATACGGCTCTCGAGATAGTCAAGGGTCTCCTGGCTTTGACTGACGATGTTCAGGTCGTTGAACACGCCCTGCAATGAGCCTTCCCCGCTGCCGCCATTGTCACCAATGATGAAGATCACCAGCGTGTTGTCGGCCTGGCCCATGTCGTCGATGCCCTTCAGCACCCGACCAAGGTTGTAATCGGCCTGCGCCACATGCGCGGCAGCCAGCTCCATCTCGGCAGCATAAATTTTCTTCTCCTGCGCGCTACGAGAATCCCAACTCGGCATTTCTTTTGGCCGGGGCGTCAGCTTGGCGTAGGTCGGGATGACACCCATCTTTTTCTGACGAGCAAAGGTCTCCTCGCGCACCTTGTCCCAGCCCTGGTCAAAATGGCCCTTGAACTTGGCGATCCATTCGGGGGTGGCTTGCTGCGGCGCATGCCCGGCGGCGGTGGCATAGTAGACAAAGAACGGTTTGTCGGGCGCGACCGTCTTCTGCATCTGGATCCAGCTGATTGCCTGGTCGGCGAGGTCAAAATCCAGGTTGTAGTCGGGCTTGCCGAGATAGGGCTCGATCGGGGTGGTGCCGTCGAACAGGGCCGGCCGCCAGTTGTTGGCGACGCCGCCGATGAAGCCGTAGAACTTCTCGAAACCGAGCCCGGTCGGCCAGCGGTCAAACGGACCCGCCTGGCTGGACTCCCAGTCTGCCACGTTGTGATTCTTGCCAAACCAAGCGGTGTTGTAACCATTGAGGGTCAGTATGGCGCCAATGGTGGCCATGTCCTTGCCCAGCAGGGTGTCGTAGCCGGGAAATCCCGTCGCCATCTCGGTCACGGCGCCGGTGTGCGCCGAATGGTGATTACGCCCGGTGATCAGGGCTGCGCGCGTCGGGCTGCATACCGCGGTGGTGTGGAATCGGCTGTAGCTCAGCCCGTTGTCGGCCAGTTTCTGGATCGTCGGGGTGGGAATCGGGCCACCGAAAGTGCTCGTCGCACCGAATCCCACGTCGTCCATCAAGACCAGCACCACGTTCGGAGCACCCGCCGGGGCGGCGACTTTGCTCGGGAATGAGGGCATGGATTCCTTGGGTCGGAGCCCCATCGTGCCATTGAACGGCGCGGCGGGGATCGGCAGCACCGTTCGATCGACCGGCGGGGGCTCCGCCGCTGCTTGTTGAGGGCTGGCCTGGGCAAGTGCGCAGACCATGAGAGCAGCGCTTCCGAGTATCGAGTGTATCCGCATGAGTTGTTTTCTCTCCAATGAATTCAGTTAATGGGCTTTACGCACAGGAAGCGACGCGGCTTCGTTGATCTTTAGCAGGTCGGCGTGTCCGTGTTAGGCGATCGTGTATCGAGGATTTACGGTACCGATTCAGCGGATGTTCTCTGCCGAGTGCAGAATTACGGCATCACCTGCGAAACGGACGGTAACATAGCGCTTGGCGTCACCCCAATTACAGGATTTGAAGCCTACGGCATCATCGCAGCTCGTTGGATTGCCAAGGATGCCAGAGACTTCCTTATACGACATGCCGGCCTTGATCTTGGCGTAATTGGGGTTCTATAACCAAAAGAACGGTTTGTTCCATACACCTCTTGAAACCCACGGTATTCGCGGCTTGCGGGCAAAATATTGATTTTAAAATCGCCCTCGGTATTGCTCGTAACATATTGTATTTTAATACTATTAATTGTATCGCAATATTCATGCATTTTATAGGTATTGCCAGTTTTTTTACGTTGGATAGCAACATAAATGGAAAAACACCTTAAAATGAGCTTACAAAAATTATGAAAAAGTAACTCCCCTGTTATTTCATTCTTGGCAGTAGAAATTTCTAAAAATACTTTTGCGAATTGGATATTATTGGGTATATTTGCGGGTATGTTTACTATAGATACCATTACCCACGATATTCTGGCGCTCATCACGCGAATTGATGAGTTCAAAGGAGCCTGGAAGGCTCTCGGGACGCTTGCGCCGGAGAGGCTTCTTTCGCTTCGCCGGGTAGCCACCATTGAAAGCATCGGTTCATCCAACCGGATTGAGGGCAATAAACTCTCCAACAAAGAAATTGAGACGCTTCTCGACCGGCTGGAAATCAAGCAGTTTTCGACGCGGGATGAACAGGAGGTCGCCGGTTATGCGGAGGTGATGGAGTTGGTTTTCAGTGCATGGTCGCATATACCTTTCACGGAAAATCATATCAAACAGCTTCATCGTGACCTGCTGATCTACAGCACCAAGGATGAATACCATCGGGGCAATTACAAAACACAAGCGAATCATGTTGGGGCGTTTGATGAAAACGGGCAACAGGTGGCGGTCATATTTGAGACCGCTTCAACCTTTGACACGCCACGGCTAATGACGGAATTGGTCGATTGGTACAACCAAACAAAAAAAGAGCAACTTTTGCATCCGCTTCTATCGATTGCGATATTTGCGGTGGTGTTTCTTGAAATACACCCATTTCAGGATGGGAACGGGCGTATTTCACGGGTACTAACAACGCTTTTACTCTTACAGGCAGGGTATGCGTATGTTCCCTACAGCTCGCTTGAGTCGATCATAGAGGAAAATAAACAGGGTTATTATCTTGCTTTACGACAAACCCAAGGGACTATTCGTACAAAAGCACCCAATTGGCATCCTTGGATACTGTTTTTTCTGCGTTCCCTGAGTTCGCAAGTCGAACGACTTGAAAAGAAAGTGATGCACGAAAAACTGATGCTTTCCAAGTTACCGGAACTTTCCCTGGCTATTCTTGAGATTGCCGGGGCGCATGGTCGCGTCTCTATCTCTGATGTCGTTACCACACAGAATGCAAACAGAAACACCATTAAGGCGCATTTAAAAAAATTGGTGGCTCTGAATTTACTGGCGCAACATGGAGCGGGGCGCGGTGTCTGGTACACCTTGCCATGATACCAAGTGACACAAGCCCAATAATTCCCCGTTCACTATCACCTATTGTTTTTGAGGTGAGTGTATTTGAATCAGTAGATGTAACGGCTCGCGTTTGACCTCATCAAAGGAAACAATGGGCAAGGTGTCTGGGGTTTTATTCATGTGTCCTTGGTTTTGTGTTTGTACTTTGGCGTGATTATATACGGCATTCTTAGAAACCTAACCATCTATGATCCGATTAGCCTTGTTTTTGGGCGACCCCGGAACCATATATTCCCTTAATATTTCGTTGTGCGCTTCGATATCTCGATAGGAAACGTGTGCAAAGTCATTTTTCCCTCAACACCATCCTTTTGCAAACACACAAAACGGGTTTTAAGGCCCAGCACTTTCTTTTCGGCAACTTGCCCTCACACCATCAGTTTTAACTGCCCCGCTCACTATGCTGGCGCATTCCGCTATCGACAATGCCCCACCGGCCAGCTACCGAACCGC
Source organism: Methylococcales bacterium (assembly GCA_026399075.1). Taxonomy (GTDB): domain Bacteria; phylum Pseudomonadota; class Gammaproteobacteria; order Methylococcales; family Methylomonadaceae; genus Methylobacter_C. The sequence goes on from JAPLRR010000084.1 coordinate 13,022, forward strand.
GACACCGGCCTTTGCGGCTTGCCGCCCCAAAACAAAAGCAACGGCGGCAGTAGCAGCTGTGGCATCGATATTGGCAACCCCGTCAATGCCGCCACGGGCAACAAATGGCAACACGAGGTGGATCTGGTGGGCGGGGCTTCCGGTCTGGCATTTGGGCGGTATTACAACGCCAGCACCCCCGCCAACGACACCCACATGGGCTCGGGTTGGCTGCATACCTACAAGGGGACGGTCACCGCCCATCCGTCGGGCACATCGGTGCTTGTCCGCCGCCCTGATGGCAAAGAATACCTTTTTTACAAGCAAACTACGGGGGCTTGGGGCAGCGATGCCGATGTCCTTGACCGGCTAGAGGAAATCACCGGCAGCGCAGACCACCCGACAGGCTGGCAATACACCACCGCTGGCGACAGCGTGGAAACCTACGATGCCGACGGCAACCTGACCCGCCTGACCGACCGCGCTGGCCTGACGCTGACCCTAAGTTACAGTTGCACCGACCCCGGCACCGCCTGCCCGTTGCCCACCCCCAAAGCCATCGCCCGCATTGCCGGATTACTGATAAAAGTCACCGACCACTACGGTAAAAGCATCAACCTCACCTACGACTACGGCCTGCATATCGCCACCATGACCGACCCGGTCGGCCACACCACCCGCTACGGCTACGATGCCAACAACAACCTCCGCACCGTCACCTATCCGGACAACACGCCCGACGACCAGACCGACAACCCCCAAAAGACCTATGTCTACGGCAACAGCCCCGGCGAACTCGCCAACACCGCCGGCATCCCCCAAACGAACGCCCTGACCGGCATCATCGGCGAGGACGGGGTGCGCTATGCCACCTACCGCTATGATGCCCAGGGCCGGGCAGTCAGCAGCGAACATACCGGCGGTGCCAACTATACCTTAAGCTACGCCCCGGACGGCAACAGCACCCAAGTGACCGACCCCTTGGGCACGGTGCGCACCCTGAACTTCACCACCATCCTGGGCATACCCAAACCCACCGGCACCAACCAGCCCGGCGGATCCGGCTGCGCTGCGGCGGCCAGTAACACCGGCTACGATGCCAACGGCAATGTCGTGTCCCGCACCAACTTCAATGGCCACAAAACCTGTTACGCCTATGACCTGGCCAGGAACCTGGAAACCGCCCGGATCGAAGGCCTGCCCGGCGCAGCCGATTGCGCGGTCAGCCTGGCGGCAACCGAGTTGGCCGCACCGGCGCGAAAAATCAGCACCCGCTGGCATGACACCTACCGCCTGCCCAGACACAAAGCCGCCCCTGGCTTGCTCACCCACTACACCTACGACCCAGTCGGCAACCTGCTGGCCCGCAGCGAACAAACCACCACCGACCCGACCGGTGCCGCCGGGCTGGCCGCCACCGCGCAAGGCAAACCGCGCACTTGGACATACACCTACAACAGCCTGGGGCAAATGCTCACCACAGATGGCCCGCGCAACGACGTTTCCGACCTGACCCGCTACACCTATTACCCCGCCGACGACACGGCCATGGGCAACCGCGGCAACTTGGCGACCGTCACCAACGCCCTCAACCAGACCACCACCATCAACCGCTACGACGGCAACGGCAGGCCAACCCAGGTTACTGCGGCCAACGGCACTACCACCGACATTAGCTATACCCCGCGCGGCTGGCCAGAAACCCTGGCCATCACCGCAGGCGACAGTATTGAGACCACCCGCTACGGCTACGCCCCCATCGGCCTGCTGACAACCGTCACCCGGCCAGATGCCAGCACCCTGACCTACGGCTATGATGCCGCCCACCGCCTGACCAGCATCAGCGACAACGCTGGCAACCGGCACGTCTACCACATCGATGGTCTTGGCAACATCCGCCAAGACACCGTCTATGGCGCCGATGGCCAAACCGTGCACGGCCAGAGCCGCGACTATGATGCCCTAGGGCGCTTGGCGGCGAGCGTCGGCACCGACGGCCAGACCCACAACTACCGCTATGATGCCCAAGGCAACCTGACCAGTTATACCAGCCCGCTACAGCACCGCCATGACTACCGCTACGACAGCTTGGCACGCCTGACCGACAGCCTAGACCCCGCCAACGGCAGCATCCACATCCGCTACGACGGTGCAGATAACCCCACCGCCGTCACCGACCCCAACGGCCACACCACCGGCTACGAATACGACGGCTATGGCGACCGCCGCGAAGAAACCTCGCCCGACCGGGGCACACTCAACTACCGCTACGACGAAGCCGGCAACCTGATTACCGTGACCGATGCCCTGGGCACCACCCACACCAGCGGCTATGATGCCCTCGGCCGCCCCGTCCGGCAAACCCATAGCCCCGCCGTCGGCATCGCCAGGACCACCAGCTGGCACTACGACCAAACCGCCAACGGCTTGGGCCAACTGGGCCAGATCGACGATGCCAGCGGCAACACTAGCTACAGTTACGACCCGCAAGGGCGCCTGCTCAGCAAAACCCAAACCAGCCGGCACGGCAACAGCCGCCACCGCCACACCCTCAACTGGGCCTACAACCTATACGGCCAGCTGGACAGCCTAAACTACCCGTCCGGCCTGACCCTGCGCTACAGCCACGATGCCCAGGGCCGCATCGACGGCATCACCGCCAACGGCCAGCCCCTGCTCAGCGCAATCCGCTATACCCCGGACGGGCAACCGCAAGCCTGGATCTGGGGCAACGGCCACCCCTACCGCCGCGACCACGGCCCCGACGGCCGCCTGACCGGCCACCCGCTGGGCGAAAGCCAGCGCCGCCTAAACAACGATGCCGACAGCCACGTCAGCGCCTACACCCAAAACAAAACCCCGACCCGCGACCGTAGCTTCAGCTACGACGAACTGGGGCGCCTGCGCAGCGAACACAGCGCCACCGGCCAGAAAAGCCAACAATACGACGCCAACGGCAACCGCACCCGCCAGCAAAACGGCGGCACCATCACCGACCACCGCATCGCCGCCACCAGCAACCAACTGGCGGCCAGCAAAACCAAGGGCAGCCCCCCACACAACTACCGCCATGACGCGGGTGGCAACCTAGTACAGGACGGCGACAGCACCTACAGGTATGACGCGGAAGGCCAACTCGCCCAAGCCAAGACCGCCACTGGCACCACCCGCTACCAATACAACGGCCTGGGCGAGCGCGTCATCAAGGCGGGCGGACAACAGCCCAACAGCCCGCACCGCTACCTATACGACCAGCTTGGCCACCTGCTCGGCGAATACGACAACACCGGCACCCCGCGCCAAGAAACCGTCTGGCTGGATGACCTGCCCGTAGCCGTCATCCTGCCGGACGGCAAAACCAACACCCAAGCCCCAAACCCAAGACCGGTGCCGCGCTTCCGGCACTACCACATCCACGCCGACCACCTCAACACCCCGCGCGCCATCCTCGACACCGCCAACCGCACCGTCTGGCGTTGGGACAACAGCGACGCTTTCGGCAACGGTAGCCCCCAAGAAGACCCCGACCACGACGGCAAACGCTTTACCTACAACCTGCGCTTCCCCGGCCAATACTTTGATGCCGAGACAGGCTTGCACTACAATATGACCCGTTACTACAGCCCACGCTTGGGCCGCTACATCCAAAGTGACCGTATTGGCCTGGCGGGCGGGTTGAATACTTATGGGTATGTGGGCGGAGATCCGGTTGATTGGGTGGATCCGTTGGGATTGTTTGCTCTACCTTTGGTAATACCTATCGGTCAAACTATCGTAGATGCTATAACTATAGTTCTTGGCGGAGCTATGATGGTTGATTCATTTCAATCAAAAGGTATTAATTGGGATGAAATGCAAAAAGATGTTGATAATGTTAATTATCATCGTACTTGTGACCGCCCGCCACCTCCTAGATTAAGTCTGTGTGAACTTGCTAAATGGGAATATAGGCAAGCTAAGTCGTGTTATGATAAACGTAAAGAATGGGAAGACCGTTGGGGAAATGCTTCAACAAAAGAAAAACATGTCGGTCAATTAGTGCAAGTGAAGCAACGTATGGCGAACGCTGCAAGCAGGATTGCGGCATTTTGCGAAGAGGGGTGCGAATAATGAAAAATGTTGATAATGGAATTCTACAGGAAACGCTCCGTCGCTGTGAAAGTACTGGCGGCTGGTACGGTATTAAAATCAAAAGCTTAAATGATCGAAATCATCTAGGCGATACTCCGTTGCATACGATTTGCAGCTGGGGTGAATTAGAACCAGTAAAGCAACTAATTGCCGCTGGTGCTAATATAAATGCTAAAGGCGATCACGGCGCTACACCTTTATTTAATGCGGTAATAGGAGAAAATGTAGATGTCGTTAGCTTTTTGCTGAAGTCAGGTGCAAATCCTAAAATTAAAAATGATTGGGATAGGACTGTACTTGAATACTCAAAAAACACATCGGCCTCTAAAGATATAATCAAAATACTCGGTGGATAACCAATGATCCAGAAATAAGTTGGCTTCCCCCCTGAGGGGTATGAATGTAATCTAGGCGTAAGGATTCGTACACAATGCGACGTGAAGTATTATAAGTAATTGTTTATATGGAGAAGTCCTGACTAAACCTACCATTCCTCTGGCAATAGCCTTGAAAGTCCGTAAGATGGGCTACGCATAGGATATGCTGAGGTACGAAGCGCATCGTTCGTGTTACGCGATTGATGCGGTTCACTGCGCTCACCACATCCTACGCACTGAATGACATTTTGGGTGATCCAGATGGCAAATTACTTGTATTCGTAAAATGAAAATTAGACAAAAGATAGGGTGTATAGCCATTGCCGCCAGCGGTTGGGTTCCGTCGGCCTCTTTTGCTGAAGTGTCAGATAAGTCACCGTCTATCCAGACAGTCTTAATATCCGGCATTTTTATTGGCGCTGGATTGTTTTTTATGGCTCGGTTTCGTTGGTGGCTCGGCATTTTATTGTCGTCAATTCTGATATTGTTCATTGCTGATGACGTTTCATTTTATTGGTACGAAATGTCTATACGAGAAGCCATAATTAATGAACAAGGGTGGGGTATTTTGCCGCGCTAGGAATACGAGATGTCCTAATACTAACGGGAGCAATAACAGGCATTATTTTCGGGTATAAGGCCATGAAGGCTCGTAAGTCTGGTAAGTTCTAAGGAAAAATCTCTTTTGAAAGCCCGGTGAGCACATGCTTCTCGTGCCCAACATTTCAATGCTAGAACTCTGTGATAGCTTCGGATAATCCCACTGGCAATTCCTATTCGGACACTGATTGTGGCATTGATTTGTGGTTTTGACGTTGCCGTTTTATCATCGGACACCACCACGATGCCGACAGCCACGTCAGCGCCTACAGCCACAACAAAACCCCGACCCGCGACCGTAGCTTCAGCTGCGACGAACTGGGCCGCCTGCGCAGCGAACACAGCGCCACCGGCCAACAAAACCAGCAATACGACGCCAACGGCAACCGCACCCGCCAGCAAAACGGCGGTACCGTCACCGACCACCGCATCGCCGCCACCAGCAACCAACTGGCGGCCAGCAAAACCAAAGGCAAGCCCCCACACAACTACCGCCATGACGCGGGCGGCAACCTGATACAGGACGGCGGCACCACCTACACCTAGGACGCGGAAGGCCAACTCGCCCAAGCCAAGACCACCACTGGCATCACCCGCTACCAGTACCGGGTGAACAGACGGCGGTCTTATGCGGTGCAACGATCAGTTGTGCATCCGTTTGCAAGCTTTATAGCGAGGGTTGTCGATTTTATCGCGGATTTTCCCGTGATACGTGTATGGCATCGTTTTGAGTGGTTGGCTCTGAAAAGCTAATTTTACCAAATTTCCGATTTATCCAACAAAGCCGGGTCAACGCGTGCGATCAAGCATCAGTCAAGCAAATACATTTTAATTTTATTATATTCATCATGCAGTTACCGATAATCGCCGGATACTTGCCCTATCGCAGTCAAGCAAATGCTTAAGCCCAGAACGGAACATAGCGCAGCGCTTTAGTTCCGGCATCCGCATCATAAGGCCTAATGACACCGACATCGGTAGCCTGCTTGATAATCCGGCTGACCATTGCGCTGTTTTTCACATCAACCGCTAAACGGTCTCTGAATGACGTGTTATTCATCGGCTCACGATTTACATACTTAAGGCAGCAGTGCAAATAACAAGCACGGATGTGGTCTTCCTTATCCATGTCCTTAAAATCCTTATGTCCGAATAATATTGCCCTGGTATGTTCCGGCGTTACTTCGAACGCAGGGGCCGGCAACTGGTAAAACTCCGTTTGGAATACCACCTTATCGATACCACTGCCGCGCTCTTCGCAAATACCGATACGACGCAGAAATGAAGCCAATGCTTCATTGCGGCTGCGGGGAGGACTGTCGAGAAAACGTTGCGTGTCCACCAGAGGAATACCGGGATTCGTGATTTCCATACGATCATTAAATATCTCAATCATCGGGCCCGTGCCCGTTAAGGCAAAATCCTGATGGATAAGGGCATTGGCCACCAGCTCGCGAATCGCAAGCTCTGGAAACATCGGCACGGACTTGCGTAGTGCCTGACCAATTACCTCGTTTTCTGGCAGCAGGTTATTAATGAAGCCAATTAAGCCTTCAAATCCTGTCGCATAACCTTTAGTGCCGGGTATTTCACGGATGGTTTCCACCCTGCTATTACCACGATATAGCACCACCCTGACGGCCTTGCGGGCCAGATGGGCAAAAGCCTCTAATTTACGGGCAAACAAAACCGCGCCTAAATTGGAAATATGCCACAGGCCGCTATCGCTTTTAACGATTAAACCATCGGCTTCCAAGCCATTTAAAGTTCCGGCGCGGTTATCGGGTAACGGTAATTTGACCAGATCAAAATACGCCGGGTAATCAAGGAGATTTAAAACCTGTTCGCTGCTTTGGTTATCGGCGGCTATTTGCCGTTCAAAAGGCACCCGATCAAACATGCGCCATACTTCGCGTTCCTTGACGGAATGATCTTTAAGCTTTTTGGTGTAAGTCATGATAAATCATGCACTTAAATTTTTCAGATTACACTGAGAATAACATACCACGATGTATAACAGGCCGATTTTTATAAGGCGTTAAAAAAACTGGGGTTCTGGCTTAGATCACCCAATTAGGAGCCAATAAACCAAAGTTTATGAAGTTTCACTTGCTTTATAAGCGACCGCAAATATAGGGAACACAGGCAAACTAATGATACCATTGGCTTATAGCCTGAGTTTTCGTTACTCTATGTGCCCCTACGTCGGCCTATATTTAACACAAACTCTTTATTCTTGGTTCGAAAAAGCCTGCCAGTTTAAATCCCCTAAAAATGACACCGTCAGAACGGGATTATTTTTGAGAAGTTGAAAACAAGCTGAAAGTCTTGTTGGATAAGGTATTCATCAAATCTCTATGAAACGTTAGAACCCTTTGTTTATTAGCAGCCTATATGAACGTAATACACGGCACCTGGATTCCAGAAAACACCCAAGACTTCATTCAAACGGGTGGTTTTTATCTGTGGATAGAAAGCGACGATGTCCGCAATAGCACAAAAAACCCGCTGCTCCATCCACAGCACTTAGCAGAAAAGCCGTGTTTAGCGTTTTTAAAAGATGAGTTGGCGATCAATCCCCAGAGTGCGGGGCAGGGTTTGCACCTATCGCTACTGATGCCGACCTTTGCGGGTAAACCACTGCCATCACCCGAGCTTCAGCATGTTGAACTTGACGGGGAAGTGACGTTACAAAGTTGGCAGGTCTACGCTTATCCCTTGCCAGCGCCTCTAAAAGCGATTAACAACATCCATTTTTTGTGTTGTTATCAGGTCGGCAATAGCCGTATCGGTAGTGATTTTTTGTTTTGGTATTACTTTAGCCAATCGTTAAAACAAATTCTGGCCAAGGATCAATATGTCCCTCTGCTAGTGAGCAGAAAAACCGGTAAGAAAATCGAGCTGTACCGGCGTTGGCAAGCGGTATCCAGCAACTATGAGCACCTGATACAAACGGCTGTTACATCTGTGCCACTGGCTTGCAGTCAACAGTTTCAACCGGAATCGTTGCTAAGGCATTTTGCCGAAGTGCTTATTGATGAACTGCTAACTGCTGCCGCATTGGAGATGCCACAGGTTTTCACCAAAAAAGTCCAGGATGATTTTTTAGCAACCATTCTGTTGCACAAACACTCAGCGGAGTCGATTGCAACCTGCCAAGCACTCCCGGATGACTTTAAACACTGGCAGCACTGGCAACAAAAACTGCTAGGAACCGAGGCGCAAAGTGCCCTGCAATTGGGCTTGCAACTCATTGAAGCCGATGCGGCGGCTATTGACCAATGGCGTTTGGTATTTTTTCTATCCTCGCACAAAGACCCCTCGCTTAAATTGGATTTGGATGATTTTTGGGCGCATCAACAGCACTTTCATGAGATGCTCCAGCAGCACACAGGTGCTGCTATTGAGCAGCAAATATTAATAGCTATGGCACAAGCCGCCCGCATTTATCCCAAATTATGGCAGGGCATGGAAGGTTCTGAGCCTGCCAGTGTACAACTCACTCTGGATGAGGCGTTCGAGTTTCTGAAAGAAGGCGCATGGATCTTGGAAGATGCCGGCTTTAAAGTCATTATTCCGGCGTGGTTGACGCCCAAGGGCCGCCGCCGGGCGAAAGTTCGCCTGCGTTCGGGCGGCAAAAGCAAAACGGCATCGGCCAGTGCGCAAGCCTATTTTTCCATGGAGACACTGACAGATTACCATTACGAACTGGCCATCGGTGATGAAACGCTGACCCCTGAAGAATGGCAACAACTGGTGGACACCAAAGCGCCGCTGATCCATTTTCGCGGTCAATGGATGGAACTGGACCGCGATAACATGCAAGACATGCTGGCTTTTATGCAACAGCACCAAGATGCACCCCCTGAGCTATCGATGCAGGAGCTGTTGAAAAAGCTGGCCGAAGAAGATGACACCTTTGAACTGGACATCCACGACAGTCTGGCGCAGATGCTGGCAAAGCTATCCGATAACAGCCAACTGGAATTGATCGATAATCCAGAAAAACTCAACGCAGTGCTGCGGGACTATCAAAAACGCGGCGTGGCCTGGTTGCGGTATTTGGAAAACTTGGGGCTAAATGGTTGCTTGGCCGATGATATGGGCTTGGGTAAAACCATGCAGGTCATCAGTCTGTTAATCCTGGAGCGTGAACACGCCAACCCAGGCCCTACGCTGCTGATTGCCCCCACTTCTGTGATCGGCAACTGGCAAAAAGAAATTGAAAAGTTTGCCCCGCAGTTGACTACGCTAATCCATCACGGCAGTGACCGCGAACAAGATGGCAAAGCCTTCAAACAACAATGTGCCCAGCATGATTTGCTGATCACCTCTTACACGCTTGCGCGTAAAGACAGCAAATTACTTGGTGCGGTGAACTGGCGGCGCATAGTCCTGGACGAGGCGCAAAACATTAAAAACCCCAAAGCCGCGCAAACCAAAGCTATTTTGAAACTCAATGGTGAATCCCGTCTGGCGCTAACCGGTACGCCCGTTGAAAACCGATTGATGGATTTATGGTCGATTTTTAATTTCCTCAACCCCGGCTATTTGGGCAAACAGGCGCATTTTCGCAAAACCTACGAGTTGCCGATACAGCGGGATAACGACCCGAGGCAGTCGGCTATTCTGAAAAAACTCATCCAGCCATTTATCTTGCGGCGTTTGAAAACCGACAAAGCCATCATCAAGGACTTACCCGACAAAATTGACAATAAAATTTACTGCAATCTCAGCAAGGAGCAAGCATCCTTATATGAAGTCGTCGTTCAAGATGTGGTTACCCAGCTAGAGGAGGCGGAAGGTATCCAGCGCCAGGGCTTGATGCTGTCCACCTTGATGAAACTAAAACAAATTTGCAATCATCCGATGCAGTTTTTACAAGACGGCAGCGCTTTTACGCCAGAACGTTCGCACAAGCTGGAGCGTATCAGCGAAATGCTCGAAGAAGCGATGGCACAAGGTGATAGTGTGCTGGTGTTTACCCAGTTCACCGAAATAGGCGAACACCTGGAACGGTATCTGGCCAAGGAAAAGCACTATAAAACCCATTATTTACATGGCGGCACGCCTCGCGCAAAACGCGAACTGATGATCAGTGATTTTCAAGACCCGGAAACCGGCCCTGCGGTTTTTATCCTGTCGCTCAAAGCAGGTGGTGTCGGCATCACCTTAACCCAGGCGAATCATGTGTTTCATTTTGACCGCTGGTGGAACCCCGCCGTTGAAAACCAAGCGACTGACCGTGCCTTTCGTATCGGCCAGAAGAAAAATGTTTTCGTGCATAAATTTGTCACCCTGGGCACCTTGGAAGAGCGCATAGACCAAATGATCAGCGACAAGCAAAAAATGGCCGACAGCATTGTCGGTAATGACGAAAGCTGGCTGACCAAGCTTGACAACCAGGCGTTTAAAGAACTGATTGCCCTCAACAAACACAGCATTATGGAAGACTGACATGAGCAATTACGCAAAAACCTGGTGGGGACAGCGCTTTATTGAAGCCTTGGAAGATTTTACCGACAGTGGCCGTTTGCAGCGGGGACGTTCCTATTCCACGGACAACCGTATCAAGCAATGGCTAATAAAAGATGGCAAAGTGGAGGCAAAACTGCGCGGGAACATTAACCCCTACTTTGGTGTTTATAAAGAGCCGACCTATAAAGTCAGTGTGCAAATGACCCATCTGTCAGCAGAACAATGGCAAAAAATCATTCAAAAACTCACGAAACGGGCCAGTTTTATCGCCCGTTTGTTGCTCAATGAAATTCCGGAAAACATTGAAACGGTCTTTACCGAGGCCGGTGTGCATTTACTGCCGAATGACTATCGGGATTTTAAAGTGGCCTGCAATTGCCCGGATTATGAAGTGCCCTGTAAACATATCGCCGGCGTTTGCTACCGTTTGGCCGGGCAATTCGATCAGGATCCGTTCCTGTTATTTGAAATGCGCGGCTTGCCACCCGAACAGCTTTTGCAACAACTCGCCAATTCACCCTTGGGCAAGGTGTTAAGCGATGCGAAAAGCAGCGCAACTGTGGAATTGGCACCGGTAGACAGTTTTTATACCCGCCCCATACTTGCAGCGCTTCCACAAGAAACCAGCCGGAAAGGTTTTTGGCAGGGGCAGCAGCCCTTACCCAAAAGCATAGAACCTAGCCAAGCGGCGACTATTCCCGCCCTGTTGATTAAAAAAGGCGGTGATTTCCCCGGGTTTTGGCACAAACAAAACTCGTTTATTGCGGTCATGGAAGATTTTTATGTCAGGATGCGCAAGGCTACTTTGAAAGGCGTGTGATTTTAGGTTGTTGCTCGGCCAGATTGTATTGACGTCTAAAAGCTAGTACATTGACGGCTTAACTAAGGAATTGTATGCGCCGATTAAGCACATTGGCCCAGCATTGTCAGGAATGACCTGTCATCAAGCCTATCTGGCATCAAATTCCAACATCACCCACCGAAGATTCTAAAACTAACTCCTTAATGACCGCCAACACCTTACAAAACATTCCCCAAATCGAAGCCAGCTTGTGGGAAGCCGCCGACCAGATGCGAGCCAATTCCAAGCTGTCTTCCAGCGAATACTGTATGCCAGTGCTGGGCGTAATTTTTTTACGCCACGCCTGCAATCGTTATGATGCTGCACTGAAACAGATTGAAGCCGAACAGACCGCTGGAAAAATGCCCAAACGGCCCTTGGAAAAAGCCGATTTCATCAAGCGCCGCGCCTTAATGTTGCCCGAGCAAGCACGTTACGATTATTTGCTCAAGCTTTCGGCCGGCGTTAAATTAAGCGATGCCTTAGGCGAGGCGATGATTGCCATTGAAGAAGATTTTGAACCGCTGGCCGGACAATTGCCCAAGGACTATCATATTTTCGAAGACCGTCTGCTTGAAGACTTGATGCGGATTTTCGATAGTGAAGAACTGCGAACCGCTTCCGGCGACGTGTTTGGGCGGATTTACGAGTACTTCTTGATGAAGTTCGCCATGCAGGGTGCACAAGATAATGGTGAATTCTTCACGCCGCCTTCGTTGGTGCAAACCCTGATCAATGTCATAGAACCTGACCATGGCGTAGTCACCGATTTAGCCTGTGGTTCCGGCGGTATGTTCGTGCAGTCCAGCCATTTCATTGAGCATGAAGGCTTGGATACCATGAAGCGTGTCACTTTTTACGGCCAGGAAAAAACCGCCACCACCATCCGCCTTGCCAAAATGAATCTTGCCGTACATGGACTGGAAGGTGACATCATAGAAGCCAATACCTTCTACGAAGACCCGCATCGCTTGCAAGATGGCCGTTCGTTGTGGGGTAACTGTGATTTCGTCATGGCCAATCCGCCGTTTAATGTCGATATGGTCGATGCCGAACTGGTCAAGGACGATCGCCGTTTGCCCTTCGGTTTGCCGGGGGTGAACAAAGACAAGCGCGTGTCTAACGGCAATTACCTGTGGATTTCCTATTTCCACAGCTACCTCAACCCAACAGGCCGTGCTGGGTTTGTTATGTCATCCCAAGCCAGCAGCGCCGGTCATGGCGAAAAAGAAGTCCGGCGCAAACTAATAGAAACCGGCGACGTCGATGTGATGATTGCTATCCGCTCCAACTTCTTCTACACCCGTACCGTGCCTTGCGAACTATGGCATTTTGACCGCGCCAAACCGGAAGCACGCAAAGACCAGGTATTGATGCTCGATGCCCGCAACATCTACCGCAAAGTCACCCGCAAGATTTACGACTTTTCACCCGAACAACTCGCCAACCTGACCGCCATCGTTTGGCTGTACCGAGGACAAACAGACCGCTTTTTGGGCTTAGTTAAAGAATATTTTGGCAAGCTGTGCGCTGAAGCCGTTGCCATAACCGGTGAACTGGAGGTTTTTGAAACCGCGCTCATCGAACTGCGTGAGCAGTTAAGCAGTTTTGCCGATAACGTGAAAAACCTGGTGAGCGTCACACCCGAGCAAAAGGCAGCACTGGCCGAGGCATTGGCGGAATTAGTCGATGCTGAAACCGCTTATAACAGCGACCGCGCCAGTTTGGTTGATGGCTTGGTATGCTTTCGTGGCCTTTACGAACACACCCCGCCGACTATTAACCTAGACCAACAGAGCGCCCGCGCGGCCTTCGATCCGCTGGCCGAAAAAGCCAAAGGACTGGTGAAACAGCTAGACCTGCTTTACAAACTTGTCGCCCGCTGTGCGCAATTGGCTCAGGAGTACACTATTCTCCCGCTACCAACGGGAGAGGGCAACAAAATGGATCGTCGTTTGTCCGGCAAGCGTTTGAAGCAATTGGAGGAGGCCCGTAAGCAAGCCGTAGCCCAATTAAAGCTGGCGGCTTATTTTCACCGCCAGATCGTTTGGCTGCAAGAACGGTTCCCCGATGCCGAAATGTGTGACGTGCCTGGCCTATGCAAAGTGGTCAGCCGCGCCGAGATTGAATCCGCTGATTGGAGTTTAACGCCGGGGCGCTATGTCGGTGTTGCACCGACAGAGGTAGATGAAGATTTCGATTTTGAGCAAACAATACAAGATATTCATATAGAATTAAAAGGTCTGAACGCGGAAGCTGTGGAACTGGCCGCGCGGATCGAGCAAAATTTTTCGGAACTGTTTTAGGGGTTTGTCATGTTACAAGCAAAACGAATTCTGGCGACACTGTCGCAACAATTGAGCTGGTCACATTTCGCTAGTTCCCAAGCTGGAGTTTGGGAACCAGAAAAGACTGGCCGATCAGCGATCCGCTGGAATGGCAACGGCAACAGCGCAGTGAGTGGGATAGAGAATGGGAGCGTTGAATTTTTCGCAGGTTTTCGTACATTGTGTAGGGGCGAATTCATTCGCCCCTTGTCATAGAGTATTGAATAACCATGCCTCGTGATGATCTTCTTAAAGGTCGCGTATCCATTCCAGGTTACGCCTATCACATCACAACCTGCACCGAAGGTCGGCGGCCTTTATTTCAGGATTTTCATATTGGACGTCTGCTGGTGTCGGAAATGCGTCAATTAAACGATGCCAAGTTTGTCAGCTCCATAGCCTGGGTAATCATGCCGGATCATTTGCATTGGCTTTTTCAGCTTAATGAGCCGTTAAACCTATCAGAGCTTACCAAAAAACTAAAAGCACGATCTTCGTTAGCAATTAATACTAACAATGGCTGGCAAGGATCAGTTTGGCAACGGGGATTTCATGATCATGCCATCCGCCGTGATGAGGATCTGCGTGTGGTAGCTCGTTACATCATCGCCAATCCGTTACGCGCAGGTCTTGTTAAACACATAGGAGATTACCCGCTATGGGATGCTATCTGGTTGTAGGGGCGAATTTATTCGCCCATTTACCCAATGGGCAAATAGACAGGGCGAATAAATTCGCCCCTACAGGCCTTGATCTTTCCCGGAATCTGCTTGCACTGAACGGGGAAGCATTCACCCACGCAATCAAAATACAGAAGACTTATGAGGGGTTGGGGATATGAGTTGGCACTCGTACCGACTCGGAGAAGTGCTGACGCTTAAGCGTGGTCATGATTTGCCTGCGCATTCTCGGCAGCACGGCGATGTGCCTGTTGTTTCGTCGTCAGGAATTACGGGTCGTCATAATGAAGCCAAAGCAAAAGCCCCCGGTGTCGTAACTGGCCGATACGGAACCATTGGCGAAGTGTTCTACCTTGAAGAAGACTACTGGCCGCTCAACACCTCACTCTATGTGATCGACTTCAAAAGAAATGACCCAAGATTTTCTGCCTACTTTTTACGAAATATCTTAAAGGGCTACCAAAGTGAAAAAGCCGCTGTTCCCGGAGTCGATCGCAATGTTCTTCATGAGATAAAGGTTCGTGTGCCGGACTACGCTGTTCAACGGAATATTAGTGACATCCTCTCCGCCTACGACGACCTGATCGAAAACAACCGACGGCGGATGACTCTGCTGGAGGAGTCTGCACGGTTGCTTTACAACGAATGGTTTGTTCGCCTGCGCTTCCCCGGTTATGAACACACCCGTATTGTCGATGGCGTGCCGGAGGGATGGCTACGTCAAACCCTCGCCACCCTTTGCGACTCTATCGACTACGGCTACACAGCCAGTGCTGAAAAAGAGGAAGTTGGACCAAAGTTCCTTCGCATCACCGACATCGTCCCTCAAGTCATTGATTGGACTTCAGTGCCTTATTGTCCCATCGAAGAAAATCGTCTGGCTAAATTCAGGCTCATCGAAGGCGATATCTTAATTGCACGCACGGGAGCGACCGTCGGTTATGCGAAAAGACTCCACAAACTTCATTCTGAAACAGTTTTTGCTTCTTACTTAGTTCGACTACGCATTAGGCCGGAGATTGATAGCTTGATGGTAGGCATTTTCGTTGAATCCGATGAGTACAAGTGCTATGTCCAATCCCAAGTAGGTGGTGCAGCCCAGCCAAATGCGAATGCAAAAGTCCTCACGGCAGCAGAAATTCTTGTTCCTACACCAAGCATTCAAAATATTTTCCATAATTCGGTAGAATCGTTGATGAATCAAAGAGAAGTGCTTCAGCAACAAAACCAAAAACTCCGCGCCGCTCGCGACCTGTTGCTGCCACGCCTGATGAGCGGAGAACTAACCGTATGACACTCGAAAACCAAACCACTGATCGCTCGCCTCACCGGATGAGGCGGTGGCGCGGGTTGCCACCCGCGTTCGTCAAGGTGGCCACAACATCCCGGTTAAGACTATTATTCGCCGTTTTGAAGCGGGTTTGATTCATTTCCGTAAGAGCTACCGTTGGCGAGTTAATTTTTGGCAATTGTTTGACAATAGCGGCGACGTTCCGCTGTTGCTGGAAGAAGGAGAAAACTTATGAATACCGTTCAAGCACCACCCAGTGTTTCCCGCCTGGTGGATACCGACATGCAAGCGGTCCCTACCGCTTTAGCGAGAGCCGCACAACGTGCCCGCGAGATCGCAGTGCAAACCGGCACCCCGTTGATTGTCGTCAGGGATGGCAAGCTGATTGAGGAAATGATCACGGCAGACACGATGCCAGCCGGGGTTTGCAACCCCAGCTGAAACGTTTGAAGACTTTAGTCTGTAGGCCGAAAACGCCACCACTTGTACGCTTGGGTGGTCTTATTCCGGCCTGGGTACGGCCAGCCAGCGGCGCAATTTGGGCACTGCACCTAGCAGCCGAATCGGAGTCGAGATTAATCGCTCACAATTAGAGCTCACATTAACAGATTTGACGCAACAGGTAGTTTTAATTAAGAAAGGCGAACGCAATGGTGCGCGTTTTCGGTTACCTGATGGAAGTTGAAATTTGGCATTTGGCTCAAAACCCGGCAAATAACACCAATTGTTTGTCTGTAGTGAGCCAAATTCGCACGAATATATTTTGTAAAATATTGGTTAATAATGAAAAACAGTCACCCGTCCGTATGAAAAATGAACCAAACTGAGCCAATGACTGAGCTAAAAAAATACTATGGCCTACACTGACATCAACAGCGAAGATCGCTTGGTTCAACAAACCTTTGCCGACCACTTGAAGCATAGTCTGGGCTGGGACAGTATTTATGCCTGGAATCAGGAGACTTTTGGTGCTTCCGGAACCTTGGGACGAAGCAGCGAACGCGACATGGTGCTGGTGCGTGATTTACGCGCGGCGTTGCTTAAGCTCAATCCGCTGTTGCCGGATAAGGCGATAGATGAAGCCGTTACAAAGCTGACCCACCATGATTTTTCCCGTTCGCTGATGCAGCATAACCAGGCGTTTTACAAGCTGATCCGAGAGGGTGTTCCGGTCAGTTACCGTGATCAAAAAGGCCAAATCCGCTACGCGCAAGCGACAGTGATTGATTTTGTCAATCCGTTGAATAACCGTTTTCTGGTGGTGAGGGAACTTAAGATTACCGAATTGCGTGCCCCGAGCTACAACCGCCGCGCCGATTTGGTGTGTTTTGTGAACGGTTTGCCGTTGGTGTTTTTTGAACTTAAGGCGGTTTACACGAATATCCGTGCGGGTTTCGACGGCAATTTACGCGATTATCTGGATGAAAACGTTATTGGCCATGCTTTTTACCATAACGCTTTTCTGGTGGTCAGCAATGGCGACAGTGCGCGCTATGGTTCCATCAGCAGCGCGTGGGAGCATTTTGGCGAATGGAAACGGCTGGATGAAAAGGACAATGGCAGTGTTGATGCTGAAGTGTTATTAAATGGGATGCTGGCTAAAGACCGGCTGCTTGATTTGGTGGAAAACTTTATCCTGTTCGACGCTAGTAAACCGGGTACGGTGCGCAAAGTGGTGGCGCGTAATCACCAAGTGTTGGGTGTTAATCTGGCTGTTGCCGCCGCCGCCCGGCAGGAGGAATTGAAGCTTCAGTTTCCTCCCGAAGAGCGCATGAAACACCGATTGGTTAAACTGCCCATTCCGGATAAAGCGTATGCTCAACAACAACCCTATCTCAAAGTGGCAGAGGCTTCTGTCCAGCCGTATTTAAAACCGAAAGCCCAAACGCTACAAATTATTGAGCGGGCGCATCCGGATTTGGGCCGTCTTGGTGTGGTTTGGCATACCCAGGGCAGCGGTAAATCTTATTCGATGGCGTTTTTTGCCGAAAAAGTGCGGCGTACTGTGCCCGGTAATTTTACCTTTGTGTTAATGACCGACCGCAACGATCTGGATAGCCAGATTTACAAGACTTTTGTCGGTTGCGGTATTGCCGATGACAGCACACCGAGGGCGGATTCCGGTAAGGACTTGGAAATCCTGCTCAAGCAGAATCACCGCTATGTATTCAGTCTGATCCATAAGTTTAATCAGGATGTAAATCCGGCACAGCCGTATAGCGAACGTGATGACATTATCGTGATTTCCGATGAAGCGCATCGCACCCAGTCTGGCAAGCTGGCGAGGAACATGCGTTTGGCATTGCCGAATGCGGCATTTATCGGCTTTACCGGTACGCCATTATTTAAGTATGACGAGCTGACTAAGCGTATTTTTGGCAGCTATGTGTCGCGCTATGATTTCAAACGCAGTGAAGAGGATGGCGCAACGGTCAAGCTGGTCTATGAAAACCGGGGCGAGAAATTGAAATTGGCACGCCTGGATTTGAACGACAAAATAGCTGAGGCCATTGCTGAAGTTGATCTTAATCCCGACCAGGACGCTTTGTTGGAAAGATTGCTGGGCAAGGATTACGAGGTCATTACTGCTGATGAGCGCCTGCTGAAGATTGCCGCCGATTTTGTTGAACATTGCACGACACGCTGGGAATCGGGCAAGGCTATGCTGGTTTGCATTGATAAAGTCACCTGCGCGCGCATGCTCAAGTTGATCCAGCCGATATGGAATGCAAAAGCGTTGCTTGTGCGAGCAGAAGCCGATGCCAAACTAACACAAGCTAATGCTACGCCGGATGAGGAAAGCCGTCAGCAGCTTTATGCCCAGAGGGATCGCCTGTTGGCAAAGGCTACCTGGATCGAGCAAACTATTATTGAAATCATTATCAGCGAAGCCCAAAACGAGGTGGCCGATTTTAAGCAGTGGGGTGTTGACATTATCCCGCATCGCAGCCGCATTAAGCAGGGCTTTGAGACACCCGACGGTAAGCGTGTCGATGTGGAGTCGGCTTTCAAGAATCCTGATCATCCTTTCCGGGTAGCCATCGTCTGTGCCATGTGGCTGACTGGTTTTGACGTGGAATGTTTGTCTACGCTTTACATTGACAAACCGATGAAAGCCCATACCCTGATGCAAGCTATAGCCCGTGCCAACCGGCGTTACCCTGGCAAGGATTTTGGTTTAATCGTCGATTACAACGGTATGCTGAAATCATTACGGGCCGCGTTGGCCCAATATGCGCTGGGTGATGACGGCAACGATGGGGAAGAAATCATCGCACCGATTGAAGAGCGGGTGCAGGCGTTGATGGCTGTAGTTGAAGCCACAGAGGCCCATTTGCTAGCGCTTGGGTTTGATCCGTTGCGATTGATTGACTGTAAGGGCTTTACACGCATAGAAGCCTTGCGGGACGCGGTGGAAGCGATTTACGCTGGGGGGGAAACGAATAAAGCAGGTAATGAGCCGAGCTTGGGTTGCTCAGAATCAAAACGTCGTTTCGAGATTTTAGCACGGGTGGTGTTTATCCGGTTTAAGTCGCTGTTAATGGAGCCATCGGTATTTGTCTACGCCGAACGGCATGACAACATTGAAGCCATTTACAAAAAACTGTCAGAGCGGCGTGATACGGCGGATGTAACAGCACTGCTTAAAGAATTACACCGTATCGTTAATGAAGCGATCCGCGCAGAAGCGCCGGGCGATGATCATGCCGTGGGCAGGCAATATGACCTGAGCCAGATAGACCTGGAAAAGTTACGCGATGAATTCGCCAAGAAAGTAACACGCAAGGCGACCGTATTACAGGATATTTTTGAAATCTTGGAGCAGAAACTGGCTCAGATGTTGGCGGCAAACCCAATGCGCATGGATTATTACAAAAAGTACCAGGAGATTATTGCCGATTACAATAAGGATAAAGATCGGATCACCATTGAGGAAACCTTTGCCAAGGTCATGGATTTGATCAGCAGCCTGGACGAAGAGCAGCGCCGTACGGTAACAGAGGGCTTGAGCGAGGAGCAGTTGGCGCTTTTCGACTTGATCCAGCGCGGTGACCTATCAAAGACGGAACGGGATAAAGTCAAAGAAGCCAGCCGCGAACTGCTTGCTGAAATTTTGACTTTAATTGCACCGCTAGATCAATGGACAGAAAAAGAGCAGACGCAGGCGGAAGTGAAGACGTTTATCCTGGATCATATTTATCAAACACTCCCTGAGCCACCTTATACATCTGACGATAAGCAGCATGTTGCGGGACTTGTGTACCAACATGTTTGGCAACAAAGTGTGAGCGGCAGGTTTTCTGCGACGATATAGCCGTAATAAATTGGCGGCGATCATGCTGAATTATGATGATGCCGCACTGTGCAACGCACAAGAAAACAAGACTTTGATTGAGGTAATCTGTCATTAAAAAACAATACCGTAGTCGTTTGCTGGCCTCCGTGCATGAAACCGCCGAAGGCTTGCAGGAAGCAGGGGTGATGGACAAAATCACTCTGCGCCAATTTGACGAACTGTGCCTTACGCCAGTCAAGCCACTACAGCCAGAAGAAATCCTCGCCATACGGCAACAGGAACGGGCAAGCCAAGCCGTCTTTGCACGGCACTTGAATGTCACAACTGGCCTCGTGAGCCAATGGGAGCGTGGCGAGAAACACCCGCAAGGGGCTTCCCTAAAGCTCCTATCACTAGTCGCCAAGAACGGACTTGAATCTATTGCCTGAATCAGCTTGGGAACACCTGGCAATGCCCACAAGCCACTGTCGCTACCGTTTGTTGCGCAACAGTGTTAAAAAACGCGTAAACAGCCCCAACAAAAAGCGGAGGCTTGGGCAAGTGCTGTTGCGCTCAATCGGATGAGTAGCTTAGACGACAGGAATAACTTTGTTATTGACGCTCGCCAAATTAATCGTTTTGTCGAACACTTGCAGCGCCGCTATAACGTGTACACCTAAGTACACAGGCTGTTATGGAAACTAAAGTAGGCGTGAAAGAGTTCCGGGCACATTTGCCCGCCTATTTGGACTCTGTGTCGCCAATCGCGATCACCCGTCACGGGGAAACCATTGGCTATTACATTCCGGCACACCAGGGTCGTAACCAAGCCGAGCTTGATGCACTCAAACAGGCGGCAGCGAAATTGGAGGCCATGATGTCTGCGCTGGGTGCATCGGAAGATGACATCGTGGCTGAGTTTAAAATGCGCCGCACGACTGGTAATCGATGAGTTATCAAGCACTGGTGCTTGACGCCAACATTCTTGTCCGTGCAGTGTTAGGCCGACGGGTAGTACCACGGCACGACGGAATTCTTTGCACCTGGCGAGGCTTTTGAAGATGCCGAAAAATACCTTCCGCAACTCTTTGCGGCACGGGGCCTAAACTGCGCAATCGGCGCTGCCGTACTGAGCCGATTGCCGACGTTGGTGCAACGTATCGAATTTGATGTCTATTGTGAATTCGAGGACACCGCTACACCTGTTTTAGGATTACGCGCAAGACGGGGAGGCCGATGATGTAGATCAAAACTACCAAAGCCCCTGATTTCAATTCGATTGCCCTGGACTAATGCATCTGCCATCTGTCCCAGGAGGCAATTCAGCGCCAACTCCACATCTTTTACCTGAAGTTCAGGTAATTTCTCATTTAGTGCACGTACCAGTTCTGATTTGACCACCGCTTAACCCCCATAGTATGGGCGCTAATTTTAGCAGATTACCAGCCCTCGCCTTAATCAGAATAGGGTTGTTTAGGATGGGTTTTATGGTTGTTTATGGTTGTTTATGGTTGTTTATGGGCGTAAAAAGAATTAGTGAGGATACTTCCATGCTAAATACTATCGTCAACAAAGCCTGCAAATATAGGTCTTATGGGCCGTTACCGGGTCTGGGTTGATCAACGGTGACCGGTTAATTCCAACAAACGGTCAACACCCACCGGTTCTTCCTGCAATAGCGGCACGACGGCATAACGTGGTGCGTATTGATGGGCTACTAATCCAATCTCTTGCAGTTCATTCGCAGCGCGTTGCCGTAATAACGGGGAGCGAACCGAAGTCGCAGCAACGCTGTTGTTGATCACCCAGGCCCAAGGTTCGATCCCCGCCCGCCGCAGATCGGTTTGCAAATTGGCCGCTTCCAATACCGGCGTGGTTTCTGCTAGCGTGACCAGGAGTACCTTGGTTTGTTTGGGGTCTTGCAATTGCATCATCGGTGTCAGGTAGTGGGTATTGCCACCCATCTGCCGACTGATTTCGCGGTGATAGGCGCCTGTCGCATCCAACAGCAATAAGGTATGGCCAGTCGGTGCCGTGTCCATCACCACGAACTTTTTACCGGCTTCACGGATGATGCGTGAAAAAGCCTGGAACACGGCAATTTCCTCGGTACAGGGCGAACGTAAATCTTCTTCCAAAAGCGCCTTGCCAGCTGCATCCAGATTAGCCCCTTTGCTGTCCAGCACATGTTGGCGGTAGCGTTCAGTCTCGGCGTGCGGATCAATACGACTGACGGTGAGGTTATCCAATACCCCGTTTAGTGTTTCCGTTAAGTTGGCGGCCGGATCTGAGGTGGTGAGATGTACTGGTAAGCCGCGTTGTGCCAGTTCTACGGCTACGGCGGCAGCTAGTGTCGTTTTACCTACGCCGCCTTTGCCCATCAACATCACCAAACCATGACCATCGGCAGCAATGTCATTGACCAGTTTTGCCAGATCGGGTGCCTGGATGGCCTGTGTTGTCTCATCGCTGACAGTGCTCGCCAGCAAGGCAGTCGACAGCAATTGCCTTAACGCCGCCAATCCCACGAGATTAAACGGCTTCAGTTCGATCCGGTCAAGGGGCAAGCTCTTTAACACGTCAGGAATGTCATCTAGCGCCCGTTGTTCACGCAGGCAAATAGCGGTTGCCAATGGGTCTTGTGCCGCTTCAGCCTTAGGCAAGATGCCATTTATGACTAAATATTGCTGGGTAAGCCCGATAGCGTCCAACTCTTCGTGGGTGCGGGCCACTTCCCGCAAGGTGGATTGCTGGGCGCGGGCAACCAGGATCAAACGACTGCGTTGCGGATCGGCAAGCGCATCGACTGCTTCCTTGTACTGACTGCGTTGCTTTTCCAAGCCAGCCAAGGGGCCAAGACAGGACGCATCACCTTTACCTTCATCGAGAAAGCCTGTCCAGGCACCGGGCAATTGCAATAGGCGGATAGTATGACCAGTGGGTGCAGTATCGAAGACAATATGGTCGTAACCTGCCGTAAGGGTTGAATCGGTTAGCAGTGCAGTGAACTCATCGAAGGCGGCAATTTCAGTGGTGCAAGCACCCGACAATTGTTCTTCAATGCTTTTCACCACGGTTTCCGGCAGTATGCCACGCACAGGGCCAACGATACGATCACGGTAGGCTTGTGCTGCGGCTTGCGGATCAATTTCCAATGCGGCCAAACCTGCTACCGCTGTAATCGGGGTAATTTGGTTGCCAATACTGATACCAAAGACTTGGCCGACATTCGAGGCCGGGTCGGTACTAACCAGCAATACCTGTCTTCCGGCATCCGCCAGTTGTATGGCAGTGGCGCAAGCGATGGATGTCTTGCCGACACCGCCTTTACCGGTAAAAAACAAAAAGCGGGGTGGGTGGTCGAGAAAATGTAGTTCGGTCATAACGGTAACTCCTAATGGTGACGCCACACTTTTCTGCCGAAATCAGCAGGATTAAGGCAAGAAAATGACAAGCAGCAGGCCAAATTCAGCGCCAACTAAACCGAAGGCTGATGATAGCCTCGCTGCCCATTTTGGCTAATTGATTTTGCCTCATCTCACGACCTTCTCTACGGACTAGTTAGCGGGACTAGTCTGCGCTCAGGCAGCATCAATCAGCCACAACGACTACCACTGCAGCAACCGGATTCGGGCTTTTCTTCAGTGACAACTATGCCAGCCCAACGCGCCAATTCAGCACGGTTAGGGTATCGACCCGCTAAAGCCACTTCGCCATCGAGCAGAATTAATGGCAAAGCTTCCGCACCAGAGCGCTCCAGAAAACCTTTTGCTACTGCATTTTCGGCGAAAGCCATCGGTTGTTGCGCCAGATTAAAACGCTCGATGTCTGCGCCGTTTTGCTTGGCCCAATCCACATCGGCGGAAAAATCGACTAATAGTTGGTCGACTTCCACACCGCATACGCCAGTACTGCAGCACAAGGCGGGATCGAATATTTTTATTGCTGTCATAACAGTATTCCCAATAATTAAGGTAACAAGGTGCCAATGCGATCCAGTTCCGCTTTCAGGCGTGTTGGATCGTTCTTCAATTCATCTAAGGGTAAGGCCAAAAAGGTCTCGATACGATGGCGCAAAATGCCATGGGCGGTCTCGAACGCCGCTTTGATTTCGGTTTCGGTGCCTTCAAAGTGGGCCGGATCTTCCACCCCCCAATGACTGCGCATGACCGGGCCAAGATAGGCGGGACAGGTTTCGTTGGCTGCGTTGCCGCAGACGCTGATGACGATATCGGGTATGACCGGTAGATCGTTCCATGATTTACTGTAATAGCCTTCGGTCGAGATACCTTTTTCTTCAAGTAAAGCCACGGCTCCGCTGTTTAAACGACCGATGGGTTTGCTGCCAGCACTGATCGCATGCCAGCCTTCGGGTGCCAGATGATTGAACGTGGCCTCACCCATCAGGGAGCGGCATGAATTACCAGTACACAGAAATAAGACGTACATAATCGAAAGATAAACAATAAAAGTAAAAAAACCGTGATAGCGTGATAAAGCAAATACCTTGTTAAGCTTCGCTTAGGTTTCCAATGTCACGTACCTGCCGCTCAAGCGCCATCCGTTCTAGGCTGGCTACCGGCAGACTGGTAAACAGCGCGATACGGCGTTCCAGAATGGCAAACGCTTTGGCGAACGCAATACGCTTTTCTTTTTCATCCGCTGTTGCTGGATCAAACACACCCCAATGGGCGGTAATTGGTTGTCCAGGCCAAACGGGACAAACTTCATTGGCAGCGTTATCGCAAACAGTGATCACAAAATCCAGAACGGGGGCATTGGGTTTAGCGAACTCATCCCAGCTTTTGCTGCGTGCATCAGCCAAGGTAATACCTTCCAATTCCAATCTTTCAAGAGCGT
This sequence comes from Methylococcales bacterium, assembly GCA_026399075.1. Classification (GTDB taxonomy): domain Bacteria; phylum Pseudomonadota; class Gammaproteobacteria; order Methylococcales; family Methylomonadaceae; genus Methylobacter_C. Next base: position 37,862 of record JAPLRR010000084.1, read on the forward strand.
ATGGGTTAACTTGGCCGGTAGGGAGGCTTCCTGCGCTAAACGCCTGAAATCGGCCATCACTATATTTATTTAGCAAGCCTTCAGCCATGATGCTGCGTGCTGAATTACCGGTACAGAGAAATAGAACTTTCATAATCATGCCTCTAGGTCGGATGAAAGAAATTTGTTGTCATCGCAGCAGACTGCGGCTATTTCGGTGTCAAAACAGTGTTCAGGCCTGCCGGTACAGCATTCGGACGTCATATAATCGATCAGCGATTGCATGACCGTTAAATTGGCCCGGTAACGTTGATAGCGACCTTCTTGTGTTACGTTAATCAAGCCAGAATAGGTCATGGCTCTTAAATGAAAAGACACATTGGTTGCTGGTAAAGCCAAGGCTGTAGAAATTTCACCTGCGACTAGACCCGTGGGCGCATGCTTAACGAGCAGCCGGAAAATGTCGAGCCGTATGCCAGAGGCGAGTGACTCAAAAAGTGTTGTTGCGAGTTGCTTATCCATTGGTGAACTATACAACAATTATTGAAATATAAAAATAGATTTACATCCGTAACCCCGCCCATTGATTATGAATCAATATGTTGTGGCTTGCTTGATTCAAGAAAGTAACAAATATTCTTCGTTGTACGATTACAAAATCCCGCACTTAAGCAAAAAAGTGATCGCCCGACATATTGCTTCTTCACAACTTGGCGTAATTTATCCTATTCGAGACAATTTTTGCCAAAAAAGGATAAAAACTCACAGGCACGCAAAGAGCTTCCAGAACGCCCTTCACGTCCCGAAAAGAAACAAAAACACAACACGCCTTCACCCGGCCATATTTTGCGCAACACGCATGTTCGGCGACAATTACTATGTCCGGTATGACGACAACTATTCTGACATAGGGGGTTGGCGGTGATGCCGTCGATGCGGCCTTGGGCATCGTGGCTGTAACGCAGGGTCAGGCCGGACGGGTAGTTTAGGCTGTCCAGCTGGCCGTATGGGTTGTAGCCCCAGTTGAGGGTGTGGCGGCTGTTGCCATGCTGGCTGGTTTGGGTTTTGCTGAGCATGCGAGGCGCAACGGTCGCGATCGATGCGCCTCCTTACGTCGGCACATCCTATTGGCCATCGCATTTAGCGCACGTTTTCGGGTTGCATAAGACCGCCGTCTGTTCACCCGGTACTGGTAGCGGGTGGTGCCAGTGGCGTCTTGGTTTGGTCGAGCTGGCCTTCCGCGTCCCAGGTGTAGGTGGTGCCGCCGTCCTGTACCAGATTGCCGCCCGCGTTATGGCGGTAGTTGTGTGGGGGCGTGCCCTTGGTTTTGCTGGCCGCCATTGGTTGCTGGCGGCGGCGATGCGGTGGTCGGTGATGGTGCCGCCGTTTTGCTGGCGGGTGCGGTTGCCGTTGGCGTCGTATTGTTGGCTTTGCTGGCCAGTGGCGCTGTGTTCGCTGCGCAGGCGCCCCAGTTCGTCGTAGCTGAAGTTGCGGTCGCGGGTTGGGGTTTTGTTGTGGCTGTAGGCGCTGACGTGGCTGTCGGCATCGTAGACAAGTCTCCAGATTGACAGTGCGTAGGTTGCGGTTGGTGATAGCCAACCCAACGTTTTGGCGCGGATAATGTTGAGTTCCGAAAAGCAGGCAACCCAACGCGACTTAATCGTCCCTACGGCTCTTAATTCGAGGTAAAAATTTATTCTCAGCCTCAAGCAGACGAAAAGTGACCGTTATCGAATTTTTTTCAATAGTAGTTGCGTCTGGATAATCGTTTATAAACCAAGTGACCCATTTATGTTTATCGTTGCCAAAATTAGTGCCCGATTTATTAGCCAGTTGCACTTGAATATCTTCTAAAAACATGGGTTCAATATTTTCATCAAGCCCTGCCTTTCCGTTATAAAGTAATTCGCGCATTAAAAAATATATGCTTGTTTTTTGTAGCTTTATATCATTCATTTCAAATAGGCTATTTGATCAGCTAATAATGGGCAGCTTTGTTTAAACATTCGAACAGAATTATTGAAGGCTTGTTTAGTTAAATCATCAATTTTTACATTTCCCAAGCGAATAGAAAGTGACATGGCTACAAGCTCATCAAGCCATTCTTCACAAGGATCATCTCCATCGTCATCAGGAGAAGGGCAACTTTCTGTTGGTTTCGCCTTGACTGGGAACTTTACAACATTATTTGGCAAATCTTTTGGGTCTGTTTTAGAACCCATAGGTGGAAAATAAATATCTATAGGTCTTACGATACTCCCAGTCGGATTTGATACCAAGTTTTGGGGTGGTAATCCAGTCCCTCTAAATAATCCCAACGGATCAATGAAATTAACCGGATTCCCCCCGACATACACATAAGTATTCAACCCGCCCGCCAACCCTATCCGGTCGCTTTGGATGTAGCGGCCTTTGGCTGGGCTGTAGTAACGGGTCATATTGTAGTGCAAGCCCGTCTCGGCATCAAAGTATTGGCCGGGGAAGCGCAGGTTGTAGGTAAAGCGCTTGCCGTCGTGGTCGGGGTCTTCTTGGGGGCTTCCGTTGCCGAAGGCGTCGCTGTTGTCCCAACGCCAGACGGTGCGGTTGGCGGTGTCGAGGATGGCGCGCGGGGTGTTGAGGTGGTCGGCGTGGATGTGGTAGTGCCGGAAGCGCGGCACCGGTCTTGGGTTTGGGGCTTGGGTGTTGTTTTTGCCGTCCGGCAGGATGACGGCCACGGGCAGGTCGCCCAGCCAGACGGTTTTCTGACGCGGGGTGCCGGTGTTGTCGTATTCGCCGAGCAGGTGGCCAAACTGGTCGTATAGGTAGCGGTGCGGGAGGTGCCGGGCAAGGACTTCTCCAGGCCGCCAGCTTCTTTCCAATACTCCATGATGGCCAACTGCTTATCGTAGGTGGGCGAGTTGGTCACAACCTTGTACTGCTTACCGTGGTGGATGACCAACTTGCTATCGACGTACTCGAATACGGCCGAGTCGCCGGTGGCGTCTGAAATCACCAAGTGCATGTTCGCAGGCCGATTGGTATTTTGGGCTTCCAATTAAAGCCGGTAGTTTTCAAAAACAATCGGTTAAAATAGCTGGTTCCCTACCTTTTCTTGGCAGTGGAAGTGCACCCATTTCATCAACCAACCATGAAAACAGATCGGGAAAATCCCTGCCAGACAAGCGCATTACCGCCGTTGTTCCATACGGGTGACCACGGCTCAGAAATGGGCACTATGGTGCGATTATGACTCCACCATCTTTGCAATCGCTTGCATTGGCAGTATCAGTCGAAGAGAATCCGGTAAGCGGACGAAGCCATTAGCCTCGTAGAAGGCGGCAGCCTGCTCGCTGATGGCGTCTACGATGAGCATGGAAGATCCAACTGAACTTGCACTCACGTAAGCCCGTTTCACCGCATCCGCGAGCAATAATGCGCCCAGCCCCTGTCTTTGTCGATGGCCTACGACGGCCAGACGGCCTAGGAGGGTTGCACTGACCAACGGATAGCGTGGGACGTGCTTGCGGGCATCTTCCGGTACCTCCCCTTGCGCGAACGTGGTTGCACACAAGGTGTAGTAGCCGATTACTTCAGTCGGTTCGCGCGGATCGACGAGAACGAATACGCCATTGATTTTGCGCTTCACATCCTGATTGGCTTGCGTTTTTAAATATCGATCCAGGCTTTCGATGCCGCAGGCAAAGCCCGCACGATTGTGATGGGGGCCGAATGGTTCGATTTTTAAGTCCGGCACTATTGTCCCGGGCATTTATGAGATGATCCGCCGTTTGTGCTCGGCTAGTGCGCGAACCAGTCGCTCACTGGGTTGCGGTGGACTCATGAGCGTATCGAAAAAGACCTTTCGGTCAAGATCGGAAAGTATAAGTGCTTCGTGCTCGGCAATGGTTCGTCGCGCAGCATCGGTAAGTGCCGCTATACAAAAGTCAGTCAGTTTTCGTGATTCAAGTTGGGCGGCGCGTTCGATCAGGTCCTTCGTCTGTTCATCCAAACGAAAACCGAGTCTTTCCTTGTGTGCAGGTTTTTGTGCTAACGGCACTTTATTGCTGGGCATGGCGGAACCTCATGGGTCATGTTCATCATATTGGCTAGTATTGTACGTCAGTTTGACGACTTTTAATAATCACTGTCACGTGTGTTTGGCATCCCGGTTGTAAACTAGATTTGAAACCTGAGCGGGTAGTAAGCGATCACTGTTTCACTGGTAAGCGCCATGCCATCGTTTAATTAGCGTAGAACGAACTAAATTTAGAACCCCATTAATTAATCCTAGGTAAACCCCCGGCTCTGCCGGGGGACTCACAAAGTTTGACAATTCCGGGAATCATCGAGAGTCTCCCAACCTGTGAACCGCCTAAAGTTCTAAAGATAGAGGAAACAAACGATGAATCCAGCAGAAAGTTTAAAGTATACTTGTGGGAATGTAAGTACCATGTGGTATGGATACCCAAATACAGAAAGAAAACGCTGTACATGGAACTAAGGAGGCATTTGGGGGAGCTGTTGAAAGCTTTGGCGGCTCAGAAGGAGTGCCGGATATTGGAAGGACATTTAGTGTCCTACCATGTGCATATTTTGATCTCGATCCCGTCCAAATATTCCGTGTCGCAGATAGTTGGCTTTATTAAGGGTAAAAGCGCAATTGCCATAGCCCGCAATGTGTGGGGCGAAGGAAAAACTTTACAGGGCAAAGTTTCTGGGCGCGGGGCTACTATGTCTCAACGGTCGGCAAAGATGAAGAGGCCGTCCGTGAGTACATAAAGCATCAGGAAGAAGAGGACAAGCGAATTGAGCAGCTAAGCCTGTTTTAGAGCGCCGCCACCCTTCAGGTGGCGCACATTATTAACCCGCTTTGAGCGGTTCACATTTACAAGCCTCCGGCTTTGCCGGAGGTATTTTGACTTTAAATCCATAAGTTTTAAATTTAGTTACGCGTTTGTTCTAAATTTCGTTCGTTGTACGGCGGTAAAAACGAAGCTGCTTGCGTTGCTAGAGCTGCTTGTTTAGCAAACCATGAATTTTATTGGCTAGCGATTTAACAGCGCGTTGTGTGACTTTTTCGTGGTTACCCTTAAGTTCAATGTCATAGCTTGCGGCCAAGGTTTGGGTTTTTACATTGATCACATGGGCTATTAAATACGAAAATAAAAAGCTCGGCTTACTGTGCTGACTGACGACTATCCATTCGGCGCCATAGTGCTCACCCAGTTGGGCGGCAAGATCATTATAGCGAAACAAATAGCCAAAACTGGAATTGGCGGCTTGTTGCTCCCCTTTGCTAATGTGAATAATTTCGTAATTGCCGATTTCGCTTATCGCCTGCTCCAACAGGGGGCTAATGGATGCAGTGCGCAAGATTTCCTGAGGCGTGTTAGGCAAGGATGTAATATCGTTCAATTCAAAATTTAAGACGGCTATGCGTGGCGCGGCGTCAGCGTTGTTTAACAACAGCAGACACAGTGCCGGTGCGAGTAGTATTGATTTCAAACGTGTCATGGTGTTCTCCTCAAGCGTGTTATCAAGTACGGTTTAGTTGTTGTAATTCCACTTCCAAACCATCGATGCCCTCGGTAAGCGCATGGTGTATCAATCCGACCATGGCATCACGCTGCCCTTCCTGCACATCAATTTCTACCGTCCATGATAGTTCGGCCTTAGCATCGCTTACCTTGCGGACGTTTACCGTACCCAAATAGCTTAGCACCGGAAACGGTGATTCGATTCTGTTGTAGCGTAAGCTTTGTTGCTGATGATCGATGGATTCAATACGATCTTTTATTTTCCCGCCATCCACCATGGTCAAGATGCGCGTTGCCCCCTCTCCGGCACCTAACACAGAGCAGCCAGAAATTATCGGAAACCAGCGATCAAGTCCGCCGATACGGCTAATCGCCGCCCAAGCCTGATCGGCAATAGCGTTGATGGTTTTAGTAACGTTTATGTGTTCAATCATAGTCTATTCTCCAAAAGTGGGGCTGCCGTGAATATCGGCAAGCAATAGTTTAGTAAATCGCCATTGCTGGGTAAGCCGATAATTGCCCGCAGAATACGGGCAATTTGCCCGCGTTTATGTGGGTCGGCTATTCAAGGTATTTGGCGGCCCTTATAATGGTGTCATCGCTGGCTTATCCGACTTACCATGAATCTACAATTCCATTTATTGTCCCGCATCACGGTGGTCGCGCTGATTTGTCTGTTGGCTACTGCAAGCTATGTGCTGTATCACAGTGATAAGCAATTCGGACAGTCAACACAAATCATTGCCGATTCCCTGGGCAAGCAACTGGAGATGCAACTTTTTCGCATCAATGCCGGTGTCGGCCAAATTAAGCAGTTTCCAGACTTTGATCTATGGAAACAGACTGGTAATGCAGCTGGAGTTTGTGTCCGCTTTATAGCAACCGATGGTGTTGTCCAGCGCAATCTTTGTAACGGCCCACAAGCGGATGATCTGAACTATCCTGATGCTTTCGAGACTTTTTACCGTTGGCTTTTTACTGCCGGTTTTGAGAAAACGCGGGCGATTGCATTCAATGGTCAGGTTTATGGCACACTGACGGTTACCCCCAGTGCTGAGATGGAAATAGCCCAGGCTTGGGAAAATATTAGCGGTTTGCTGGGACTGTCAACCATGACCGTTTTGGCTGTTAGTCTGCTGATATTTTTGAGCGTCAACCGTGCCTTGCGACCAGCCGGAATCATTGTCGCCGGACTGGAACGTATGGAAACGGCACACGCTTACCGGCTGCCGCCGTTCGAGCTGATTGAATGGCAACGTACCGCCAAAGCTATCAATCAACTGGCGGCAAGTCAGCAACAGTTGCTTGCCGAACGTCAAAAACTGACCATAAAGCTAATGAATCTTCAGGAGGAAGAGCGCCGTATTCTGGCACTGGAACTGCATGACGAGTTCGGCCAATGCCTGGCCGCGATCAACGCAGTTGCCGCCTCTATCGCGCAAACGGCGAAACAACAGTGTCCGGACTTGATGGGTGACGCCGATCATATCAGCCGGATTACCCAGCACATGCTCGATAATGTGCGTGATCTTTTGCTGCGTTTGCGTCCCGCCGAGCTTGATGAACTGGGGCTAGCGGCCAGCCTGAACAGTCTGGTCTCGGGATGGAATACGCGTAGCGGCGGTAAATGTCATTATCAACTGAACATCGTCGGCGATTGCGTCTTGCTGTCGGAGCCGCTGATGATCACGCTGTTTAGGATTGCCCAAGAATGCCTGACCAATATCGCTAAACATTCAGCGGCCCAGAACGCAATAATCACCCTTGCAATTACAGAAAATGCCGTCACCTTGACTGTTGAAGATGATGGCTGCGTCACCGACTTGCCATTTCCCGAAGGTTCAGGCATCGGCCTGCTTGGTATTCGCGAACGCGTTACAGCGTTGGCTGGACGACTGACCTTAGCCATCGTCCAGCCCCACGGATTGAAGGCTGAAGTTTGGCTACCCATTATTTCCATTGCTGAGCCACAGACATGAACGTTATGCCAACGATCAAGATTTTGCTGGTTGATGATCACGCTATCGTTCGCGAAGGCTATCTGTCGCTGCTGGCAAAACAGACCGGCTTGCAAGTGGTTGCGGTAGCCGCCGACGGCATTCAGGCCTATCAGCGATTTAAGGAATCCAGGCCCGATGTAGTGGTTACCGATCTTTCTCTGCCGGGGATCAGTGGTCTGGAACTTATTTCCCGCATCAAACAACGCGATGCGAACGCGAAGATGCTGGTGTTCAGCATGCACCAAAATCCAAGTTTTGCTGTACAGGCCAGCCGTGCGGGCGCCTTGGGCTATATTACTAAAAGCAGTCCGCCGGAAGTATTGTTACGGGCTATCCATGACGTTTATTGTGGTCGCCACACCCTAAGTACCGACATTGCCCAAGCGCTGGCCCTGGAAAAAATCGGCAGTGAACAAATGGCCTTGGAAACATTAACAGTACGGGAATTTGAGATTCTGCGCTTGCTGGTCGAAGCGAAAACCACAGAGCATATTGCGCAAACCCTCAACATCAGCCCGAAAACGGTCAGCAACTGCCATTACTTGATCAAGCGCAAACTGGGCGTTACCGGAGACATAGAGTTGATGCGGCTGGCAATCCGCTTGAATGTCATCAGTCTTTTGGATTTGTCTCTTTCAACTAATTAATATCGTTAAAGGTTAGAGCACAACTCTAAATGGGGCGCTTATTGGTTAATCATTTTGGTGATTGCTGCCATCATGAGAATGGCTGTTTATCGTCTGCCCAAGCAAAAATAACCAAGAAACTTGGTAAAATCGGCGGCCAAGTGTTAAAAAGACCCCTTATAGTTTGCATAAGACTTTTCCAAAACGCTGTCGTCAACCCTCAGCGTTCCGCCGCACTTGACACCAGCCCGTTGACTTCATTGAACCAGTTTTCACCATTGTACGATTCACGGTTCAAAAATCGGTTCTCGCTATCATGCGGGTTCCCATCACTTCCCCAAGTGGCGACAACTCACCTGTTTGGTTTCGCCCAACAAAAATCCATTGTACATTGACAGGGTGCAACGGGCTGTACTTGGGCGCTTCATCACCCGCTTTACCCTAACCAATCAGATTTTATGGGGAAGCCGTCGTGCACGTTAGGCTTGCCAACATCGCCAAGTCATTGCGGCGTTGTACTACACGCCGCTGGTAACTGGCTTTATTTTTGGTGCAAACCAATTTATGGGGACTGCCGATGCGTTCAGTGCTGATTGTGACATCGCTTTGGTGTTTTTGGATGATGTGTTCAACATGTTTGCGCCTTGCTTCGGCCGCCTTAAGATACCAGGTGGGTTGCACCGGGTCGCCCAGAAATAACCGCAATGCCGTACAATCTGGGCAAGTACAGCTTATTTGGCTGTCCCGCCGCCAATCTGCGGGAGGCTGCAACGTCATTGCCACCCGCAGGTGGATATGGGCCATCACTGCTGTCCGCAACTGCACCACTACCGGCAGATGGCGGCTACCTTCGGCTTCGGTGAGGGACAAGGCTGCTGCCACCAATACTTTATCCATGTCATAAACAACTGGCCAAGCCAGAAAATAAGTCAGAGCCGTGTCCGCTAATGCAGCGTTTATGGCGCTGAAACTGGCCAACACATCCGATACCAATTCTGGGTTGGCGGTAGTTGGACATTGCCAAGCTTGCCGTTCAGACATTCGTTGCGGGTCTCCCCGCAGAGCAGCCAATAAGATTTGTGCGGCATTTTGGAAGTCTTGGGCCCTGTCGGGTTGGGCAACACATAAGCCCGCCAAGAGTGCGGCACAAGCTTCTTGGGCGGTGGCGGCACTCAAAAGGAAGGCCTGCTCCAAGGTTCTTACCACTGTAGGCCGAGGCACTAAGAATGCCGTTTGCACCAATGCCGCACAATCTTCTTTTTGATAAAAGCCACGCCCGGCGATGCCCTGCCAATACCCAGTGACGCAGTGGCTGTCACGCAAACGGATCAGACACTCTAAAAAACCACGGTCACTGTTTTGACTTTGGTAATGGTAGAGATGATCGGTGTTGGGACTGAACAAATCGCGCAACATGTAAACAGCGAGTGTGTGAGCCTCTTGCCAAAGGCTGGCCTGTTGGTCTTGGCCTCCCTGTTCCCATTGCTGACAAAAATCGCGCAACATCGGTAAGCTTGCAACCGGCCCTGCTTGATTAATGATTGCCAAGTTTAAGGCTTTAGGCCAAACCACCAAGGCGGCAACCTGATAGCTGCGTTCAAAAGAAGCACCGGCATTGCCGGTAGCTTCCTGAAACTCAATTTGGTCAGGCTTAATGTTTGCGTAGGCGACCAGTGGACAAAATTCATGTTCGCTAAAAGGCAGTATCGGTAACGGTGATGGGGTACCATCCTTGCGCCGCCATTCGGAGAGAGTTTCGCTGCGGTCAAAGACTTCACCAATTTCAAAATCTTCTTCATCCGTCTCATCATCCCAGTAACGTCCGTAACCACCGCTATATTCAGCGCTCCCGCTTTCCTCGACGGACACCAAGGCTAAATGGATGTCACAATCGGCTTGGGTGGCGGCCTCCACCAACACATCTGCCACTGCCGCATCGGCATTTTTTAGGGAGCCAAAGCCCATTTCTGCCGATGTATACGCATGTTCCAGCGGATAAATCAGCTTTTCTGGTATGCCTGAGTCATTTTCTGCTTTAAGCGTAGCCGTCCATTGACGCAGCAAAGCAACTACCTTGGCTTGCTGTTGTTGGTAATCCGGCGGCTTTGGCAACGGCAATGGTTGATCGGCGCGGATCAGGTTATAAATAAGGGTGAGGCGGCAACCTTGGGTGACCGGCAAAACTTCATGCACACAATCTGCATAAAATGCCGCATAACCGATTTCAGCCGCATCGTCCCTAAGCAGATCCAAGGTGACAGTTCGCTGGTGGTGTCTTATCACCAATTTGCCGCCTTGGTATGCCGAAGGTAAGACCACCACCAAGGTGGCGAACATGCCCGGCGCTTTTTCGGTGTCGCGGTGGCTGACAAAAAAACTGCCCGCATCGTAGACCAGCATCTTATAAAGCTCTGCCTGCACCTCGCCACTAACCCCCAAGCCTTCAGCACAGCGACGGACGATGGTGTGCAGATTGTCAGGCCAATGTTTGCCCTTGAGACTAACCTGCCGGGCATCAATTTGCCAAGTGCGGCGCACATCGGTATCGACCAAGGTTTCTTGGCCACGTCCATAGGGTGCTTGCTCGGCAACGGTAAGCAATCGTTCTGCCTGTGTGGGCAATAACGGCAAAGCAATCCTGCCGACACCAGCAACCTCCAGTTGCGGCAAAAAAATATCCAAACTACCAGTGGCATAAAAGTCGCCCGGACGTTGCACGGTTTTTAAGATATCGAATAGTTGATCGCCAACTGATTTCATAAGTAGTTCTTACAGGTTGGGTTGGGGTGTAATGGAACGAAAAACAATTTTGCCGCAACTATTACAAACCTTTGGTTCCTGATTCAGAACGCCAACGTGGAAAACGCTGGCGGATAGTGGATATTATCCAGCACGCTTGGGATTTAATCATTGTGTCTTTGCTTAACCATCAACTACTCACTGTCAAACCAAGCCAACAGGAGTCGTGGTTGAAGTTACTGTGAATCAATTAGACGACTTAGGCTACTACAGTTGGGTGTGTGAGGTAAGAAAACCTACACATGGAACCCCGGCAAAGCCTGGGATTTACCTTGGATTAATTAAAGTGTAGCAAGTTGCTACACTTTTTAGTGTTCTCCATTAAGCATGTTTTCTAAAAATGTTTTAAGTTGATTTTCCTGATCCGAATTTAAGGCTTCAATACTAATTTTTATGGTCATATGCTTATCAGTCCATGCTATATTGCCAACCTTTTTACCTTCTCTAATGAGATTATGGGAGTTTTGGATGTGGCAATCTGTTTTATTTTCATGCAAAGCTTTTAGCTTGTTGTTCACATAGCCAGTGAACTTGGTTTGGTCTAATTCGCTTCCCAACAGTAATGCCCAAGCTTCCGCTAAACAAGCGTTGAGAAATGGCGAGCTTTTTTGTTGTTTCAATAACCGTTTAATATCACTGGCGGCACTACGTGATAACAAACGCGGGTTGGTGTTAAGGTCGCTGATCATGAATTCCGGCAACTCGTCAAAAGCAAAGTAGCGATACATGTCTTCACGGTTAAGGCCTAGCGATTCGGCAAGTTTCTTTTTTGTCGGGAAAACACTTTCGATTTGCCGCAATGCCAAGCCGATTTCATAATCGCTTAAGTCTTCTCGGTCAACGTTTTCGGCGATGGCAAAAACCGCCATATCGCTATCGGTGATGGGTGTAACCAAGGCCTCTATCGCGTGCTTGTTAAGCAATTTATAAGCCCGCCAACGACGTTCACCAGCGGCAATTTGATAACGTTGATCAACTTGCCGCAGTAAAATGGGTTCTAACAGGCCGATTTCTGCTATCGATGCCGCTAATTTTTCAAGTTCAACTTGTGGAAATATGCGCCGAGGTTGATACGGGTTAGGATCTATGATGTCTAAGGCAATCTGTTTGTATTCTCTGCCCTCGGAAAACTCAACTGCTTGTGATGCGTCGGCATGACGCTGGTTGTTTTGTTGGAGTTTTTCTTCCAACAGTTTTTTTAAGTCCCTACTCATTTAGATCCACCATTGCTTAGGTTTAATTGTTTGACAATAATTTCTGCCAACTGCCTAAACGCACGCGCCACTTTGGATGTCCTATCCAAGGCGTGTAAACTCATTTGCGCGATAGCGGACTGATTGACTTTAGTGCTGGTGGGAATCCTGACATCAATCAGCTTTCCGATTTGGTTCTTAGCGGAAGCTTCAATCAGTTTGCATACGGTTTGCCGCTCATCATGCCTTATCAGCAGAGCACCTATCAATTCTAACCCAGGATTGATGCGATGTATCTTTTCTACCAGCTTCATCAAGTCAGTGACGCCATACATGCCATATTGTGAACCGGACTCTACTGGCACTATTAGGTGCGTAGCCGCAGCTAGGGCGTTGCTGGTAAGCAATTTTAAACTAGGTGGGCAATCTATCAGGATAACATCATAAATGCCGTGTAAGGGCTTTATTTTGTCGCGTAGCTCCTCTGATGGCCTAGGAGCATCATCTTTTAACTCGTCTTCAGTTTTCCCTAGTGCCAAAGAGCCATAAATTAGGGATACGCCCTCAATGTTGGTTTCGCTATGGATTGCTAAAGGCAGTTTTTCAATTTCTGACAATAGCAATTCCGCGCAGGTAACCGCGACCTCGCTAGGATGTTTTTTACCGATGTGTAAACTGGCATTAGCTTGGGGATCCAAATCTATCACCAACACAGCCAGTCCCATTTTGGCCAACTCAGCCGAAAGGTTAATAACGGTCGTGGTTTTTCCACAACCGCCCTTATGGTTAGCTACGGCAATAACTACAGTTTTTTTCTCAGTCATGTGTGCATATTTCGTTATTTTTGTGTTCAGTATATCCAATCGCTTTTAAAAATCAATACCTGTACGACATTTGAAGTCCAGTTATCGTATAAAAGTAATAGTTAATTAAAAAAATAGTTTGTTTTTGCAACATTGTTCCCTCAGTCCAAGAAATGAACTAGTACAGAAGAAATCTGCTTAGGATTTTACTGTCCTTGTCCATGGTTGTTACTGGTAAGTTGCTCTAAACCGGTTGGCTTAATTGCAATTCGATCTGGCACATTTCATATTTGTTCAGACCAGTTTCAACGAACGGGATAAGTCAATGGTTATGAGGGGTGAAATTAAGCTCTCCTTCGGCAAGGTTCTATTATATTTTTGTGATTGTAGGATAGGGATACAAAACTATAAAAACAACAACAATAAATGTTCTCTGTTGTTGTTTAATACATGTTTAATAATGTTTAAATATGTTTAGCTTTTTGTAGCCCTTGGTAGCCGTGGCCTCCAGAGCATTAAGGACATAGAATTGGGGATGATAGGACATAGGATTGGGGATGAAAAGACATAAGATCGGGGAACTTAGGTCATAGAATTGGGGATGAAAAGACATAAAATTGGGGATCTAAAATAACCTTTAAACTGCTTTTTATATGTAAATATAAGTTATTGTAATTAAAGGTTAAAGTATAAATTGGTGAAAAAATTAATAGGGAAGGATGTGAACTACCGAAAGTATAGGACATAGTTTAGGGGATGCCTGTAATAGGTTAATTACATTTGGTTTTTGAATACGGGGTGCCAATTTCAAGACAACTTACTAGGCCGTTAAATCGGACAATAGCCGACAATCTCTTTAGAAGTCGCGTTTTTCAATATCTTTCGGGATTCACAATGCTACCTTAATGCAAAGTGGTTTTTTAAAAGACATAGTTGTTGAAAATTATGAATATGTCTTCTTATTGGACTATACTTTATGGTTTTAAGGATGGTCGATTTTGTCATCTATACTTTAAATGGGCAAGTAAAAGCCATCTAAATATCACCATTATTTTATTCATCATATTGATCGAAAATAATTTTTAAAGTGTTGATAACAGTATCGTACCGATTTATGGCTTACGCTTAATCGGGGATAAAAATCGCCCCTACTGAAATTAATTCATATTTTATTTTTATGCTTCTGTTTTTTTTAAGTATATAAAATTTATATATTATTTGATTTCTAGCCGTTTTATATAAATTTTAAATCCGCAATTATGGTAGGAAGCACCTAGGGGGCTAGGGTGCAAAAATACCAAGCACTAACGTTATGGCATAACTATTTTCAGGATTGACCTTTTGTGAAAAACCTCTCAACTGCAAATTTGAAGAAACATGCGGCAGCTATCCATTGTAGTGGGGAACTGTCTTTGGTTGAACGCAAGTTATCAAATATATTGCTGTTAAACGCATACGATGATCTTCTGATTAAGGATGCCCACACTATCCCCACAAAACACTTACTTTCCATGTTAGGTTGGGGGGATAGCAATAATGCTGATGGTCTTAAAACGACATTAAAAGGACTAATGTCTACTATTGTTGAGTTTAACTTAATGGGGGATGGTGGCGAAGTGTGGCAGGCTATGACCTTATTGAGTTCAGCGACATTAGCCGATGGTGAGTGTAGATATTCCTATGCCAAAGATTTGGCCGTAAAATTTTACAAGCCGGAAATTTTTGCGGTTATCAATATTGGCGTTCAAAAGCAATTTAAAAGCAATTATGCGCTGACCTTGTACGAAAATTGCGTCAGGTTCATCAATGTTGGTTCTACCGGTTGGTGGGATTTATCAACTTTTAGGAAGCTAATGGGGGCAAATTCCAGCACCTATAATGAATTTAAACGCCTATCAAGTTTTGTAATTAAATTTGCAATAAAAGAAATTAATGAGTTATCAGATATACGCTTGTCGGTTGAATACAAAAAAGAAAACCGTAAAGTTGTGGCTTTACGGTTTTTGGTGGCCTCAAGTTACCAACATGAACTTATTGAAAGTGACACGGAAACCATCAAATCAGGCGACGTTTATGCAGAATTGAGGGAAATGGAATTGTTCAAACGCTTGCGCATGCATGGCATTGGCGAGCGTTTAGCATTATCTTGGATGATAGAAGAACCTGATTTGGCAGCCAAAGCGGTGAACTACACCGAAGATTTGGATAACAAAGGTTTGATCAAAGGTAAAACTGCTGGCTATATCAGGCGTTTGATAGAAACGCGGGCGCAGCTCGATGAGTCGGATTACGAACAAAAAAAAATAGCAAAATCCAGCGAACAGGAACAACTGCAAAGGCAGAAAAAGCAACAAGAAATCAGCAAAAAACACTTGACAGACTATCAAACCTTCATGTTTCAGCAAGCCTTAAAAAACCTGTTACCTGAGCAGATGCAGGAATTGAAGGACAGATTTTTGTTGTCTGATGAAGGCAAACATTTAACCCAAATAGTGTTTGATATCTCAAAAGGTAAATTTACCGATAAAGTGACACAACTGACTTTTTTGCCTTGGCTAAAGAAAGCCATTACCCCGAAGCATAACCAAAATAATTTTGAAATATGGCTAAATAAAAAAGTGTAGCAAGTTGCTACACTTTTTATCATTGGCCTTATTTGTACCTGCAACACCATCGATAGGTTTTATTAGGATCGAAAGCAATCAAAGACAAAATTCAATACGTTGCTAAGCGTAGATTTGGCTTATAACATTGGCAGGCCGGGTTATTTCAAATACACCAACTTCATCTTAGTAGTGGGAATACCGTAAAGGGCTGCTACCCCTCTAAAATCGGGGGCTACGGTCTTGAAACCATCGCTTTTACTAACATAAAACTGGTTCTGGAACTTAACCGTTCCCGTCAATTCAGAAACTGTCCGCAAACGCATCATGTCTGGCATCGTCGTCGGCATGGACATAGTGTGATGTGGTGGCAATGTTGCTGTGCCCCAGGTTGTCCCGGATCATGGGCAGTGGAATGTTGCGGTCAACGGCCAGGCTGCCGTGGGTGTGGCGTAGCCAATGGGCGCTGGCGGCCTGCAATTTTTCAGCGGTTTCGGGGTGTTCGTCCTGTAAATCCTTGGCCGCCAGGGAAAACGCTTCCTTGATGACCTTGTGGAGGGCTAGGGGCGTTAGCGGCTTGCTGTCCGGGCCGCGCAATGGTGGGATGAGCGGGTGGCCATCTGTCGGACGGTTTATTTGGCGGCCAGTCAGCAGCGGGTAGGTTTCGGCCAAGAGCAGGTATAAGGACAGTGGCAATGGCACTTCCCTAATCTTATGTCCTTTGCCCAATACGCTGAGCCAATATTGGGTTTTGCCTTTGCGTTGGCGTACCTCAAGGTCCCCCAAGGTTGCTTGCGCCAGTTCGTGCAAGCGCATCCCGGTGCCGTAAGCCAATTGCACTATCAGCCGTGTCCGCAACCATTTTTGCCGCACCTCGCCACAACCCTCCCCAGCTTGGCGGTCCAGAAAGGCGCTGATCTGCCACCACTGGTCTTCAGTGAAGGAACGGTGGGTGCCGATGTGTGAGTGGCCATTGGGGGCCTTTAGTTTGGCCAGCGCCTGTAGGGGGTTGTGCATCAGGTAACGCTGGGCCACAAGGAAGTTGAACAGGCCGTTGAGCACGGTTTCGCTGAAGCGGCGGCTGCGTTGCGACAAGGGGCCAGTGAAGGGTTTCCAGTTGGCCTGGCCCCGTTTCTGCGGTGGGCCTATCCATAAGGCGGCCGGTTGCGGGTCGGCAAGGAAGGCGCGGAAAGCTGCCATGTCAACCATGTTCAATGACGACAAGGCCTTTTGCTGTGCCAACACCGCCCACAGCAACAGCCGCTCGGCTTCGCGCTGATAACTGCGGAGGGTATGGCTACCGGGTTCCAGTCTGGCCAACCAACAGCTGATGGCTTGGTAATCGTCACTGGCCGGGATGAACGGCTGATTGGGTGAGCGGTTGCTGCCATCCGCCCCGTTGAGTGGGTCCGGCAACAGGAATTGGTCCAGTGGTACGACATCGGTTTGCAAGACCACCAAGGGAGGTGCCGGTTTCGTCAAGGCATCGGGGAAATGCCGTACCAGTTGTTGCTCAATGGCTTTGGCGGTGACGGCACCCAAACCAGGGATTTCCTGCCACCAGCCATGGCTGCCATGAGTGTGGTACAGGGCCTGCCATTCCGATACCAAGGCCAGCTTCGCGGGTGCCAATTTTTCCAGCAAGCCATCGGCTAGCCAATAGGCCAAAGGCTGACTTAGTTCGGAGGGGATGTCTTCGGCCAGTTGCAGTTGCCCCACCCGATTTAAGGCCAAGCCGATCCCGTCGCCGCTGGTGTTTCGTTCCAGCCAGTTCACACCCCAGTCCATGTGTAGCCGCCTGGACTTCAGCAGTAGCCGCGCCCGCAATTCGGCAATAACATCCGTAGGCTTGTCATCACCGCAAAAATCGGCCAAGGTGTCCATCGGAATACCGTTCAGCCAGTAGCGGATCAGGGTCAGTTCATTGCTGTCCAACAAAGGTGATGTCATTGCTTAAGTCGTGGTTGGGTGTGGCAGTGGATTTAACGCCGCAGTAGCATGGCTGCCGCCAAAACTCGGCAAGTCCATTCCTGATTTTGGCGTTACGGGTAGAATCCCGTGCTTAACGGGAAACCATTTTGGCTTAGCATAAGCGATAAACGGTGCTGCCGCAAAAATACCGGGCTTTAAAGCGGGGAAAACATTAAAGGATGTCGTCAACTAAATTGACATCCTCACCTGCCTAAAAGGGTAGGCACATGAAACGGCGTAAGCGTACAACCTAGCCATCAAGGCGAGCAGCTTGTACGTTAAATAGCTTATTATGACGACACTAAGCCCACTCCGCGCTTAAACTTTCCGCCTGTTCCAATACCAGCTGCACGGCTTCTTCCTGTTTTCCTGGCGGGTATTTGTATTTGCGCAATATCCGCTTTACCATCAGCCGTAGGCTAGCCCTTACGTTTTCACGCACCGACCAATCGACGCTGGCATTTTTGCGTAAATTCTCAGCCAGTTCATGGGCGATTTTTTTCAGGGTCTCGTCACCGAGTTCACGGACGGATTCTTCGTTATTCGCCAGGGCATCGTAAAAGGCCAGTTCATCATTGTTAAGCCCCAAGTCCGCGCCGCGTTCTGCCGCTTCCTTGAACTTTTTTGCCATCTGGATCAATTCTTCAATCACTTGCGCAGTTTCGATGGAGCGGTTTTGGTAGCGGAGGATGACGTTAGTCAGTAATTCCGAGAATTTATGCTGCTGGACAATATTACTGGCGAACCGGGCTTTAATTTCGCCTTCTAGCAAGCGTTCCAGCAATTCCACGGCAAGGTTGCGTTCCGGCAGGTTGCGGACATCATTGAGGAACCCTTGGTCAAGAATGCCGATATTGGGTTTATCTAGGCCAACGGCGTTGAAAATGTCCACGACTTCTTCGGAGACGACTGCCGAGCCGATGATTTGGCGGATAGCCAGCTCGCGCTCTTCATTAGTTTTCTTTTTGCCGCTGATTTCTTTCTTGGTCAGCAACACCTTAACGGCTTGGAAAAAAGCCACTTCTTCCCGCTCAGCCTTGGCTTCATCCAAGGTGCAGCATAAGGTGAAGGCTTTCGACATCGCTAGGGCAGTATCGCAAAAACGTTTTTTGCCCTCTGGGATACCGAGCACATGGTTGGCAGTTTTCGCCAATATGCCATGACCACCGGTTAAGAAACCGCTGTAATCGAAGCCATGCAACAGTGCCCGAAGAATATCCAATTTTTCTGCCAGTACCGCGTAGGCTTCATGGGCGTCAACAGTGGGTCGGCCTCGGCCTTTGCTGGCGGTGTATTCCTTGAGGGCTTCTTTCAGGCTGTTGGCGATGCCTATGTAATCGACCACCAAGCCGCCTTGTTTGTCGCGGAACACGCGGTTGACGCGGGCGATGGCCTGCATGAGGTTATGGCCTTTCATCGGTTTGTCGATGTACATGGTATGCACACAGGGTGCGTCAAAGCCCGTCAGCCACATATCGCGGACAATCACCAGCCGCAACGGGTCATCTGGATTTTTAAAACGTTTCTCCAAACGTTTTTTGGTTTGTTTGGAATAGCTATGCGGACGCAACAAGGGTTTGTCGCTGGCGGAACCGGTCATGATGATTTTGATCGCGCCACGTTCTGGATCGTCATCATGCCAATCTGGGCGGATGGCAATAAGCGCATTGTACAGATGCACACAGATTTCCCGGCTCATAGCCACGATCATGGCTTTACCGGATTGCGCCTGGCTACGTTCCTCAAAATGGGCGATTAGGTCGGCGGCAACTTGCTGGATGCGCGGTTCAGCGCCGACCACCTGCTCAAGCGCCGTCCATCTGCTTTTCAGGCGGGCTTGCTGGTCGTCTTCCTCGTCTTCCGCCAATTCATCAACTTCCGCGTCAATATCCGCCAATGCGTCTTGTTTCAAGCCGAGCTTGGCTAGGCGCGATTCAAAGTAAATCGCCACCGTCGCGCCATCCTCGCGGGCTTGCTGCATGTCGTAAATGTCGATGTAATCACCGAACACGGCGCGGGTATCACGGTCTTCGGAAGACACGGGCGTGCCGGTAAAAGCGACAAATGTGGCATTGGGCAGTGCATCGCGCAAATGTTGGGCATAGCCGACTTGATACACCATCCGTGGTTCGGCGGCCATTGCTGCCGATGGGGATTGCGCCGCGCTGGTGTCCGAAAGGGCATAAGCCAACAATGCTTTAGCAGGTTGTTGGCTTACGCTAACCTGACCTACGGCGGCAGACACAGGTTTAATTTTCGCAGCAAAACCGTATTGGGTGCGGTGCGCCTCATCGGCAATCACCACAATATTTTGCCGGTCAGACAACATAGGAAAACGGTCTTCATCTTCCCCAGGCATGAATTTTTGGATGGTGGCAAAGACAATACCGCCGGAAGGCCGATGGGCTAACACGCGCCGTAAATCTTGGCGGGTTTCGACTTGTACGGGTTGTTCGCGCAATAAATCCTGCGCCAAGGAAAACACGCCGAACAACTGCCCGTCCAAATCGTTGCGGTCGGTAATGACGACGATGGTGGGGTTTTCCATCTCCGGTTCGCGCATCACGCGGGCGGCGAAACAGGTCATGGTGATGCTCTTGCCTGAACCTTGGGTATGCCAGACCACACCGCCTTTGTGCGAGCCGCCCGGACGCGAGGCCGCAATCACTTGGGCAATGGCAGTCCGTACCGCGTGGAACTGGTGATACCCAGCGATTTTCTTGACTATTGCGCCGTCATCTTCAAACAACACAAAAAAGCGCAAAAAACCCAACAGATAAACCGGGGCCAAAACCCCACGAACCAAGGTTTCCAGTTCATTAAACTGCCCCAGTGGATCAAGGGTAACGCCGTCTATGGTGCGCCACGCCATAAAGCGTTCGGTATCCGCTGACAGCGACCCCATCCGCGCTTCCGTGCCATCCGAAATCACCAGCACTTCGTTGTACTGGAAAACATCGGGAATTTGTTCTTTATAGGTTTGCAACTGGTCAAACGCCTTCCAAATATCGGCGTTTTCATCAGCCGGATTTTTCAGCTCCAGCAACACCAGCGGCAAGCCGTTTAAAAATAAGATAATGTCAGGTCGGCGGGAATATTTTGCCCCTTTGATGGCAAATTGGTTAATCGCCAACCACTCATTTTTCCCTTCTCCCATCGGGAGAAGGTGGCCCGCAGGGACGGATGAGGGCGCATCCCAATCCACCAACCGGACAAAATCGCCGCGTGTTTCGCCGTCTTGTTGATATTCAACCGGCACGCCATTAACCAGCAAACGGTGAAAATGACGGTTTGCCGAAAGCAACACCGGCGTATCCAGATTCAACACCTGGTGCAGTGCATCCTCACGCGCGACCACTGGCACCAAGGGGTTCAGGCGAGTGATTGCCTTGCGTAACCGTTCAACCAACACCACTTGGGCATAATGGCTACGTTCCGGCGTAACACCATCAACGGCAATGTCCGGGCCATAAATAACCGTATAACCGACATCCGCCAGCCAGCTTAGGGTTTCTTGTTCCAGTTGGTTTTCGGTCATATGAGTACCTTCACCAGTGGCCTGAAGACTTGATCTAATTTCAGAGTAGTAACATTCAGCCATTCGAAATAACTAGGCCATGCGTCCTCATCGCTCAATGGCGCATTATTTTTGTAGATTATAATCCGACAGGCGTTTCTATCAGGCAATTCTCTCCAATCCAAAGAAAATCCCAGATTAGATTCAATGGATTGACTTTGAGCCTTAAGTTGAGCAAAGTATTTTTTAGATTCCTGATGATTGATATAAACCTCAACTCCCAACCTATCTTCACGGGAATTAACCGTGGCACAGATGATAAAACCAGCACGTCCTAACGTGATGTTGAGCCAGTGTTGGGCTCTTGGCGATTGCGGCCTGATAGGAGACTTCTTTGTTTCCAGATTTTCTATCCATTCGATCCAGAATTTATATTGAAGCTGCTTGGTCGGTGTAGTTGTTGCCGCCATACGTGCGCTTTCACGGTTGGATTTGCTCCAGTCATTGGGTTTAACTACTACATTGAAACTTGGAGCCATAGGCGAATCGGCAATGCGCCATAGTGTTATTTCTACTCCGAAGAAGTTAAGATCACTGGTAGTATTCTGGTTCAGGAAATCCAGTGCAGCGACATGCTCCGCGCGAAACGCTTCCGCTACCCATATAACCTTTTTTGCTCCAATGCCTGCTGCATAGGTGATAATCTGCCCGAGATGAGTGTGGTTAGTTTTTTCGAGTTGGTTTTCGATAATGACCTCACCATCGTCGTCAGTGCACAGAATATCAAGTTTAAAATCACCTACTTGGTATTCGGTTTGCACTAGTTCCAATTCCGACAAGCCAAGTACCTCAGCCAAATTGTGAAGATTTTCAACCTGCGCAAGCCAAGGGGTAAAATCAGAAGCTTCGTTTTTCCAAGCTTCACGTACATTGATCCGTTGTAGTTGTGCAAGTATTGGTTTCATAGAACAGACTCATTAAATTGGTTTTCTTTCTCTTGCAGGCGAAACTGACGGAAAATTAGGCTGTAAGGTAAACTGGTGTACCCCAGTATTAGTGTTTCTTGTTCAAGTTGGTTTTCGGTCATTCCAATACCTCCCAGTAGTCGCCTTTGGCGGAACCCACCCGTCGTAACTGCCCTGGTTCGCGTAATTGACGGATAGCGCGTTCAATGGCGCTTTCTGATTTTTTAAGCTGTGCTGCCAGCTCAGGAATGGATGCGGCGGGCGTAAGTTTTAGCACTGCCAAAATCCGCTCCGGCGTTTTCCCCTGCATTTTCCCCGACACTTTACCCGACGTTTTTAGCGACACCTTCGTCATGGCATTATGCAAAGCTTGCAACATAAATTCGATAAACGGCGTGGCATCTGCCAAGGCTTGGTAATAGGACGCTTGTCGCGCCCTAATGACCGATTCAACGGGTAAATACGCCAACACAGGCTGCCACTGGTTTGCCATAAACGCCCCAGCCGACCGTTACCATCGGTAAACGGATGGATAAACTCACATTCATAATCGAACACACAACTGGCAATCAACGGATGCACCGCTGCCGAAGCAAGCCACGCCAACAAATCGGCCATCAAGGCATCCACCCGACTGGCGGGCGGTGCCATGTGGACGACATGTTGCTGCTTATAAATGCCGACACCGCCAGCACGGAAACTGCCTGCATCATCTACTAAGCCCGCCATCAGCAACCCGTGCGCCGCCAATAAATCCACCTTACTGTGTGCTTGCCAATGCGGCAATTGCTCATAAGCGGCAAAGGCGTTACGCACTTCCTGAATTTCATGCGGCAAACCCAACACCCGCTTGCCTGCCAATACGGCGGTGACTTGTTCAACACTCAGGCTATTGTTCTCAATGGCTAGCGATGCCTGAATGGTGCGGATACGATGGTTGCGCCGTAATTGCGGCGACATGGCCTTACCGCCTGCCAGCCCCCAACGGGTCAGCAGTTCGACAATATCCGCCACTTGCTGGAGTATCCGTGGGGTGATGGTGTAGGGCGGTTGATAGCTCATTGTGGCGAAGGACTAGACGGTTTTTTGTCTGGGTTTGGCTCAAGAGCTGCCGCATCATTCACCAATTGCCCGTTTACCGAATACCAATTGACGATGCCCAGTTCACGGTTACGTGCTTGTGCTTCCCGGACGGCTTGATTACCAATGCGGAGGATCTCGGCTGACCAGCGCTCTTTTTTTTCCGACATAACCTAATTCCTTAAATTGTGGCTGTAATTCAGCGCTTGTAAGTAAAGGTATTCAGGCGCCAAATCCGCGCCATTTTCCCATACTAGCGTTTCAAGTTCGTCATCTACGCAAACAACAAGACCTTTTTAAGGTGTTCGAAGACCGCACCTGTTAAAGCCTCATGTAAATCAGCAACGCCCTTTTTGCCATCATTAAACACTACCACAACTCGGTAACCGTCAAAATAACGGGTTTGTGTAATGTGTATAAACATGGCTATTGCCTTTATCGGCTTACTTCAGAATTAAAAATTCGCTGCGCAATCAGGCTACCAACTTAATGCGGGACAGTTTAAGGTTAAGCCGTTCGTGGTGAGCTTGTCGAACCATGAACGGCTTAACCGTTCACCCTTCGACAAGCTCAGGGCGAACGGTTAAGCTTCGCCAATGTCCCGCATTAAGTTGGTAGCCCGCAATCTGACTGATTTTCAAAAAATTTATAGTGTTTTGCTTGCGGCAAGGCTTTAGCTTCTGAATGATAACAAGCTATTGTTTCTTCGACCAACTGGCAAAGCTCGGCAAAGACTTGTTTTTCATCATCCCCGTGACAACCGCCATAAAAAAGATCAGGGCAACTGCCAATGAAACAGCCATCTTCATCTGACCATTCCACTACTTTTAGATAAAAATTTTTCATTTTTTGCTTTCCTCTATCGCCATTTTTACGGCTTTTTCTTGATAATGTTTGGCATCATCACCAGTCTGACCCGAAATGACAACCGATTTACCCAAATGGGCATGGACAAAGTTTCGGTGACTGCCTTTTCCACTGCGACAAATAAAACCTGCTTTTTCTAATTCAGCGATCAACTCTCTAATTTTTTTAGGCATTATTTTACCTCCGCATCGGACAAGCGTAATTGGCCTGAAATTAGGCGGGGGAGTAGGGTGTCGCGGAGGGTGGTTAGGGTGTGGGCTTGATGCTCAATAACTTTTATTTTTTGAAAAAAAATCGAAACTTGATTTTGAAAAACAGCAAATACCTCTAGCGAAGGCACAACGATCGGTATGTTCTTAACGGTTTTTGAATTTACCGCATCTGCAATTGAAGAAGTGCTACTTAAAGTTGAATAATCAAAATGCTTCAAATGAAGATAGATAAATTCAGTTGATAAGATTGCCTGTTCATCTAGTTTAAAATGAGCAATCGCCTCGTTTGTTGTCATTTCACCGTCACTTATTGCAACACGACCAATGGTCATTTTAAAACTCAACATAACGGTATTGTCAGGAACGAGTCTAACATTAAAACGTTCGATAGATTCAGCCTTCAAAAACTCATTAGTTGTTGAAATATATGCACCACAAATCCCCATATCCCGTATAGAAACCCAGCGCACATCATTAGGGTTTTCCGAAAACCAATGCTGTTCTTTTCTTGGTGGTGTTTTACCAATCCCAACTGTCGAAATTTCATCGAGTGTGCTTGCTAGCCACCCCTTCGGCACTAACCCCAATTCCGATTCCTCAAAACTATCAGGAAAAAGCGCGGCGGTGTCTGCATCCATACCTTCCGGCTCGCGGCCTTGCTGTTTGGCGTGTACGGGGTCGAAATCCACAAACCACGATTTGAACAGGGCTTGGGCAATGGCTTCTAGGGTGGCGTTGGTTTCGCGTAGTAGGGCGATGCGGTCGTCAAGGCTGGCTAGAATACCGACAATCCCTAACTGCTCATTAATGGGGGGAAGTCGTAATCTGATTGCTTTTAAAGAAGTTAATGGTTGCCCAATTCCTGGAGTACCTACCTGTGAAGCGTTTTTTAGCAATTCAAAACGTCCCAAAGAAGACTTGAAAAAATAATAGATAAAAAGCGGGGCCGCTTTAGATGTGTCACAAGAAAGCTTCATCAGACTTGAAGATATAACATATTGTTTTCCATCATCTGGAACAATTCCAACCTCACCGATAGAACCTCTATGTGGAAACACAATATCATTAGGCTGTAAATTACTATTGCCGAGTTCTTTAGCTTTATTTTCTGTGATAAAAACAAATTCCCCAGAAAATTTTCGGCCTTCCATCAGGTTTGTTCCACGTACTACCCGCACACCAATAGGAACATAACAATCGCTCTTCATTCGTGATCCAAAAGGGCCAATTGCGATGCTGCCAGGTGTAGATGCCTTAAGCTCATCAATAGAAGTTAATATCCAGTCAGAACCTATCGCTTCTCTTCCTTCTTTTCCTTTTTGCAGTATTACTTTATTTCGCTCAATAATCTTTCGAAACTCCTCACTAGTCGCTGCCCAGTCCACAATATCAACACGAATGGATAAATTTGATTCGTCAAACGCCTCTTTAATAGTTGCCATTGCTGACAAGGATAATGGTTGTAGGGTGATAATAGCCAAATCAAGGTCAGAGTAGGCTTTAGCCGTCCATTTTACTCGCGAGCCAAATGCCCAAACCGGATAATCTGGTAGATGAATTTTCAAGATATGGCATACCTCATTCCAATCTTGGGCGTTGAGGTCGATTTTTGGCATGTTCGTTTTTAAATTCATTCTTGTTGGCTTTTATCGACCAATTGTTGGTATAAGTATTTCGCCTCTTCTAAAAAATAGGGAGCAATCTCGTATACGGCTTCAGCTTTACTGCCATTATAGGTGTGGCTACTATCAGTTCGAGCTTGGCGGTAATTTCTCCATTCTGACCAATCAGAGCGTAGCAAGCCTTTTTCATTGCCCATACGGATAAGGTTTTGAAATGTGCTTAAATCAATTTCTTCTGGATTGGCCGCTGTTTCTTCGAGATAGCGTTTCAGCATTTTATGGCTCAGTTCGTAAGTAAATTCAAAGCATTGAATAACTGAATTACGAAACTGTTCAAACAAGTCATCACTGTTTTCTGCCATTTCTGAGGTGGCAAAAGCGATACTTTTTTCTAATTGGCTAATTGCACTAGAAAGTGGTGAAAAATCAATATTCATAAAAATTCTCTATTTCATAAAAATGTCGTTATGACGCGTCTATACGAATTCAGGATTTCGCCATCCACTGATGCCACAGGTTGTGGCATTTTTAGCGCATGTATTTGTGCCACAGTTTGTGGCACTCGGCATGGGCTATTCGTCATCGATACCCCCCAGTTCGCTGGCCATTTCGGCCTCTATCTCAGCAATGCTGGGCAAGTTGCCAGCCAGGGTTTCCGGCAAGTCGCGCAAGAGCTGGTATTCTGCCACGCCGATGGGTTTGTCTATACCAGACAACGCATATTGGGCGACTAGGCGGTTTTGCTTTTTGCACAGCAACAGGCCGATGGTGGGCTGGTCGTCTGCGGCTTTGATTTGTGCATCGACAACGGCGAGGTAAAAATTGAGCTGGCCGATATGTTCAGGTTTAAAGGCGGTGGCCTTAAGTTCAACCACCACATAACATTTAAGGCGGGTGTGATAAAACAACAAGTCGATGAAAAACTCATCGCCGTCCACTTCCAAGCGAAATTGCCGCCCCACAAAGGCAAAACCTGCGCCCAATTCCAATAAAAATCGGATAATGTGGCGGATTAGCGCGCTTTCGATTTCGCGTTCCTGCGCATCATCGCCCAAGCCCAGAAAGTCGAACAGATAAGGGTCTTTAAGGGCTTCTTGTGCCAGCTTGGCATGAGCTGACGGCAGACGCGCGGCGAAGTTGCTGACGGCCGCCCCTTGGCGTTGGCGCAAGCGGTTTTTGATATGCACTTCCAATGACGTCCTCGACCAGCCTTGCTGCACGGCTTGCAGGGTGTACCATTCGCGCTCTTCGGTGTCGGTAAGCTTGGTCAGCAGTGTGACAATGTGGAACCAAGGCAATTGGGCAGCAGGCTGCTGCCCAATTAAACCATCAGGGCATTGTTCGGCAAAAAAGCGCATGTATTTCAGGTTACGGGTAGAAAAACCGCGCATATCGGGGAAAGCATCCTTCAAGTCGTATGCCAAACGGTCAATAACCTTGCTGCCCCAACCTTGTTCGGCTTGGCGGCTGACTATCTCGCCGCCGATTTGCCTATACAGGTTGATGAGCTCGGCATTAACCGCAAAAGCAGCGCGTTGGCGGGCTTGGGTAATTTGGCTTTTTAGCTGGGCCAGCCAGTCAACATAGCCTGTGGGCAAGCCCAGCGCATTATCCTCAGAACTCATAACCTAAGCCCCCTAATTTCTGGCGTATCAGTTGATCTAATTCCGCGCCCTTGGCCATTTGCTCGCCCAGTTTTTCGGTGAGTTTTTGCATTTTGTCGGCAAAGGCTTCGTCATCGTCTGCCACCGCTTCTGCGCCGACGTAACGGCCTGGAGTCAGCACATGCCCGTGTTCGGCGATTTCTGCCAGGGTGACGCTGCGGCAAAAGCCGGCAATATCTTGGTAATGGTTATTCCCCTCACCCCCAGCCCCTCTCCCACTGGGCGAGGGGAGTTTTTCACCACGCCATGCGGCAACGGTGTTGGCGATGCGCTCGATCACTTCATCGGTAAATTCGCATTGCACACGGCTAATCATGCTGCCGAGTTTGCGGGCATCGATAAACAGCACTTCACCTAGTCGGGTGCGTTTTTCTTTGACCAGAAACCATAGGCAAGCGGGGATTTGGGTGTTGAAGAACAGCTGTCCCGGCAAGGCGATCATGACTTCGACTTTATCGGCATCGACCATCGCGCGGCGGATGTCGCCTTCGCTGTTTTGGCTGGAACTCATCGAACCATTGGCAAGCACGATGCCTGCGCGGCCTGTGGGTTTGAGGTGGTGGAGCATGTGTTGCAGCCAGGCATAGTTGGCGTTGCCTTGCGGTGGTGTGCCGTACACCCAGCGCGGGTCGCCTTCCAAACTGCCATGCCACCAGTCGGAGATGTTGAACGGCGGATTGGCAAGGACAAAGTCGGCGCGTAAATCGGGGTGTTGGTCGCGGACGAAGGTGTCGGCGGGTTCTTTGCCCAGATTAAAATCAATACCGCGAATGGCAAGGTTCATTGCCGCCAGCCGCCATGTAGTCGGGTTGGCTTCTTGTCCGTAAATAGAAACATCACCCAGTTTGCCGCCGTGCGCTTCTATGAATCGTTCGGATTGGACAAACATACCGCCTGAGCCGCAGCAAGGGTCATAGACTTGCCCATGATGCGGGGCAAGTACGGCAACCAGGGTTTTAACAATGGAGGCGGGTGTATAGAACTGCCCACCGCGTTTGCCTTCGGCACTGGCGAACTGGCCCAAAAAGTATTCGTAGACTTGCCCCAGTAAATCACGGGCGTGGTTTTTGGCGGTGTCGGCGGATTCTCCAAAACCGATTTGCGAGACCAGATCAACCAGTTCACCGAGTTTGCCATCAGGCAATTGCACCCGTGCATAGCGTTTGTCGAGTATGCCTTTTAGTTTGGGGTTTTCGTTTTCAATCAGCGACAAGGCATCATCGATGCGTTTGCCAATGTCGGCCTGTTTGGCTTGGGCGCGTAGGCTTTCCCAGCGGGCGGCCTCGGGCACCCAGAACACGTTGACTGCTTTGTAATAGTCGCGGTCTTCAAGTTCGGCATTGATCAGTTCTGGGTCGGCATCGTCCAGATAATAGTCGTCCGCACTGTCGGCAAGTTTGCGCGTGAGTTCGGCGCGGCGGGTTTGGAAGGTGTCGGAGATGTATTTGACGAAGATCAGGCCAAGGACGATGTGTTTGTATTCGGCAGCGTCCATATTGGCGCGGAGTTTGTCGGCGGTCGCCCACAGGGTTTTCTTGATGTCTTCGATCATGCGTTATGTGCTAAAAAGGTTGGCTTTCTTTAAAGCCGTATAATATATCACTTCGTCAGATTCGGCTGGGAAAACGGGCGTAGGGGGTTATTTATTAGGTAGCGCATCACGCAGTAGAGCCTGACCAATGCCCCGATTGTGGTAACGCTTATCAACGGCGAGTCGGGTGAAGTTGAAAAAACAGACTACCGACTTGTTTAAAAGCTTGGCAACATTGGGGTATGAACAATAAATTGACTGACCGATCAACCCCGCAAAATTCATCTACATTGGGTTTTACAGCAATCACACCTATAATGTACCTATACAATCTTCCTATGAGAAAATCCCATGAAAACAGTGAATGTCAGTGGGAAGCATTGCGTATGGCGCAGGACGATTTGGTATTGGTGATGAACAGAAACGAACCGGACGCTTTAATGATAGGGCATAAATCATCCAACATTATTGGCATGCCTGGTGTGCGTAAAGCATTGGCACGTTCTGCCAAACTTGCCGACATGTTCTTGGCCAACTTTATTGCCCATGTCTCGCGTTTAGGTATTTCTGTCATCAATCAATCGGCTGAAGAAGTGCAGCAGGATATGGATACCCTGGATCAATGGTTGAAAGAGGCATAACACCGCATGGATCGGATTGTTGTTATTGATGCCAGTCCAGTGATCGGACTGGCTACCTGATATTTTTGGTACGGTTTTTATGCCCGAAACTGTAAAACAAGAAGTGTTGCCAGATAAAGCTCTGCGTGGTGAAAAAGCTATCGCTGACGCTCTCGACGCCAGTTGGATAAAGGTCTGGCCTGAGGCGATAGAACCTCGCTTAGAAATTGATCTGGACGCCGGTGATTTTCGTATTTCAGCGGCAGTTTTCAATCAGGTATTGATTAGTGTGTATGAATAGATTTAACCCCGTGACTTCCAATAGTATTTACAGCGTAAATTAGGGGATTCGGTTTCACCCAATGGGTGAGGATTTTTTAGCATAATGACCTTCTTACCGCTTATTTTCAGATACTTGGAAGCAATTTGCACAATTTAACTGCTCATTTTAGGATGAAACGCTATCTCGCCTGTAGCGAATACATCGACTGGAAACATCCTTTGGTGCTTGCCAAGGCAGCGGAGCTTGCTGAAGGTTGTCTTAGCGATGAACTGATAGCGAAACGTTGCTTTGGGTTCGTCCGCGATGCCATCAAGCACAGTTGGGATTTCCGGATGAATCCAGTTACCTGTAAGGCATCAGACGTATTACAGCATGGTACTGGGTATTGTTATGCAAAAGCGCATTTATTGGCGGCCTTGTTACGGGCAAATGGCATTCCAGCAGGGCTTTGCTATCAACGCTTAACTGTAGAAACAGACGGCCCACCGTATTGTCTGCATGGCTTGAATGCCGTCTACCTGCAAAAACATGGTTGGTATCGCATTGATGCCAGGGGCAATAAACAAGGCGTAAACGCCGGATTTACACCACCCACCGAACAACTGGCATTTGCCATCGTTGATGCGCATGAACAAGACCTTCCTGGAATTTATGCCCAGCCTTTGCCCATTATCACCGACACTTTAACCCGCTATTCGACATTTGAAGAGGTCTACCGGAATTTGCCGGATAAGGGTGTGATGCCAATAAACAAACCCTCCAACAGCCACCAAGCTATCGAAAATAAGTAAAGCCATTGCTGTAAAACAGTGTCCAGCTTTACCGGGAAATTTGGTTATTTAAGTGTTTTTACAAAATCCGTAATCCAAATTGACTGGAAAAGGTGACGCTGTTTTTCACTTCATCGGTTATTTTTGTCTTCATTAACATTACCAACAACACCGGCTGTTGCGATAAAACGCAAAGCATCCTCAGCCAACATATCTATTTCCACTATAAGCGCTTAGCAAAAAGTTAACGTGTATTTTGAGCCAAATCCACTTCCGATCTCATCAATGGCTTGCTCCAGTTCGTCGGGAGTAAAGGTTTTGAAGGGCAGCCATTCATATTTCATTTTGCGCCACAGCAGCTCAATGCGGTTCAGTTCCGGGCTGTACGGCGGCAAAAAATAAAATTTCATGCCTTTGGCTTGCCCACTTGTTCGATCAAGGCCATCAGGAAACCAAAGAACCAGAGCCCGCTGACGTTTTTCCACAGCTTGGCCAGCGCCAAGTTGCCTGATGATAGCATTGCGCCGATGATACTCATCCGCTGCGCACGGTTGGCGGTAACGGCATGGACTTCACCCGTTTTCGTCCAAGCCGATCGGTTCAGTGGTTGTGGTGCAAATCCGGCCTCATTCACATAAGCCAACTCAATTTTACCCGCTTCCGATTGTTTGATCAGTCCGTCAATATCGAGTTTGGCCTGCTCAAACCGCTCCTGGTCGCGTTTTTTTTTAAGCTGTAGCGTGTGCGTTTCCAAACGTAGCCCAGCTGTTTTAACTCAGTCCGCAACGTGCTGGCACTGATCCTGATGCGACACTCCGTTGCTAAACGGCTGACCAAAGCCCGTGATGTCAAGGCTTCGGCATCGACCCATTCTTTGAGTTGGTTGCGGTGTGCTTCCGTCAGTTTGCTCGGTGCCCCACAACGCGGTTGGTCCGGCAAACTGGCCAGCCCGTTTTTTAGCCATCTGCGCCGCCGCTCCCGCCAGTCACTCCCCTTTTTGACAACCGCCAGCAGTTGTTCCCGTTCACTCGCTCAATTCAATTGGTTTTACGCTCATTACAGCGCGCCCTCTGCTTTTAAAATCCCGCTATTTTAATGCATGGCGATTTGTTGTGGAACGCTTATGGGCAGTATCTTTGGCCAATATTGCCGTCAATTGACGGACTCTTTCGGAAAAGCACATCTGCTTGAAAGTTTAGCGATCATCTTAATAGTTTACGTAAACCCCCGGATCAAAAAAACCGTCTTACAAACTTATAATCACAGGACACTACTATGAAAACTACAGAAATTATAGCAATTGGTTTGGTTACTTTGGCGTTATTGGCTGGTTGCAATACAGAAAAGGAATCCACATCTACCTTTACCACCACTAAAAGTGTAACAACACCCGCTCCAGCTCCGGTTCCGGAACCTGCACCATCGACAACGAAAACCCAAGAATCCACGACAACCACAACAACGGATACAAAAGGCAAATAAGTAACAGTTTGCCAGTTCCCAATCACCTCATGATTGGGAACTGCTCTAGCCTTCAGCAATGTAGCGCTAGAGCTGAAAGGTAAACGGTTTCAGCTAATCAACGCTGGGATGGGTTTAAAACCCTCAGAAATAGGTTCTCACAGCATTGGCCTGGATCGCATAATGGCTATCAAGTTAAGCGGAAAGTCATTCTGACTTAGGGTGTCACCGTGGAACGGGAGGCAAGGCCGACCGCCGTTTCATCCCGCCAACCGCCACCCAATGCGCGATACAGTGAGACCATCCCCACCGCGACGTCGGTTTCAGCCTTGATGCGTTCATCGCTGACTTCCAGCTTGACCCGTTGTGCGTCCAGCGCTGAGAGTAGATCGGCATCCCCGTATTGATAAAGGGCATCAGCATCCCGCCGGGCTTGGTCTGACTTGACTTCGGCCTGAAGCAATTCGGCTAGCCGTTTTGCTGCTGAATTGTGCTGCACATAGGCGTTCTCCACATCCTCTAGGGCAGTCAGAAACGTTTTTTCGTAACGGGTGGCGGCTTGATCAAGCCGCGCATCGGCAGCGGTTATCTGGGCGCGGATACGTCCCGCATTAAAGATCGGTGCACTCAAGCCTGACCCTAGGGCATACACCCCTTCTGCCAGTGATGTAAAACCACCCACCGCCAATGTTCCGAATCCGCCGCTGGTGGAAATTACCAATTTGGGGAATAAATCCGCTTTCGCGGCACCCAAACTAGCCGCTGCCGCGCTAACTTCGGTTTTAGCCAGACGCAAGTCCGGCCTTTGCTCCAGCAATGCAGCGGGTATCAGGCTGGGCAGTAATGGCAACCGTTCCGGCAGTTTCGCCGCTTTGGCGAGCAAGGCCCGAAAATGATTTGGCGGCTTACCCGTCAACACGCCGAGTCGGTGGATGAGGGTGTCGGTCGCGCCTACTAAAGCGGGAAGACTTGCTTGAGTGGACAGCAGTTGGGTTTGCTGACGTGCCACATCCCCCTCACGGGCCAGCCCAGCCTGTGCCAAAGCCCGCACCACCCGTAAGCGTTCTTGCTGTAGAGTGATGTTATCTTCAAGTACGTGGGTGCGGGCTTGTAGGCCGCGCAATTCCAAATAATGGGTCGCAACTTGGGCCAAGAGTCCGACCAAAACCGCACGTTTGGCTTCGAGGCTGACGGTAGCTTGGGCCGCGGCGGCTTCCGCTTCCAAATGCCGGCCACCGAAGACGTCGATTTCCCAACGGGCACTTAAACCCACGCTGACGAGGTTTCCGGTGGGCGTTATAAGACCAATGCCTTGTGGCGTCGGGGCCGCGATGATTCGGTCGATACGCTTTTCCCGACCGCCGGACACGGAAAAATCGATGGTCGGATAAAGCGCAGATTCAGCGACCGTTACCGCCGATTGAACCTCGCGCACCCTAGCCCCAGCGATCCGTAAATCGTGGTTCGCGGCTAGTGCATCGCTTATCAATAAGTCGAGCGTCGGGTCTTGGAAACCCTTCCACCATGATGCCAGCGCGTCCCGGTCTAAGGGCACGGCCACCGTGGGTTTGTGCTGCCAGTCGTTAATAATCGGCAGGGAAACCTGTGGCTCGACGCGGGTGGGGGTGCAGGCATTCAGAACGGCAAGCAAGGCAAGCAAGCGGATAAGTTTGCTGTTCATTGGCTATCTCCAGTCTCTGATAAGGGGGGTTGATGGGATTCCTTAAAAGGTTCCTGTTCCGGGCCATGCAGCCGT
Organism: Methylococcales bacterium; assembly: GCA_026399075.1. Taxonomy (GTDB): domain Bacteria; phylum Pseudomonadota; class Gammaproteobacteria; order Methylococcales; family Methylomonadaceae; genus Methylobacter_C. Next base: position 71,700 of record JAPLRR010000084.1, read on the forward strand.
TCGACCTTGAACCATGCCGCGTAAAGCGCGGGCAGGAAAAAAACGGTGAGCGCAGTGGCGACGATTAAACCGCCCATGATGGCGATGGCTTGGGGGCCGAAGAAATCGTTGCGGGATAAGGGAATCATCGCTAGCACTGCCGCGGCGGCGGTCAGCATAATAGGCCTGAAGCGGCGTACACTGGATTCGACGATGGCAGTCCAAGTATCCCGGCCAGCCTTTTCATCTTGTTGAATCTGATCGACCAGAATCACCGAATTGCGCATGACCATCCCCGCCAAGGCGATAATACCCAGCAGGGCCACGAAGCCAAAAGGCTGGCCGGACAACAGCAGCGCAAACGCCGCGCCGATAATGCCCAAAGGGGCGGTCATGAACACTAACAAGGTTTGCGATAGGTTCCGTAATTGCAGCATCAACAGCACGATTGTCACGACCACTACCAATGGAATCCAGATTAAAATGGATTTTTGCGCAATCCCGGCATCTTCCTTAGCCGCACCGACCTCAATGAAATAGCCGGGTGGCAGTTCGGTACGCAGGGCTTCGATCTGCGGCAGTATTTCCGAGGCGACATCCGGTGCCAATGAGCCATCGACAATATCCGACCGCACTGAGATGGCAGGAAACCGGTTACGCCGCCAGCGGATACCGTCTTCGAACCCGGTTTCTAGGGTCGCCAACTGCGCTAGTGGCACTGCCTGCCCATTGCTAGTCCGCACCGCCACATTTAGCAATTGGTCTGCGGTATCACGTTGGGGTTTTAGTGACCGCCAGACGATGTCGATCAGTTTGTCGCCTTCCCGAAATTGGCCGATGGTCATGCCGGTATAGTGGCTATGCAGGGCTTGCGCCAAGCTGGAGGTGCTGACACCTAGCGCACGGCCCTTTTCTTGGTCGAGATTCAGGCGCAGGGCGAGTAGACGTTCATTCCAGTCATCGTTCACGTCTATCGTATGTGGGTTGGCCTGGACGGCAGCTTTTACCCGATCAGCGATGCGCCGGACTTGCGCCGGGTCTTCGCCCAAGATACGGAATACTACCGGATATTCCAGCGGCGGCCCCACGTCCAGCCGCATGGTGCGCCCGCGCAGCTGCGGGAAATCGGTGGCGAATAAGTGGCGTAGCCGTTTGATAACCCGCTCACGGGCTACCGTATCGCGGGTCATCACCACGATTTGTGCGAGATTGGCATGATTGAGTTGCTGGGTAATCAGCAAGAAAAACCGCGGGCTGCCGCCGCCGATATAGCTGGCATAGTGCAGAACATCTTTGTCCTGGGCGAGGATCTTTTCGAGATCGTGGGCGGCTGCTTCGGTTTCGACGAAAGCGCTCCCTTCCGGCAGCCAGAGATCCACCATTACCTCGGGGCGATTGGAGAGCGGGAAGAATTGCTGGGGCACTTTGGTAAGCGTGGCCACACCCACGCCAAACAAGGCCAAGGTGAATACAATCACGGGCAAGCGATGATCCACGCACCAGATAACCCAGCGTCGCAAGCGATTATAGAAGGGCGTATCGAAACGTTCGCCTGCCGCCAGCTGCCCTTGTCCAGACTTGAGCAGTCCATAACCCAAAAAGGGCGTGAACATAACCGCACCCACCCAGGACAGCAGCAGGGCAATAGCGACCACCTGGAAAATCGACACCGTGTATTCCCCGGCTTGGGAACGTGCCAAACCCACAGGCAAAAAGCCAGCGACCGTAACTAAAGTCCCGGTAAGCATCGGGAACGCGGTTGCGCCATAAGCATAGGTCGCGGCGCGAAAGTGATCCCAACCTTCCTCCAGCTTTCTTGCCATCATCTCGATGGCAATCATGGCATCATCGACCAACAAGCCCAGGGCCAGTATCAAGGCGCCCAAAGAGATACGGTGCAGGCTGATGCCAAAAACCAACATGCACAACAGCGTGCCCGCCAAGACCAAAGGCACAGTTAGGGCAACTACCGAACCAGCGCGCCAACCCAAGCTGATAAAGCTGATCATCAAAACGGCGGCAAGCGCCTCAACGAAAGTGCGTAGGAACTCGCCGATGGCATTTTTCACCACCGTTGGCTGGTCGGCTACTTGCTCTATCACAAGCCCCACGGGTAATTCCTGCTGAATGCGGGCGATTTCGGAACTTACCGCTTTGCCCAAGGCCAGCACATCACCCTTCTGGTTCATTGTAATACCCACCCCCAAGACTTCCTTGCCGTTAAAATGCATTTTGAATTGCGGCGGATCGACATAACTACGGCTGACCTGAGCAATATCGCCAATCCGGAAGCTATTGCCATTGATCCGCAGGGTCAAATTAGCCACCTCGTCTACCGTGGCAAGCGCACCGCTGATGCGGATGGGCATATTGCGCCCAGCTTCGATCAAAGTACCCGCTGACGACATCGCATTTTGGGCCTGCAAGACTTGACCAATAAGCGCGGCATCAAGATTGAGTTCGGCCAGCTTCTTGTCGGAAAACTCGACGAATATCTTTTCATCCTGAACACCAATCAAGTCCACTTTCTCCACGTCCGGCACCCGCAGCAAGCGTTGGCGGGCCGAATCAACGAACGTTTTGAGGTCAGCATAATCATAGCCATCACCCGAGAAGGCATAAATTAAGCTATAGGTATCCCCGAACTCATCGTTAAAGAACGGCCCGACTACCCCAGGCGGTAGGCTCATCGCAATATCACCGACCTTTTTGCGGACCTGATACCAAAGTTCAGGGATTTCACTAGGTGGCACATCCTCGCGCGGGGAAACGAAGATGACCGATTCACCCGGCTTTGAATAGCTGCGCAAGTAATTGAGATTGGGTAACTCTTGGATTTTCCGCTCTAGCGGGTCAGTGACTTGCTGTTCGACTTCCAAGGCAGTGGCACCGGGATACAGGGTCTTGACCACCATCACCCGGAAGGTGAATTCTGGATCTTCCCCTTGCGCCAAATTTATGTAGGCGAACACGCCGCCCACCATCAACAGGGCCATCAGCAGGCCTGTGAAAGCCCGGTTTTGCAAAGCCCATGCGGTAAGATTGAAGTTTTTCATGACTGGTCTCCCTGCTTAGTAAGGCTTACTGTCTGGCCCTCTTTTAGCCGATGCACACCAGCAGTGACAATGCGCTGCCCCGGTGTCAGACCAGATGCTTCAATGCGTTGGTCAGCTAAGGGTTGACCCAGAACCACCGGTATAGAATGAACCGTCATAGCCGCTGTATCCAACAGCCAAACTTTGGCTTGCAGCGGTTGTTCATGGGGTGCAAACACGGCGGAACGAGGAATCGCGAGATTGGATGAAATGGGTGGTGGCAGCCAGAGCGTGGCAGTCATACCCAACCGGGTAATTTCCCGGCCTTCAAGTAAGGTAGCCCGAACCCGGTAAGTACGGGTCGCTGGATCAGTGGAAGCCGCCACTTCGCGGATAGTGGCTTTGAGCCGACGTTCGGGGGCCACCGAAAGCGTCACGAAAACCGCTACACCAGGCAGTATTTCCGCTAAGCGCTGTTCAGGGATCTGGATCAACACTTCCTGTTCGTCCAATTGGGCCAAGCTTCCAAGCGACTGGCCTGCCGCCACCACTTCACCGGCTTCGACAGTCAGGGCGGTGATAACGCCGTCGCGCTCCGCCAACAGCTCAGCGTAACCCAATTGATTGCCAGTCTGCCGAAATTGCGCTTCAAGCGCTGCAACCCGCTCCCGCGCAGTGATGTCGGCTGTTTGTCGGCGCTCCCACTCGGGTGCCGAAATGACGTTCTGTGCCAATAATTCCTGGTAGCGGAGCAAATCCGCATGGGTCAAATGACTTTCTGCGCGGGCGGCGGCGAGTTGCGCCTTTAGGTTTCGCGTGGCAAGTTGATAATCGCTGGGTTCCAGTCGCGCAAGCACTTGTCCCTTATGGACGCGCTCACCAACGTCCACCAGTCTCGCTGCTAATTTTCCCGCAACACGAAAGGCGAGTGTGGTTTCACGGCGCGGCACAATTTCCCCGGCAAAGCTGGCCGGACTGAACACGGCAGTTTCGCCTACCTGAAAAACCCAAACTGGGCGGGGTGGTGCGACGCTTTCAGGCGGTGAGGAACAACCGACCGCGAAGAAGACCAGCAGGGACAAGAGCACTGTTCTCAGCAAGAGACGGCGGCGGGCATTACGTGGATAGATTAGATTGCACATGACTTTACCATTAAGTATACTGAACCGTATAGTAATTCTATATATATTTACTGGACAGTCAAGTATTATGAAAAAAACATCGACAAACAAGCCTGGCCGCCCCCGCGACCCCGAGCGGATGCGCAAGGTCATCGAGGCGGCGGCCCAGCAGTTCTTGGAACAAGGATTCGAACGAACCAGCATGGAATCGGTCGCCCGCAGCTCTGGCGTTTCAAAAATGACGATTTATTCGTATTTCCCGACCAAGAGTGCGCTGTTCGAAGCGGTAATCGGACAACGCACCGACCGGGTGTTCGATCTTGATGGCAACGAAGCGGTAAACCCCAAGCTGCCCAAGGAAACCCTGACCATTATCGGCAGACGTTTTTTGGCATTAATGCGTGACGAGGAGGTGATCGCCCGCCACCGGATTATGTTTGCGTCGGCGGGTGTCCACGAAGAGGCTTGCGTGGCATTCTTACGGCAAGGGCCGCAGAAGCTTATCGCCCAAGTAAAGGATTATCTCGACAGCGCTATCGGGGCAGGTACCCTCGCCCCCCACGACACAGAAGTTGCCGCCAACCAATTTCTGTCCTTATTCCTGGGGGAAGGGCATATCAAGGCAATGTTGGGGCTAGGAAAGCCTACGCATGATGAGGATCAACGTCTGATTGATCTGAATGTCGGTATGTTTTTGCGGGCATACGGCATGGCGAACTGAGCTTTTACTGTCATGGTCTACTAAGCTTGGACACTGTTATTGCCGGTAAATAGAAGACGGCCACATGCTAAGATTCCCAGTAGCGTGAAGATTGCGAATGTGCGAGGATAAGCCAATACCAACTGTCGCCTTGGAATGCACATGAACCCCGATAATTATTTTACTTCCGCTTATGGTGTCCGGATACCCTACATTATTTACGGTACAGCCTGGAAAAAAGACTGCACGGCAACCTTGGTAGAACACGCGGTCAGTCTGGGTTTCCGTGGCATTGATACCGCCTGTCAACCCAAACATTACAACGAAGTGGGGGTCGGGGACGGTGTGGCCGCCTGTCTGGAACAAGGGCTAGAACGTTCTGAACTTTACCTGCAAAGCAAATTCACCCCATTAAATGGCCAAGATCCAGAGCGGGTACCTTATGACAGCAAAGCCAGCCTGGCTGAACAAGTGGCGCAATCATTCCAGACATCGCTGAAAAACCTGCAAACCTCGTATTTAGATTGCCTGATACTGCACTCACCGTTGGCAAACCCGCAGCAAATGGAAGAAGTGTGGCAGGCAATGGAACAGATTTTTGACTACGGCGGTGCCAAGCAATTGGGGATCAGCAACTGCTATGACCTCCAACAGCTTAAACTGTTGTATCAAAATGCCACGGTCAAACCGGCTGTTATCCAGAACCGTTTTTATGATAAATCCCAGTATGACAGAGCCATCCGTAATTTTTGTCAGCAGCAACAGATAATTTATCAAAGCTTCTGGACGTTAACCGCCAATCCCAATGTTTTGGCACATGCCACGCTTAGATCCTTGGCTGCGAACTATCAGCGTAGCCCCGCCCAAGTGTTTTTCCGCTACTTGAACCAAATCAACATTATTCCCTTAACAGGCACGACATCGGAAACCCACATGAAAGAAGATCTGGCCATCATTGATTTTGAACTGACCGCCGACGAGTGTGACGCCATAGGAAAGTTGCTTTAGGCAATTGACATCACGTATACAGGTTCATATTTCAGTCACTTGCGTTAAGTAATGTTAATGCAAGTGACAATTGGACTACAGTGATGAGCCGATAGGCTTTATAAAACCCGGCTGTAATTCTTTAGTCTTACTATCAACAACCTAATCAGGATAAAAATATAGATGAACAATCAAGAATTAATAAAAGTATGGGATCTGCCACTAAGAATTTTCCACTGGCTTCTGGTTGCGGGGTTCATTGTTGCTTACCTGACCGAGGATGATTTATTGACTGTCCATGTTTGGGCGGGTTATATGGTAGCTGGACTGCTCTTGTTTAGATTGGCTTGGGGATATATCGGCAACCAATACGCCAGATTTTCCAGTTTTTTATGCCGCCCGGCACTTTCCCTAGCTTTTGTTAAAGACCTTTTCGCGTTAAAAACCAAACGCTATATAGGCCATAATCCGGCAGGTGCTGCGATGATAGTGTTGTTACTACTTTGCTTAACAATAACCGTTCTGACAGGTTTTGCCGTGTATGGTGCTGACCAAGCAGCCGGGCCTTTGGCTTCAATAGGTTCAAGCAACGAAAAATTGTGGGAAGAAATCCATGAGTTTTTTGCAAACTTTACACTAATGCTGGTAGCTCTCCATGTATTGGGTGTCGCCATAGAAAGCTATATCCACCGTGAAAATCTGGCAAGATCGATGGTCACTGGCTATAAAAAATCGACCGATCCAGAACAAAAATAACTGGATTGAAAGCACTTGCAAACCGACCCCCATCGTTGTTGTTGAGCTATAAACAGCAGTTTTATCCTGCTTGTGTAATAGCTCAATCTGGTAACTTTGTGCTTGGCTTAGCTGTTTATAGTTTTTCATGCGCTTCTCGTCTTTGGTCGGATTGAAAAAGGCGGGGAACTATATCAGCTAGCCTTCTTCAATCCCAAGGATTTTCGATTGCACTTATCAGTTGAATGTAAGCTTTATTATTGGTTATTATTCATAATTAAATTCCGGCAGGGCGAATCTCTCAAAATAAGCATTGTTAATGTGGTGCTAGCTATTTTGAAGGACGCACTCATTCACCTCATCCGTACGAACCCTGAAGCTTTCCAAGGTATTGGGGCCGAAAGTACAGGCAATGGCTGTATCAGCCGCATCCCGGCCACGGGCGATTAGCACCCGTCCGATGCGTGGGATGTTGTTGCGGGCGTCAAAGGTATACCAATTCCCGTCAAGATAGGCCTCGAACCAACCGGCAAAATCCATCACGCCATAGGGTGGTGGCATACCGATGTCGCCAAGATAGCCGCTACAGTATCGGGCTGGAATATTCATACAGCGGCAAAAAGCGATGGCAAGGTGCGCATAATCACGGCACACCCCTGATTTTTCCTGAAATACCTCCCATGCAGTTTTGGTGCGGCGTGCGTATTCATAGCCAAAGGTAATATGTTGGTTAACATAGTCGCAGATTGCCTGCACCCGCGCCCATCCGGTTGGTGATTTATCAAACAATTGCCAGGCTATCACAGACAGGCGGTCGGTTTCACAATAGCGGCTCCCTAATAGGAATAACAGCGTCTCGTAAGGTAGTTTTTCAACGGGTGTTTGTTTGGCTTGTGAGCATATCCGGTCTGGCTGGCCAGTGTCCGTCACAAGCGCGTCAGTGGAAAGTCTGAGCCGTCCTTGGGGTGCGACAATACGACTACACCAGTTACCGAAATGGTCGCGATAGGCGGTAATCGGTATGGGCGGATCTGTGATCAGGTAGTCCGGTATGATGATGTCTGAGGCACGTGTGTAGTGTACGCTCAAGGTTAGGATCATTGGTGTCGGTTGTGGACACTGGTAAATCAGTTCATAGCCTATTCTAATTTTCATGGTGTAGCTCCTGCTGAGGCTAGGGTAGCCGTGAACAAACTCTGGCGGATGGTTGCTGGGAAAGTCCTGATTAATGGCTCCCAAGGGTTCTACACAGAGATTCGACGATCAATTTGCGTAGCGCTGGCCAATGTTGACCAGCCTGGATAATGTGCTTTTGGTTAATCTCCAACTCGATACCGACATAGGCTGCGGGTGATAGCCGCTTACGGAACCACGTAGTCAGGCCATCGTCTTTACCCGCATAGGGGTAATTGCGGCGAACACGAAGATCGGGTGCGCAAATCTTGAGCGCCGCTTTCCAGCGCCCGCTTAGTTCTAACTCGCCAGGTCTGCTTGGGTCATAAAGCAAGCCAATATCGGCATTTCTTACCTTGCCGTCTAACTCGGGCGTAAAACTGTGGGATGACAGATGGATGACCTGACCGTAATCTTTAATCGCTTTCTTGAGCAAACGTTCTGTTTGCAAACGGTAAGGCTGATAATAGTGCGCCACTATCTCACCCCGCATTTTTGTTGGTATGTTACGGATCGCTTCAGAATGCAGCCGTGGATGGCCGATGGATCGGTTCAGGTCAACCAGCAAGCGGCTTATGGTGGACGTCACCAGGGGTGCTGAAAAAGCGGTTGCCAAGGCTTTTGCCATAGTGAGCGCACCGGGATCAAAGCCACGATGTGAGTCCAGCAAGGCCTGATCGTCTTCAAACAAGTACCGATAAGACTCGGGAATGCGGTTGCCACCGTGCTCGCACGTGATCACCATACCGAATTCATTGTGATAACTGCCCCGTCCCGCCACTATTGCATGCTCAGCGTCCATGGTAAACCAACTCACCAGTCCAGGTCTGGCAGTCTGCTAAACACCTGTCGGGTGCCTTCCGTCCACTGCTTGCCTAGCTCGGTAAAATAGGCATCGCCCACATCGAAGCGACGGCGCATCCTTACTTCAAGGCTGTCACGTTGATAACAAAGCAGATCGATCGGCATACCGACCGACAAATTACTGCACATTGTAGAATCGAACGAGACAAGGACACATTTTGCGGCATTGTTTAGGGAAGTTGAACGGGTAATGACCCGATCAAGGATAGGCTTTCCGTATTTGGTTTCGCCTGTTTGCAGATAAGGTGTCTCCACGCTGGCCTCGATAAAATTGCCCTGCGCATAAAGTCGAAACAGTCGCGGCGGTTCGCCTGAAATTTGTCCGCCGAGTATAAAAGAAGCATTGAAGCTAATCGCACTGGCCGCTAAATGTTGGCCGTCGCGCCGGTCGATGTCACGGACGGCATCAGATACTAGGTTTGCAACATCAAACATAGACCCTGCGCTCCATAAATTGGGCTCCCCGTTTTTGGCATTACGTTGTTTCAGCAAGCTGATGACTGCCTGTGTACCGGCTAAGTTGCCTGAGCTTAAAAGCACGATGACCCGATCACCAACACGTTCAAACACCGTCATCTTGCAGAACCGGGCAATATTGTCGACTCCGGCATGGGTGCGCGAGTCTGATGCAAAAACCAGTCCGGTGTCGAGCATGACACCTGTACAGTAAGTCATAAATGTATTGCCGCCTTTACTTTGTTCAAGTCGATTCCTCTGTCAATTGAATGGTGTTATTTGCTGGGATAGCATTGTAATTTTCGCCTATTGGGATTTCTGTTCTAGGTCTGGGATCCATTTTATTACCGAACTAACCCCACTATGCCACACCCCAAAATGCAATGGGTTATAGGTTAGATCATTGCCCCCCGCATTGTTAATAATAACTGACTACAGGATATTATCTGTTCGTTTCCGAGCATAGTGATGAGAATTAGTAAATGGCGGCTTCTGCTTGCTTGGGGGGTGTTGCTCTTTTCATAGGTTCGCCTCTTGTTGGACTGGTTGCTTGATGTATCCCATTATCCAGATCATTCGGAATATGCAACCTGCTTAGTCGGGTGGGGCGGGCTATGAACTTTCGGCGGTTGTACAACAAAGTATTGTTGTTACTTTTGTAGGGCTGGCGAATTCATTGGATCAACCATTGACCTACAACGAACTAAATTTAGTCCGTTGTCCGAAAGTCGCCGTATTGAATTAAGGCTGGAATTTAGCGGCATTAAGGAACCATCCCGTTCATCACCGCCAATCAGCGAAGACAATTTGGGCACTTGTGCGCTACAATAAATTTATTTGCGGGAATAACCAGATGCCCACTTTATCCATACAGGGTGATGTCCACATTCCCGACAATCTCATTCATGCACTGGGCTTAAAACCGGGTGCTGAGCTAGCTTTTGAGCGTCAAGGTGACGCAATTGTTATGCGGCAGGTTAAATCAAAAAAAATCTCACGGGTTGAAGAAGGCCCCCGGATTTTAGCTTATACCGGTTCAACAGTGACGCTGGAAGAAATGGACGCTGCCATTGCCAAAGGCGCGGCGCAATCGTTGTGAAGTCGGTCGATACCAATATTTTGGTGCGTTACTATGCGCAAGACGATGCCCTGCAATCAGCTCTTGCTTTGAGCGTATTCAGTGATGAACCCGAGCTGTTTGTGACGAAAACGGTCTTGCTTGAGTTTTTCTGGGTATGACCCAGACCGATAAATTTCGTTTTCCGCCTGAGCAAGTCATGGCAATGTTCGAACATCCGCAAGGCTTGTCGAATATCGCGATTGAAGATGAACTTTCGCTTAAAGCAGCCATCACATGATGCCGCGCTGGCCTTGAGTTTCCGGATGCTCTACATTTGGCCTCTTCCAGCGCTTGCAGTGTATTTTTGACTTTCGATGACCGTAAATTTGCGCGTCGCGCCCAAGGTCTTAATCTGACTCCTGTTTGTGAAATCCCGTTGTAATCTCGCTGATTCAACAATCAGCGATGATCGTACAACGAAGTATTTTTGGAACATTTTGCAGAAAAAGGCATTCCCAGTAACTAAAGATGCACCATGCCCAAATGCTTATCTATTTGGTTTGTAGCGTATAGTTATGATTCATAGATGAATTACTATATTTTGCCAGCAATAGTACTTCGCTGGACGTATGCTCAGAGCCCTTATTTTTTGCCGGTTTAACTTAGGAGACATGATGAAATTGTTTGCCACAACGTTGTTTATCGGCATCGCCATGTCGCACTGCATACCCAGCATTGCCGCTAACGATAGCCCACCTACAGCTTTAAAAATCAGTATCGGCGGCATAGGCCCGGCAGTTGATGCGCGTGCCTATAAGAAAGTCATGGCATTAATTGGCGATGGCGTGAAGCAAGGGGTGCTAGACCGCTATATTGTCCAAGGCAGGCCCATCGAAGGCGGTTTTTCAGGTTGTGTGTCTGTGAATGCCAGGGCTTTGGCGAATCGCATGGCGTTACTGGAAAAAAAACTGCACGCCATTCGCGCCAACCCTTTAACAACCGCCTATTCTGTTGAACGTACTGCGGCCTGTGAACCCTTATCAAGTTCAAACCAGCCGATAAGCAACTGGCCGGGTGACACTAGCCAATATTCTGGGATTACCGAAGCCCGGCAAGTGGTTGTAAAAAATAACGCCGATTGGCAAACATTGTGGCGGTTACATAAAGCTTCGCAAACCCCGATACCCGCCTTGCCCGCGATAGATTTTTCTGAAAAGATGGTCGTTGGGGTATTTACTGGTACGCGTGGCAATGGCTGTCACAGCGTCAAAATAGAATCAACTGAGCTTATCATCAACCAGAAAATCGTCATCAAGTATCGTGAAAAAACACCGGCAGCAGGTATAACCTGTACGCTTGCCTTGACTAATCCCGCTGATTTGGTGGTTCTGGATCATGCCGACTTGCCAGTTGAATTTATTGAGTTGGCGAATGACAGCGGTGAATCCGTCCGGTTGATTCCTTTTGAGGATGTGGTGCATCAGTATTCTACGCAAGGTAATGATTATGTCAGGCATCTAATCACCGCAAAGGATAATGTCGCTTGGCAAGCTATTGGGGACAGCCATCCTTTTGGCGCCTTGTACGCTGTTGACGACAAGGGGAATCTGATTACCAATTACCCTGACTTACCGCAGGTGGATTTTCAGCAAAAAATGGTGGTTGGCATTACTGAGTTGGGCGGCGGCTGTAGCCGTGGGGTTGATATAGATTCAATCCAAGTCGTCGCGGAGAAAAAAATCGTCATAAACTACCGCACCCAGTCAACAGGCCAATACTTGTGTACAGCCGATGTTGGTTGGCTACATCACTGGGTAGCTATTCCGCGTACCGACTTGCCCATTGAGCTTAAAAAATTAACCTATAGGCTAGTTTTGGATGATGGGGAGTCAATGTGGCTAAACTTGCCGTAACTACTCCGCCCCCCTTACAAAAAGCCGTGCAATTATAAACAAGCGGTTAAAATTTACAAAATGGACTTATTCTTAGTTCTTTAAAAAGCAATTCCCGTACAACGAAGTATTTTTGTTACTTTTTTGAATTAACGTATTGATTCATAATCAATGGGCTGGATTGCTCACTCAGGACCCCTAGAATGATAGGGAAACTGGTAACGCCAGACGTTTATGCTGCTCCAACCTTAAAAATTGAGTGTAATAGTTCCTCGCACCATTCTCGGTTCGACAGGGTGTTTCATAATGCCAAATTGACCACTTGCTCCGGCGGGATAGGCATTATCATAAGCGTAGGCAATATCGTTGGCTACCGAGCCCAAAACATTGAAGAGATCGAGCTCTACTTTGTAGGCTTTGTGTTGATACCCCGCGCTCATATTGACGATGTTAGTGCTGCCGGCCCAGAGCGTGCCGGATTCATCCAGAGGCACATCCCCGAAATGCCGCAAGCGTAACGTGCCAAACAAACCGTTAGGGGCAACGACTGTGGCGCCCATGGTGATCACCATGCCTACGGAATTGGGTATATAGCTGTTGGTTTCACCCTCGGGAGTTGTCACAAAATGCGCGGAAGTAAAGGCAAAGTCGGCATCCACCGTCAACCAATCGGTCGGCTTGTAGTAATTGGTAAGCTCTACGCCGTAACGATGGGATTTTCCATTCACTTCAGTGGTGCCCGCATCCCCCACAAAGACCAGTTCCTGGCTGCTTTCCAGAAACCATAAGGCAATGGTGCTATTCAGGCCCTTGATAAAATTGCTGCGGATCCCTGTTTCGGCGCCGCGCGACCAAGCCAAGGGACTAACCGGGCTGGTTGGATTTCCATCTGCGAAGGAACTACCGTCAACAGGATTAAGATGTAGTACAGTACCGCGAGCATCGTTGGAGTGGTAACCGTAACCGGCATTAACAAAGTATTCTGTATCGTACCAGGGACCGATGATAAAGCTCAGCTTGGGACTTACCCTAGCCTTGTGGCTAGTGCCGGAATTGGCGGCATTGACAAGAGGAGCATGCAGGGTGTTGTCGAGCTGCGTGACATCGTTATTGATATAATCACCCCTTACGCCGGTTATGGTGCGGAATTTTTCAAGCCAATAGGTCTGGTTTTTGAAATAAATGCCGGCAGTGGCTTGGCTGACATCGCTGTGGCTGACCGTGTTGAGATATTGCCTGTTAGCAGTGTGATCCAAACCCAAGCCCATGATGTTATCATAGCGAAATTGCAAACCGACGGTATTGTCCATATCAAAACCAAACCGTTTGTTATAGCGCGTATGCTCAACGTTGCCTCCGGTCTGTACCCGATGTTCAAACTGGTGAATCTGGTCGCCCAAAACCGGGTTTTCCAAGTAACCGGTAAAATTGGAATACAAGTCTACGTCGTAATAAAGCGCATAGATATTGGCGTCATTTTTCCAGTTATCACCTTTGTTCCAGAGATTGCTTGAAAGACTGTAGCGGTTGGTGTTGCCGCCGTCAGTTGGATCCATGGTGCCATACAGGCCAAGTGTGCCATTATCAACCGCTGCCTGCGGAATTTGGTTGGTCGCCGTCCAGCTGTTGGTATACGCTTTGGCAAAAACGGACGATCCCCAGTTATCCTTATTCAAGGTATAGCGCAACATACCGTTAAATTTCTTGGAACCTTCCGGTTGTTGCCAGACACCATTGTAGAAATTGAATTCACCTGCATAGAGCAAATCGCCGCTGCCAACCTTGTTGGAATTAGCGATCAGCGTACGGTAATAATCGTATTGGCCGGCGGTAAATTTAAAAATACCTTTAGGCAATTTATCCATGGAAAACATCTTGCTATAGCCAGCCGCCGAAAAATCACCCACCTCCGCATAATAGGGTCCCTTGCCGTATTCAATATTTTTCACCAGTTCGGGAATGATGCTATTAACATCCATATAGCCTTGCCCATGAGCGTGGGTGGGCAAGTTCATGGGAACGCCGTCAACATACGTCGTAAAGTCGGTACCGTGGTCAAGATTGAAACCGCGCAGGAAATACTGGTTAGTCTTGCCGGAACCGCTGTGCTGGGTAGCTAGTACGCCGGGTATCACTTCCAACAGCTCGCCGTTACGGGAAAGCGGCCGGTATTCAAATTGGGCCTGACTCACTTCGCCTTGCGATGCCGATGCGGCAATACCAATAAGACCTTTTGCACGACCTGCTGTAACGACCATTTCAGTGAGTTCTAGTGTGTCATTATTACTGGTTTTTGACTTGGCTTTTACTGTGGTTTCAGTGGCATCTTTGGCCGTGACTTCTGTTTCTTGGGCGCTTGCGTTGCTCCCAAGAAAAAAGGCAAAAGTTATCGCTACTAAACGCGCTGTTGCTATACCGGCGCAGTGTAACACCGAGGTGGCGAATACAAATCCCAGCGTGTAGGAAATTAAACTCGCTGAAGCTGATATTTCCTGACCATGGGCATAGCCGTGAAAAAAAGCAAAGAAGGCAACTATCAGGACATTTATCCGGGTTGTGAAGTGTACTTTGCGGACGATGAATACACTAAATACCATCCCGGAAAGTAAGATCATGATTTCCGCATTAGGGACAGCATAGCTTGCTGCACCAGCAAGGCCGCCAAGACTCATGACGCTGACAAACGTGACCGGCAACATCCAGATGGCTTGACCACGTAGCTGAGCCGCCCAGATGCCAACCGCAATCATGGTTAGAAGATGATCCCAGCCTTGCAGAGGATGATCAAAACCATGAATCCAATCGTTATTCAAGACAAAAACAGCCGTTGAAATTTTAACAAGCTGCAAAGAGATGAGTGTAAGTAACACTAGAGGAGCAGGAGTTTCTGAGGATTAAACCTAAAAAGAACCGATTTATTTTTTTTGTTTGACATGGGACTCCTCAGTAAATTTAATGGATTAGATTGTCATGATAGTGGTGGTATTGCTGTTACACGGTGTCATAACAATTTTTTGGGGGACGGGGTTTTTAGAGTCTGGCTATTATGACTTTCGAAAAAACTATAACACAAACGACTTTTAAACGATTTTAGCCAACATAACATTTTAGTAACTGAAGTTTCCCATTTCTTAAAAACCCTGTTCATACTACTTAGGGCCTACTCAATAAATATAACAAATCTTACAACGAACTAAATTTAGAACAAACGTGTAACTAAATTTGAAACTTTTTGAATAAGATAGTTTTTGGGTGGTGTTTTGTCTGAATTATTTGTTTTTTATGTTTACCGTATCATTATCAACCCATTGATAATGAGGTAGTATTAATGCAAATTGCGAACTAATTTTGAAACTTAATGAATTTTGCGAAGTAAATTTAGAACTTTTTGAATGAAAATGGCTGTTTTCAAAGGACTGGGCTGCGCTTGCGAATCAATTATCGGTAAAACCGGATACAAATTTGCGGAATAATGAGTTGAAAAATGAGGGGGGCTTAACAAAAAACCCCCTTACTGCTGCATCCATTCGCTTAGTGCCATACAGCGGGAAAATGACATGGCCATCTCGTGTCCACATTTAGCCAGTGCCCCCTGTGCCGCCAGTTTGGATTCTTCGGTTTCTGTCGGTGACAACAACGCCATCCATAACTCAATGGAAATAGGCGGTTGTTTCCGTGATAAAAATGCCGGCGTCAATCCAAACGCCAAAGAACGTTCCCAAGCGCCACGCCATAGGGTAGGAAAATAAGGTGATCGGTCGGCCAAGCTAAGGGCTATAGGCATCAAAGCGATGGCTTTTGTTCGGGCGGATTGATTGGACGGGTTATTGGTATGTCACTTTGATTACCATTCTAAATGTAGATGCCTTGGTTATGCGGCCAGATTAGAATTGTTCAAAAAGTTCTAAATTTACTTCGCGTTATTCTAAAAGTTTCAAAATTACTTCGCAAGACAGCGAAGTAAAAGTCAGAACAAATTAATTTAACAGATCTTTAACCCAATGATTTATATGATTTCTATAAATTATATTTTGTTCTAAATAGAGTTCGTTGTACGTAAACTCGCAAAGCAATAGTTAGAACCCCCAATTTTTCGCCTCCAATGACATATTGATATTTAATGGGGTTCTAAATTTAGTTGTACGGCTTATAAGGATAATATTAGGAAAATCAGGGAGAAAGTGCTCGAAAATGGGGAGAAAACTAATTTTTGGTTTAGAGATTTTCTGTGGGTTATAGCCTTGGCCAGGTGCAGTACTGAGCCAAGGCTATATTTCTTTGAAGTTAATAATCTTTTAACCGGCCCTTTTTCCGGTTGATTAAAAGAGTAGTGCTAGAACAAAATTGATCAAGAACGGCGACTAATTTACTTTAACACCCAGTTGCTCGTTGAACCTCCTTGATACTTCCTCTATACGTTATTTGGCATTACATTGAACAGCAAAGAACTCGTTTGCAGTAAACGTTGTCCGCCTGAGCCGCTTACATCCCCGCCCTTCAGGGCGGGGCTTTACGCTACACTGGGTAAAACGGGCTAACCGTGAGTTAACATCATTTGAATAAGTTGATAAACGGCGCCGAATTATTTTCACCACAAACACACCATGCACTAAGATTTGCCAACATGTTAACTTGTGCTGGGGTTAACTGCGTTTCCGTAATGGTAGAATAGTGTGGGAAATTACTGTTCAATCCATCATCAGAGCTAGAACTTGTGAATAAGTTTTCAACGCTGGTGGCAAGCAAGCCATGCCAAGTTCTCACATCATTCAGATAGCACCACAACACCTTCACCGTACGTCCGGCAGTCACACTAAACCACGGATTGTCAACTGTAGTTAATGTTTGTAAAAACGTACATGGATAGATATGAGAAAAATAACCTGGAATAGTCTCACCGTTAGTCTCACCGCTTCCTGCCGCTGCCAAGCCTTGCAATAGCGGGCCAAAACTTGAACTCGGAAATAGTTGACATACAGATTGGGTGCCTCCTTTATGATCTTGAGCATAAGAAATATAACCGCGATTCTTATCATAAGCTTGATAACCAAACAAAACGGCAATTTGATCATCCACCTTGTAATTTGTGTTGGGCAGCATTTGGCCTTCATATACAACGCCATAAGTTGTGCTTTCAAAGGCCTCTCCAGAGTTGACAAAAACAATCAGGCTATCAATGTCGGAGTATGACAAGGCACCGCCAACGCCAGTATTTTCTAAAAATCCCCCATCAGCAAAGCGGGTAGGCCCTTGATTTTTATCTGGGTAAGTGTTGCGTGGCGACCAGTAGTAATATTGCGGGATAGTGAGCACATCTATGTTTGTGGTAACTTCTTGAACTCTATCCCATATCTGTGCTTTCGCAGTATCAGTAAAGCAGGTTTGTCCATTCGCATCAACTGTTAATAGCTCAGGGTATTCAGGTTGCACGGTACGGGCGTAGTCATCAAGTATTTGGTTCAATTCATATTCATCCGTCGTACCAATTATTTCCCACAGGAATGCCCCAATGGCGGCACTACTGACACCAACCATATCGGCTATTGACCATTGCCTAGGCTGGTCAACCAGAAAATTTTCAGTTGAGGTATCTAAAGATTTACAGAACGAGTTGAAGGCAAATGACTGACAAAGACCGCCACCTACACGCATATGATTTGCGTCGATGGCCTGCAAGTAGTTGACTATGCCAGTATAAAACGGTGTGCCTTGGACAGGTGCGGCATAATTTTGTTCGCTGTCATTGGGCATCATAACAGCCATTGACATATTACAGATAGGAAATGGGCGGGGCGTACGTCCTGTATCTTCCTGACTAGCCACAAAATTGAAGGTTTCGTATTCCAAAGAAGCATTTAAATTCAGAATAGCGTCTAGGGTAGTTTTATTGTAGGTAAATGATGAGTTTGGATAACCATACGAACCTGCACTGTATAGGCCATACTCTCTAAGGACATTTTCAGCAATCAACACTTGCCAGACCATGGAAGGCGACGTGCCAAAAAAGGCTATTCTAACGGCCGCGGCAGCGATCAAGTTACGCATGCTCATACGTGGGGATGTAGCCCTGGCCCCAATTAAAGTGCCGCTGGCCATTTCATTAACTGAACTGCTTGTGCCGCTAACGGTCGTCCAGCTGTGCGGCTCAATATAACTACCCAAGAAGTCTTGGTCTGTAATGGCGTGGTTACTTAAGTAACAATAACTCATGCCGACCCAAGAGCCACCAGACACTGTAGATATTGCTTTGGCTTGGCTCAATAAACTCTTACCATTGATGCTAAGCGTGGAAAGCGCTTGCAATTGCCCCATCCCTGCCGTCATGGCACGGGATCCACCCCCACTCAAGCAAATGGCGACATTGCCGGGCGTTGAATTGGGGACAATATTATTGTCCGATAAAACTTTTGCAATACTTAGCGGCGGAGTATAAAAAGTTTCCACCATAAAGGCGGCTGGTAAGGGAAGCCGTCCATACCATTGCCATTGTCTAATGCCTAACCCGTTTGTTGAGCTTACCTGATCTTCTTCATATATCAAAAAAGGAAAGCCATTGTTAGCGGCAATAAGAACAACATTTAAATTTTGTTGATATCCCGAACAGGCGGCAAAAGCACTAAATCCGGCAGGGTGATCATTGGTAAAACTAATTTGGGGGCAAGCGTACCACGCTCCCGAAATTGGATCTTGCGCCAATTCAAAAACTTGTTTGTTATCTTGCCCCAATAACAATATAGAAAGATATTGGGTTGCTAGGTTACGACCATAACCAGATGTCACAGCAGAAAAGCTGCTGCAAGCTGAAGGGGTGGGTAACTTTCCGCCATAAGTCCATTTTTTTGACTTTCTATCCAACCAAGTCAGGTAAGGGGCTCCGGAATCCGTGCTAAGCAACACGACTTGCAAAGCGCTTTTCCTACCCTGATGGATAGTCACGGCTTTGTAACTAGACACATTAGGATCAACTGGGAATTGATCCCACCACAGCCAAGTACCTTTAGCATGGTCTTGCCACAACAGCCAAGGTTTACCATTGCTATCAAGCCAAATCGATTGCAGATTACCATGGTGATCTGCGCCGACAGCCATCGTATTAAAAACTACGCCAGGATTGCTGGGTAAACTCCCGCTCTGCCATTCACCATTCGCGTTATTTTGCCAAATTAAGTGTGCGGCACCATCTTCCATACCTAATAACAAAACTTGCAAGTTGCCATTATTGCCCTGTGCCATAATCACTTGGCTATATAATGTGCTATTTTCAGAAAAAGGTAACAAAAAACCCTTATCTGACCAACTGCCATTAGTGGCTTGTTGTAACAAATAAGGCTGTTTAGTTTCTTTGTCAATCAAGGCTACATTTAAAATATTATCATAACCTTTGCTCATCGCGAGGGTATCGAAGCCTTTAGGGCGCGAGGTAATCAAAGGGTCTGGACAAGCACTCCATTGCCCTTTATTACCATTTACATTTTGCCAAATTAGGTAAGGCAATGCATCATCGTTACCTAAAAGCAACGTTTGAACGTTATTAGAGTCACCAGGAATAGCTGCAACAGTTGAATACCCTACTTGACGAGAATTGGTCATATTTGTCACCTAAAGATAAGTTTATGAAATTAAAAATATTGAACTAATGTTATAACTATTAAGATTTTTCATGAACCCACCGAAGTAACGGGTTTGTGCATATCAATATGGTCATCCCTTGCGACCACGAACTGTCGCATCATATCGTGGTCTTCATGTTCCAGAAGATGACAGTGGTGAACGTAACGGCCTGCATGCCCTTTAAAAACAATTGATTCGCCAGGTTCTATCCTTACAGTATCTTTTGGCCCAAGCTCATTTGCTTGAAAATCTTTTTCATGATCTGACCTTAAAATTATGTTACCGCAACAAATCCACGTGCAGATGGGGCAAGGATTTTCTAATCACCCCCTGATACCCTAACTTTTTTATTTGTTCCTAGAAGTATAGTACAAAATTTGAACCTTCGTTTATATCTGGGTTACTCAATCCCGATAGTTGGTTATTTTTTAAGAAGTCAGGAAAAAATTCATCTATTTCTTCGTTGCAATTAGGTAAGTCTTCTATCTCTTTAATCGCTCTTGACGCTTCGTAATAGGCTCTAATTAACGTTTTTGGTGCGCCTTTATATGCATCTCGAATTGTAGCTTCTCACGGGCTATACGTATTTCATTAACGCCAATGACCCCCGCCCGAATGTCCGTGAGCAAGGACAAGTATTTTTCACGCGCATCCCAAATAGAAGAAGTCGCTTCTGCATGTTGCTTAGGGATACCGCTTAAGTTGATCACTTTTGCATAAATGGCCATCAACATAGTCATCACTGCCAAGACAACGGAAAAAAGGCCATATTTTTGCTGCTAAGCGAAACGGAAAGGGTAATGGCAACTGCCGTTGTCATTGAAAACACTATTTGCCATCTATTAAGGGCGCTGTTCCAGTTACTTAGTGCTTGACCGAAAATACAAATAACTATTATATAACAATGGGTTATTGTATAATTATCAAAGTGAAGTTTATCATCCTAAGAAAGCCAGGGGAAGATGAAAGTTTTTAAGTCATTGAAAACAAAGCACCCTAAAAAATCTTGGTGGAACCCAATACACCCGCACCGGCCCAACTGTACAAAACTCAGGGACAACTCACGGGAGAAACCTTCCCCATACAACGGAAAATTGGCGAGAGACATCGCAGAGATTAAAATCGATGTGCGTTCACGGGACGACATCCCCTTGATCCTGCTCGGTCTCCAGCATATCTATTGTACGGATGGCTTGCGGGAACAAGTTTTTGGAATTATTAAAGAAATGCTGCCAACGCAAGTCGTGGATGGCCAAGTCAAACCGGTTTCAGCGGAATTGGGCAGCCCGGGGATGAACCAGTGGACTATTCTGGTGTTGGGCTGCCTGCGCCTGTGCCTGAACGCCGCAATGACCGCCTCCACGAATTGGCGAACCAGCACCGGACCTTGCGGCTTATGCTGGGCATTGCCGACTGGGATGAAAAAACATTTTCCCTGCAAACATTAAAGGATAATCTCCGGCTGTTCACGCCGGAGATTTTAGCCCGTATCAACCAGGTTGTGGTTGGGGCCGGTTACGGCCTGCTCGGAAAAAAAAACACCCCCGCACCCGTCGCAGGCCGTTGTGACTCGTTCGTGGTTGAAACCGACGTGCATTTCCCAACCGACATCAACTTGCTTTTCGACGCCATGCGCGTTTTACTGCACATTTGCCCGCAGCTTAGCGGGGAGTTTGGGCTTAAAGGCTGGCGGCAATCTAAAAGTTGTTTGAAAAAGCTCAAAAAAGCGCTAAGGATCATACAGAAGCTCAAACACTCGACAGCAAAGGACGGGGCAAAAAAGCAGGCCAAAACCGAACAAATCGTCAAGGCGCATCAAACCTTCATTGATTTGTCGGCGGCGTATCTGGAACGGGCCGGGGCAACCCTCGCACAACTCGCGACTGCACATCAGGTCCCTGAACTGCAGCTGGCGAAGCCCAAACAGTTCATTGCCCACGCCAAACGCCAGATCGACCAAATCGAGCGCCGTGTGATAAAAGGCGAAACCATACCGCATGGCGAAAAAGTCTTTTCCCTATTCGAGCCGCACACGGAATGGGTTTCCAAAGGCAAGGCGGGGGTGCCCGTTGAGCTTGGGGTGCGTGTGGCGGTGGTGGAGAGCCGTGAGGGCTTTATCCTGCACCACCAGGTCATGGAAAAGACCACCGATGACAAGATTGCAGTAGAAACACAAGCCCTGTTCCCTGGCTTTAAAGCCTGTAGCTTTGACAAGGGTTTCCATAGTCCGGCCAACCAAACTGAACTCAAGGCCATGCTTGACCAAGTGACGCTGCCGAAAAAGGGCAAGCTGTCCTTAACAGAACAAGCGCGTGAGACCGACGAAGCGTTCGTTGCCGCAAGGAAGGCGCATTCGGCAGTCGAATCAGGCATCAATGCACTGGAGGTCCACGGTCTGGACGTATGCCTTGACCACGGGATTGATGGGTTCAAACGCTACGTGGCCTTAGCCGTCTTGTCGCGGAATATTCAAAAAATCGGCCAGATCAAGCGTGATGCCGGACGTGAACGGCTGGCCCGTGAACGGGAGCGGTTACGCCAGCGTCAGCAAAAGCTCGCCGCTTAACTTTTTGTAAACGGTTTTTGGCAAGGACACAGGTAAGTTACGCCAAAAATCCGGGAAGATTGCAGGTTTTTGTCGGATTCCCTGTTTTTGTTGCAAGCTACACCAACGGCCAGCCTATTTTCGTTTGGAATTTAGCAATGTTTTAAGGCGGATTTTAATTTTTTGCTTTTTCGGTCAGACACTACTTAATTCACGGCTTAGCGAATCAGTCCATTTCATACATTTGCTGGCAGGCCCTAGGCAAGTGGGTAAAACCACAATGGTTAGGGATCTTATCGGGCAAAACCCACAAAGCAGTTATTACGTCTCGGTGGATGAAGAAGACACCATTGCCAATAACATGTATAGCCTAGGCAGTCTTCCTGCCGCTATTTTCCCGCCACAAAACAAAGATGCTGCTTGGTTGCAATTTCAGTGGCAAGAAGTCAGAAACCGCGCCGCCCAGTGGCTGAATTCCGGGCAAAATTCGCGTAATGATGTGGAAGCCGCCGCTTTTGTTTTTGCTATTGATGAAGTCCAAAAAATTGAGCAGTGGTCTAACATAGTCAAAGGGCTTTGGGATGCCGATAGGGCCAATGGCGTACCCATGCACGTTGTGTTACTCGGTTCAGCGCCAATGCTGATGCAAAAAGGGCTATCCGAAAGTTTGGCAGGACGCTATGAAGTCATGACAATGAGCCACTGGGGCTTTACCGAAATGCAGGAAGCATTTGTTTGTGGCCATTTTTGGTTATGTTAAGTTACAAAGGCTTACGACAATGCAGGCGATCAGGAACTGTTACCAAGTACGGCAAGACTTATTCACAAACGTGGTGAGGACTTTCATTTCAGAATGCCATATCGGTGAAAACAGTTTGAACCCACTTTTTTCGGCTGTCGTCAATGCGTAACTTCTATAAAGTTTTAAATTGGGAATTGATGGGAAGAGACATCTTTTTTTGCCATTAAGGAAAGGTTTGATACAATCCAGCTAATATGTTGGGTGATTTAACCCAGAGAGTATCCTCTTTGAGTTTATACACAAGATAAAGTCGTGTTGCTGTAACCAGCAGACATATTCATCAGATAGGTTAAGAACATCAACTAACAACGATAAAATTTATAATGATTACCGAAGCGGTGGTTTTCATCAGGGATGAAGTACGTAATTATCTCAGGCAAGTTAATGCCGCGCTCAACGCGAACGACGTTTTGTTGGGAAATATTGCCTCGCTGGAAAACCAAACGAATCTTTCTGATAAGGTAATCATTACACTGGTCAATATTGAGGAAGAGAGCGCATTAAAAAACAGTAAAAGCTGGTCTAAGAATCCCCTTACAGGTGGAATTGAGACCAGATTTCCACCCGTATACCTCAATCTCTATCTTCTATTCACAGCCACTTTGCCTGAATCTTTGGGCGAAACTGACACGCATTACCAAAGGGCCTTGAATCGGATTGCTGCAATCGTTGAACTTTTCCAATCAAAAAAGGTTTTTACGCATCAAAACTCTCCTGCGTTTGATCCTAGCGGGCTACAAGAACGATTGCTCAATGAGATTCATCTCGTTCCAGAGTTGTATACCTTGACTTTCGAGCAAATTAACCATCTATGGGGATCCCTCGGAGGGAAACAGTCCCCCTTTGTGATGTATAAGATACGGGTGGTTAAAATTCAAAGTCCCATATATGCGGAGGTTCCACCTATCGAATCAGTCGATTTTGAGGGTAACGACTGGAATAACCATTCTAACTAATGCTGTAAGCAATCGATGAGGGGGAGCCGATGACAAGCATTGAATACAAAATTCTCTTCGAGGTTCGAATCTTACATGACTACTATCTTTACGGGTTGGAGCCGGGTCCAGGCAACAGTGTAAAGTCGTTCTTTGCTATGAGTGCGGAGAACCAGTCAGCCAGGTTGACAGAACTATTGAAGAGCGGTCGTTACGACATACGGAAAGACTTGGACCTCCTCATCGGTGCCGATGAGGAGAGGCTGTTCAAAAATTTAAAACTCAAATTTGTCAGGACAGCGACAGGGTTTTTTCTTGGTATGCAGGTTGAACGGGTAGTCACAAACAATGAAGAGATTCGATTCAAGCCTGCGATTCTCCCCTCTGAAGATGCTTGCGTGACGATTGGTCTTTCTATAGCGAATCCCTATTTTGGTTCCATTTCGAATCTGAGGTTGGATCGAGAAACGGATAAGATCTACTACTTTACAAACGAAGGTAACCACGAGGATATTTCGTTGGCCGCGCTAATCCCTCCACTTGTTTCAGGGCAGCAGTATCGTATGGGAGATCTCGCATTAATCTCAGGTAGTGTAAAACAAGCCATTGCTGATAACACCGGAAATTCGCGCTTTTGGTCAACTGTCGACGGAAAGGGGATCGTTAGCCAGATGGATCGTAGCCTCGATACACTGAAAGATTGGTATAGTGAGTGGAGATCTACTATCAGGCTTCGATCAAAGCACCCTGTCGGTATGATAAAAATTGCTTTGATGAGTGGCAACGGACAATTTAGGCCAATCGACGAAAAAAAGCTCTTGACAACGAGGCTTTCTAGTAATATAAATTCAGCAACTCATCCAGTGTATGAATTGAGGTGGCTGAGTAGAAAAACATATTGGCGGTACAGTAAAAGAAACGGATTTTCAACAAAAGAGAGGGAATACATAATGAATGGTACAGGATCGCTACTTGACATAGATGGGGACAAGTTTTTCACGAAGGATCCATTGCCGATTACGCGAGATCGATTTAGTATTAATTGGCCAGGTGCTTCCATTCGACTCCCGAACGCTCAACCGGGTTCAATGAAAGCGGAAGGTAATAAGATATTTAGCGACATCGAATTTAATGAACTAAACCCGGTCTTCAGGGAATTTTAAAAATCTCCCCTGAGGAAACAAATTTTTTAAAGACTAATGGATTTAAAAAAACATGGCTACCACTAACCTCATACCCCGTCTGAAGACGCCCGGCGTTTACGTAGAAGAGATCCCAAAACTACCACCCTCCATTGCCCAAGTAGAGACTGCAATCCCTGCTTTTATTGGGTATACAGAGAAGGCGGTCAACAGCCGTAATGAGTCGTTGGTCAACGAACCAACGCGAATAAGCTCCATGTTAGAGTATAAGAGGTTCTTCGGAATACCAGCCACCGAAAAGAATCTCATCGTCAATATTGATGATAATGAAATCAATGCGTTAGTTGGCGAGGGTGGTCGATCTAAGTTCCAAATGTATTATGCTCTCCAACTCTTTTTCGATAATGGGGGAGGCCCTTGCTACATCGTATCTACTGGTAAATATCCAGAGGGCGGCGCAATAACTTTATCAGACTTGGAAAAGGGACTCACGGTTACCGAGAGAGAGAACGAGGTTACCCTGTACGTCTTCCCAGATGCTCAGGGTTTTGATAATGCAGATGACTATTATGGTCTCTACAATAAAGCGATTGATATGTGCACAAAATTGCAGGATCGCTTTACGGTTATGGATGTATGGCATGACTCAAAACTTGGTTCCGAGGATTGGTTCAAGAATATCGAAACCTTGCGCGATAAGATCGGTTCTGAGGTCAATAAAATCAAATATGCCGCTTCTTACTTCCCCAATCTATATACGACTCTTGATCTTTATTACGGGGGCGAGGGCGCCGGGGACGATAATGTCGCAGTTAATTTTAACGGGGAATCCATAAAGCTTACAGCACTCAAAACTAGGGACAACAGTCTTTACTTTCGTGCCCGCAGTGCACTCCAGGCTATTCCCTGTGTGATGCCGCCTTCGCCTGCGATTGTGGGTATTTACGCCAGAGTCGATGCATCTCGTGGAGTGTGGAAAGCGCCCGCCAATGTCGGCTTGAATTCAGTGATCAAACCCTCAATACTCCTGACTGATGAGGATCAAGGGAGGCTTAACGTGGACACATTAGCTGGTAAGTCGGTTAATGTGATCCGTTCGTTCACCGGCAGAGGTATTATCGTTTGGGGTGCCAGAACTCTGGCGGGCAACGACAACGAGTGGCGTTACGTACCCGTGAGGCGCTTTTTCAATATGGTGGAAGAGTCGGCCAAGAATGCTAGTGCGCAGTTCGTGTTTGAACCCAATGATCGAAACACATGGACACGGGTGCGGTCCATGATTGAAAACTTTCTCACACTACAGTGGCGGGCCGGCGCTCTCATGGGAACCACGACAGAGGAGGCTTACTATGTGCGCGTTGGTCTCAATGAGACTATGACCGAGCTAGATATTTTAGAGGGGAGAATGATTATTGAGATAGGGATGGTGGTCGTGCGCCCTGCGGAATTTATCATCCTCCAGTTCAGCCATAAGATGCTCTCCGAATCCTAACAACCGGGAGTGGTCAGCGCGTAAACAAATCAAGGAAAACCATGGTCACAAACAACAACTGTAGCGTACTTGCACCGGATACCCCCATTTGTAAGTTTCACAAGCAAATCACGAGTGAAAATAACTCGCACATTCATGAACTTGATGCGTCCAAGATTAAGATCGAAGCTTGGGAGGTTGTCCGAGCTTATGCGATTTGTACTCTTGCAAAAAGTGAGCAGACTTTTGAGTATTATCAAGATCTAACCAACTTCGAGCTGTATGACATAAATCACAGCGTACAGGTTATCAAAGACAATATCGACGGAGTCGTAAAGCAAGACGGCGAGTTAGGCAAATTGATTTTGGACGTATCGAAGTCGCTTAACGATCTTCAGGTCAAGTTACACGATGCCAATAATGCCGCATGTACCATGCGGAATTGTCTACAAAGCACCTTGAGTTTCAAAGATGAGAACTTGCCGCAGGAACTGAAAGAGGTAATCGGCAAGGCAAAGCATCTGAGTAAGTATGGAAAGCAGGCCGCAGAGGCTATGGTGAAGGTTGCAGGTATACATACCTTCTCGAATCTCGAGACACTAGAGCCGTTCTGTAATAGTCTATCCAATAAACTCGTTGCGTTGATGAGTTTAACGGATGGGTTGATAGCCAACGCAAAGAAGGATCAGGAGACATCTCAGAAGGAACTTAATAAGGTACTCAAAGACCTGAACATCGTTGAATTCGGATCCTTCCGTACAGTAGTTAAGATCAACGCAGAAATAAACACTCTCAATTTTATCTGCAAGGAGGAGTGCGAGCCGATTGAGTGCGTGGAAAAGATCTGTATGAGTTTGGGCAGTAAAGAATCGAAAGGTAGCAATCCTTCGAAAAGCTACTTACAAAGTGACATGGACTAATTACACTCATAATTCCCATGAAAGAATATTCTAAAAATCCAAGTGAACTCCGACCGCTCTTAGACCATTATGAGCGGGACATGTGTTGCAATGCAGGAAAATCAGGAGCTGCCGTCCAACCTCAGGATTGTATTGAGGTGTGGAAACAAAAGCTGAACGATGCGCGCAATGCGATGGAAAAAGCCGCCGCAAAATATGATAAAGCGCAGAAGTCTCACGCTAACGCTGTATCCTGGAAAGCCAAACTCAAAAAGTGGAAGGAAGACGCCGAGGATACTCACGATAAAGCCATCGATGTCCATCAAGAACTAGGTCGATTCAAAGAAGCAGTTGGGCGAACCAACACGGCGGATACAGCCAGGGCGGTCAAGGCAGTCCTATGTCTGGTAAAATTTATATTCGACGATGTGGATGATTTGCTTCGCGTGAGTAATTCAGTAGAGGACACGAAGGGTGGGATCCAGGAACTCAAGCAGTGGGTCGAGTGTAACGAGAGCTTGGATGCTAACAAAAAGGAAAAAGCCTTGAGTTGCATCATGCCATTCGAGAACCAAATGAAGATTGTCAATGTTGTGCAAGCGGACATTCTGACCAAACTGCTTGGAATTTTGCACAGCGCAAACCTCCTCGTCGCAGCAGTAGAAAAAACAGGGACTGAGGAAAAAGGTGATATTTCATGGCAACTTGATGACTTGGAAAAAAGAATTTCTGGAAAGACTACCTACACAGCAAGGGAACGTAAGTGTGGTTGCAAAACGGAAACGTCGTTTGAACCGCCGTGTGAAAGTGACATCATCAATCCCACAAAACACTATCTGCCGATACGTAAAATAGAAGGTGTTGTAGGTAGTACTGATAGCGATTACTACTGCAACATAGTTTCTCTTTTCGACAAGGCTAAAGTCAAGGAGGAAGAAAGCAAAAATGCTTTGGAAAATGAGGAAAGGACGTACAATGATGCCTTAGCCTACTATAATGGGCTTAACGACGCGATCACGGCTGCCGAGGCGGCCAAACCAGCGAAGTAGTCAACAACAACGATTTTATTATTCGAATCATTGAGAGCGAGCTAGAATTATGCCAGCACGAGGAGACTATCCAATCCCTAAATTTCACTTTCAAGTGGAGTGGGGTAACGATTTCAGAATTGGGTTCACTGAAGCCAGCGGTCTTGATTTCGAAACAGAAGTTATTGAGTACCGCGAGGGATCCAGTAAAAAATACAACAAGACCAAACAGCCCGGACTGACCAAGTACAGTGACGTCACGTTGAAGCGTGGAACATTTGAGGGCGATTTCGATTTCTTTAATCTTTGGAAGCAATCTTATTACTTCCAGGAAGGCAATAAGACCGGTAGCAAATATCGGCGGACAGTAACGATCAAACTACTTAACGAAAATCACGAACCGATCATCACTTGGCAGCTTGAGAATGCTTGGGCCAAAAAAGTGCAGTCCACAGACCTCAAGGCAGACGCCAATGAAGTGGCGATTGAGACGATGGAGCTCACCCACGAAGGACTCACCATCCTAGAGGCAAAGTAGGTCTTGTTTTAGTTACCATGACAAAATCCGCTCACCAGACCGTAGGTTTTCACTTTATGGTAACCTTCTACGATTTACCTAATGTGAAGAGCGAGGACGTACGTTTCCAGTCCGTTGCAGGGCTGGATGTCCAGATTGATACAGAGAGTTGGAAGGAGGGTGGTGAGAATCGTTTCACCCACGAGTTACCTGGTAGAAGCAAGTTCTCTTCATCCCTGACTCTAAAGAGAGGTCTGATAAAACCAAAAGAGTCGGGGATCACAGATTGGTGTCATCAGGCGTTTGTGAAACTGAAGATCATACCTCTCAAGTTACTGAGCGTAGAACTGCTGGATGAGGAGCACAACGTGTTAGTCAAATGGGACGTAGAGCACGTTTGGCCGAAAAGCTGGAAGATTGGTGAATTGAATGCCGAGCGGAGTGAGGTACTGATTGAGACGCTGGAGCTTAACTACAACCGTTTCACTTACAAGAAAGCATAAAATCCGTGCCCATTGAAATTCGTGAGCTGGTGATAAAAGCAACGGTTGGAATCGACTCGGATGGGGGCGCTGAAACTTCCAATTCTTCTGAATCTAATGCCGCCAAAGAAGCAAATCTTAACCTCATAGTGGAAAAGGTGTTAGAGATATTGAAAGAGAAATCAGAGCGATAAAAATGATAAACGCCGCCGTCGAAAAGGTCAGAATCTTTGCATACACAGACAAACAAACGACGAAGCTGAACAACTCAGTTAATCAGCCGTTCTATCTTCCCCTAAATCCAGAAAATTACTCGAAAAACTACAAGATCGAGACCGATAAACGTAAGGGTCACGGCAATCAGGGAACCGACCCCCGTTACATGTGGACAGAATCAGAAGAGCTAAAACTTGATTTCATCCTAGATGGCACAGGCGCCATTGAAAATTATCAATATACTGATCCTTCAATTAAGTCGGCCAAAGATCAACTTGCTCTATTTTTGAAGACGGTTTATCAGATTGAAGGCAAAAGTCATCGTCCTAATTTCCTTAAAGTGCATTGGGGGCAGCATCTGACGTTCACCTGCATCCTTTCCAGCTTGGACGTCAACTACCAACTGTTCGAATCCAGCGGTGACCCGTTGAGGATCAAACTCAGTGCGACATTTTTGAATTACCTTACGTCGGAAGAACGCGCTGCTCGGGAGCGTCTTAGTTCACCAGACTTGACCCATGTGCGAGAAACGAAAGCAGGTGATCGGCTTGACCTGATGACGCACGACATCTATAACGATACGAAATACCTGCTGCAGGTGGCGCAGGCGAATGATTTGAATACCATTCGTCGAATGGATAGCGGTATGAAACTGCGCTTTCCACCAATAGGCAAGGCCGGAGCATGACATGAACCGCACACCGACTATTCAGAATCAGTCCATGCATGATATGGTCTCATTCGATCTGGTGGTCGATGGCAAAACTCTCGATTCCAGCTACCAGGTAATCGCAATTTCGGTAAACAAGGAGATAAATCGTATTCCCTCTGCCACTATTATTTTACGTGATGGTGAGGCGGCTGAAGGCAAGTTTGCTTTAAGTAATTCTGGAGACTTCGTCCCGGGCAAGGCGATTGAAGTCAAGATTGGACGAGACAGCAACAATACTACAGTCTTCGTGGGAATCATCGTTAAGCACCGGATCCGAGTCCGTGAGTCTGGGCAGAGCGTACTCATTGTTGAATGTCGAGATAAGTGCGTGCGAATGAGCGTGGGTAGGCACAATCACTACTTTGAGGACAGCAAGGACAGCGTTGTGATGGAACAACTTATCGGGAAATACAGCGGTTTGAATAAAGATGTGGAAGCCACTACCCTCCAGCATGCCGAACTGGTTCAGCACCATTGCACCGATTGGGATTTTCTGCTGTTACGTGCCGAGGTAAACGGCAGGCTGGTCATTGTTGATGATGGGAAGGTGCAGGTGAAAAAACCGGATACAACTGCCGAGCCTATCCTGTCAGTGTCCTACGGAACAACCCTGCTCGAATTCGAGGCGGAAATGGATGCTCGGACGCAATGGCGATCAGTCGAGGCCCAGGCTTGGGATTACAGTAATCAGGACATGTCCATACGCAGTGCCGATACTGCCCCGGTCAGTGAGCCTGGGAATCTGTCAGGAAGCACGCTGGCGGAGACCATCGGCTTGGAGAAATTCGAACTGCGGCACAGCGGTCAGTTGGCCGAGGCCGAGCTACAAGACTGGGCCGATGCGACCATGCTCAAGAGCCGCTTGGCAAAGGTCTGTGGGCGAGCCAAGTTTTTTGGTGTTGCAGATATCAAACCGGGTCAACTTATCGAGCTTGATGGGGTCGGCGACCGCTTCAACGGAAAGGCCTTCGTGAGCGCCGTCAGGCATGATGTCGGTAATGGCGCATGGGAAACCAATGTGCAGTTTGGTTTGCCGCTAAAGTGGTTTCACTGCTCGCCCGAGATCATGGATGTCCCAGCAGCCGGTTTGCTTCCGGGGATCCAAGGCCTCCAGATTGGCAAAGTGGTACAACTTCAGGGTGACCCGAACGGTGAGGATCGGATTCTCGTGAGGCTGCCAATCGTCGATAACAAGGCGCTTGGAATTTGGGCGCGGGTTGCCAGTCTAGATGCTGGGAATGAGCGTGGCGCATTTTTCCTTCCAGAAATAGACGACGAGGTCGTCGTCGGTTTTGTTAACGGCGATCCTCGCGACAGCCTCGTTCTTGGAATGCTCCACAGCAGCGCCAAGCCGGCACCTCTTGAGGCTCGGGACGAAAATCACAAGAAGGGGTTCCATACGCGGAGCAAGATGCGGGTTCTCTTCAACGACGAAACGAAAACCATCACCATCGACACTCCTGAGGGTAACAGCATCGTTTTGGACGAAGACAGCACCTCAATCACCATCAAGGATCAAAACAACAATAAGGTCGTCATGAATTCAGCAGGGATCGGCGTGGATAGCCCCAAGGACATTAAAATTAATGCGGGAGGGAAGATCGAAATTACGGCCACTGGGGGTCTAAGCATCAGTGCCGCCAAGGTAACGCTAACCGCTCAGGGTTCGATGGAGGTGAAAGGTGCTACCTCGAAGTTAGAGGCTTCCGGTATCACCGAGGTCAAGGGATCCCTCGTTAAAATCAATTAGGAAATATTATGCCTCCAGCCGCCAGAGTCTCCGATCTTCACACCTGTCCGATGGTTACCCCAGGAACTCCCCCCGTTCCACATGTTGGTGGACCAGTCGTTGGCCCAGGCGTCTCCACAGTCTTGATCGCAGGCATGTCTGCAGCGGTAGTCGGCGATATGTGCACTTGTGCCGGTCCGCCCGATACTATCGTTAAGGGCTCATCAACAGTCATGCTCGGTGGGATGCCGGCAGCGCGAATGGGTGATCAGACCGCGCATGGCGGTGTCATCGTACGGGGCGCGGTGGACGTACAGATTGGAGGCTAATAGGTGGCAACGATGATGAACGAAGATTCATTTCTCGGAACAGGCTGGTCCTTCCCTCCTGCATTTGACAAGGCGAGCGGCTCGGTCGAGATGGTGCAAGAACAGGAGGACATCCGGCAGAGCCTTGAGATTCTGCTCTCTACCAGTATTGGTGAACGGGTCATGCAGCCTTTGTATGGATGCAACTTACGTGACTACCAGTTCGAACCCGTGAGCAACACCTTCATTGGGTTTCTCGTCGACATGGTCGAGCGAGCCATCCTTTATTTCGAGCCAAGGATCCTGGTGGAAAATATCACTATAACTGAGCCTGGAGATATCCAGATATTTGAAGGAAAGCTCTTAATTTCGATCGACTATGTTATCGCCGGTACCAATTCCAGATACAATTACGTATACGATTTCTATCTACGAGAAGCAGATAGAAGCATTTGATTGAGGATCACGGGCTTTAAAGGAAGGTTATGGCGGTTCCAACAAAAATTCAACATCCTCTGCTCCGGCTTCCCGGGACGAGCCAGCGTAAACGTATTGCCGGGTCTCAATTGCTGCGTCCGGATCTCGCTCCGATTGATGGCCGCAAGCTGGGAGACATGCTGGATTTCGTCTACGAGTACGCGCGCCTGGTCGTTTTTCACGAGTACAAGATCGATGCCGCAGGGCAGAAATACGTCGAGCTCAGCAATTGGTTGGGTTTTTTCGAGAATAGCTTGCCCTATGCCTTGAACCAATTCGCCAAGTCGGATTTTGATCGACTCCAGACCGAACTACAGAGTACCATCGAAGCAATTGAGCAGAAGCCGAATGACGCTAGCCTATTTTTGCTCCTGGATTTCTGTTACTTCGATCTAATTCAGCCGTTGGTCCGGTTGCAACAAACTGCGCGCAAATTCGATTTCGAACCACTGGTTACGCTTCTAGACCGAACTACTCGAACCTCATTGCTGCCACACCTGCGCCGTTTTATTGAACTCAGCAACGTCGCTGCCAAGTATTTCTGTAAGACCAAATATGATTTCATGGTCTTCGCCCAGGCACCCTGGGATATTCCCATCGAAGATCTGTTCGTGATCGACGAAACAGTCGAGGACGTTCCGGGAGGACAAGCTGGCGCGATCAAGTGGCTGGGTGTTCAACTGGCTGATGTCGCGCAGCGTTTTATAGTGGTGCAGCGGAATATTGCACAGGAGATACCAAGTTTCCTTGAGGAGAGTATCGATGTCCTTAAGAAGCGGAACGATCCTCATCTGGGTCTTCTCTATGTATTCCTGCGTCTGTTCGAGCACTTTCAGAGTGAACTCAACGGGTTGACACAAAAACACATCGAGTTCTTTTATAGCGAAGTCCTGCAATTGAAGGGCAGAGACATGTTGCCCGACCAGGTCCATCTACTATTCGAACCCGCCAAACACTTAGATAGTAGCCATCGTATCAAGCAAGGCACAGTCTTCAAGGACGCCAAGGACAGCAAGAATGTTGACATCCTTTTCGATCTCGACGAGGAAATTGTCATCGACAAGGCAAAGGTTGTGGCGTTGCAGACGTTGTACCTGAATCATAATCAAGGTTGTCTCGAAGGGAATGTTAGTAATAACATGCCCAGCGCGTTTGTGGAAGGGGTCTACATCGCCCCGGTCGCCAATTCCGCCGACGGAAAAGGCGGAGAGTTCAAAGAGGAGCAGAGCAAGAACTGGGCAACTCTGGGCGCCAAGCTGAGCAAATACACCGCGCCGGGCGAGATCGTTCGGCAAAACCACCCCTTCGGTAGGATCGGGTTCATCCTTGCGTCCCCGGTTTTGTGGCTAAACGAAGGACAAAGAGAAGTCACCATCACCATTGAGTGCGACGCAAGCAAGAACGAAGATTGGTACAACGCCTGTTTCAAACAGGAGCTCGGGGAATTCAGCGAGACCAAAATTTACAAGATAACCGATAAGACGATTCAGAATGTAGAGGCGCTTTTTTCTATACAAGCGCGAGGGTTCCTGCATGAGGAATTCACTAAAAGGTCACCACTACAATTATTTACAGAAGAGGAATGGACTGCTTTCTTGGAACAACCGAATACACACTTCACAAAGCATGAAAGGGATATCCTAGCTGACTTATTGAAGAAGACCGATGCTGGTGTTTATATTCTGGAAATGTTGTCGTCTACGTTACTTAAGAAGCTTTCTGAGTCAGCGCAAGTGTTTCTGCAAGAGGAATTCGCTAAGAGTAGTTTGCCGTTACAGTTCTCTACTGAAACAGAGTGGACTAACTTCCTGCAACAGCCCAAGACACGCTTCACAAAGCAGGAACAGCAACTTCTGGCTAATTTAGTGCAGAAGACCAATGGTGGTGTTTATGTTCTGGGAAAATTGCCGCCTGAGTCGCTTGTGAAGTTTTCTGAGCCAGCGCAGACGTTTCTGCAAAAAAAATTCGCTAAGAATTCGCCGTTACAGTTCTCTACTGAAACAGACTGGACTAACTTCCTGCAACAAATCGAAAAACGTTTCACAATTCAGGAACAGGAACTTGTGGCTGATTTAGTACAGAAGGTCGATGGTGGTGTTTATGTTTTGAAAGAGGTGCCGTTTAAGTCCCTCTTGCAGCAACTCAGGCTCCAAAAGGACCGGAAGTTCATTGGCTCTGCTGCACTATCTCATTTCTTTCAAACGACAAGTTGCTCTAGCGGTGGATCCTTAGTTCCGGATACTTTGCACGAAATGATTCAAGGTTTCTTTAATGAGGAACCTAATAAAATCGTGTTGGATCGCTCGGAATACTTTACTGTCCATTTCAGTGGTGAGAAGGGGTGGTTCCAAGTAAGTAATAAAACAGACGGACAAAGGGTGTTTCTCATTGCCGCATCCGGATTATCCGACAAAACATTCACTCTTCGTTTTGAAGCAAAGCTAAGTGTAGAAGATCCCAAAGTTGCGTTCTACAGTGAAAAAACGATTGGAGAAACATTCGAAACAGAATTCGCTTTTCCGATGGTGCGGATCGAATTGAAATCGGAGATCCAATTCCCCTGCAATAATTTCGATATAACGTCAGGCTGTTGCCTGGAGACAAAGAACAAGCCCAACACCTTGCCCATTGGACTTTATTATCTCTTAAGATTCTTGACGATCGTGAAAACCGACATTGACGTAAAGGTCGGCGGACTCAAGAACCTGGTGGTACAAAACGAAGAAAGCCTGCAAGACGTCAATAGTGTGGTTCTACCGTTTGGCTCACGACCCAAACTGAAGGCAGACTTTTTAATCGGATCAAAAGAACTGCTGTGCAAAGACTGGAAGCGGTTTCAGATAGGGATTGAGTGGAAAGGCAAACCAGACAGTCTGGCGGAACACTATACGGACTATGGTAAAAAGTTAAAGTTGGAGATCGAACCACCTAGGGACCGCGATAATAAGATTACAGATGACCTGTTTGAGATCGAACCGGCGATTATGCAAAGTGGCGGATGGACTGACCACGACCGCTTCAAGCTGTTTACCAACGGACCTGACGCGAACAATCGGTTTACCTATCCATTTGAAAGAAAGGCGACATACGAGTTTAAGACATTTGATTCGGCTCCCTTAGAACCATTTACGGTAAATACCCGTGATGCGTTTCTTCGTTGGAGGCTTAGAGGCGCCAGTTTTCAACATGCAGTCTATCCGTTTGCACTCGCAACCTATTTGCTGGAATTCACCAAACAAATACCCAGTGGATTTACTGTACCCACGCTCATCAAACGTATCGATGAAGCCTCTGTCCTCGTGGAATTAATATGCGGCAAAGTTGTGCATGTCAAGAAAGACACATTAGATAGTTTGAAGAAGGCGCTGAAAAATATTCAGACAAATATCTCCAATATTTTGACGACCGCGATAACACAGGTACAAGATCATCTCACTGAAGCAGATAAAAAACTAACTAAAGTGCCGCTGAGTGTATCAGGAACCCGTGATGAAATTACACAAGCTATGGAGCTTATTAATAGGGGAGTCAGGCAGGCTTTGGTGGATTTAGAAGGTGTGCTTGGCACTATCCTGACAACGAATATTGTAGGGATTGAGACCGAACTTGGAGAGATCAAAACCCATCTTGAAAGCGGTGATGAATTACAGGTGGAACTACTAACTAATGAAGTGGAAAAAATTGAGGACAAGGTAAAAAGTTTGAAGACATCACTTGAAACGATGCAGACGAATTTATCTAGTATTTTAACTACCGAGTTAACGCAGGTAAGTACTCATCTAGCTACAGCAGAAAAAATATTAAATGATTTACTCGAGGGAATAGAAATTAGTTTGGATGATCAGTTTAACGCCATTCTAAAAACGAATATAGCAGAGATTGAGACTGAACTTGGAGTTATCGAGACCGATCTTGGAAGAGATGGCGCTTTACAGAAAAAGCTAAAAGAATTAAAAGATTCATTAGACTTTGATGTGAAATTACCTAACGAGCCATACACTCCGCAAGTAAAGTCGATATGCATTGATTATGTAGCCTCCGCGAAAACAGAGGACATTGAGTTCATCCATCTTTATCCCTTCGCCAAAACCTCCAAAACCGAGACATTGTTTATTGTTGAAACATTACAAAAATATCAACTCAGTTTAAGGTCAATTTCAGTGCCTAGTGACCTTCCAGATCAAGGCGAGTCTCTTATCATCGTCGCACTGGACAATGCCAAGCTTCTTCATATAAGGATCTTCGATGACAAGGGACAAAGAATTGTAGACAAGGTAGAAGCTGAGCTGAATAAGGGGCAGAAGTTGACCGAGCTTAAGAAATTTCTTCAGCCGTTCCCTGACCAATCAACTTTGACTGAGGACAAGAAGCCGGAAATCATCGATAAAGCGATATCAATCTCAATCTCCCAAACCACCCTGCTACCCACTTTCACAGACGAGGGAACTCTTTTTATCGGTTTGGAGGGATTGCGTCCCCGTTCGAATCTTCAACTCTTATTCCAGTTCGCTGAAGCGACGGCAGATTCAGAAACTGGTCGTGCCTGTATCAAGTGGAACTACTTGGCGAAAAACCAATGGAAAGAACTGCGTACCGGCTTTGAACTGTTGTCGGATAAGACCGAGCAAATGACCCGCTCCGGCATCGTCAAGATTGCCCTGCCCGAAGATATCTCGAACGAGGGCAATACCCTGATGCCACCGACCAAGGAGGGTCAGCACCTCTTCTGGCTGAAAGTTTCTACCCCGAGCGCCGTGGTGGGTGTTGCCGAGCTACTGGGTGTGCATGCCCAGGCCGCTTTGGCGACCTACAAACCCTTGGCTGGAAGCGATCTGGATCGCGTTGCCAAAACTGTGGAGCCGGAGCAGATTGGCAAGACTTTGGAGCCGGACTTCGGCATCAAGAAGATACAACAGCCCTACAAGTCGTTTGGGGGCAGTGTGGCGGAGGCCAAGGGAACAATCCCCATCCGCATGAGCGAGCTCCTGCGGCACAAAGGGCGCAGCGTGGATGCGTTCGATATCGAGCACTTAGTCCTGGATGCCTTTCCAGAGTTGTTCAAGTGCAAATGCATCAGTCATACGATGGGGCTCTCGGCAAGGCAATACCAGCGTGACCTCGAGGTGGCACCCGGCTTTCTCATCGTCGCGGTAGTACCTGACCTGACAAAACTGGAACCGGGCGATATGTTGCAGCCCATGGCGCCGGTGAGCACGCTGACGAAGGTTAAAAAATTCCTGATGACGCGGGTCTCGCCATTCGCGCGTATTCGTGTGATGAACCCAAGATACGAGAAAGTCCATCTGAGAGTGGAGGTTCAGCTCAGGCGAGGCCGGGACAAAAACTACTATTTATCCCAATTAAAGACAGACCTGTGCCACTTTCTGGCTCCTTGGCATCTGGGTGATTCGGATAAGCTTTCGTTTGGTCAGCACCTAGTCTTCTCGGATGTGCTGGGTTTTATCGAGGGGTTGGAGTACATCGATTTTGTCACCGATTTGAGGATGTTCAATTTCAAATTGAAGAATTCAAAAGAGATCGTCCCCTTGACCGCACGTTCGATACTCAGCCCAGGGGATATCAAAACTTTTTCCTATGAGAAGGATTACAAGGAAAAATCCGCATCTCAGCCCGATGAAAACAAGCTGGCTGCGTTTCTAAAGAGCGCATCACCGATTACCTGTGGGGAAGCGCAATCCGACCTGAGCAAGGAAACTACAACCGATTCCGATGAAGATGCGAGATGACAAGAGAAATTGAAAAAAAGATCGACGTCATCGCGCAGAACGATCCATTTTCTGCGCAACGTCCCCATTTTGACTTTCAGGCACTACGCCGAGAAGGATTGAAGCATATTGGAGATCTGTCGGGGAAGATATGGACCGACCACAACGCCCATGATCCAGGCGTCACCATTCTCGAAGAACTGTGTTATGCGTTGATTGATCTCGGATATCGCACCACGTTACCGATGCAGGATCTGCTTGCGCAACCTCGGGACGATTCTCCAAAACCAACGGAAGATGATAGTCCGCGCCACGAGAACTTCTTCACGCCACTCGAGATACTCAGTTGTAACCCTACGACCGTCCTCGACTTCCGCAAACTACTGCTCGATATCGACGGTGTCCGCAATGCTTGGTTGGAGCCTGCCGAGAGCGATGCTCCTCTGTATCTTTACCTATCAGAACATCTTGAAAACCCCAAACCACAATGTTGTTCTGCTGACGAATCCAAGACTCGCCCCAACCAGGTCGCCCTCAATGGACTCTACAACGTCTTAATCCAGAAAGAGATCAACTTTGATGAAGAGAAACTATTCAAATCGGTCAAGGAGATGCTCTCCGCGCACCGAAACCTTTGTGAGGATTTTAGTGCGATCAGAATCCTGCAATCGCTCGAAGTCGGTATCTGCGCCGATGTAGATCTCGAAGATACGGCCGATGCCGCCACAGTGTATGAGGCTATCATCAGGGCCGTAAAAGGGTATATATCACCTGAGATAGTTTATTACACCCTTAGGGAGTTGCTGGACAAAGGGAGAGCGATCGAAGATATCTTCGCAGGTCGGCCTAAGTTAGGATCGCGTAGTGCCGGATTTGTCGATACCGAAGAGTTGGAGGCACTGCCTTTTCGGGATAAGCTACAGGGATCGGACCTTTACGCTGCCATACTGGCTGTGAAAGGCGTCCTCGCGGTGCGGAATCTCTCCTTCCACACAGATGGCACCATTGAAGGTAAGACAATTCAGCGCGTCGTTGTGTCCTCAGGGTCTGCCGCGGTGTTCTCACTGGAACGGACATGCATCAACCTGCAAGCCTCTCAGGGGATGTTGTTCCTAAACAAGGAGAGGATACACCGTCGATTGCAGGAAAGTGGCAAGCCGAGGCGTGGTCTTGAACACCTTGATCTGCCGATTCCCGAAGGACGGTACCGCAAGGGGTTGGCTGATTATTACTCGATCCAGCACGATTTCCCGCTCGTCTATGGGATTGGCAAGGGGGGGCTTCCAAACGAAGCGACACCCTTGCGGAAAGTGCAGGCCATGCAGCTCAAGGGGTATTTGCTGTTCTACGATCAGCTGCTTGCCAATTACTTAGCCCAAATTGGCAATCTTCGCCACTTGTTTTCGCTCCAGGTTGAATCAAAACGCCCGGGCGCGGAAAGACACACTTACTTCAGCCAGGACCTCGAGAGTGTACCGGATTTGGAACGGCTCTTTCCAAGACATCCGGGAAAGGCCTTATCCGATGGGAGCATCTTGGCGATACCGGTGGCCAATGATGCAAGGATGGCGAAGCGACTGGAAGAGTTGAGGGCTTATCCCCTTACCGAGTTGCTGATTACCGACAGCTGTAAATGCACGCCCGAAGAAATACCTCACTTTTCGGATGTCAATAAATCCCTACGCGAAATCCGCATTCGCCAATCGATCCGCGAATTCCATCTGGGTGACTATTCCCTTGAACTCTCCCGAGACCGCAACGGCTATTTATTCATCCTCCGCATCAAGCAGAGCTGTGCGCTGCTGTTGGTCAGTTACCAGCGCTACAAAAATCAAGATGAGGCGCGCGAAGCCGCCAACTTTGCTGCGTTTCTGGCGAGCCGACCTGAATATTACGCCAGGCGATTACAACAGATCAATCTGAACGGTAGTCAGATCGAATACCAATTCAATCTGGTTTTCGATCCGGCGGCTTATAGCGCTTACCTACAGTTTCTGTTCGAGAACGAGGCCTTGTATCTGCAACGGAGAGAGGCTTTCCTAGATCATCTGCTCGCCCGGTTTGCTACCCAATTCACCGACTATGCCTTGCTGCGTTTTAGTGCCGAGGTGGAAGATACATCAGAAAGTCGTCAGACCGTCGAAGACAAGTCGCGGTTTCTTAGCCGAATTGACGATCTGAGCCGCGACCGGGGTCGCGCCTACGACTATTTGCAATCTGCCTGGGGTACCGAAAACGTTTCCGGTTTCGAAAAACGGGTCTCTCTGCTTGCCGGCATGAAGGACTATAGCAGACGCCACCTGTGTAAGTACGAGGTCGTCGAACGGTTTCGGATGGAAATCGAAGATCCGAATGGTATTCCCTGGTTTTCGAGTATAGACACCTACCCATCAAGAGATAAGCTTGCTGAGGCAAAAAGGAATTTGCTGGAACAGTTGAGGGATCCAAAGAGCTACCAAGGATTGCAGCGCCGGACCCGAGATTTCAATCCCATATCGGTAGGTCGAATTTTTTCCTGTGTTGCCACTGATGAAAATATCGTGGTTTCGAGATATGTTTATGCCTTGATCCTCAAA
The DNA here is from genome assembly GCA_026399075.1 of Methylococcales bacterium. Classification (GTDB taxonomy): domain Bacteria; phylum Pseudomonadota; class Gammaproteobacteria; order Methylococcales; family Methylomonadaceae; genus Methylobacter_C. The sequence continues at coordinate 112,878 of JAPLRR010000084.1, forward strand.
GGCAGTAATGGCGATGAATTGAGGGAAAGCAGTAAAAATGACTATGCAACGCAACCCCTGGCTTGGCGAGGAATATCCAAGTTCATCAAGGAGATCGAAAATGATAGTGGGCTGAAGTTGGTGAAGACGGGACCGAAGCGTCTGCTCTTTATCGATAACCGTCAAATACAATGTCACGTTGACCCCATCATTACCTACAAGTGGTATCGCTACGATTTGCAGGGTGAACCTATCGCTACAGCAAGTGCACCATATCCCAGCCCCACTGCTGCTATTCAAGATTTTGCCCACAGTGCAGATTTTGGCGATCTCATTGTTTCTAAGCTAGATGCCGCAATATGGAGTCTCAGTATTGGTGAGGAATACCCCCCATTGGTGAGTATCCACGCTTTTGACAACGAACTGGAGGCGAAACGTGCCTGGCTGCGCGCTAAGAGCGATGGTCAACTCAGGACACGATACCAGCAGAATACCGAACCGGGAAGGCTAGGGACTCGAATTACCTTGACGACCGAAGGCAGCATAGTAATCGCTAGCGCCATGATTTCGCAGCAGGATTCCCTAAGCATCGACGAGTACATTGCACATTGTCAGGCCGAATTCGGGCGGGATACGGAAAAACTCAAGTTTTCCACGCTGCCCACTGCTTACGGTTGGCGTCTGGCAAAGCAAGGTGAAAATGCATTGGCCGGGGATGACGTAACCATGGAGGGCGCCTTATTCTTCCGGGACGTTCCAGGAGCGATTTTTGGTCTGTTGGATGCCCTAGTGGCTGTGAAGGATGCAAAGAATTACTTTGCAGCGGGAAGCGAAGACAACCCGGACTATCGTATCCTTCTCAGATCGTCAGGAGGGCCCTTTATCGCGACCACCCCGAGCTATGCCAATGCCAAGGAACGTAATAAGAATCTCAAACTCGTTCAGGATCGATTGATGCGGCTGCACCCACCTCTGGAGGTAAGAGAGGAGCCCCGGCTATACAGTTGGAAACTATGCCATACGACCGATGAACAAGTAGTTTTGGAATCAAGTAAGGAGAAGGTTTTCGGTTCCGAAGCGGCCGCGAAGACCGATTTCGAAATTTTCATCCAGCGTATACACCAAGAGCAACCGGCTTCTCCTGTGGGGCAACAGGTCTATGCCATTGATTTGAAGAAAATCGAGGACAAGTACCGCTTCGTTTACTGTCAGAATGGCCCCAATGGCGAGGCGCTTCCGTTGTTACGTAGCGCTGAAGAGTATGATGGCAAAGAAGTCAGAGGAAAATACGAAGAATTTGTTAAAGCCATGGCACAAATGCAGTGGAAGAAGGGTTCGCTTGTTGGTAAAGATGTTCCCACTGCTGTGCTCGACTATGACTCTAAAGAGAATCGTGCCAGCGTTGATCGCATTCTGGCATACAGGATGCCAAACAACGTTAGCCGGGAGAATAGCGTTAAGCCGAAATGGATCTATCGTCTGTTGGATCGGGACAATCCAATCGCCAAGTCTAAAAAATCCTATCCAACGAGAGAAGACGCAGAGAAGGAGAAGAATGGGATCTGTGGCTACAAGCCTTGCCGTGAGTATGAGCCGTGTCCAAAGAAGGACATCGTCAGGGTCATCTGTCCAGCGTTGGATCCTGGTAAGTATCACTATGCTCTATTTCTCGGTACCAAGGATAAGAACGAAGTTGAGTGTGCAACGTTGATTTCTTATATGGGCTACACAAGCGAGGATGCAGCGAGGAAAGCCGGTGAAGAAAACTGGCTAGCGTTGATCGAACGAGCAGAGGATAAGGGGAATTACGGCGACGACAATATTATCGCCGTGAAGGAGGCCTATGCCGAAAGCACGGGCTCGGAATGTGACAAGGCTGGAATACATCGGGCGGTAAAACCTGAGGGAGTCAAAACTGAAGACGCTGTTACTCGCGCGAAATGCTACCCCATTCGTATTACCTACAAGAAAGATGACAAGGGCAATCCGACTTTACAAGTGCTCGGGTTCCATTTCCAAGGATACGACGAGAAAACCGATACCAGTTTGTGGCGGAGTACTATCGATTACAAGGATGTGGATCAAGCCCTTGTAGCTTACCAGCTTTTCTTGACTGTATTGGGTAATATTGAAAGTTGTCGCATTGAGTGTGATGAGGGCTGCTACCGCATCCACTTGGTGGAGATACTTGCCGAAAGTAAAGATTTTGAAACGGAGGCTGAAGCCTGGGGCGACATGCCAAAGGTTACGGAGAATGAATGTGGCAGGAGCTCTTGTCCCGCACAAGGGGTTCGTCTGTTTGACCAGACAGCGACTTCTGAAACCGCGTTCGTTCCGGTCCTCCTCCTCCTTGATGGTGATTATTACCGTTTTGAGGTCGTGGCTAAAGAATATGTTTTGGCTAAACATAGCTGTGAATACCCATCACGAAAGGAACGTGATGAGGCGATAAAAGGGCTTTGTCAATGGGCAAAGGATGGGAGGTTCGATTTTTCATATTTACCAGACCCCAAGATAGAAAATCTTATTCGCCAAAACGGGTTTCTTCAGTTTAACCTGGGCAAGGGTTACTTTCTGCGAAGTTTTAAAGCTTTACCCAATCTCCAGGAGTCCGATGCTCAGAAGATCGTAGACGACTGGCTTTGGTTGGCGTCTTCCAGCCGAAACTATAGGTGGCACGGGTATGACCTCGGTTTGATGTTGGCTGATGCGACGTGCGGACTTTTAGATGAGGGAAAAAATTTAGTCATAGTTGCCCTCGTCAGCAACAACCTACATATCCGTATCTTCGACTCGAAAGGAGAGAAAGTAGTCGATAAAGCGGAACACGAGTTGGTTAGTGGGGCTCCACTAGAGGAGCTAAAGAAGTGCTTAAAACCATTACCCGATCAGTCCAAGTTGCCCCTGAAAAACAAACGAGAAATTATCGACATGACAATATCGATTGCAGATTACATCCGGGGGGAGAAGGAATATACAAATAAGTGGTATCTGGTGAACCCACTCGAGAGCAACTCGGAGATCGCAACGATTGAGCACGAGAACGACTCGGTCGATATCGAAGCATTCAATGAGTTAGTGCGAGCGTATCCGGTGTACAAGAAAAACGACGGATACCGTTTTCGGCTCTACTACCCAGAGAACGGCTCGCGTTTGGATGACGAACTAAGGATTTGCGGTTGCCACGACGCTGACGACGGAAAACAGCAGGCTTTGCAGTCCTTTTGCGACCAAGTCTATATCTACGAGAGCACAGGGAGCTACCCCTGTCGCGCCGCAGCGGAAAATGCCTTCAAGCGTTTTCTCGACCTGCTTGCTGAATTTGATAACTACAAAGACGAAGAAGAGACGGGGCTCGGTACTTTTTCATTCTCTATCATCGATCGTGAAAAGGTGCTTGCTTCGCATCCGTATAACCATCCCGATCGCACCAGTGCCATGCGGGCTGAGGAGCGCGTTCGAGCCTGTGTTGGAGATGAGGGCATGCACCTGGTCGAGCATATTTTGTTACGTCCGCAGACTGGAGCACACTGCGACCACCTGCTTCCCGTTTGTACAGAATTCGATAGTTCAAGTCAGTTGTGCACCCTGGAATGGCAGGAAGACCTTGATCCAGACGATCCTTGTTCAGAGGAGAATAACCAGAAGTTGACATACGTCCCCGGAGCGGACCCCTATTCTTTTTGGGCGACGGTGGTGCTGCCAAGCTGGACCGAGCGCTTCCGTAATAGTGAAAATCGGCATTTTTTCCGGCAGATGCTCTACCGCGAGGTACCGGCCATGGTGGCGTTGAATATCATCTGGCTCGGTCCGCGGCAAATGTATGAATTCGAGAAGGCGTTTAAATCCTGGCTCAGTTCAAGGCACTTTCCGTCCGCCCTTTGTCAAAGCGAGAGTGATCCCTTCTGCTGCATGGTTAATTTTATCGGGAAGTTATGCAGTGAACCCCTTTGTCCAGATCCGGATACCATCGCCGCAACCTGTGATTGTATTAACTGTAAGCTCCATTTGATGTCAGTTGCTTCTACGGCTAATATTTTAAATAAAGGCCGTAATCTGGTGATCGTCGCCCTTGTAGATACAAAGCTACACATTCGTATTTTTGATGTCAGTGGAAAAAGGGTTATTGATAAGGCAGAGAACGATCTAGCGAACGGTAATACTCTGAAGGCTTTCAAGGAGATGTTAAGCTCTTTCTCTGATAAATCACGCCTATCCTATCAACAAAAACAAAATATTATTCATAACGCAACATCATTAGCAGGTTACACCCTTAACAACGAGGGGATGGTGCCGGATAACGAGTGCATAGAAACATCGGAAAGCCTGTTTTGGTTACCTTGCAAATCCGGAGAGATCCCTAAGATTATCGAGTGCGAGGCCACTGACGTAGCCGAGATCACTAACGACAATGAGGTATTTGAGGGCAGCGTATTTATGGTAGATGTCGCTGCCATTCGCAGGACAATAACCGAACGTACAGAAGCACTGAACAAATATATTCGTGCCGTTGATTTTGCACCGGTAAGGAGTATGAAAAGCTATGATAGGATAAATCATTTCCTGAAAAATCCTGCAACTCTGGATGCTTTCAAGCAGCTACACGCGCAGATGATGCAGGATATCTCGCAAATAGAAACAAGGGCGGGTAAGCTACTTACGAACGTTTATCAAATTGCCTTCTGGTACCTCCTCGATCATCTGGTGCAAGAACATCCGTATGAGATTCAATCTGTAGTCAAGGAAGCGTTGCCCCAGTTGCTGCATGAGATGGAGGCAAAGGGACTGGTGTTGGATGAACTTGCAAAGGGCTGGATGGGAGAGGTCTTTGGTGAGTTATTCGGAGCTACCACTGCCAAAATTGTCAACGAGTATCTGACGCTTATAAAATAAGGCTAAGTCATGGAAAACCGCCACCTCATTGCGAAACAGGTGTTCGAACTAAGAGTCGGTTTGGATGCGGGGCATATTTCACAACTCCAGGAATCTTTTAGCAGGCAATATTGGCAATCGGTCGTTCCTGCCTTCGAACATCTGTTTGATCGGCTGGTTGCCCCGGATCAACTGGTGCGTGTTGACCGACTTGAGCTTGAAGTGGGGCGCTGGTCGGCTGAGGATATTTTTTCTGGCCGGTTTACCGAAAACCTAGTGTCGCACCTTGAAGCCGAGATTTCAAGGGCCTTGCGGGGCACGGGGATCAAGGCCGATATGCAGCCGCTTCGCACATGCCGCTTCAATAACTGGTTGTATTTTCTGGAACATGGTTACCTGCCAGTGGACGTGGCCCAACCCGATTCGCTGCCGGAGTGGCAACAACAGGTTTTTGAGACTTTAGTCTCCGAGAGCAGTGCATTGCAACGTTTTCGCATGCTTGTGTATAGGCGTCCGGTCGTGCTAGAACGGTTGATTCTCCAGCACGACCAGGAATTTTTAAAGCAGCTCCTTGAGTTCTTGACCAACCGCACACAGAATGATTTACGGAGGCTGGTTGACGATGTCGTCGGTGAGGTTGTTCGAGCCGCTACCGAATTGTCGGATCATATCCACGCAGTTGGCAAAATAACCCCGTCAAAATCCGAAAGCATTGCCGCTGCGCTGTTCAATATTTTGGCAGATCTGTTGAATCTCCAACCGGACAGTCAACATGCAGCCGAGTTGAAGAGACGCATCACACTGGCCTTGGAAAAGGAGGCTTCGAATCCCCAGACATTGGCGCAATGGCTAATTCAGGCAGATTCCTGGAGGATGCTGCTCAGTGGTTTAGCGCGGCCTGAGATATCCAGCAACATCAGTGACCGAATCAGCAAAGCGCTTGGAGAAACCGCTGGCCTGCGGAGTCTTGTGGCAGAATTCAGCACTGGACCGACCTTCCCGACGCGAGATCTGCTGCGTCGAGTTGAACTGGCTGTCTGGCGGATTCTCATCCACGAAGTCGTCATCAACAGGCAGCAAAGTAATACTTCCACGCTGATGGCCAGAGTTATCCGTTCCGATGCCTTGTTGCCATGGCGGGGAATGCTTATGAGAAGGCTCGATGCAACAAGGGATATGAAAGGACGCGATGAGGCTTGGACGCGGGTGATACAGGCCATTGAGGCGCTTACGCATTCGTCTCTGAACGTTACTGGCAGTCAAGATAATCCTATAGAGGTGCTTGCCAAGCGAGAAATGCCTGCAGCAGAAGAAACGGAGAAACAAAACATCTCCGATGCAAAAGAAGCCGATCTATACTACGTTAATTCGGCGGGTATCATTCTGTTTCATCCTTTTCTTCAGCGGTTCTTTCAAAACTTGGGCTTATGTAAGGATGGCGTATTTATCGATGAAACCAGCCGCCAGCGGGCAGTCTGCCTGGTGCATCACTTAGCAACGGGTGAGGTGCACACCCCCGAATATCAGCTGGTATTGCCCAAGTTCCTCTGCGGGATGCCTTTGAATGCACCTATCGATCACTTTATTGAAATTGATGCGGCAGAGCAGTCCGAGAGTGAAAACTTAATTCTCGCCGCTGTTAAACATTGGGACGCGCTAGGCAAGGTTTCGCCTGATTGGTTGCGGGAGATGTTCTTACGGCGAGATGGCAAATTGGAGAGGGGTGAAACTGGGTGGCAGCTTTCAGTGGAACGCAAGGCCCAAGACATTCTACTTGACCGGTTGCCCCATGGCTGGGGGCTGGGCATCGTGAAACTGCCATGGATGAATGATTTACTGCGCATCGAATGGTGAACATATGACAAGAAACGGGTTATTGGATATGAAAATACAACACACACAGCATACTGATCGCCTGGAGCAGTTGTACCACCAGGTAAAAGATTTAGAATTAGGCCTGCTACTTTCCGGCTTGACTATCCTGGTCAAGGATACGGAAATTTACCTGACGGCCTATGGACTGGATAACGCAATGGCCGAAGGGTTTCGACTCACCTACCTCGGTATGCTCAGTGATAACCGTTATTACTGGGAACAGTTTAGTCCAAACCTATATCTTCCGCTGAAGGAAGCCGGGCTCCCGGAAGGATTTGCCAGTGACGCCGCCAAGTGCAAAGCGGATCTTGAACCACTAACTTATGGTGTCCTGGAAACCGAATGGCTGCGGGCGCCGGGCTGGCATTTTCTGAAGACCTATTCGGGCCAGAGAAAAAATGACATCCTTCGCGACATCACGCTTGTAGATTTGAAAGCCGCTTTTTGTGAAGGCAGGAATCCCTACAAGCGCGACAGCAACGGTGATAGTGATCAGAAATGCACAAGTCCGTTCAAGCCAATTGAAGGATTGGTCGGGCGGCTCATCGGCACTGAGCAGAAATGGAGTGAATTCTGGTATCCGGTGATGCTTTATCTGGCGCTTCTGCTCCATAAAACCAATTTCTCAACCTTGGAGTGATCTTCCTGTGGCGAGCCAATGAGGGCGGCACAAGGAAAAACTACCACTTCCTCCAGAACTGCCCCATTATTCCAACGGGGCTAACGGCGCCTTTCTCTCCGTGCGGAGGTCCAAATGACTCTGCCCGAGATCGTCACGCATCGCCAGCGTAAGTTTTCGAAATAGTACCGCCGAGTGCGGACTGTCGAGCCCATGCGACGCGATGCTATCCCGCAGTTTGCCAAAGCCCTCTATTACCGCCCGACTGCCAAGCAGCGCAAGACCCTGCTCAATTCTCGACCGCATCGCCGGCGACATGTCCTGCTGCTGCAATGCCCCAAGCGCCAATTGGTATAAGCGGTAACGCTGCACCAGAAGACCCTGCTGAGCCAACTCCCTGAATCCAGAACGGATGGCACCCGACAGGAACAGCACAACGAAGATCGTCAAAACACCTATTAGGGTGGCGCGAGGCTGCTCTGTCGGTGCCAAGAGGGCGTATTGCGCGACAACCCAGACCACGCTGTGGTAGCCGGCATAGCCAAGCAGGATCAGGATAAGAAGGGTGAGCAAAGTGCGCATGAGTACAATCATTCCTCTGTGTGATGAATGATCCCATTGCTATCTACCGTAAGACGGCGAAGGTTTGAGTTTGGAGGACGAGCAATTACCCATTTTCCGGTATCCTTAATTTGATATGGCATCCGGTAACCAGCTTGTGTCAGCTTATCCGACATACCAGCTTCATTAATTGATTTTTCTTCCCAAGATTGTTGGTTCTTCTCCTGCAAATCACTAACTTCTAATGCCTCAGAAACCAGCTTAATAATTCCATCCAACTGTTTGTCAGCTGTATTTTTGACCTTATCCTTATCCGGGATAGGAGCTGCCTCACCTCGCCGTGTGCCATTAGTTTCTTCGAATCCTTCTTCTCTCATCTCTTTATTCTCTTTTTTGATTGCTTCATTGGTCCTTTTGACCTGTCGATCACGTAGTATTCCAAAGACTCCTGTAATTTCTTCGAGTATATCCTTACCAGCGCTTTCGCTTGCGACCTTACCACCTTCGCCACCTGTTTCGTATTGATCTTGGATCACGCCCAATTTTGTCCGATATCCTTTGCCGCTCATTTCTAAATTAAATTGCTCCCTATCATCTTTTTCCGTATTATTTTTTTCTTTTGCTGCGCCTAAGTAGATCATTATAGTTAGCATCCCTTTGTCGAAGCGACTTAGAACTTTGCGCGATCGCTCGTTAAAGCCAACTGCATCTCTGAGACTTTTGGCATTGGTAAAGGGGATTATGTGCTCAGATTGGGTATGATGAATAAGAGGTCCTTTAGTATTGCGTGAGGGCTGTTCTCCGTGAACCTCTTCGTTTCCGATTCCTTTTGCACTACCTAGTTTTTTGGGGACTGATTTCTTGGCTTTTTGAACGTATTCAAAATCCCAGTTTTCCCCAGCACTTGTAACACTAGTAATTTCTATTACACCCGAATGGTCCAGATTGACCTTATTCTTAATCGCTTCCGCTTCGTCCTGCTTAACCTCTCCTTCGTCAGATTCGCGATCAGCTTCGGTGTCGATCTCCTGCAGCGCGGCGGCAATAGTGTCTTTGCCGTCATCCTTATCTCCACCAAAAAGCCGTAGTATCCAGTCCTTAATACTCGTCATCACCTGTTTTATACCGTCCCGGACCTTTTTGCGAAGCTTTTCGATTTCGTCTTTGATGGCATCCACTGCGCCGTCCAGGCCGACGACCGCCGCCAGGATGGCCATGGCCACGGGAATCGCTGCTGCCAAGGCGCGTTCAAGGACCTCGGCGGCGGCAGGGAGAATCCCTTTGATGATGTCGCCGATCCGGTCCAGGACTCGTTCGATCATTTCGAAGATCTCCTTGGCCTTGCTCATGATCGCCTCGACGAGGGCGAACACGTCGATGACGGTTGTGATCACCGCCATGACCCCCGTGGGATCCAGCTTCTTGGCGACCCAGGCCATCGCCCTTTTGACGACGGTCTGTTCCAGCCAGCCGACGATACCGTCCAGGATGAAGTCCCAGATACTGCCCACGGCATTGGACAGCCGATCCCAGAAGCTCTCGCCTTCTTTGCTCTCGGTGATCAACTTCTGGAACCAGTCCCAGGCGTTTGAGATGGCGCCGATGATTCTCTGTATCTTCGCTTTCAGTCCTTTCTTACCGGTAACCTCTTCCAGGATCTCGAGCAGCATATCTACTGTGATGCCAAGAACCTGGAAGGCCAACTTCAACATGGACTTGAAGCTGATATCTTGGGGCATCTCTATGTCGGTGCCTTCGAGCTGACTAAACAGCCAGGCCTGCAATCCGCCGAGCAGGTGCTTTCCGATGTTGTTGAAGAACCTTTCCAAGCCGAGCTTCATGGCGCGCAGCAAGTTGCCAAGGAAGCCCAGCGGATCGTTCAAAATGTCGCCAAGCGCTTGGGCGCCTTTGGCAATGACGCGCGTGACGAGTTGGGGCGGCAGCCCCAGAATATCGAGCATGGTGCTGAAGAAGGTCCAGATGGCCCCCCGAAGGTTGCCGTCTACAAAAACCTGCTTCAGGATGGTGATGGCAGCGGCCTGTAGGCGCTCCCAAATTCCCTCGGCCTTCTGAAGCTTTTGGAAAAACGGCAGCCGCCCCAGGATCTGCGTCAGGAAGAACTCTTTGATGGGATCCTTGATGCATTTGGGTAGCAACATCCAGAGGGGCCCCAGCAAAAAGTCTGGCAGGTAACCGAGGATATTTCCCAGAATCTGCCCGATTTTCACCAAGGTATCGTAAACGGGTTGCAAGAACTCACCCAACTTATGCAAGCCCTGGCTGGCTAGATCGAACAGCGCCGCAACCTTCGACTGCACCCAATCATAGATATCGTTCGCCTTGGTTTCGACCCAGTCAATCAGGCCCGAGGCGAGATTCAGCAGGCTGATGCTCCGCACTGAGGCGAAGAACTGCGTTACCGAAGCGTAGATATTGCCGATGGTGCCACTGACCCAAGTGGCGGCGGAGGCAATGCTGCCGCGGAACGATTCCAGCGACTGCTGGATTGCGGGTAGGATCTGGTCCCGCAGACTGGTTTGATCGGCGATGTTGCCAACGTTCGAGGCGTCTTCTCCCATGCCGGTCGCGGTGGCAACGGCCTGTTGGAGCCAATCCTGAATGGTAGCCCGGAGGTTGAGGATGGCGCTCAGCGGTATTAACGCCTGGATCTTCCCAACCAGAGCGCGAGCTGGCTCGATGATGGGGCGCAATTCCTCTTTGATGCCTTCCCAAGTCTCGCTTGCCTTGCGTTGTGCCCATTGGATCAGCCCTTCCTCACCGGTTTCATCGTAGTTCAATCCGAGAAGTCCCTTGATGACATCCCAGGCACTGCCTATGGTCTCGCGAACCGGAAGCAGCCAATTCCAGATGTTTTTGCCGATTTCCTGCACCCAATTCCAAACGTGGGCAGCTTTCTGCTTCAGCCACTCGATAGCGGGCAGACCAAAGGACTGCCAGATGTCGGTAAAGAAGTCGATGGCCGGCTGGAAGAAGGTGACGATGGCATCCCAAGCCTCGCCTGCCATCTGGGTGACGAGGTCCTTCAGCTCGTTGAGCGCGGCAAAAAGCGGTTTACAGTCCCCCGAGGCCAGGGCAGTGACGATGATCCGCGCCCTGGTTAACAAAGCGCCAAATTGCGGGAAGACGCCGGCGATAATGGCAAGGTTGCTCTGCAAGCCGCCGAAGATGCCATTAACGGCCTGCGTTAACTTCGATTTGAAGAAGTTGATGAGCCCAACGCTGCGGATTTGCTGCAGGATATTGACCAGGTTGGGTGCATAGGGGCGGATTGTGTCGAAGAGCAGATCAAGTGTTTTACCCGTCAGTGCGCCGCCGGTCGCTTCCCACACCGCGCCGAATCCGTCCTTAAGGTCGTCCCCCAAACTGGCTTGAACGGTATTCTCGCTCCGGGAAATCTGTGCTGCTTCGGCGTTTGCGGAGTCTTTCTCATGGGGTGTTTCGGCTGGCTTTCGCCGCACGCTGGCGCCCTGCTGGATGGTATGCGTGAGCTCGTGGGCCAGAAGTTTCTGCCCGTCGGTGGATTGCGGGCTATACTTGCCCGCGCCGAAGTAGATGTCGTTTCCGTGTGTGAAGGCCTGGGCCTGCACGGATTCGCTCATACGCTCTGCGGTGCTGTCGGCGTGGATGCGCACCCCGGAGAAATCGGCGCCGAAAGCGCTTTCCATGTGAGTGCGGGTTTCTTCCGGGAGCGTAGAGCCGCTCCCTCTATTGCTGCGGAGATTGCTGCTAAAGTTGTCTGGGACAACGGAGTTGGCATCGGTGGATTCGAGGCGTTGGACGGTCTCGTCTTCTTCCGAAGTGCATTCGGCACATTTGAATTGCAGCAGATCGCCGTTCTGCGACTCGTCACCTTCCCCTTTATCCGTTGGCGGGGTCGCGGCACTCTCAAAAATTGGCTTTTGTTGGAGGACTTCTTCCTTCCCGGGCTCCTCCAGCTTCTGTAGTTCATCCTCGTGCTCGCACTCGGCGCACTTCGGCTGAATCGGCAACGCTGTTCTGGAGTCCACGCGAGCCGGTTTGGCCTGGATCTCCGGCCCAGCCTCGCTCTCAAAGATCGGCTTTCGTTGCAGGCCAGAGCGTGCAGTCGAGAAGAGTGGTTCAGCGGCCTTATTATGTTCGGGCAGTCGTTGGGCCACCCGGTCGGCCATTCTATCCGCCTCTTGCTCATAGTAATCCCCCGGCTGCCCAATCTTTAAGCGGAACTGAACATTCTTTTCACTTTCAAAGATGGGATTGCGCAGTACTGGTAACGTTTCTGAATTTTGCTCTTCCGTCTGCTCTTGCTTCTCCGTTTGAATCGCAGGCACGCGAGCGTGTTGGAAAAACGGAGTGTGACCGCTCTCCAGTGTTTCAAACCCAGATTTCGCACGTTTGGGCTGAATGAGAGAGGTCCCACCGGCTGCGTCTGCCTGTGACGAATGAAAGAAGGTGGGCTGCCTGAATTCGGTAGTTTCAACATCACCGGTGGTACGCTCAGGCTTGGGTTGGAAGAATGGCCCCGCCACCGAATTGGAGGTGCTTGTGCTTTTCCTCTGTGGGGTGGCCTTCATTGCGTCAGGTCCAATAATTACATGTAGGCTCAAGCAGCCTGGGCAGGCAAATGACACTGATTGCCCGGTGGATATGTCGTTCGAGTTCAGGCAACCGGAAAGGTTGCAAGTGCATGATGCAGGTGTTACCAACGGAGGTGTACTTGCACTTACGTATCCCCGTGGCGGAAGTTGGCACTCCAATGCAGAGCTTGGCCTCTGCTACAACCGTGATGCTGGTTGAAATCTTGGTGTGAATGGCTGGGATAGTCATTGATCTACATTTTACCTTCGTCATGCTCAATTTTGGCCCTGTCAATAGTCGCGGCATATCTCGTCTACCGCATTTCTATTCGATTTGAGTACGGTGTTTTAGGTCCGGTGGTGGAATGACTGTCTATCAAGTGCAAAGTGCCCGAAGATGCTGAATCGAGATCTGCTTCAGAATTATCTACGGATAGCAAGTACTTTTTTGTGGTCGATTCCGATGTTTCTGCATTCTTAGAGTGCCAAGCCTAAAAATCCGGTTGTAACGTTTCCTCGTCCTATGTCCTATGTAGTTGGTTATCGTATTATCAAAACTTTTCTATATTTTGTTTCAAATATGTTAGCATATCAACCACCTAAAGGGTATATTTTGGTGGTAAATAAACAGCGAATCCGTCAGAAAAAATTGTGTTACCGACGCGCACCTATGGAAACACTCCTGCACGGCAAACTATTTTGAAAGAAAGTATGGAGGTTAAACCAGACCTGATAGACACCATCCCAAAGCAGGTGACTATCAGCTCTAGTCAGATCTACACTTAAATCACTTTAGCAGGAAAGATATTCATGAAAAAGAACCCCGATAAGCAAATGTTAGAGGTCGATGAATCAACGCCTTTGGCTCTCCAATGGAACCGCTTGACATGCGATGCCATTTATTTCGCCCGGTTGCCGCCGACATTGGCAGCCCGCGCGCTGGCGATGGTGCACACCGCGATGTATGATGCATGGACGGCTTATTCAGGCGGTTCTTACATCAGCACCACAACCGGGGATCGACTGAAGCGACCGGAAGAGGAGCAGACGAAGGAAAACCGGGAGATCGCATTCAGTTATGCTGCCTGGCGTGTTGTGGAAGCGTTGTTTGTAGACTCTCTCAAGGAGGAGAAACTTCACGAGATGGTCTCGCCGTTGTTAGGGTTGGTCAATGGTTGCCGTATCGACGATCAGACTTTGGACGTCAAAACGCCACAAGGCGTCGGCAACCTCTCCGCAAAACTCATCCTTGAAAGTCGCCGTGGCGATGGTTCGAACCCGACAGAATATGCCGATTACACTGGCTATCGACCGGTGAACCCGCCGCCTCCCGAGCAGGTGGTGAAGGTTGATCGCTGGCAGCCACAGTTGGGAAACACCAGAAAGCCGCAGAAATTTCTTCACCCCCATTGGGGATTGGTGAGACCTTTTGCCCTTGAATGTGGCGGGCAACTACGGCCACAGCCGCCAGCTCCGGCTTTGTCTGGTCAGTTCAGGGTGCAGATGGAGGAAATCATCAGAATCAGTGCGTGTCTTGATGACCGCGAAAAGCTGATTGCGGAGTACTGGGCCGGTATGCATGAGGATAAGTTTGAAGACTCACCGGTGACACCTGACTCGGGCTTAACCTATTGGACGGTGCCACCCGTGCAAGGCTGCCGGATCGCCCGCTATGTCGCGAGAGAGCGCTGCTTTCGAAATTCGAATGTCATTAAAATGTTTTTCGCGCTGAGCAATGCGCTCCTCGATGCCTCGATCGCGGCGTGGGACTGTAAAGTGCATTACGACTATGGTCGGCCGGATTCGGTCATTCGACATTTGAAAGACGATGAGAACTTCAGAGCTTGGGGCGGACCTTGCCGGGGAACCGTTAAAATGGAAGGAGAGGGCTGGTGTCCCTATATTCCAACCCCGCCGTTCGCGGAGTATCCATCAGGGCACAGCACCTTCAGCCATACCCTCGCCGAGATAGTTGATTGCTTTTGCGGCAACGACGATTACGGTGAGTGCGTGAGTTTCCCTGCCTGTAGTTCAGTGGTTGAGCCAGATTGCACGCCCTCTGAAGAGGTTACTCTGACTTGGCTTACCCTGCGAGAGGCGGCTGACCAGGCGGGCATGTCACGACGTTACGCTGGGATTCATTTTTGTGATGGAGACATGCAAGGCAGGGAGCTTGGGAAGAAAGTCGCACGCGTGGTGTGGCAAAAAGTCTGTAGTTACTTCCAGGGGTGCAAGCCGAATTCCGATAGACCATGAAGATCGTATCGATAGCTATTCAAAAGGGTGGGGCCGGCAAAACCACCACGACAATGAATCTGGCGGCAGCCCTGCGCGATAGCGGGAAGAAGTGCCTCCTGATCGATCTTGATCCGCAGGGGAGTCTTTCGCAATCTTTCGGAATCGCCGATCCATCCGAACCGAACATTTACCATCTGCTAAAGCAGGAATCCGCGGGAGATCCGGCTTCACCAAAGGATGCCATCCTCGAACGATGCGGCATGGACATCCTTCCGTCATCTTTGGAATTGGCGAGCGCGGAACTTGAATTGGTAAGCGTATACGGCCGCGAACATATTTTGTCTCAAATTCTGCAGCGCTTGGACAGCAAGTATGACTTTGTGCTGTTGGATTGTCCGCCCTCCATTGGGATGTTGACGGTAAATGCGCTAGTGGCCAGCCACTACCTTTTGATGCCGGTCCTGGCTGAATTTCTTTCGTTGAAAGGGGCGAAGAGCTTCCTCAAGCACCTGAATCTAGTAAGACGTCTCAATACCGCACTTGAGATGTTGGGATTCGTGATCACCCGGTACGACGAGCGCAAGACCATGACCGGCGAAGTCGAGGCACGCTTGAAAGAAGATTTTGGCGACGAAATGGTTTTTGAGGCACGAATTCGAAACAATATTGCCCTGGCTAAGGCTCAACAGGCCGGTATGGACATATTCTCCTTCCAGAAAAGCTCCAATGGTGCGGCGGACTACCAAAAAATGGGGCAAGAATTTTTAAGGAAAATTTCGCAAAAATGAAAAGTACTACACGCTCACGGCGGCTGCGTAACGCCCATCGACATGATGAGAAACATCAGGAACCTTTTTTCTCGCAATCGCAGGAACGTGAGCGCAGCCCGTTTTTCAGCGCGCGTCACTCCGGGAGTGGTGGACAGGCGGTTCAGACCAAATTGACGATCGGGAAGCCCGGGGACCGGTACGAACAGGCAGCGGATCGGGTCGCAAACAACGTAGTGGCGAGGAACAGCCAAACACCAGGATTGCAACGGCAAGAACCCGGTTCCGTCCAGCGCGTCACGCTGATGTCACCGGCTGAGGATGAAAGGCTGGGAACCGCGGAAGCACGCATGGAAAAGGATAAACTCATCCAGGAGAAAATCCAGACGAAGGAAAAGGAAGAAGAGAAGCCAGTGCAGACGAAGGAGAAAGAAGAAGAGGAGGAGCCAGTGCAGGCCAAAGAAGAGGGGCACAATGTTGTAAATCAAGGCGCGGGTCAGAAAATCAAAAACGCAGCCGGGGCGGGTCAACCTCTTTCGGGCGAAATCCTGGCGGAGATGGAGCATGCGTTCGGTGCGGATTTCAGCGGAGTCAGTATCCATATCGATGCGGAGGCAGCCCGGCTGAATGAGCAACTGCATTCGCAGGCGTTCACTCGCGGGCAGGATATCTTTTTCAATGAAGGAATGTACCGCCCCGAAACCAGCGAGGGAAAACGCTTGCTGGCGCATGAGCTGGCTCACGTAGTGCAACAGTGTGGCCATATGCTCACTACTAAAAGCAAGCAGTCGAAATAACTCGAATCCATTTCTAACTTGCCATCATGACAGATCAATTCGGCGATATCCTCTTAGACGATTCTTGGCTATTAGAGCTCGCGGCGTTTATCACCGATAGGATCGATTCTTATTTTTCAGAGGAACACGTCAGTGTGGTAAATAGATCTCCAAGCTACTTAACGGATGGTAACTTGTTGGCCTGGCCCTTGAGAGATTTCTTTCAACAACGAGATTTATCGAGTGAAGCTCAGGTTTTGGTTTTGATCGCCCTAGCCCCTCACCTTGACGCCGATTTTTACGACCGTACAATTCAGGGTGCCCTGCCTCGCGCCGGCGATTTTCCAAAGATTGGCGGCTCTCGCGGTAAAAGTTTTCGGGGATTTCTTCCAACCGGTGAAACTGCTCTTTTCCTTCTCGCGGGTAAAGACGCTGGAAAACGAATTGAGCTGCATCAACTATTCAGCGAAAATCATCTCTTTGTGAAGGAACATATCCTCTGGCTGGAAGAAGTGCCCGAGGGTGAACCGCGTATGAGTGGCCGCATTATCATTTCACAGGATTTTGTAGAACTGTTCACGACAGGACAAGTGACGAGGCCCCGATTCAGCATCAATTTTCCTGCCGAGTTGCTCGAAACCGAGTTGGAATGGGATGACCTCGTGCTTAATGACGATTCTCTGGAGCAGACCAAAGAACTTCAAGATTGGGTACGGCACGGGGAAACGCTGATGAACGACTGGGAGATGCGTCGCAAACTAAAACCAGGTTACCGCGCGCTATTTCATGGACCGCCTGGGACAGGGAAGACTCTCACAGCTTCACTGCTAGGAAAATACACCGGTAGAGACGTATATCGTGTTGACCTCTCAGCTGTGGTCTCAAAATATATCGGTGAGACAGAAAAAAATCTCGCCAATTTGTTCTCGAGAGCGAACAATAAAAATTGGATCCTCTTCTTCGACGAGGCAGATGCTCTTTTTGGCAAACGAACCAGTGTACGCGATGCACATGACAAGTATGCCAACCAAGAAGTTTCATATCTTCTTCAGCGGCTTGAACATTACAATGGCCTAGTCATTCTTGCCACTAATATCAAGAGCAACATTGACGATGCCTTTAGTCGGCGTTTCCAATCCATCGTTTACTTTCCCATGCCTGGAGCAAATGAGCGTCTACTACTCTGGAAGAAGGCTTTCCCAGAGAGAGTGCAGCGAGCAGATGACATTGATTTTACGTCACTCGCTCAAAAATATGAACTCACTGGTGCTGCTATCACTAACATTGTGCAATACGCCTGCCTCCGCTCTCTGGCCCGCGGAGAGGATCTAATCTCTTACAATGATCTTTACAAAGGAATCAAAAGAGAGCTAGCGAAAGAAGGTAGGATTCTTAGGTAGTTTCCTTACCACCTATCAGTTTGGGGTTAATAAACCGTTGCGGCCTGGCAATGCTGCATAAAGGGTGCTAATCAACAAAAGGCTCTAAAGTTCCAAGTAATTTTATCTAACCTATTGTTCATAAAGGCCTACAGACGATTTTCAACCCCTCAAATTTCGTACAACGAACTAAATTTAGAACAAACGTGTAACTAAATTTGAAACTTTTTAAATAAGATATTTTTGGGGTGGTGTTTTGTAAGCGTCCAGCCCAACCATCCTCCAGAACGAGCCTCACTTGAGTTTTTCAATCATTTCAGGGGTCAAAGGCAGCAGTTCGTCAATACGGCTATTGGGCCAAGCCGGTAATTTTTCCAGGGTGTCTTTTAGCCACGCTTCCGAATTTAAACCATTCAGCTTGGCGGTGCCGAGCAAGGTCTGGATAGCGGCCGCCCTTTGTCCTGCCCGTTCAGAGCCTGCAAACAACCAGTTCTTTTTGTTATGTAAAGCTTTGCATAACGAATAGCGTTTATCTGTCGCGCCACTCAAATCGGATCAAAGCGATGAGCTAAATCGCGACAGATAAACCTTGTTGGACTAAACCGCCTTCAATGGGCTACGGGTTTGGGGATTAATACACAGATTCCTGGGTAG
>JAPLRR010000036.1 GCA_026399075.1 Methylococcales bacterium
TACCCAGGAATCTGTGTATTAATCCCCAAACCCGTAGCCCATTGAAGGCGGTTTAGTCCAACAAGGTTTATCTGTCGCGATTTAGCTCATCGCTTTGATCCGATTTGAGTGGCGCGACAGATAAACGCTATTCGTTAGGCCGGTCGGAATCAAGCCCTTTGCTCCGGTTGGGAGGGGTATCTGTTCCTCGGTGGCGAGGGTTTCCGCCCGCTCCGGGTTTGGCTATTCGGCGGAGCCTTGCGCTTCCATCCTTCCCGGCGCCGCGCGGATTCCCGTCAGCGGCCCGGCGACTTTGGGTCGGAGCCTAACAATGCAGAACTCCGCCCTAAAATAGAAGCGTTATGCCGCTCACAAGGTTTCGAGCCACCCATTCCTTGTAGTACAGGCTGTTCTGGGCATCCGTGATTCGAATGAAGAAGTGAGTCCGTTGTGCGATGAGTCAATCTATCAATCGGGTTTTTTGGGGAACATACTGGGGATGTTAATGTTGAGAATCCATCTTGAATCATTGTCTGTAGAGGAAATCAGACGGCAGGCACTTGCCGCTTGTGAGGAGGGGCGCGGCGAAGCCGCTCTACAATTGGTGCGTCGTGCGCTTGCAATTGAGCCGAACGACTGGCAAACGCAGGAGCTGGCCGGCGTTGTGTTCGCGCAATTGGGAGATTCGGAGCAAGCCGCAAAGCATTGGGAGCGTGCGTCTCAGTTCGCCGGCTCGCCGATCTTTACCGGCTTTCAGGCGGGGCGGGTGTGGATGCGACTTGGGCAGGACGAGGCGGCTAAGAGGTGTTGGTTATATCTGGCGGACCTGGAGGAGGCTCACCCTTTACGTCTTTTCGCAACTGGGCTACAGGCATTAATGGCCAACGATTGGGTTGCCTGCCGTGAAAACCTTGAGAAAGGCATCAGTGCCAACACAATAATGGAATCATTGAACAACGATATGCGCGGCCATCTCCGTGAACTCGACAAGCGTGGTTGGTAAACTCGCGAACAATCGGTGTGTGTCTCGCGAAGGAGGCTGTGATCGCCAATGTGCCCACTCAGCGGACCGCCGATGCGCTGGCGGGCTTTGGCCCTTTGCTGGCTAAGCTGGGCGAAATGGGCGGCATGATGATTATGCACAATGACATCAGTGCTCCGGTATACCTTGCCCAGCGGCGTTGGGTTGCGGCTCTATCGCAACCCAACAAACATCAAAGCCCGTAAGGTGTATAGCTGTAGAATGCAGTAAGCGATAAAAACCACATCAATTGCGAACCAATGCAATTACTTCCTCACCGCATCATACAGGGCTGTCATTCCTATATGAATCTTTGGATTTGTCAGTGATAAAAAACCACAAGATTTTTATATATTTATTGTTCTCGCTATTGTCATCATGTAGCGGTGAATTTGTTGGAACCAATTACGTTGAAGTCTCAATACTTGGAGATGCGCCTAAAGAAATGCGCTTAAACCTTGCCGGTGATATTATTAAATATGCAAAAAACTGTGGGCTACACCAAGCAATAAAAGATCATTTTGTTGGAATTTCAGACGAGCAAATTCATGAGCTTGAATTCTATGTCGGCGATTCTTTGGAATCCAATCCAAGTCCGGTAATTGGTGTGCAGATAACTTATACCTTAGATCAAAGTAAATTTTTATACAAAATAGACGCAAATAAATCAGCCGAGATTGTGATATTTGTTGGTGGTATTATCCATAATTTGGTTGTGAATGGATTAAACTCAACAAGCCAGCCTGTAGGGTGTATAAGCCATGTAGGTCAGGTTAGGCGTTAGCCGTAACCCGACATTCACGGGCTTCGATGTGTCGGGTTACGTTATTTCGCTACGCTCAATAAGCTAACACGACCTACGCAACTGGAACTTAAAAACAGAAGGTTATGAATGTTAAATCGTTCTTTCGCTGTTGCCATTTCGGGCTATCAAAGATATATCTCACCCTATAAAGGTTTTTGCTGTGCACACAGGGTAAAGCATGGTGGAATGTCCTGTTCAGAGTATGTGAAGCAAACGCTGTTACATCATGGGGTATGGCGAGCTATCCCTGTAATCAAGCAACGTTTTAAAGAATGTAAAATAGCGGCGACGGAACTTAACGCCCAGCGACATAGCCGCAATGGCGATCAAAACAGAGGCAGACGGCAAGAAAGAACTAGCATTTTGGAATACTGTGATTGCTGTGATCTTATTGATTTAATTCCATCACAAGGTTGCAGTTCATTAGGCGGGGCAGATGCGTGCTCTTGCACTCCTTGGTAACACGCTTGCTGGTGCTAGGTGCATTTTTATTTCGTTCCTAAACACTGCTTCACTGCCATTAAACCCGTAAGGTGTATGGCTGTAGAGTGGGTTCGCCGATAGGCAATCCAACTTTTAGAGCGTTGGTGCTGCATTGGGCTTGGCGCTTTGCCTATCGGCGAATCCGCCCTACGGGCTAAGAAGCTCCCTGTCCTCTTCAATACGGCATCCAGACAGCCCAATAAAAACCGTTCCATGATCTCTCCAACCCTGCCAAATAACGCTCAATACCCGTATTTTGCTGCGATAGGGGGTAGTAAACAACGCCTATAGGTCGGCAAACCCAGTCATACGGAGGGGCTTTGATTGCGATGTCCGATACATACCGTGCCATTGCCCCAATTTTTGGTCAGGTTTTTAATACCCGACAGTTCATATTTCCTCTGTGCCCACCACTGAAATACTGGGAGATTCCCGCTGGTAAGTATACTTAATGCCTAACACATCGTTCCAGCGCACACACGCGACGAATCCACTCCGGCTTAATCTTAAAATGAAAACCTGAGCATTCGAAGTATAAGTACAACGGTGCTTTAGGGTTTAGACCTACGCTCAAGCCGATTAAGCGCGTTTCCTTGTATTTATCCCAATTTGAACTAAACTCTTAAGTGTTTGAACGCTGATTTTGTTATAAGCGTCGCTAACCCGAATTATTGCCTTTCATTTTCTGGAAACTATGCCTTAATGCTTCAATGTTGTGGGTGTAGGCCTGTTGATGATCATTTGTTACGCGCAACATTATCGGCTACGCTAAGGATTAATTTATGAAGAGTAAAAATTTTCAACTCAATTTGCCACGTTTTATGGATCGGTTAAAAATAATGAATGACAATATTTTAGAACACATCAGCAAGGAAACATTACGTTTGATTAGTTTGCTGTCCAATACATTTAAAGAAGTGCTGGAAATTCAGAACCTATTAAATGCAAATGCAGCGCAACAGGAAAAAACGATTGGCGTTGAGGAGGTTAAAAAATGGATGGGGCATCTTGAAAATGAACGGCAAAAGTTAGAAAAAATGGAAGTGGTTTTGGCCGTTATTGGCACAATGAAAGCGGGTAAATCTACGACCATTAACGCAATCGTAGGGATGGAGATTTTGCCAAATCGTGAAACCGCGATGACGACGTTACCGACCTTAATTCGCAATGTACACGGTCAACAGCAACCGATTTTAAAAATTCGTAAAATTGCGCCACTACAAAAATTAAGTGTCGAAATTGCTAATAAGTTGAAAACACTAAGTGAATCTGAAATAAAACAAATTGATTTGCATGGTATTGAAGATGGTAAAAGCTTAATTGAAGGCCTGCGGCATAATGGAGTTTATCATTTTAAAACCGAATATGAAGGGCAAGAGGGGATTTTTGAATTTTTAAAACATCTCAATGACATCATGCGTTTGGCAAAAGACAAAATCATTGATATTGCGCCACCGTATGGCGAATATGAACAACTGGACGATTTGCCCGTGCTTGAAGTGGAGTTTTGCCATTTAAATGGAATGGAAAATAAGGCGCATGGCAGTTTAGCGATTTTGGATACACCAGGCCCAAATGAATTTGGCCAAAGTGAAACCTTGCGACGTGTTTTTAAAACCCAGCTTGAAAAAGCTTCGGCTATTTTGTTAGTGATTGATTTTACGCAAATGAATACCGAATCAGAAAATAATGTGCGCTTGCAATTAGCTGAAATCAAAGAACAACTTTCAAAAGACAGTCTTCATGTCATTGTCAATAAATTTGATAATGCCGATGCAAACTGTATGACTAAAGATTGGTTACTAACTTTTGTGGCTGAAATGGTGGAAATTGAAACTTCACGGGTTTTTCCTATATCTGCAAAAACAGCCCTTTTAGCAAACCGTGCAAGAAGACATTTAGAACACAACAACCAATTACCCGACTATGTAAAAGAGCCTTGGGTTGTTGATTTTGCTAATAAAGCTTTGGGGACACTCTGGAAAAAGCAAATTAATAAAATGGATAAAGAGGATTTTCAAGAGTGTATTGATTCTCTTTGGGAAGACAGTTTTTTTAAAGAACCAATTGAAAAAGTTATTGAAAAATCGCATGCAACGGCAGCTAGTAAAAGCTTAGATTCCGCTATTTACAAACTAGATTATTACAATACTGAGTGTTTAAATATGCTGAGTATTCGATCTAATACGATGATAAGTGATATTGAGGATGTTAAACAGATGATGCAAGGATTGCAATTTGATATTTCTCGTTGCCAAGTTGTAAAACTGGAAATTGATAAAAGAGTAAAACAAACTCTTACCGATTTAGAAAATGAAATGGCAAGTGTAATGGAAGTGCAATGGCAATCCATTAATGACATCATTAGCAAATTTTTTAAGGACGGAAAAAAAATGGAAAATAAGCTTCAAGAACAACAATTTCAATTAAAATTAAAAAAACGCAATGAAAATCATACTATTAGAAGATTTCTTAGAAACTTTGTTGACGGAGGCGACAAATACGAACGAAAAGAAATTAAAGAAAAAATCAGTCAACGTTTTGATCCTGCTTCACCCGAGATAGTTTGCGGTAGTGCTTCTGCTGCCAATACATTAACAACTGAAATAACCACCGATATTGTCAGCATATTTGAAAATGCTGATTACCAACTTAAATTAGTTACAAATGATTTAATTAAGTCAACGGGTATGGTTATTTCAGAACAAATAAATAGTGCTGTTGAAGATACATTAACAAGAGCAAAAGAAAAATTAAAGGATAAAGGCATAGAAACTAATTTTTCATCTCCAAGTATTACGCTATCAATTGAAAATGTAAATACCTCTGCTTTATTTTCAGTGGGTTATCAGGAAAAAACTGAAACAAAAACTGCGAAAAGATACAAAGATAGCTTATGGGGGAGCATTTGTCGGAATTTAGGTACTAGTGAGTGGGGAAGAGAAAGTTATCTTTACAATGATACAACTTATAAAGTAGATATAGCAAAGATCAAAACAAAAATTATCGAACAGTTAGAGTCCCAAAGAATTTATCTTTCTAATCAAACTGAAAGTTATTTAACTCAAGCATTTCAGCCTAAAATCAATGAGCATTTAAAGAATCTCGAAGAATATCTTGAGCGTTATCTTGGTGTGTTAGCAGATGGCATGAAATCAAGTGAGTTAGATCAACATGCTAAATTAAAACTGAAACAACATCTTGAAATATTATCAAAAGAACAAAAAATAATGAAACAGGATATAAATGTTGTAAAAGCAACTTCTTTAAATGGGGCTTAGTCATGGCTTACAACAACTATACATTAGACAAAATGAAAGATAAGCTGGCGATTACAGACCTTACGCAAGCTTTTCTACCTACTGCATTAACTGCTTTTGTCCCCAGCAATAATTTATTGGAAAATTTAGCGGATGCAATAGGGATTGGCTTACTCAGCGAAAAATCAAAGTCAGAACATATTATTGTTCCTGTATTAAAAGAACTCCGGCATAAAAATCCCCAGCGTTTTAGCTATTTTTCAGGGTATCTATTTAACATTGACTCAAAGTTGAATTTAAATGGCTACTGTGATTTTATTCTATCCGCCGTGCCAAATTCGCTAACAATTGATGCGCCTATTTTTTGCCTCGTCGAAGCCAAAAAAGGCGAAATAGAAGAAGGATTTGGGCAATGTGGTGCTGAAATGTATGCGGCCCAATTATTTAACCAACGCCACAATAATCCGCAAAAAGTCATTTATGGCTGTGTCACCAATGCGTTTACTTGGTGTTTTTTAAAGTTGGAGCAAAATGTACTGGCGATAGACCCTAACTACATCCCTTTAACATTTGCAGAGCCGCACAAAGTATTAGCTGTTTTGCAATGGATATTAGACGAGTCTTTACAGGAAAAATAATGGGCACTAAACCGATTTCAACTGCGCTGATAAAAAATCACCCGCAATTAACCGAAAAAGCATTAATTGATTTTGTAAACAGCATTGAGGTGATTGATGACCATATCCGCGTCAGAGAAACCATCAATCAAAATTTCGGCAATCGTTTATGGAATGACTTAACCGGACAATCTCAGCTCAGACAACAAACTGTTGACCAGCATGTGAGCGGTTCATTAAATACAATCGCCAATTGGCTAAAATTTTTGCAACATACTCAAATTGAAAGCGATTTAGCGAATACCCTTGTTGCCGAAAAAGTGGCAGAAACCCGCGCGGGCGTAATGCGTTTGAATGCAAAACACAATGAACTTACGAAACATGTAAATAGTTTACTTGCTGAATTTCAAGGCTTTGATAACAAGTTTACTCAAAAACTTGCACAAGTGGATCAAGGACGTTTAGCCACTCAACACTTAGAAGCCGTGTTTGATAAATGGCAAGCTGGTCGTTTAAACCAGTATCCAGTTATGATTCTGCTCTATTTTGTATTTGATGAGCTTTACTGGGGTGATTTTGGTAACTACTGTCGAAAATGTGATTTAGAACAGGAAATTATCCGCTTAATTCAACAAGCTAAAGATAAAGCCGCGATTCAACTTAAAAACGATTTAAAAATAGATGAAACATCGGTTTGGGCTTGGCATGAGCAATTAGCCGATGAAATACAACAATTAACCAGTGATCAACAACAAGTCTTAGCTTACTTAACCGATGATGCCACTGCCGACACAATGCCGATGCTGTGGGCGGTGAATCATTTATCAACCGGTAAAAATGAACTGGAAAGCTTTAAAAACGTGCCGATTGTGTTGAATGTCCATAATGCTGTTCAACGTTTTGCCAATGATTTTGAGGTGAGAAATGCACAGCAACGCTTCTAAAGTAGGCTTAGTTTTATCAGGTGGCGGCGCAAAAGGGGCTTATCAAGTCGGCGTGTTGCGTTTTATGGCAGAAGCCGGAATGAATGTACATGCGGTGTCTGGTGCAAGTATCGGTGCATTAAACGGGGCGATTGTGGCCAATGCAAAAAATTTAACCGAAGCCAGCCAACATTTATACGAATTGTGGCAGTTATTAGCGGATGAACCACCGCTGAAATTTAAAAAATCCGTGGTTGTGCCTTATCTGGGTTTTCTAATGTTACTGGGTAGTAAACGATTTTCTCCTGAGCTTTTTACAGTGATGCATGCAGTAAAGCTTGCTGCTACACATGATCTTTTTGAAGGAATCCAACTTTATGTTGATTTGTTCAAATTTGATGCCGGAATATTTGATCATTCCCCCGTGAGAACTCTAATAGAACGTTATACATCCCCTGAATCTTTACAAAATGGTTTGCCGCTCTATATTTCCGCGTATGAGTCCGAAGATTTATTGATGGACTTAAGCAAAACGTTTGCTGCGGCTCTTGGAATTTCAGAAACTAACGCTTCTGATTTTTTTCATGTGCAATCGTTTCCTATTGAAAAACAGCAGGATGTGATTATCGCTTCTGCCGCACTGCCGTTTTTGTTTGCCGCACAAAAAATTAACGGCAAATTTTATTCTGATGGCGGTATCGGCGGCTGGACAAAATCACAAGGCAATACCCCGATTACGCCCTTAGTCGAACAAGCAAATTGTACGCACGTTATTGTTACCCATTTAACCGACGGCAGCTTTTGGAATCGTTATGATTTTCCTGATACCACTATTTTGGAAGTTAGACCGAAACAACCCCTAGCTAAAGAAGGAATGGCTAAAGATTTGCTCGGATTTAAAGCCGATAAAATTAATCAATGGATAGAACAGGGTTATGAAGACGCTAGCCGTTGTATTGGGAATATATCAAAAGTGATGCAACTACAAACAGCTCACCAACTCGCAAAAGAAAAACACAATCAAGCGATTGCGAGTTTAGAAGATAATTTTTTTATTGATTGAAGGTTCTTTTGTCTGGTTTTTGAATCGCTTTACAGAATATCTGTACTACAAGCAACTTGGTTTGAATCTTTAGGTTTTGCTAAAAATACTGAAATGATTGATATGTATTTCCTATTGGGTGCGAATTTATGCCTATAAGGCGATTGAAATCGCCCGATATAATAAGAATTGTTGCACTGGTTTTGTGTTTAGCTGAGGTTCAGGATGTTATGCTACGATAAACCAAACTTTCAAAATTGGGCTCTCTGATGGACGCACTTGATCAAATTACCACTACTTTGGCTTTATCAATGGGCTTGGCGTGGGCTAGCGGCATTAACCTGTATGCAACCCTGCTGACGTTGGGTTTGCTTGCCAATACCGGCAATATTGTGTTGCCGCCGAATTTACAGATAGTCGCCGACCCGATGGTTATGGTGGCTGCCGGGCTGATGTATGCCATTGAGTTTTTTGCCGACAAAGTGCCGGGTGTGGATACCGGTTGGGATGCCATCCATACGTTTATCCGGATTCCGGCAGGTGCCATGTTGGCGGCTGGGGCGATAGGCGATTTAAATCCAGCCGTGGAAATCGCTGCCGCTATCTTGGGTGGTGGCTTGGCTGCCGGGTCACATGCCACCAAAGCCGGATCGCGTATGCTGATTAACACGTCGCCTGAGCCTTTTAGCAATTGGGCTGCGTCAATCGGGGAAGATGTTGCGGTAATAGGTGGTGTTTGGGCCTGCATTAACCATCCGGTTTTCTTTCTTTTTGCATTGCTGGCATTTTTGGCGCTGATGGTTTGGGTTTTGCCCCGTTTATGGGCTGGCATAAAGCAGGTTTTACGTTTGCTTAGTCGTTGGTTTAATGGCGGTAACCGTCCGCCTAGCTTAAATCCGCCGCAATAATTGTACGATTTTTATTGACTCGCAAGCCGTAATCGAGTCTAATGGCCGTCTTTTGTAGTTCCGCCCAGGTAGCTCAGTCGGTAGAGCAGAGGACTGAAAATCCTCGTGTCGACGGTTCGATTCCGCCCCTGGGCACCACTGCAAAAAACCATAAACTATAATAAAGCCCAGGTAGCTCAGTCGGTAGAGCAGAGGACTGAAAATCCTCGTGTCGACGGTTCGATTCCGCCCCTGGGCACCACAAATTCTAAAGGCCCCGATTTTTATCGGGGCCTTTTTTATTTCTGCTGTAAGCACTTTTGCTACCCTTTTAGGTTTCCTGATAACGTCTATTTTTCGGATTTTATGGATTACCCTGCTGAAAAAAATAATTTCCTAGTCGGTCATATTCTTGACATTAAAAACAGCTACCAGCAATTGCTGTCAACAGAATTGATGCCTAACCCAAGTTCTGATGAATTGTTAGCCAAGCAATTGTTCCATGCGCCTTTTGCGCTGGTTTCCCATGACACGGCATCTGACCCAATTTTCAATTACGCAAATCTAAAAGCCTTGGAGCTGTTTGAGCTCAGTTGGGGGGATTTTACCCAAATGCCGTCCCGCTTGTCGGCTGAGCCGGTTAACCAAGCTGAGCGCGCCCGTTTGCTAGCCGAGGTTAGCAGCAAGGGTTATATCGGCCATTATGAAGGTGTTCGCCTATCCAGCTCAGGAAAACGGTTCCTGATTAAAAATGCCACGGTGTGGAACCTCTATGACCAGAACCAACAGTATAAAGGTCAGGCGGCTTGTTTTGGGTGTTGGGAGTTTTTATAGCGCAATGGCTTACCCTTGTTTAAGCTTACGCGTAGATGCTGTTGCTTTGGCGCAAAACCGGATGCTTGTGGGTGTATGACATTTTAAGCATTTATGGTAAATTTTCACGTTGATTTTGGCCATTAAGATTCTCATTTTGTTAAAAAAACCTTACTTGTCAGCATTTTTTTTGTCAGCCTGCTTGTTATTGCTGCCATTGCCAAGTAGTGCCGATGAAATGGCCACAGAGGTAACACAGGCTGAGCTAAGCTTGCAAGGCGACCACTATGTGTTGTCCGCTGACATCGATTACCATTTTAGTGATAAGGCCAAGGAAGCGCTACAAAACGGTGTGCCTTTATTTTGGGATATTCAGGTTAAAATTCAGCAGGGCCGCAAGCTGTTATGGGACAAGACTATCACCCAGAAAGCCTTGCGCTATCGCATCCAATACCATGCCTTGCTGAATATGTATCGGGTGAGTGATGAAATGGTCGGGACTGATTATAATTTTTCCACATTTTCAGCCGCATTGGGCTTGATGTCTGCAATCCATGATTTTCGGGTAATGGATAAGGCGGATTTGGATTCTGAACAAAGCTATGTTTGTATGGTGAAAGTAAATTTTGATCGTGCGGCCTTACCCTTGCCATTACGCCCGATTGCACACATCGACCCGCAATGGTATTTATCCAGTGACTGGACAATATGGCCTCTGAAAAAATAAAACGCCCTTTCAACTTGTCCGTATTAATCCTGTTTGGGTTGATACTGCTGTCCTTGCAGCTGATGAGTTCAGCCATGCAAGAATCCTCACAGCTGGGGGCGATGTATTCATGGCTATTGTTGTTCAATGCGCTGGGGTCTGTGGTGCTGCTGGTTTTGGTGGGCGCCAATATTTATACCCTAATCCAGCACACTAAGCGTCGTGAGGCGGGCTCCCGCCTAACCACACGGATGGTCTCCCTGTTTGTGGTGTTGGCTTTGGCGCCTGCTGTGATCGTGTTTTATTTTTCCATGCAATTTTTACATCAGGGCATCGATAGCTGGTTTAATGTCGAAATAGATCGAGCTTTTGAAGATGCCTTGGAACTTAGCCAGGCTTCTTTAGACCAACGTATGCGTTGGCATTTGAAGCAAACCCAGCAATTGGCCGGGCAGCTGGAGGCCTCCTCTGAAAATATGGTGACTTTGGAGATAGAGAATTTACGCGAGCAATCGGGTGCTTCGGAAATGACCTTGTTTTCCCGGCAGGGTCGGATTATTGCCTCCAGCAGTATCAACCCAGGTGACATTCTGCCCAGTCTCCCAGATGAGCATATTTGGTTGCAGTTGCGCCAGAATTCGGAATATGTGGCAGTCGCGCCCTTGCATAAAGAAGAGTTGATGGTTCGCGCCATTGTGGCGGTTAAAACCCGCGAGCCCCAGTATTTACAGGCTTTATATCCGGTACCGGTAAGGATTGCCGATTTGGCGGATTCGGTGGAATTTGCTTTTGTGCGTTATCAGGAGATGAATTATTTAAGGAACTCATTAAAAATGAGTTTTTCGCTGGCGCTGTCTTTGGTTTTGCTGATGAGTTTGTTGGCGGCGATTTGGGTGGCTTTTATCAGCATCAGAAATATTATTGCGCCTGTAAAAGAGTTGGTTAAAGGCACGCAAGCAGTGGCTTCGGGGCATTATGACCAATTTGTGCCCGTTATTGCGCAAGATGACTTGGGTTTTCTGGTGGAGTCCTTTAATGATATGACGCTCCGGATTGCCATCGCCCGTGACGAAACGAGGCAGGCCGGCTTTGAAGTGGAAAATCAGCGGGCCTATTTGGAAACGATACTGGGTAATTTGACAGCAGGGGTAATTAGCTTTGATGTGGGTTATCGGATACGCACGGCTAATCAGGCCGCTTACCGGATTTTCCATATCCATGTCAACCAGTTCATAGGGCGGACTTTATTGGAGCTGGTGGAAGGTTATTCTGAACTAGCTGAGCCGCTGAAGCTAATCCAGCGCTTGGTGGGGCAGTCTGATGATATTTGGCAGCAGCGGATCGCTTTTTTGGGGCCTAATGGTCGTCAGGAGCTGTTGTGCCGGGGAACACCGTTGTTTTCCCAAGAAGGCTTTCGGGTTGGGGCGGTGGTGGTGTTTGATGATGTGACGGATTTGATACAAGCCCAAAAAAATGCGGCCTGGGGCGAGGTGGCGCGAAGGTTGGCCCACGAGATCAAAAACCCATTAACGCCTATCCAGTTGTCGGCAGAAAGGCTGCAACATAAGCTGGCAGAAAAGTTGGATGCCACTGACGCCGATATTTTACAGCGGTCAACCCGTACCATTGTGCAGCAGGTTGAGGCGATGAAGGAAATGGTGGATGATTTCTCTGAATATGCCAAGCCTTCCAAAAAACAGACGGTTGCCATTGACCTACCACGCTTGGTCCAAGAAGTGTTGGCGCTGTATGCGTTAAGGTCAGGTGTAAAATTTAAGGCGGATTATGAAACGGGACTGCTGATGGTCAACGGTGATCCAGTCAGTATCAGGCAAGTGCTGCATAATCTGATTAAAAATGCCTTGGAAGCCATAGATGCGCATGGCATCATCGAAATAAACCTGCATAGGGTGCTTAAAAATAACACCGATTTTATAGAAATAGCCTTGTATGATGACGGGCCCGGCATAAAAGATGGGCAAATAGAGAAAATTTTTGAGCCTTATGTGACAACAAAGGCCAAAGGCACGGGCTTAGGCCTTGCAATAGTAAAAAAGATCATTGAAGAACATGGCGGTGCAATCTGGGTTGACACTAGCCGTAAAGTGGGGGCGGGGTTTATTATCCAGCTCCCTGCATGTAACTCTGGGCAACAATAAGCGACTTATGAATACAAATACACCACGCATATTAGTAGTGGATGATGAGCCGGATATCCGCAGATTGGTCTCTGAAATCCTCGAAGACGAGGGCTATCAGGTTGCCATGGCCGAAGATGCAAGTACGGCCCGAAGCCTAAAGAAATCTCAAAACCCGAATCTTATTTTGCTCGATATTTGGATGCCGGATACGGATGGGATTACCTTGTTGAAAGAATGGGTTGCAGATGATTTGATGCTGTGCCCGGTAGTGATGATGTCGGGGCATGGCTCAGTTGAAGCGGCCGTTGAGGCCACTAGGCTGGGGGCTTATGATTTCCTTGAGAAACCCTTGTCGATGGCGAAATTGTTGTTAATTGTTGAGCGGGCTTTGGAGGCGGGTCATCTTCTGCTGGAAAACGCCGGGCTTAGGAAGCAATTGGTGGTTGATATTGAGCCAGTCGGCAAAAGTGCAACGGTTGCCAGGATCAAGGATCAATTAAAACGCTTGGCGCAACATGAAACACGGGTATTGTTTTGTGGTGAGGCGGGGGTTGGGAAAGAGCTGTATGCGCGTTATTTGCATAATAACAGTGCCCATCGGGACGGGCCTTTTGTTGATGTGGCGGTGGGCAGCATTTCCCCGGAAAATTCGGCGGTGGAATTTTTTGGCAAAGAAAGCCAAGGTAAAGTTTATCCTGGCTTGTTGGAGCGGGCGCACAAAGGCACGTTGTTTTTGAGCGAAATCGGTGGGATGGACAAGGAAACCCAGTTGCGCTTGTTAAGTGCCTTGGAATCAAGTTCTTTTTTACGCGTGGGTGGTAGTGAGGCCGTGCGGGTTGATGTCAGGGTGGTGGCGGCAACTAGGGGCGCTATGGATGAGGAGATCCGGGCTGGGCGCTTCAGGCAAGATCTCTATTACCTGCTGAATGAGGTGACGCTTAACATCTCGCCGCTCAGGGAACATAGTGAAGATGTCCCTGCCCTGCTAAGCTTTTATGTGGACTATTTCGTCAATCAGGAGAAGCTCCACTTTAGGCGGTTTTCCATGGCGGCACAGAACTTTTTGCGAAATTATAATTGGCGTGGCAATGTCCGCGAGTTAAAAAATTTAGTGCAGCGCCTGATGATTTTAGGGGTGGGGGAAGACATTGAATTGGATGAGGTCAAATTGGCTTTAGGGTCAGTTGTCAGCGATGTGGCGGTAATGTCGTCGGTGCCCGAGTTTTTTAATTTGCCGCTAAAAGATGCCCGGGATCATTTTGAGAAAGCTTATTTGGAGTATCACTTTGAGCGTACGGGCGGCAGTGTTGCCAAGTTGTCGGCGGCTGTTGGTATAGAGCGCACCCATTTATACCGGAAGCTGCATTCGTTAAACATTAAATTATAGCCAAGCTGAAATGGCTGTACGGGGATATCCCCAAGCAAAATAATAAATAAACATTGAAAAAAATGATAATGTTTAGTAAAATTCTCACTCTTTTATTGAGCCTTTACAGAAAGACTAAGTAACGATGAAAACATTTAGTGCAAAAGCAGCAGAAGTTAAGCGCGATTGGTACGTAGTAGATGCAGATGGGAAGACGCTGGGTCGCCTTGCTTCTGAAATTGCACGTCGCCTTCGTGGCAAACACAAACCAGAATACACACCGCACGTTGATACCGGTGATTACATTATTGTCGTAAACGCTGAAAAAATTGGCGTGACGGGCAATAAAGAAAAAGATAAGTTATATCAGCACCATACAGGTTATATTGGTAACTTGAAAACCGTAAGCCTCGGTAAGTTAAGAAAAACGTTCCCTGACCGTATTCTGACTACCGCTGTTAAAGGTATGTTGCCAAACAACCCATTAGGTCGTGCCATGTTCAAGAAATTGAAAGTGTATGCAGGATCTGAACACGATCATCAGGCCCAACAGCCAAAAGTTTTAGACATTTAAGCGGGTAGACCATGGCAGCAGCTCAGTATTACGGAACAGGCCGTCGTAAAAGTGCAATCGCACGTGTTTACGCAACAACAGGCACTGGAAAGATCACTATTAACAAAAAAACAATTGAAGACTATTTTGGCCGTAAAACCGACCAAATGGTTTCGCGTCAACCACTGGAATGTGTTGACATGGAAACTAAGTTTGATATTAACGTCATTGTTAAAGGCGGCGGCCCTTCTGGACAGGCGGGCGCTATACGCCACGGTTTGACACGTGCGTTGATGGAGTACGATGAAGCTTTGCGTCCAGCGCTTAGAAAAGCGGGTTTTGTGACGCGTGACTCACGTATCGTGGAACGTAAAAAAGTTGGTTTGCATAAAGCCAGAAAGCGTCCACAATACTCAAAACGTTAAACCATTATTTTGTTGCGTTGGTAAGCTACTTGCCCGCTATAAAATTACAAAGGGCCGCATCCGAAAGGATGCGGCCCTTTTTTATGGTTTAAGCCTTGGCTTGGGGCTGCCTCTAACCCGCATACCACCTCAGATGGCTTGTGAGCTTTTTGTAAGTCCGTTTTTTAAGGAGCAAGGGTAAACGGTGTTTGGGTCGCGTCTAAACCGATTATTGGTACGTAAAAAATGATTTTTTTTATCAGCAATGTTAAAATTTAATTGTCAAACAGCAACATAATTAACAGATCGAACTGATGCCCATAGACCCCAGAAAATACCTACTATGCCGCTGATTCTAGAATTTAAGAGCAGCACTTTTTCAGTGCCGGTTTTAGTCTTGTCGAGTGATGATTTGCCGGTTATCGAACAACGGCTACAAGATAAGATTAATCTTGCCCCTGAGTTTTTTAAAAACTCACCCCTAGTGTTGGACTTGCATGAAATAAACAAGCAAGGCTACAATATTGACCTTGTGGCAGTGACTGAGATTATCCGTAAGGCTGGAATGTTCCCGATAGGGGTTCGTGGCGGTAACGCACAGCAGAATAAACAGGCTTTAGAGCTACTGATACCGATATACTCTAACCATATCGGCGGGGTTTTAGCTGAAGCACAAAAACCAAAGGCCACAGAACCAGAACCTAAAGCAGAGTTAGATTTTGTTACTTCCACCCTGATTACCCAACCTATCCGTTCTGGGCAGCGTATTTATGCAACTGGGGATCTCGTTATTACAGCGCAGGTTAGTGCAGGCGCTGAAATTATGGCCGAAGGCAATATCCATGTTTACAATTCCTTAAGAGGTAGGGCGTTGGCGGGTGTGCAAGGGAATACTGAAGCGCGTATTTTTTGTTTTGATTTACAAGCGGAACTTATTTCAATTGCGGGCATTTATAAAGTCAGTGAAGATTTGGATGAAACCTCACGTGGCAAGCCCGTTCAGATCTATTTACAAGACCAAGCATTAATTATCAAAGATATTGTGCAACACCATTAAACATAGAGGAACAAGTGTGGCAAGAATCATAGTCGTAACATCCGGTAAAGGCGGAGTTGGTAAAACAACAACCAGCGCAGCGATTGCCATGGGGCTTGCAAAAAAAGGCCATAAAACAGCGGTCATTGATTTTGATGTGGGCCTACGCAACCTGGATTTGATTATGGGTTGTGAGCGTCGTGTGGTTTATGATTTTGTGAACGTTATTAATGGGGAAGCTAAGCTTAACCAAGCTTTAATTCAAGATAAAAACTGCAAAAATCTGTCCATACTGCCCGCCTCCCAAACCCGTGATAAAGATGCCTTAAGCCAAGAAGGCGTGGGCAGGGTTTTGGATGAACTAAAAAAAGATTTTGAATATATAGTCTGTGATTCGCCTGCTGGCATTGAAAAAGGCGCCCATTTGGCGATGTATTTCGCAGATGATGCGTTTGTTGTCACTAACCCGGAAGTGTCTTCAGTGCGTGACTCTGACCGTATGCTGGGCTTGTTGGCCAGCAAATCGCGTAGGGCCGAACAAAATGAAGAACCCATAAAAGAGTATTTGTTGTTATCCCGCTATTCGCCAGATAGGGTGAAGCTGGGTGAAATGCTCAGTGTGGATGATGTCCAGGATATTTTGTCGCTGCATTTATTGGGGGTAATTCCAGAATCAAAATCGGTTTTAAATGCCTCAAATTCTGGCACCCCGGTTATTCTGGATGAAAAAAGTGATGCTGGACAAGCTTATGCAGACATTGTTGCCCGCTATTTAGGTGAGGAGCGGCCCCATCGTTTTATCGATGATAAAAAAGGGTTTTTTAGGAAACTTTTCGGGAGCAAATAA
Organism: Methylococcales bacterium; assembly: GCA_026399075.1. Lineage (GTDB taxonomy): Bacteria > Pseudomonadota > Gammaproteobacteria > Methylococcales > Methylomonadaceae > Methylobacter_C. The sequence continues at coordinate 16,884 of JAPLRR010000036.1, forward strand.
TGAGTTTACTGGATTATTTTAGAATATCTAAAGTTAGTTCCGCATCAGTTGCAAAAGAAAGGCTGCAAATTCTGGTTGCCCATGAACGATCCTCTCGTAATCAACCGTCTTATCTTCCACAGTTGCAAAAAGAGCTGCTGGAAGTCATACAAAAATATATTAACGTAGGGCAGGATGCCATTTCCGTTAGTTTTGAACAGGATGAAGATCAGGAAACACTGGAGTTAAATATTGTGCTACCTGACCTTCACGCTAAAAATACCTAACAAATTCATTTAACAGACTAAAGGTGATTTATTATGAGTAACACAATCGGTGATGCAGCTGGCAAAATTTGGCAGTTTCTGGATCAAAACGGGGCGGCCAGCGTAACCAAAATTACCAATGAAACAGGAATTGGTAAAAATGACGTGCAACGCGCCATAGGCTGGCTACTTAAAGAAGATAAGCTGTCAATTGAACTGGTAGGCCGTACAGAAACCGTTTCCTTGAAATAAACGACTGGAAGACGTAAGGGGCCATCCTTTACGTCTTTTTTCTATCCCCAAAAGCATTTGGACTTTTCTACTTTACAAATAGCCCGTTGATTGGCTATTTTTGCCGATTTATCAAGCGTAAGATTTCTTGGCTTAGCCATTGGTATCCCGAATTGACATAAGGTAGGTATCGCTTAGCTTCGTGCATTAGCCATCCCAAAACCAAAATCGCCCTAAGGCCTATACGGTAAAGTATTTTTCCCATTTTCAAAAGCATTGGCCGTAATGCTGAAAAATTCACTTCGCGGTCACGAAGCAAGCGGTTTTTGCAAAGCCAGCGGATTAAGCCGCTAACATACAGTACAAACAAGCTTATCCCTGAGAAAAACCAAGCCAAGCGCCCTGTAGCCCCTAGTGCCTCACCGGTATGTAGTGGCCAAATCCACGAAGCAAAAACCCCCCCTTTAGAAAACTGCGTTGGATTCCGGACTTCTTTTATCTGCCCGCTCCAACGATCTACCCAGACTGTGGTATAGGGATGGCGTCGGTTAATTTCACTTGCTTGTCTAAAATTAATGCGATAAATGCCTGTATCACCTGCGGGTGTGGTGATTCGCCTCAGTTCGGCGCGTGGAAACGGGCCTTGGGCGACCGATGCCGCTGCGCCCAAGCCAGTAGGATGTTTATTGGGGACAGCAGTACTGGTAATCGTCCGGCCCGTTTGTCCATGTTCCATACCCGAAGAGCCAGCCAAGCTTTCCAGCACGCTAGGGAAGCTGAGCAGAAAGCCAGTGCAAGCCAGCAATAATAAACCAGGGGTGCATAACAGGCCCAGCAAGCGGTGCAAATCTAAAGCTAGCCGCATCATCCCCGCAGTGTGCCGTATTGCTAGGCTTTGCCTTAAACCCCTTGTGCCTGGCCACCATAAATAGAGCCCGCTAACACAAGAAACTATCAGCAGCCCCCCCAAAATACCAACAGAATTCCAACCAAAGCGGGATAGCCTCAGTTGGGTGTGCAGGTCAAGCAACCACGTTGTGGCCGTTTGCCCCCAGAAACGGCTACAGATAACTTTGCCGGTGTACGGGTCTACAGACACCATAAGTGGTGCATAAAGCTCGAAAAAGGTTTCTGTGGGCTTTTCGTACCAAGCTGTGATCATCTGATGCGGGGAGCCTGGCATCTCGATGGTCCAAGCGCCGTAACGGTTGGGGTGTGCAGCATGGACTGATGCCATGATCTTGTCCAAGGATTGGTGTGTGCCGCTAGGTTCTTCAATATACAGTTGGGGGTTTAACAGCGTATCCAAATTTTCACGGTAAATGCTAATGCTGCCGGTCAGCCCAATTAGGGCCAAGAAAAAGCCAACGCTTAAAGCCAGGTAAAGGTGAGTTTTGAGCCAGAAAGAACGGCCAAGTAGGCGGTTGAAGGATACTTGCATGGGGAGAAGATGGCCACTAATAAAAAGGCATTATCCCATATCTGTGGTTTTTACCGCAGCCCATCCAAACAAAAAATGATTTACGGCAGGGCGGCCTTAAAACCACTTCCCGTTGAAGATTGTATGACTTTTATGTGAACGCTGCCATTAGCATGGGTTTAAGAAAACACATCAGGCAAAAAAAAGGGGGCTAAAAGCCCCCCCAAATGAGCGCACCTCAAACTTGTCCGGCAGGTTTATTTTTGTTGATATTGGTTTTTACGGGTTTGGTAATATCAATTTTTTCCTGCTTTGAATAATTGGGTCTACTGGTTTCATTATCATCTTGTGGCGGGCGTGGATCTTTGCCGGCCATCAAGTCATCTATTTGGTCTTTGTCGATGGTTTCCCATTTCATTAAGGCATCGGCCATTTTGTGCAATATGCTGATATTGTCTTGCAAAATGGTTTCAGCGCGTTTGTAGTTGCAGTCAATGACGGCACGGATTTCCTCATCAATATGGTGGGCGACAGTGCTGGACACTTTACTGCCTTGTGAGCCTGGGTAGCCCATAAAAGGTTGCCCGCCTTCTTCGCCATAAACTAAAGGCCCAAGCTTGTCAGAAAATCCCCAACGGGTGACCATATTGCGGGCCAATTCGGTGGCACGTTCAATGTCGTTGGATGCACCCGTAGTGACGCGGTCGCCACCATAAATCATCAGCTCAGCAATGCGGCCACCAAACAGGCTGGCAATTTGGCTTTCCAATTTGCGTTTGCTCGCACTGTATTGGTCGCGTTCAGGCAAGAACATGGTGATGCCCAGCGCCCGTCCACGCGGCATGATACTGACCTTGTAAACAGGGTCATGGTCGGGGGAAGACTGTCCAACTATACAATGGCCTGCTTCATGATAAGCCGTCAGTAATTTGTCATCTTCTGTCATGACCATGGTGTGCCGCTCAGCACCCATAAGGATTTTGTCCTTGGCTTTTTCAAGGTCGCTCATGCTGACTTGCTGTTTATTAGACCGGGCTGCAAACAATGCCGCTTCGTTGACCACATTGGCCAGTTCTGCGCCCGAAAAGCCCGGAGTACCTCTGGCGATGTCTTTTAAGATAACATCTGAAGAAGCAGGCACTTTTTTGATATGCACGTTAAGGATTTGTTCACGTCCACGCACATCCGGCAAGCCAACATTTACCTGCCGGTCAAAACGGCCTGGTCTTAACAAGGCCTTATCCAAAACATCGGCGCGGTTGGTAGCTGCGATGACAATAACGCCTTCGTTGCCAGTAAAACCATCCATTTCAACCAATAGTTGGTTAAGGGTTTGTTCACGCTCATCGTTGCCACCACCCATGCCTGCACCGCCACGTTGGCGACCCACGGCATCGATTTCGTCAATGAAGATGATACAAGGTGCGTGTTCTTTGGCTTGGGCAAACATATCCCTGACTCTGGAAGCGCCGACACCGACAAACATTTCGACAAAATCAGAACCCGAGACGGTAAAGAACTTAACCCCTGCTTCACCTGCTATGGCCCGTGCAATTAAGGTTTTACCAGTGCCTGGGGGACCCACCATTAAAATGCCACGGGGAATTTTGCCGCCCAGTTTTTGGAACTTTAAAGGGTCTGCCAAAAAATCCACCAGCTCAGCGACATCTTCTTTCGCTTCTTCACATCCCGCCACATCAGCAAAAGTCGCCGTCAGTTTATCTTCTTCAAGCAGTTTGGCCTTGCTTTTGCCAAAGCCATTGTTGCCCATGCCACCTTGGGTTTTGCGCATATAGATTATCCATACCGCGATAAGCAGCAGCATAGGGAACCAAGAAATAAACATCTCCATAAACAACGATTTTTGTACGGGCGGAATCGTGCGTATCTGGACTTCGGCAGTCAATAGGTCGTCAATCAGATGGGGGTCGTTCGGATTATAGGTTTCCAAGTTTTGGCCATCTGAGGTACGCAGCTTAATAGTTTGTCCGGCTATTTCCACGCGTTCCACCAGTTTGTTTTTAACCTTGGTGATAAAGTCCGAATAGGCAATGGATTGGTCGACTGGTGGTGTTGTTTGTACGCGGTTGTATATTAAAAATGCACCCGCTAACACAACACTCCAGAGGAGCGCGTTTAGTATGTATTTTTTCATGGTTTATTCTCCTGACCTTTAAATCGGCCATTATCTAGCGTTGCGTTTACCTACAGCTGCATTCAAAACTTGATGTTTCCACGTTACCTTCGCATCAGCCTGAAATGTTTTTTACTCATCCTACTAAATCAGTAGGATTTAATAGTAACTATCTTTGACGTGTTTGTACATTATAAAAAGCTCATGAACTCTTCGCCAAAATTGCGCCTGATTTTTTCTAGCGCCATGACTTGGATTTGCCTGACCCGTTCGCGGGTCAAATTTAATTCTGCGCCAATTTCCTGCAAGGTCATTTCCCTGTCAGTATCCACCCCAAAATGGCAGCAGATAACTTTAGCTTCCCTAGGATTAAGTATTTTTATGGCTTTACTGATCAGGCATTCAAGGTCAGTTTGGGCAATTTTCATAAAAGAATGGGTAAAAGTCTGTTGTTCCAAGAAATCAATTGGCGCAAATGAGCTTTCTTCGTCGTCTTCAAATCCTTCAAGCGACATGGCTGTTTGTGAAATTGATAAAATGGCCTGTACTTCATCGCCGGACAATTTGGCGGATTCAGCCAATTCTTTAATACTTGGCTCTTTGCCAGTCTTGGCAATAAGCTGGTCTTTAGTGCGGAACACCTTGTTAATAGTTGCAACTTGCCCGCAAGGGACACGCACGACCCGCTCGCATCGTGACAATGCCCTGGAAATGGCCTGCCTTATCCAATAGCCCGCATAGGTCGAAAATTGGAAACCCAAGCGGTAATCAAACCTATCAACCGCCTTTAATAGACCCGTTTGCCCTTCTTGGACCAAGTCATCAAAGTCTAAAAAACTGCCTTTGTATTGATTGGCTATAAATAAAACCAAGCGGGAATTGGAAGATGCCAGTTTTTGCCTGAGATTGAGCCAGAGGTGTTCTGAAAACACAACCTCGGTAAAGTACTTGTGCATCTCGCCGCTGGGCAAAAATAAGAATTGTTCATCATAGGCCAAAACGGTGTCGTTCCACTTGGGCGTGGGAATCCGCTTGCGACGGTTTAAGCCTTCCAGCCGTTTAAGGATCAAATCAGCATTTTTGCCACCACTATAGGGGGTGGGGTGATAGCAAAGCCCCCTAAATTTATAAGCATAAACAATAACGTCGGCCAATTTTGTCAAGTCGTTAAAAGTATAGGGGAACAGTTGCAGCGCCATCGCCAGTTTTTGCTTGTCCAAATCATAAGCCGTGTCATTGGGGGATTTGTTGGACAAGCTATGGAACCGTTTTTTTATATCATTGATGGCACTGGTTAATTCAGATTCGGCTGGCGCTTCATCATCCTGATCAGGTGTAACCACTTGCTGGTCATATTCATTAAGCAGCCAAAGGGCTGTAACGGGAAATTGCGATAGCGCATTGACCAGCTTGGATTTTTCATCTTTTAACAAGCGGGCTGTTTGGTTGTTGCTGCTTTCTGATGGGTCAGCCGGACTGCTGGCTTTACATTGGGCTTGGTCAGCCCCAACAGGAATATTATCAGCAACAATTCTCATTTCTTGCCTTGACAACTGTGTATCTAAATAAGCCATAACACCAAATCCTCGCAAACAGAATGCCTGAATATCAAAAGCTGTTGATTTACAGGAAACCCAAGTAATCCAACAAATCAATTTTTATAAACGACTATGACCAAACATAATCCCAATAGTTAGTGACACCATGAAATTATTTATTAATGTTTTGTTTACTAATCATTTCACAATAATGTAGCAATAAGATAGTTTCTTGTCAAACTATAGTTATACAAAACATGAACAATTTATTTTAATTGGGGGCTTGTACTTCAACTGGGGCGCATAAATGCCCAAAGTACGGGGCTTTGTTTTGTGTGGAGGGATGAATTAAGCGTGACAGATTAGGCAATGCTTGCCGGAACGAGGTTGCCAATAATCGCGATGTTGGCTTTGCTGGCCAATGTGCAACTCGGTGTACGTGCAGGAAATTTTAATTATAAACCAAAGAGCTGGCTTGTTCATGGATGTAATTCCGGCGTATGTAGGACAGATCGTTGCTAATCAATAGCTGGGCTTGGACTGATCGAAGTCGGGCAATGACTTGTACAAAGGAAATGTTTGGGGTGGTGCTTAGGGAATAGCCGCAGTTTGTACAAGTTTGTGATGTTTTAGGGCACCAGTTTTGATGCATACAATTTTGGCACTGAATCACGGCCTGCCTTAATAGGCGAACAACATTGGATAGTTGCATAAGAAATGTGTAGGCGGCACTGAAGCCGCCATACACACTTCTTTGCCTTAATCAGTAGGCTGAATACTAAGATAAGGTTCGGAGCTTAAGCCTGGCTGTTTAAATAGTCTTCATAATTGCCATTGAAATCGACAATACCATTGGGTGTCAACTCGATGATCCGGGTAGCCAACGAGGACACAAATTCCCGGTCATGACTGACGAAAATCAATGTGCCTGGGTAATTTTCAAGGGCGGTGTTCAGCGACTCTATGGATTCCATATCCAGATGGTTGGTTGGTTCATCCAAGACTAAAATATTGTTTTTTTGTAAAATCAACTTACCAAACAGCATGCGCCCTTGTTCGCCACCCGAAATGACCTTAACGGATTTGTAGATTTCATCGTTTGAAAATAACAAGCGCCCCAAGGTGCCGCGTATAGTTTGATCGTCGTCAGTTTCTTTGCGCCACTGCCCCATCCATTCGATTAGTGACAGGTCTTCTGCAAAATCTTCCGCATGATCTTGGGCAAAATAGCCCACGTCGGCGTTTTCTGACCATTTGACCACGCCAGTGTCAGGGGCCAAATCACCGACCAGGGTACGCAGCAGGGTTGATTTGCCAATGCCGTTAGGGCCGATTACCGCCACGCGCTCACCGACAGCAATCATAAGCTTAAGGTTTTGAAACAGCGGTTGTTCACCATAGCCTTTGCTTAAGTCTTCAACTTCCAGTGCCAAGCGGTGTAGTTTTTTGGATTGATCAAAGCGCAAAAAGGGATTGACCCGACTGGAAGGCTTGACTTCATCCAGTTTGATTTTATCCAATTGTTTGGCCCGTGATGTGGCTTGTTTGGCTTTGGACGCATTGGCAGAAAAACGGCTGACAAAGGTCTGTAATTCGGCAATTTGTACTTTTTTCTTGGCGTTGCCAGCCAAAAGGCGGGCGCGTACCTCGGTCACCGCAATCATGTAATCGTCATAATTACCGGGGTACACACGCAATTCGCCATAGTCCATATCGGCCATGTGGGTGCAGACGCTATTTAAAAAATGCCGGTCATGCGAGATGATGATCATGGTGCAGTTGCGTTGGTTGAGGATGTCTTCAAGCCAACGTATGGTATTGATGTCCAAGTTGTTGGTGGGCTCATCCAAGAGCATGATATCTGGGTTGGCAAACAAAGCCTGGGCCAATAGAACCCTAAGTTTCCAGCCTGGGGCAACGGCGCTCATTAAGCCCGTGTGTTGTTCCAAAGGAATATCCAGGCCCAGCAAGATTTCACCGGCACGCGATTCGGCAGTATAGCCGTTGTATTCAGCAAATACGGACTCCAGCTCGGCAGCGTGCATATAATCATCTTCGCTGGCTTCAAGATTGGCGTAAATGGCGTCGCGTTCAGACATCGCGGCCCACATTTCGGCATGCCCCATCATCACCACATCCAGCACACGTTGGTCTTCATAAGCAAATTGGTCTTGGCGCAAATTGCCCAGGCGCTCATTGGGGCTGATGCTGACATTGCCTGCGGAGGGGTCTAGGTCGCCGCTTAAAATTTTCATGAAGGTTGATTTGCCGCAGCCGTTTGCGCCGATCAAACCGTAACGGTTGCCATCGCCAAATTTAACGGAGACGTTTTCAAAAAGGGGTTTTGCCCCGAACTGCATGGTAATGTTTGCTGTAGAAATCAAAGTGTTGTTCTCAAATTATAGGTGAAGAAGAGGCTAAATTAATAATTGAACCATATTTCCGGTACGATATGCACCGTGTCATGGTCGTCGCCAAGCCAGATTTGCCCGTCCTGGATACTGATTTGCAACTGCATGGTGCGTTTAACCAGTTTGGCGAGTTGGTCGGTGGCGGCTTTTGGCAAGTTAATGACTGTTAAGTTAGAAAAGCGTTCCAATTTTTGCTGGAGTTGCTGCCACCAAACGGTATTGCGCCCACCGTAGCTGTAAATCAGCACTTTATCGGCACGGCTGGAGGCTTTACGGATGCGTTTTTCATCGGGCATACCGACATCAATCCACAGTTCAATATCGTCAGTTAAGCTTTTTTGCCAAATATCCGGCTCATCGTCCGTGCTTAAGCCTTTGGAAAATTGTAGATGCTCATGGGCGTTGGCAACAAAAGCCAGCAAACGCACCATCATGCGCTCTTCGGTTTCAGAAGGGTGTAGGGCAATTGTTAGTTGATGTGATTGGTAATAACCCCTGTCAAGATCAGTAATCTGGCAGTCGGCTTTGAAAATGGTGGATTTAAGCGCCATTTAGTAGAGTAATTTTGTGGGTAGGATAGTACATTTTAGCAGATTTTAGGGGCTGGGTATTTCCATGCACAATTTCTAAGCAAAGTGGCACGGAAAAATTCCCGAAAAATCATTTGATTCACAAATTTGTCCTATAAAAAACCTAGGGGTTTGACCCAATTACCGACCTGAATATCCGCATGATGGCCATTCCAACGTATAATTAACATTAAGCCAGCAAATGGGTTTGGATGTTTTGAAAGCAAGCGGGCTTAAATAGCCTTAAAATTTCGCTTGAGACTTGCCCTTAATATTGGGATAGTGTGCGCTGGAGTTGGATGGCCCCATAAAGTGGCGGGCTGGATTCGTTTTGAAAATGAAAGCTTAATGCTGTTGATAGGCGTTATGGCTTAACACGATAGAATTTACTTTGGAGTAGACATGCTGAATAAAGTGACATTGATAGGAAGGTTGGGGGCAGACCCTGAAGTCCGTTATATGCCATCGGGCGGCGCAGTAACGAATATAACCTTAGCGACTAATTTTAGATGGAAAGATAAGCAAACAGGCGAGAAGAAAGAATCCACGGAATGGCATCGGGTAGTGTTTTTTAACCGTTTGGCTGAAGTTGCCGGGGAATATTTAAAAAAAGGCAGTCAAGTTTATGTCGAAGGGCGATTGCAAACGCGTAAATGGCAAGACCAGAATGGCCACGACCGTTATACCACTGAGATTATTGCCACAGAAATGAACATGTTGGACAGCCGCACTGGCGGCACCGCCCCATTTGCCGGTGATTCTTCTGCTGCGGGTTATCCAGCGCCAGCAGCAAAACCCGCTTATCAAGCGCAGCAGCCATCACCACAAAATAATATGGGGGCTATGCCCCCGCCGCCCCCATCTTATGATGATTTTGACGACGATATACCGTTTTGATACGCAAACTTAATAATTAAGGGCGGATACCAAAAGGGTATCCGTGAACCGTTAAATCTTCAGGCTGATATAGGCGGACAGGCTGCCCGCCATGTCATTATGGTCAAAAGATGGTTATAGCCATTGACCGGACATCCAGCTAACCAGATCAGAGCATACATAGATTACACATGTTAATTAAACGACTATTATTAATTTGTTCATTGCCCTCACTGCTTGTGGGATGCGCTGAATTTTTTGGGGAACAGCCCCCAGCTCCGGTTTATGGGGATGAATCGGTTGTCTATCAGGAACCCCCTGCCCCATTACCCCAGCCCAAAGCGCCTACCCCTAATCTGGTGATACCCGAACCCATCTATGAAGCACCAGCAGAGACTGTGGAAATAAAGCCGCTAAAGGAGGCCGCGCCAATCAGGGAAAGGGTTGAAGAATTAAATCCCGAACCCCCAATAACAAAACCGCAAGAAGAGCTGGCGCAACAGGAACAAGCGAAAATAGAAGCGGCTAAAATAGAGCAGGCGAAAAAGGAACAAGAGGCTTTGCCGCCCGCACAAGATGCCGCAAACGCTGGGCAAGAAGCCGTGCCAACAACATCACCTGCGCCAGCGCCAGAAGCGCCGAAACCTAGCCCTGTGCCTGTGGTCGAAGCGCCAAAGCCAGTCTATGTTGCGCCGCCACCCCCGCCTCCGCCGCCCCCACCGCCACCTTTTGAGCCATTAGAAACTTTTGCGCCTTTGTCCCCCGCAGTCGGTGCCTTGGCAATGGCGGCCAACCAAAATAGCAAGTCGGGAAACATCCAGTCGGCAACAACCACCATTGAACGCGCCATACGCATTGAGCCTAGAAATGCCACTTTATATTATAAGTTGGCTTTGCTCAGGTTAAAGCAGTCTAAGCCGCACTTGGCCGAAGACCTGGCCAAAAAAGCGGCGTTATTGGCTTCCAATGATGCCCAGATGAAAAAACACAGCTGGCTATTGGTTGCCAGGGCCAGGGAAGTGCAAGGCGACATGAAAGGTGGCAAAGAAGCAAGAGCCAAGGCCGAGAAGTTTTAAGTACTGTGTTATAGAGTACGAAGTTGGTAAGGCGACACCCTCACCCTCTCCCTTTGGGAGAGGGTGAGGGTGTTTCAAATGTCGTTTTACCAGCTTCGGCTCCATATAGGTAATGTCTAATGCCCCTGTCCTTTCGCGTTGACACATTCCGCCGCCGTCAATGAATCAAAAGTCGGAGTGCAACGGCTTTAGACGTTGCCGTGCTTGGTAGTGAGTACGGCTACGCGTTATATACCACATTGCTAGCCACACGTTAAGGATGCTCACCGTATCACCCCTAGCAAGGTAGATTTATACTTCTACAACGCCCTATTATTCGGGATAATCCGTAAAGACGTTGCGATGCAACGTCTCTACAGCAGCGGTTATGTCATAGACCTTGCCAAGCTTGGCAAGGGATTAAATCAACACTACCCGAAGCCTTGTGTCTATGTGATAATAAATAATTAAAGTTAGCCAACACCACTAATCAAGCGGGCATTAAAGATGGATGACAACAAAAAGAAGGCATTAGGCGCGGCGCTAATGCAGATTGAAAAGCAGTTTGGCAAAGGCTCCGTCATGCGCATGGGCGATGTGGCTGCATCGCGTGACATAGATGTCGTGTCCACCGGTTCCTTGGGCTTGGATATTGCATTGGGTTGCGGTGGCTTGCCCCGTGGACGTGTTATCGAGATTTATGGGCCTGAGTCCTCTGGTAAAACCACCTTAACCCTACAAGTGATTGCCGAAATGCAAAAACTGGGCGGTACGGCGGCATTTGTTGATGCGGAACATGCTTTGGATCCTGGTTATGCTGAAAAAATTGGTGTTAATGTCGATGAGCTATTGGTATCCCAGCCGGACACGGGCGAGCAGGCTTTAGAAATTACCGATATGCTGGTGCGTTCTGGGGCAGTTGATGTGGTGGTTATTGATTCAGTGGCAGCATTAACACCCAAAGCTGAAATTGAAGGCGACATGGGCGATTCGCATATGGGCTTGCAAGCCCGTTTGATGTCCCAAGCCTTACGCAAATTAACCGGTAACATCAAACGCTCCAACACCTTGGTTATTTTTATTAACCAAATCCGTATGAAGATTGGGGTGATGTTTGGTAGCCCGGAAACCACCACTGGCGGTAACGCGCTGAAGTTTTATGCGTCGGTGCGTTTGGATATACGGCGCATAGGATCGGTTAAAAAAGGCGAAGAAGTCATTGGCAACGAAACCCGCGTAAAAGTGGTTAAAAATAAAGTGGCACCACCTTTTCGGCAAGCTGAGTTTGAAATTTTATACGGTGAAGGTATTTCTTTTTTTGGCGAGCTGGTTGATTTGGGTGTCAGTTATGGCTTTATCCAAAAAGCAGGTTCTTGGTACAGTTATGGCGATGAAAAAATAGGCCAAGGCAAAGAAAATGTAAAAGCCTTCTTAAAAGAGCATCCTGAAAAAGCCAAGGAAATTGAAGCCAAAATAAGGGCTGAAGCCTTCAGCAAGGCCCAACCCGTGATTAAATTGCCGATGATAGACCCTGAGCTTGAAGACTTGTGAGTGGGTTTACTTTGTTTTAAGCCATGGATGGACAGCAAGCGGGCCTTCATCCGCAACGTATCAAAATTAAGGCCACTTGTCTGCGGTTATTGGCGGCCAGGGAACATAGCCAAAAAGAACTGGTCACTAAGTTGTTGGCAAAAGGTTGGGCTAAGGACGATATACTGGCCGTTATTGAAGAATTGGCGCAACAAGGTTGGCAATGCGATTTGAGATATGCGGAAAGTTACGCCAGATCACGCATCAATAAAGGCTATGGCCCCTTAATGCTTGCCTACGAGCTACGCCAAAAAGGCGTGGGTGACGTTAATCTTGACGACTTAGTGCGCACCATCGCAGGCAGTTGGCAAAATTTGCTGGAACAGGTTTATAGCAAAAAATTTGGCCGCGATGCCTGTTTAGACCGTCAAGAATGGGCAAAGCGCAGCCGTTTTTTGCTCCAACGCGGTTTTACCGGCACGATGGTTAGCGCGTTATTTAATCATTTGAACATTAAATTCTAGGGTGCGTTTTAAGCACCATTCTTAAATACATTACTACCATGAAAAAAATGACTAGCGCCCAACTGCGCACCGCCTTCTTGGATTTCTTTGCACAACGTGGGCATTCCATAGAGCCGTCCAGCTCCCTTGTGCCGGGTAATGACCCCACCTTGTTGTTTACCAACGCAGGTATGGTGCAGTTTAAGGATGTATTTTTGGGCAGGGAGCAACGGCCTTTCACCAAAGCGGCAACCAGTCAGCGTTGCGTACGGGCAGGCGGTAAGCATAACGACCTTGAAAATGTCGGCTATACCGCACGCCACCACACATTTTTTGAAATGTTGGGCAATTTTAGTTTTGGCGATTATTTCAAAAAAGACGCCATCCACTACGCTTGGGATTTTTTGACCAAAGAACTGGAAATCCCCGCCGAAAAACTGTGGATTACCGTGTTTGAAGAAGATGCCGAAGCCGAGCACATTTGGCTGCACGACATCGGCGTATCACCACAACGGTTTTCAAAAATCGGCGCAAAAGACAATTTTTGGTCGATGGGCGATGTTGGCCCTTGCGGCCCTTGCACCGAAATTTTTTATGACCACGGCGAAAATATTCCCGGTGGCCCGCCGGGTTCACCTAATGAAGACGGCGACCGCTATATCGAAGTCTGGAATCTGGTGTTTATGCAGTACGACCGCGCGGCGGACGGCACTTTAACGCCGTTGCCCAAACCGTCGGTAGATACCGGCATGGGACTAGAACGCATCAGCGCCGTATTGCAAGGCTTGCACAACAACTACGAAATTGATTTGTTCCAACCTGTGCTAAAGGCTGCCGCCAAACTGGCGGGCACGACTGATTTAACGCAAAGTTCCTTGCGTGTGATTGCTGACCATATCCGTTCTTGTGCGTTCTTAATCGCCGATGGGGTGATGCCTTCCAACGAAGGCCGTGGCTATGTGTTGCGCCGTATTATCCGCCGCGCGATCCGCCACGGTTATCGCTTAGGCATCCATGAGGTGTTTTTCTTCCAATTGGTGGCTCCGTTGGCAGACGAAATGGGCTTGGCGTTTCCTGAATTAAAAGCCGCGCAAGCCCAAGTTGAACGTGTCTTAAAGAAAGAAGAAGAACGCTTTGCCGAAACTTTAGGTCAGGGCATGAAAATCTTGGAAGCCTGTGTCGCCAAACTCGAAGGCACGGTCATCCCGGGCGAAACCGTGTTCCAACTGTACGACACTTACGGCTTTCCGGTCGATTTAACCGCCGATTTTGCCCGCGAAAACAACTTGACCGTCGATCATGCCGGCTTTGAGACCGCCATGTCTGCACAGCGCGACCGCGCCCGTTCCGCCAGCAGTTTTGGCGCCGATTACGACCAAGACATCAAACTTGACAGCCAAACCGAATTTACGGGCTATACCCACTTGCACGATGAGGCGCATATCATCGCCTTGTTTAAGGAAGGGCAAGCCGTCGATAGCTTAAGCGTAGGCGAACAAGGCCTAGTCGTGTTGGACAAAACCCCGTTTTATGCCGAATCCGGCGGACAAATTGGCGATAGCGGGCTAATCACAGCGGGTACAGCCGTGTTTGCTGTCAGCGACACCCAAAAGCAAGCTGGCACCCTGTTTTTGCATACCGGCAAAGTCAAGTCCGGCGCATTAAGTGTAGGTCAAGTCTGTGGGGCGCAGGTCAATACCGAAAACCGCAAAGCCACCGAACTCAACCATTCCGCTACGCACTTGCTACACGCCGCACTACGGCAAACTTTAGGCGAACATGTCACACAAAAAGGCTCTTTAGTGAATACCGAGCGCCTACGGTTTGACTTTGCCCATTTTGAACCCGTCACCGCTGACCAAATTGACACCCTAGAACGCCTAGTCAACGCACAAATCCGCTTAAACAACCCCGTCAACGCCCAAACCATGGCCAAAGACCAAGCCGTACAAGCGGGCGCAATGGCTTTGTTTGGCGAAAAATACGGCGATGAAGTGCGGGTGTTGACTATCGGCGCATTTTCCACCGAACTGTGTGGCGGCACCCACGTTGAACGCGCGGGTGACATCGGTTGCTTTAAAATCATCAGCGAAACCGGTGTGGCGGCGGGTGTAAGACGTATCGAAGCGGTCACTGGTGCGGCCTGTATCGACTGGATAGCCCACCGTGACCAAGCCTTAGGGCGTATTGCCGGCGTGTTAAAAAGCCCTATCGACAAAACGGCGGAAAAAGTTGAGCAATTGCTGGAAAAAAACCGCGCCCTCGAAAAACAACTTGAACGCCTCAATGCCAAATTGGCCAGTTCAGCAGGTGATGAATTGGGCAAGCAAGCCGTCGAAGTGGCAGGCATTAAAGTATTGGCGGTCAAGTTGGATGTTGATAGCAAAACCCTGCGCGACATGGCCGACCAACTCAAAAACAAACTGGGCAGTTGCGCCCTAGTGTTGGCGGTGGTTGAAGGTGACAAAGTCAGTTTGGTTGCTGCCGTGTCCAAAGATATCATGGGACGCGTAAAAGCGGGGGATTTGGTCAATGTTGTCGCCACCCAAGTCGGCGGCAAAGGCGGCGGCAAACCCGATTTAGCCCAAGCGGGCGGCAATAATCCCGGCGCATTGGCTGCGGCCTTGGCGAGTGTCGTGCCTTGGATGCAATTGCAGTTGGGCGAGTAATTGCTTTTTCTGCGCCATAATTAAAAGGAGCATGTTTATGTACCTTTCAAAACAAACCAACAATAAGCCATTTTTTGGCGCTATGGCCTTAGCTGCCATACTGTTTATGCCATTCAGCGCAATTTTTGCGGCGACACCGCCGCAACTTGTGGTAACGCCGCTTGCCAATGGGATTTTGCAGGTCAGTGTCAGCACTGGCACGATCAGTGTTTGTTCAACTGGCGGCACTACTTATGTTTATCCACCTGTGCCCGCCGGGCGTTGTATTGTTATTGGCAGGGCTGGCAATAGCTCAACGGGTTATCTGCTGACCACCGCCAACTATGTAGGCAGTAACGAGGCATTTGTATTCAATAAGACCACAGGCAATATTTTTCAGTGCATGCTCTCCCTTGATTCCCGTTCGAATTTATACGGTGCTTGTAAGATCATTGATAATTCATTTAACTTGAGATAGTTGGGTCACTAAACCCTAACTTGATAGGTGATCCAAAAGCCAAGTAGTGGTGGAAAAATATTTCAACACATGTGGGAGCGGCGTTATCCGCATAGTGCGGATAACGCCGCTCCTACACTGAAAAATCATTTCACGTACTTGCGTAAGCTTTTTCTTGCACGTTCCTTAGTTTTTGAACAATTAGGTTTCATCAGCAATCTTCAATATCTCCGTAAAGAGCGGGCCTTTAGGCTTTTCTTGCCAGTGGCCCCAAACGTTGTTGGGTTGATGCGTATTCCCTCGACGGCAGCAGCCACTTTTGCTTAAAGCCATTGCCGTAAAATTCCTGAGCTTATGGCCATCCTTTAACTCCCCATGAAAGTCATCCTAACCGAAAAGCCCTCAGTCGCCCGTGATATTGCCAAATGCCTACGCATCAGCAATAAACGGGATGGTTATTTTGAAGGCAACGGTTATCAAATTACCTGGGCGTTTGGGCATTTGGTCGAATTAAAAGAACCTGACGACTATCATGCCGAATGGAAGCGCTGGACGCTCGCTGCCTTGCCCCTCATTCCCCAAGAATTTGGCCTTAAAGCACGGGGTGACGCGTCTGCTCAAAAGCAATTGAACCTCATCAAACATCTGTTTGCCAGTGCGGATGAGCTGGTTTGCGCCACGGATGCGGGACGGGAAGGCGAGCTGATTTTCCGCTATATACTGGCATGGGCGAATTGCCAGCAAAAACCATTTAAACGCCTGTGGATCAGCTCTTTAACCGATGAGTCCATACTCACAGGCTTTGCCCACTTACAGGATGGCCACGCCTACGACGGCCTTTATCGGGCGGCTAAGTGCCGTAGTGAATCCGATTGGCTAGTGGGTTTGAACGCAACGCGTTTGTATACGCTCAAATTCGGCCAACAAGGCGCATTGTGGACGATAGGCCGTGTTCAGACCCCCGTATTGGCGATGATTGTCCAAAGGGATAGTGACATCGCCAACTTTATCCCTAAAGATTTTTGGGAACTGCATACGCTTTATCGGGAAACGGATTTTCAGTTTGTCGGCGGGCGTTTTGACCAAAAAGCCGCTGCTGAAGCGTTGCTAGCGCAAATTGAAGGGCAGGCATTTGCAGTCACCTCAGTCAAAGGTAAGCGCGAGTTGGCCCACCCGCCTTTATTGTATGACCTGACTGAATTGCAAAAGGACATGAGTGTCCGGTATGGTTTTACCGCCGAACACACCTTAAGCTGTGCCCAGCAATTGTACGAGAAAAAACACAGCACGTATCCTCGTACCGACAGCCGCTGTTTATCCGAAGACATGAAGCCCGGCATCAAAGCCTTGCTGGAAAAATTACGCCACAATTTTGCAGCACCCATCGCCGGATTGAACTTTGATAAGCTCACTATGGGCAGCCGCTATTTTAATGATGCCAAAGTCAGCGACCACCATGCCATTATTCCCACCACCACGCTGCCGGGGTCTTTAACGCCGGACGAGGGCAAAGTGTATGAAGCGATTGCCCTGCGTTTTATTGCGGTTTTTTATCCACCTTGCGTCAAACAAATCACGACGGTTTTGGGTCAAGTTTTGCAGATACCGTTTAAAACCACAGGCACGATTATCGAGGCACCTGGTTGGCAAGTTTTGTACAAAGCCCATCAAGCTACCACAGATGGCGACAGTAAAATTTTACCGCCTTTTGTACCAGGCGAAACAGGAAGCCAGCAACCGACGATTAAGCCCGGTAAAACCACGCCACCCAAAGCCTATAATGAAGCGACCTTGCTGGGGATGATGGAGTCCGCCGGAAAAACCTGTGATGATGAAACGCTCAAAGAAGCCCTGAAAGAAAAAGGTTTGGGCACACCTGCCACCCGCGCCGCGATTATTGAAGTGTTGATCAAGCGCAACTACATCCAGCGGCAAAAAAAGCTGTTGCTAAGCACCGAAGCAGGCCGCTACTTGATTTCCATCATCGCCGATGAGCCGCTAAAGTCAGCGGCGATGACCGGCGAATGGGAAGCCAAGCTAAAAAAAATAGAGCATCAGGCTTATGATCCCGGGCAATTTATGGCCGAGATTATCGAATTTACCCAAAAAATAACCGACGGGGCCGACCAGCCGCTTTATGACGCTAGCCAGTTGGGCCGTTGTCCTGCCTGCCAACACGTCATTATTGAAGGTAAACAAGGTTATGGTTGTAGCCAATGGAAACAAGGTTGTAAATTTGTATTATGGAAGCAGGCATTTGGCCTGACCATTAGCCGCGATATGGCTAGCCAATTGCTACAATTGGGCCGGACTCTGGGTGCTTATGCCATCAATACCGGGGGTTTGGTGTTTCATGCCCCGCTTACCCTTAGTGCCGCTGGTGAAGTAGGTTTTGCCAAACCCCAAACCCCGGCGCTACAAAACCTAGGTGATGTGCTAGCAAATTGCCCATTGTGTAACGGAAAGATTATTGAAACACCGAAAGCCTATAGCTGTAGCGAATGGCGTAACGGTTGTAAGGCAGTCATTTGGAAGACGATTGCCCACAAAAAAATAAGCCCATCCATGGCCAAAAAATTGCTGGGCAAAGGTGAAACAGGTGTTTTAAAAGGCTTTAAATCGGCTAAAGGCACGGAGTTTGAAGCCAATCTAAAGCTAGTGGATGGCAAGGTTGAGTTGGATTTTTCTGGGCGTTAAGTGGTTTTGCAAAATGCTGGCTAAAAAAATATTTTTTATTTTGGACGCTAGCCCAAAGCAACCGATAATAACAGTATTGTTAATTTAAGTAAGGGATAAAGATGAGTAATGTGTTTAGTGGGGTATGTACAGTGGGCCGTGATGCTGAAGTCCGGTATGCCCAGTCCGGGATGGCCGTGTTAAGTTTCACTGTGGCCAACAATATTGGTTTTGGTGATAAGCAGCAAACCTTATGGATACAAGTGGCCTTGTTTGGTAAGCGCGCGGAAGGCTCACTTAAGGATTACCTTAAAAAAGGCCAACAAGTTTTTGTATCTGGTGAGCTAACCCAGCGTGAATATCGGGCTAATGATGGTACAACCAAAACCAGCCTGGATTTGAATGCCACGATTGTTGATTTGGTCGGCAAGCGTAATGAGTCCAGCCAGCCCCAACAAAGCTACCCACCATCGGCGGCGCGTGAACCAGCACCCGCGCGGCAACAAGCAACTGGCTATGATAATTTCGATGCACCTTATGATGATGGCATCCCCTTCTGATTGAGTTACCTTGTCACAGTTAGGTAAAGCATATAAAAACAATAAATTGTGCGGCACATAGCCCCCTCTCCCTGTGGGGGAGGATTGGGGTGAGGGGATAAAATCAAGTAGTTAAACCCCCTCATCCCAACCTTCTCCCTGAGGGAGAAGGCGCTTTCTGACTTGTGTAAGTTGATCGTAAAGGGCCAAACGGATAGGCTGACATAACAGCCCGCAAATACTGGTATGTCCTACGACAAGCTAACCTCAACTGGCAAACGGGCAATGGCAATAAATTTTCCAACAAACAGGGAACCTCTGGACGATTTTTAGTGGAAATTGAGCAAGGACAAACCAACATGCCGCCGGAAGCCAAAGCACGCCAACTGATCGACCAGAAACTCGAACGGGCGGGCTGGACGATACAGGCTATGAGCCAAATCAACTTAGCTGTCGGTTTGGGCGTTGCGGTGCGTGAATATCCCACTGACACCGGGCCTGCGGACTACGTGCTGTTCGTCAACCGCGTAGCCGTGGGGGTGATTGAAGCCAAGCGTGATGAAGCTGGCGAGAACCTTACCGTAACCGAAAACCAGACTGGGCGTTACGCCAATGCTACCCTGAAATGGCGGTTGCAAACCACGCCATTGCCTTACCTGTTCGAAAGCACCGGCCAGATCATCCGATTTACCAATGGCCGCGACCCCATACCCCGCTCACGCGAAGTATTCCACTTTTTTAAGCCGGAACAACTGGGCTTATGGTCGGCCCAACCAGAAACGCTGCGTCGCCGACTGGCCGAACAAATGCCCGCATTACCCGCCTACAAGCTGCGCGATTGCCAAGTCAGCGCCGTTACAGGGCTAGAAAAATCCCTGGCCCAGAACAAGCCCCGCGCCCTTGTCCACATGGCCACTGGCGCAGGCAAAACATTTACCGCCATTACCTCGGTCTACCGCTTGCTAAAGTTCGGTGGGGCCAAACGCCTATTGTTCTTGGTTGATACCCGCAACTTGGGCAAGCAAGCGCATCAGGAATTCATGGCCTACTCGCCGCCAGACGACGGACGAAAATTTACCGAGCTTTATAATGTGCAGCGCCTGACCTCTTCGGCCATTGATCCCCATGCGCAGGTCTGCATCTCGACCATCCAGCGCATGTATTCGATCTTGTCAGGTGAGCCTATCGACGATACCGCTGAAGATATTTCGCTTAACGAGCTACAGCAAAGCCCAAAACAAGCTAAGTTAGTGCATTACACCCCGGCCATTCCCGTCGAAACCTTTGACTTTATTATCATCGACGAATGCCACCGCTCCATCTACAACTTATGGAAGCAGGTGCTAGACTACTTTGATGCCTACCTAATTGGCCTAACAGCCACGCCGGACAAACGTACCTTTGGATTTTTCAATGAAAACATCGTCGCCGAATACAGCTATGAGCAATCGGTGGCCGACGGGGTCAACGTGGCTTACGATGTTTTTGAGATTGAAACCGAAATCACCCAAAAAGGGGCGCTACTTAAAGCCAAGGAATGGGTTGATCACCGTGAACGACAAACGCGCAAAAAACGTTGGGCCGAAACTGAAGAAGACATGCTATACACGGGCAAAGAGCTAGACCGCTCCGTCATCAACCTCAGCCAGATACGCCAAGTGATCCTAGCCATGAAAACAGCGGTGGAAACCCAAATTTTCCCCAGCCGTAAAGAAACCCCCAAAACCCTGATTTTCGCCAAAACCGACAGCCACGCCGACGACATCATTAACATAGTCCGCGAGGTCTACGGCCAAGGTAACGCCTTTTGTAAAAAAGTCACTTACAAAGCCGAAGAAGACCCGGACAGCATTCTCAGCAGCTTCCGCAACGATTACCACCCACGCATCGCCGTCACTGTGGACATGATCGCCACAGGCACCGACGTTAAACCACTGGAAGTGCTGCTGTTCATGCGCGATGTGCGTAGCAGGGGCTATTACGAACAAATGAAAGGCCGAGGAGTCCGTAGTTTGGGGTTTGATGACTTAAAACGCGTCAGCAATAGCGCCGACAGCGCCAAAACCCGTTTTGTGCTGATCGATGCCGTTGGCGTGGAGAAATCACTTAAAACCGAATCCCGCCCACTGGAGAAAAAGCCCGGCCTTGCCCTGAAAGATTTACTGCAAGGCATCGCCATTGGCCACCGTGACGATGACACGATCTTGAGTCTTGCCAACCGCTTGGTGCGCTTGTCCAAACAACTGGACGACAAAGCCTTGGCCCGCATCGAAAAAGAATCCGACGGCATCCCGCTCAGTCAACTTGCCAAACAACTGATTACCGCAATTGACCCGGACAAAATCATCGAAGCCGCACTGGCTACTGCCAAAGCCCAAGGCATTACCCGTAGCGAAGACACGCTAACCGAAACCGAAATCGCCGCCGCCCGTGCCCAACGTGTGGCCGCTGCCTGCGGGCCATTTGACCAACCCGAACTGCGCGAACAAATCGAATCCGCCCGCCGCGAACGCGAACAATTGCTAGACCACCTCAACCTCGACCAAGTCACCTTTTCCGGTTACAGCGAACAAGCCCAAGGCCAAGCCGAAAAAGTTATCCAAACCTTTGCCGACTATATTCAACAGCATAAAGACGAAATCGCCGCCTTAAGCTTTTTTTACCAACAACCCTTGCAACGGCGACAACTCACCTACGACATGATCGAAAACTTACACGATGCCCTGAGCCGTCCGCCGCTGATGCTGACCACTGAACGCCTATGGGGCGCTTACGCCCGCGTACAAACCAGCCAAGTCAAAGGCGCAGGCAGCAAACGCCAACTCACCGACTTAATTGCCTTAATACGCTTTGCGATAGGCTTGGATAAGGAACTGAAACCCTTTAGCGACCAAGTCGATAAACGCTTTCAAGAATGGATATTCCGCCACAACGCCCAACGCACCACCGCCTTTACTACCGAACAAACCGAATGGCTACGCCTGATCAAAGACCACATCGCCAGCAGTTGCAGCATCAGCCGTGATGATTTTGACTATGCCGAACTGGCGGATAAAGGCGGCTTGCAGAAGGTTTGGGCGGTGTTTGGTAGAGATTTGGATAGCTTGATGGCAGAAATGAACCAGGAGTTAGTGGCATGAGTGATGACATGATCCAACGCGCCCGCGAATTGCGCCGGAACCAAACCCCACACGAGCAAGAATTGTGGCAGGAATTGCGCGCCAAGCGTTTCAGCGGCTTTAAATTTCGCCGCCAAGCACCCATAGGCCGCTATATTGTCGATTTTGTTTGTTTTAGTATGAAAATAATCGTGGAACTGGACGGTAGCCAACACCAAGACAACCAAGCTTACGATACCGCCCGAGACCAATGGCTAAGCGGGCAGGGTTTTACCGTCCTGCGTTTTTGGAACAATCAATGGACGCAGCAGCGGGAAGGGGTGTTGGAGGTGATTTGGCAAAAGTTGAATTATCACCCTCTCCCCAACCCCTCTCCCATGAAGGGAGAGGGGCTAAAGCCTGACCCAGCGGGGCAGGTCTCAACAAGCACAGCGCATCATCCCAAACCTCCCCTCTCCCCTCGTGGGAGAGGGGCCGGGGGAGAGGGGGCTGAGGAATGAGCGGTTTGTATCGAATTCCACGAACCTGGAATTGGGCAACATTTCAAGATATTGCGGAAGTTGTTACTGGAAACACGCCGCCAACCTCGAATGCCGAAAATTATGGTGGTGAAGTTCCGTTTTTTAAGCCTCCGCAGTTAAATAATCTGCCAGTTGGCGAAGCACCTGAAACTTTGTCAGAAATAGGGCTTGAAAAGGCGCGGCTTCTTCCTGCTAAATCAGTGCTCGTGTCTTGTATCGGCATTCTCGGCAAAACCGCTATCACTAAGAATTTCAGCGCGACTAATCAGCAGATCAATGCGGTCATCTTTGACCCACATATTTTGCCAGAGTATGGTTTCTATTACTCTCAAACACTCGCTCCATGGCTTAAAGAAAACTCATCAGCCACAACAGTTGCGATAATCAATAAGGGTAAATTTGAGGTGGCGCCGTTTCCATTGCCCCCGGCCAACGAACAAACCCGCATCGTCAAAAAACTAGAAGAACTCCTCTCAGACCTAGACGCAGGCGTAGCCGAACTGAAAGCCGCGCAAAAAAAACTGGAGCAATATCGGCAATCGTTACTCAAAGCAGCGGTGGAAGGTAAGCTTACTCAGCATTGGCGCGAGCAGCGCAGTGTTCTTTCACCCTCTCCCCAACCCCTCTCCCATAAAGGGAGAGGGGCTTTTTGTGCCGATGGCATTAATGATGCTGCGGCTAGCTATCAGCCGCACCATTTTGAAAAAAAAGCCACCTTATCGGAACAAAACCCTAATTTGAGGAACGCCCTACCAAGCAATCCACTCCCCTCTCCCCTTGTGGGAGAGGGGCTGGGGGAGAGGGGGCAATCGCAGTCCGTAACACTGCAACAAAACCCTAATTTGAGCAACACCCCACCAAGCCAATCCCTCCCCTCTCCCCTCGCGGGAGAGGGGCTGGGGGAGAGGGGGCAAGCGCAGTCCGTAACACTGCAACAAAATCCTGTCTTGAGAAACGCCCCACCAAGCAAAACCCTCCCCTCTCCCCTCGCGGGAGAGGAACCGGGGGAGAGGGGGCAAGAGCAGTCAGTGCCTTTCGAAACCGGCGCTGAACTGCTGCAACGCATCCTCACCGAACGCCGCGCCCGCTGGGAAGCCAAGCAACTTGCCAAATTTAAGGAACAAGGCAAAACCCCACCCAAAGACTGGCAAAGCAAATACCCCGGACCTGTCAAACCCGATACCACCGATTTGCCAGAATTGCCGGAGGGGTGGGTTTGGGCGAGTGTTGAGCAGATCGCATCCGACGAGCGATACAGTCTTTCGATTGGACCTTTCGGAAGCAACCTTAGAGTGCCGGACTACAGGGAAGCAGGTGTGCCACTTGTCTTCGTACGCAACATTCGTTCAGGCAATTATGGTGGGGCGTATACCAAATACGTGACGCTAGAAAAAGCTGGTGAACTCAGTGCGCATAGCGTTTCCGCCGGTGATGTGTTGATTACAAAAATGGGTGAACCACCAGGTGATGCAGATGTTTACCCAGATGACCAGCCGCCAGCGATCATTACTGCTGACTGCATCAAAGTGCGCTGCTGGGGAGGACTTATGCGTCCTGAGTTTTTAAAAAGTGTAATCAATTCATACATAGGCCAACGACAAATTGAGCCAATGACGCAAGGCGTTGCTCAAAAAAAGGTGAGTTTGGGACGATTTACAAATCTTGCTGTCCCGATACCTTCAATACAAGAGCAAGACCGTATTATGGAAATGGTTTCAGTTGCAAACGCTGAAGCTGTTGCACAAGAGGCGGCAATTGAAATTTCTCTCAAACAATCCGCCGCCCAACGCAAAAACATCCTCAAAGCCGCGTTCTCCGGCCAGTTAGTACCGCAAGACCCCAACGACGAACCAGCTAGCGTGTTATTAGGGCGCATCCGTAACCAGCGCCAACTTGTGAAACCCCCTGCCAAACGGTCTCGCCTTTGAGCCGTAGAGGACATTTATGATGAAAATTGAATCGATACGCCTGCAAAACTTTAAAGCGTTCCAAAATTTCCACGTTAAGGACTTGCCCGCATTCTTAATCGTGGTCGGTGCCAACGGTTCGGGTAAATCCACGTTGTTCGATGTGTTTGGCTTTCTACATGACTGTTTGAAATCCAATGTGCGCCAAGCTTTGGACAAACGTGGACGGTTTCGGGAAGTGCTTAGTCGTGGTTGCAATCCGGAGACGGATACTATTTTGATCGAATTGCAGTATCGAATGAAAATTTCCGGCATCGACCGCTTGGTGACCTATTCGCTGGAAATTGCTGAACTATCGGGGCAAGCGGTCGTACATCGTGAATTGTTGCGGTATAAGCGGGGACAGTATGGCAGTCCTTACCATTTTCTGGATTTTTCCAAAGGCGAAGGCTATGCCATCACCAACGAGGAAGATTTCAACAAAACTGATGAGGAGCTTGCCCGCGAAAATCAAAAAGTAGCGCCAGATACCCTGGCTATCAAAGGTCTGGGCCAATTCGAGCGCTTTAAGGCCGCCAATGCTTTTAGGCAATTGATTGAAAACTGGCATGTGTCAGATTTTCATATTAATTCGGCTAGGGGGCGCAAAGAGGCGGCTGGCATCATCGAACATTTATCGGAAACCGGCGACAATTTACCGCTGGTCGCGCGTTATCTGCACGAACAGTATCCAGCCGTTTTTCAAAAAGTCCTGAACATCATGGCGAAGCGGGTTCCTGGCATCAGTTCGGTCGAGCCCAAATTAATGGACGACGGTTATTTAACGCTTCGGTTTCAGGACGGATCGTTCAAAACACCGTTTCTGGATCGATACGTGTCCGATGGGACTATCAAGATGTTCGCTTACTTGGTGTTGTTATATGATCCTAGCCCTCATCCTTTACTGTGCGTTGAAGAGCCGGAAAACCAGCTTTACCCGCAGTTAATGGCGGAGCTGGCCGAAGAATTCAGAAGTTACGCAAACCGGGGGGGGCAGGTGTTTGTTTCTACCCATTCGCCAGATTTTTTGAATGCGGCCGAGCTGCACGAAGTGTGCTGGCTGGTGAAGAAAAACGGTTTTACCGAAATCCATCGCGCTAAGGATAATGCGCAAATTGTGGCTTATATGGCTGAAGGCGATCAGCTGGGTTATTTATGGAAGCAGGGTTTTTTTGATGGGGTCGATCCGCAATGAAAGAATTGGTCTTCCTATTAGAAGAGGCATCGGCGAAAGCCTTGCTCGAAACTTTGTTGCCACGGCTATTAAGTGCCGAAATTAGTGTTCGCCTAATTCCGTTTGAAGGTAAACACGATCTGGAAAAGCAGTTAGTAAAACGCATCCGTGGCTACCAAAACCGTCATGCCCGTTTTATCGTGCTGAGGGATTTGGATAGTCACCCTGATTGTCAGGCATTGAAACAGCGATTGGTCGATCTCTGTCATGAAACTGGGAAAGCTGAAAATTGCCTAGTGCGCTTGGCTTGCCGTGAACTTGAGGCTTTTTATCTGGCTGATTTGGCGGCGGTCGAACGGGCATTGGCGGTATCTGGTCTGTCGAAAAAACAAAACACGAGTAAGTTTCGCACCCCCGACATTTTGGGTAGCCCAAGCCGTGAGCTAAAACAGCTGACTGGGCAAGTTTACGAAAAAATCGCCGGTTCAAGGGCTATTGGTGGGCACATTGAATTGAACAATACGCGCTCAGCTAGTTTTAAGAATTTGATAGCTGGGATTCGGCGCTTGGAACAAGAACTGTTAGTTGGCAATTTATGAATACTTCTTCCCTAGTCCAAAAAGTCTGGAATTTTTGCCACACCTTACGTGACGACGGCGTGGGTTATGGCGATTATTTGGAGCAACTGACTTATTTGCTGTTTTTGAAAATGGCGCATGAGTACGCGCAAGAGCCTTACAACCGCGATACCCATATTCCACAAGGTTACGATTGGGCCAGTTTGCGCAGTAAGGTGGGTGAACCGCTGGAAGCGCATTATCTGGCGACGCTACACAAATTGGGTAATGGGCCGGGTATGTTGGGCGCAATTTTCTTTAAGGCGCAAAACAAGATTCAAGACCCGGCCAAGCTGTCACGGTTGGTGCAAATGATTGATGCGGAAAGCTGGGTGGGTATGGATGCCGATACCAAGGGTGATTTATACGAAGGCTTGCTGCAAAAGAATGCCGAGGATACCAAAAGCGGTGCAGGCCAATACTTTACTCCGAGGGCGCTGATTCAGGCGATGGTGGCGTGTGTGCGCCCCGAGCCGATGAAGTCCATCGCTGATCCGGCTTGCGGTACCGGTGGTTTTTTTCTGGGCGCATACCATTGGTTGACCCGTCCCGGCAATAAGCTGGATAAAAAACAAAAGGAGTTTTTGCGCCATAACACTTTTCAAGGCAATGAGATCGTACCGAACACCCGGCGCATGTGTTTGATGAATTTGTTTTTGCATAATATCGGCGAACTCGATGGCGAGCCATCTGTGGAACGTGCGGATGCCTTGATTGGTGATCCGGGCAAACGGTTTGATTATGTGTTGGCCAATCCGCCCTTCGGCAAGAAAAGCAGCATGACTATCACCAATGGGGACGGCGAGGAAGACAAAGACGCGCTGACTTATGAGCGGCAGGATTTTTGGGAAACCACCTCCAATAAACAGCTTAATTTTCTGCAACATATTGTCACCATCCTGAAAGACACCGGACAAGCCGCCGTGGTATTGCCGGACAATGTGTTATTTGAAGGCGGCGCAGGTGAGAAAATCCGCAAGAAACTGCTGGAAAACTGTGACGTACACACTTTGTTGCGCCTGCCTACGGGTATCTTTTATGCCCAAGGTGTGAAGGCGAATGTGCTGTTTTTTGATGCCAAACCCAAAGACGGCAAGGTGCATACCAAAGGAGTGTGGATTTACGATCTCCGCACCAATAAGCATTTCACGCTGAAAACCAAAACTTTGAAATTGGACGATTTACGCGATTTTATCGACAGCTATCACCCTGAAAATCGGCATGAACGCCAAGAAACCGAACGCTTCAAGTATTTTACTTATGCTGAGCTGATCGCCCGTGACAAAGCCAGTCTGGATATTTTTTGGCTAAAGGACGACACGCTCGACAATCTCGATGATTTGCCTCCCCCATATGTTTTACAGCTTGAAATCATTGAGCACCTTGAAGCTGCGCTGGCCTCCTTCAGGGATCTGGCGGTTGGACTTCAACGCTAACGGTGGGATAGTTTCAGAACATTCAATCTGCTTGATTCCCGCCATTAACCCGGCTTTTTTCAAAGAGGGTGCTTTATACTTACTGCACTTTAAGGGCGCTACCTTTGTATTTATAGAGTTATTGTATAATGAAACTAAGGGCAAAAACTTTCAGCTAAAATGTTCAAATAACGGAGAATCGCATGGCCACTAAACAAACCAAAGCCATTTACCAAATCAAAATAAGCTTAAAAGGAGCCAAGCCGCCGATTTGGCGGAGGGTGTTGGTGCCTAGTACCATGAAATTAAACACCTTCCATGGTGTGGTGCAAACAGCCATGGGTTGGGAAAATTACCATTTGCATCAATTTGAATTCCGTCAAACCTATTATGGGGTGCCTGATGAGGAGTTTGAGATGGAAAATGAAAGCAAGTACAAACTTTCCCAATTGCTCACCCATGAAAAAGAGTCGATGAACTACATCTATGATTTTGGTGACAACTGGCAACACAAAATACTGCTGGAAAAAATTCTGCCGTTTGATGATTGCGTGACCCTACCCCTTTGCATTAAGGGCAATCGCGCCTGTCCGCCCGAAGATTGCGGCGGCATTTGGGGTTATGTAGAGCTGTTGGAAACCCTCGCTGACCCTAAGCATCCTCAGCATGAAGAGATGCTGGAATGGCTAGGCGACGAATTTGATCCAGAAGCATTTGACCTTGCTGAAATCAATTACCAGTTAATTAGCCGTTTTAAATAACCATGGTTGGTAACGGTAGCGGTTCTGAGTTGATTCATGCTTTACTAAGGGCAGATGCCTACCCGCATGAGGTTGCGGCTGTTAGCCTTATTGAAACCCATATTTCTTGGGTATTGCTGACCGGAACGTACGCTTACAAAATCAAAAAGCCCGTAAATTTTGGTTTTTTGGATTTTTCCACGCTGGAGCGTCGGCGCTTTTTCTGCCAAGAAGAACTGCGGCTCAATCGGCGTTTAGCCGCTGATTTATATCTTGATGTGCTGCCGATTACGGGGACACCTGAAAAACCCTCAATAGGCGGCGATGGTGAGGCTATCGAATACGCCGTTAAGATGTTGCAATTCCCCGCAGCTTGTACGCTGAGTGAGCTTGCTGAGGGCAGGCAGTTGTCAGCCGCTGATTGTGACCAAATTGCCGATATTATTGCCAACTTCCATGAAATTGTTGCCAGAACTGATCACTCTTCAGATTATGGCGACAGCCGTTGTATCCGGCATTGGTTTGTGGAAAACTTTACCGCGCTTAGGCCGCTAGTGCCTGATGACCAGCAAGGGCAACTACTGGCTCTTGAGCAATGGGGTGATGCAAAATGGCAGCGCAAAGCCGATTTTATGCAGCTACGTAAACAACAAGGCCATGTCCGCGAATGCCACGGCGACCTGCATTTAAGCAATATGACGCTCATTAATGGCAAAGTCACCTTGTTTGATTGTATTGAGTTTAACCCCAAGTTACGTTGGGTGGATGTCATCAGTGAGATTGCCTTTTTGTTTGTCGATTTGGTGTATTTTGATTATGAAGCTTACGCTTACCGTATACTCAACCGTTATCTGCAACACACTGGCGATTACCAAGGCTTAGTCCTGCTGCGTTATTACTTGGTTTACCGCGCCCTGGTGTGCGCCAAAGTGTCCTTGTTACGCCAAGTGCAGCAAGGGCAAGTCACAGCACCCGATCCAAAATATCTGGCATTTGCAAACTTGGCAGCACGGTTTAGCCAAGCGCATAAAGTGGCGTTGATCATTACCCATGGGGTTTCAGGTTCCGGCAAATCAACTTATGCCAAGGCTTTGGCCGAAAAACTCGGCGCCGTGCATATCCGTTCTGACATAGAGCGTAAGCGGCTGTTTGGTTTTCAGGCGCAACAACAAACCGGAAGTGGATTGGGGAGCGGGTTGTATGCCCCACAAGCCAGCGATGATACCTACCAGCACCTGTTAGGCTGTGCCCAAACAGTCCTTGAGGCTGGCTTTACCGCCATCATTGATGCCACCTTCCTTAAGTCGGCGCAGCGCCAGGCGTTTTTGCAACTGGCCCATGAATACGGGGTGGCTTTTATTATCATCGATTTTTTGGCCTCGGATGACACTTTGGACAGCCGTGTTAGCCAGCGGCAAAATGATGCTTCAGAAGCAACCCTGGACGTGCTCCAACACCAGCGGCATACGGCTCAGCCCTTGTCAGCCGAAGAACAGCCGTTTGTGCTTGCTGTCGATACAGAATCGGGTCAAGCAATGGAAAGCTTGGTGGCTCATATTGAGGTTTGTTTGTCCGCACACGCCTAGCACAATACATAGCTATAGAGAACGAAGGAAGTAAAGCGACATTAAATCCCCCTCACCCCAACCCTCTCCCCTTACACGTGTAGGTTTTTAATAAAAAGTATGACGAGACAGTGCGTTGAGGTAAATTGATGAGAGTCATCAACATCTATTTACCGAAGGTACCGCCATGTCTCGCCACCCAGAACTATACCAATGGATCGACACCG
>JAPLRR010000025.1 GCA_026399075.1 Methylococcales bacterium
CCCCAAGATCACACCGTTGGCGGCGCTGACGCTGAGGGCGGCATCTTCGTTGACCGCGCCTAGGTCGGGGTTGGCCACCGGGTTGTCGTTTTTACCGGTGACGGTGATGGTCAGCGTCGTGATGTTGGAAACGCCGCCATCGGGGTCGGCAACGCTGTAGCTGAACACATCGCTGGCGGTAACGCCTGCGGCCAAGGCGTTGGCGTTGTCGGCGGTATAGTTGTAGCTGCCGTCGGCGTTCAGGGTCAGGTGGCCGTAGGTGCCGCTGATCGTGGTGCCAACTGCGCTGGGGCTGGGTGTGTTTGTGCCTGCGGCCACGGCATTGACCTTTAAGCTGGTAACGGCGTTGTCCAAGTCGCTATCGGCCCCGACGCCTAGAATCACGCCGTTGGCGGCGCTAACGCTGAGGGTGGCATCTTCGTTGACCGCGCCTTGGTCGGGGTTGGCAACCGGGTTATCGTTTTTACCGGTAACGGTGATGGTCAGCGTGGTGATGTTGGAGACGCCGCCGTCTGGGTCTAGGACGCTGTAGCTGAACACGTCGCTGGCGCTGGCGCCTGCGGCCAAGGCGTTGGCGTTGTCGGCGGTATAGTTGTAGCTGCCGTCGGCGTTTAGGGTCAGGTGGCCATAAGTGCCGTTGATCGTGGTGCCGACGCCGCTGCCGGGAATCAGGCTGGTGACGGCGCCTGACGCGACGGCATTAACCCGCAGACTGGCTGCGGTGTTATCGATGTCGCTGTCAGCCCCTGCCCCTAAGATCACGCCATCGGTGGCATTAACATTAATAGTTAAGTCTTCGTTGACCGCATTACTATCCGCTACCGCAACAGGCAGATCATTAACCGCAGTTATATTAATTACGCTAGTCAGTTTATTGCTGCTGGCAACACCCAAATCTTCTGAATTGGCATCAAAGACTTGCCATGTTACGGTACGGCTTGAACTGTTTAAGGTTGGCTGGTCTGAATTTGAACTGAAGGTAATTGAACGCAGTGCCGTTGTATAATTATCCAAGGTGGCAAGCCCAGTCAGGGTTAAAACCCCATCGCTATTGCTGACTGCGGTAATGCCATTCTGGTTGGTAAAACCCAGCACGTCACCCAAGGTGTAGCCTGCACTAATCGTGACAATTGCCCCTGTCAAATGGGTATCGTCTGCGTCAGTGGCCACTATCTTGTCATTGATAATGATGGCGGCTTGTTGCTCGACGTAAGTTGGTATGGCCGCAACATCTGTTAGCACAGGCGCATCGGCTAATGGGGTCACATTTATGGTTTTAACCGCTATTCCGGTGGCTGCGCCCACTAAATTGGAGTTGTCATCAGTCAGGCTGTACGTCAGGGTTCGGGTGGTTTTGGTGTTGTTGTCCGTAGGATCATCCGTGACGTTACGATAGGTCAGGCTTTGCAGAATCTGTTGATAGTTGGCCACGGTATCCCTACCAGACAAGGTTAATACCCCGTTATCTGGATTATAGCCCGCTGTGATATTGCTAACTTCGGTGATGGCCAATACATCGCCCGCCAAAAAGTTGCCGCTAATGGTGACTGTGCCGCCAAACATAAAGTTGTCATCGGCATCCGTTAGCGTCACACCCGCATCCACTAAGGTTGCAGCCGCATTTTCGGTATAAGTTGCGGTTCCTGACACCGTTATGATTGGCACGTCATTAACCGCCGCGATAGTAATGGTTCCGCGTATTGTGCTGGTCAAGGCAGTGCTAGTCGAGGCGGTATCTTTGCTGTTACCACCATCGTTGAGGGTAATGCTAAATACCCGTTCTGGGACGGTGTTATTCGCCGTTGGGTTGTCACTGTTTGAGCTGTAGCGTAATTGGGCGAGCAGGGCTTGCACGGCGGCCGGTGTTGCAGCGCTGGAATTAAACGTGATGACCAAATCAGAACCGTTACCACCGGAAAAACTGGCAAAAGCCACCCCACCATAACTCAGCACATTACCGGCAACACCAATTTGCCCGGTTGCCGCCCCTTGGTTCAGCACTGTCAGTTTATCGCCAGCGACATAGCTGTCTAAGGCCACAGTGATCGAACCTGCACCGCCTGTAAAAAAGTTAGCGGGGTTGTCAGGGTCGCTTAAAGTTATGACACCACTGATTAAAGGAATAGGGTTGATGCCTTGTTCAGTGAATGTCCCGCCCAACACACTGGCGCTTAGGATGGGCGCGTCATTATCCGTTTTGATGGTGACCACAGCGGATGTGGTTTGGGTTGCCCCGGCCCCCCCATCATTTAAGGCTATAGTCAGGGTACGTTGCAAAACAGGGTCATTGGAATTATTGGCAAAACTCAGGTTTTCGATGACGCGCTCGACCATTTGTACTGTTGCATTGCTATTAAACACGACGCTAAAGTTAGTGCCGTTGCCTCCGCTGTAAGTTCCTATCACTACAAAGTTGCCATTACCGATGTCATATTCGACATTGCCCCCATTAACCTGCACACCAGCACCCGACTTTATTGAAACGGTATCTTGCCCCGCGATTAAACCGCTGACCACCAAGGAGCCACCGTTATAATTGGGGCTATCAATGTCGATTAGGGTAATGTCGCCGTCTATAATGGCGGGAGTTGCATTGACCGCATTTTCAAAAAAAGTGGCGGGGCTAAAGCCAGTGATGACGGGTTGGTCATTGACGGGGTTGACATTAACAGTGGCGGTTGGGGGGAAACTGCTCAATTCGTTGCCTATGGCCGCACCATCATCATCACCGGCATCGGTGATGGTAAATTTAAATTTTCGGTCGCCATCGGTGGGGTTATCGGTGGTGTTGGTGTAGGTTATACCCCGGACTAAACTTTGAAAAGTGGTTGAATTAGCAAAAGAAGCGCCATCAGGGACTATCGTAAATGTCTTTATTATGCTGTCATAGGAAATCAAAAAACTGCCCACATCGACATTGCTGACACTGGTTCCCAATAAAAAGTTAGTGCCACCGATTTTGATTACTTCGCTGTCCCCATCGGCAACACCTGTCGCAACGATGACTAGCTGGGTCATATTGAGGTTATCTGCATCAACCAGTAAACCGCTGCCTGTGATTGTGACCGGAACATGTGGGGCATTGGCAAGCTCATTCCATGTGGCGGTCACGTCAATACTGAGGTTAAATAATCCATTCAGGTCCAATTGCGGGGCATCATTGACAGCGGTAAAGTTGATGGTGCTGTTCACCACATTACTTAGCTGTCTACCATTACTGGCGGCATCAGCATTGTTGTCGGTCGCTTGCCAAGCAATAGTCCGGGTGTTTGCACCTGATGATGTTGGGTTATTGTTGCTGGCATTGCTAAAAGTCACCGACTGTAATACCTGGTTATAATTGGCGATGCTGTCCACACCCGCCAAGGTTAGTTGGTGGGTATTGGTATCATAACTGGCCGTTATGTTTCCTGTGACCGTGGCGGCAAGCACATCCCCAGTTCGGAAATTGCTACTGACCGTAACGGTGGCGCCTGATAATTGGGTATCGTCTATGTTGTCCGTGACAACCACCCCTGCCCCTATAACCACTGGGGCATTTTGTTCGGTATAAGCACTGTTGCCAGTCGGCCCAACAATAGTCGGCGCATCATTAACCGCATTGACGGTAATATCTACGGTTGTGGGTGGGCTGCTAAGCGGCTTTACCTGCACACCGTTTTCCCCATACCCCCTATCATTGACGGTAATGACGAGGTGCACGTGCCCGGCAAAGGCGCCGCCAATATAATCACTGCCTAGATTATTGGAGTTAAGGTTGCTGGTTGGTGTATAACTCAAGCCATTCAAAGCAGCATTCAGATTGCTTAATGTGCCATAGACGATGACATCAGCGCCAGCAGGCTCATTGGTTAAGGTGTAAGGGATTCCCCCTTTATCATCGAGAAATAAGCCACTTGCGCCGCTAAATCTGAAGGTGCCCGCAGACGACAGATTCACGGTAAGCTGGATAATGTCGGTGCTGCGCACATCTCCATCTGCAATCCTAATAACCCCGCCACTAAAGTTGTATGTGGTGTCTTCTGTAGCGCTGACTGTGGCGGGAACCGTCACGGTTGGCGCCGTATTGCTTGGGCTAATGTTGGTGACAGTAATGGTTTGGGTCGCGGTCAAGGCTGGCAAGGTGGTGCCAGTACCATTATTGCCCAGATCATTAACCGTGACGGTGACGGTTTCCGACAAATTGGTGTCTACACCGGGGGTAAACCCTAAGCCAACCAGGGCGTTATTGACATTTGCCAGCGTGCCTTTAATGGTCACCGTGTTGGTGTTGTCCGCACCCGCCGTAATCGTGATGCCCGTTGTTGCACCTAAAGTCACTGTGCCATGGCTTAGCCCATTGGGTACCGCGATAGTCACTGAAACCTGCCCTCGGTTGCCCACTGGGCCTTCATTACGCGCCGCCTCTATATCATCAACGACTATCAGGCCTTGCAAATTATCGGCAATCACCTGCATTGTCCCTTCAATAACGCCTAAGGTGATAAATTTATTTGCGCTAATGGTTGGGGCATCATTAACTGCTGTGACCGTAGTGCCTAGCGTGTTGGTGTTGGCTGAAACCGCCGTGCTACCACCATTAGTCGTGCTAGAAATGTTCACCCGGGTTTGGCCAAAGCCTTGGGCGCTAGTGGAACTGAATGGCCCGTCGTAGATGTTATCCAATGCCCTAATCACCAAACTAGGGGGGCTACCGTTATAATCGGCCACTGGCACGAACCGCACCAAGGTGGAGGCGGATAAAACTAATGCCGTGTCATTGTCACCCACCGTCCCAATGTCCCGCCAATTACCCTCCGTAGTATATTGCCAGACCCCTTGGCTAACCGCGTTTGCCGTGTTACCAATAACCGCCACACCCCCCAAGCTTGCGCCGGTATCAACATCTTGGAAATTCAGCCCCACCAGCGTGTTGATTGCTGCGCCAATCGGGCTGGCGGTGTCTTCGGTCGTGTTGCTCAGAATGAGATTACCCATGCCAGTGGGTGCATCATTGACATCAGTGGTAAACAGTGTCGCTGTATCACTGTCCAAAGAAAATGCTGAGATGTCAGCAGGGACTACACCATGAATGGGAGTAGTATCAGCCCGACCACCTGCAGTGCCGCTAGTTTGGTCCCAAGCCAGATAGGTGATGCTGGCGGTATCGGCATTTTTACCATCGGGGATATAGCGGATAAAGTCGGTAGCCCCTAATAACAGGGCGCTGGAGGTTGAAACCCCGCCAATGGCATGCCAAATGCTGCCATCCAAGCTATATTGCCATACGCCATTGCCGCTGGCCAATTGGGTAATCGCGATGCCTGCCACCGCACCGTCATCCACATCACTTATGGTTAATCCAAAAGTGGACAAGGGATCATTCAGCAGTGCCGCAACCGTCGTGGTGATGTTTGGCTCATCTTCGGTAAATACGCCTATAAATGGGCTTATAGGGGTCAAGACAGGCGCATCATTGGCCCGGATGACATTGACAAAGGCGCTTGCCGTAATGGTATTTGCTCCGCCATTTAGGACATCCCCCCCATCATTGAAGGCGAACTCCACCGTGCGGACACCTTCCACCGGATTGGCCGTATCCGTATTACGGAAACTGATGCTTTCGATTAAAACCTGTACATTAGCAACCGTGGCATTGGCGTTAAAGACAAAAGCCAAAGATTGGCCGCCTCCCCCACCGATTATTTTCCCAATCTGGATACCGCCATAATAGATTGCGTTTGAATCATCGCTGCTAATCCCGGCTTGCCCACTAATGTACAATTGGTCAGCGCTATGGTCTAGGCCATCAGTCAAGGTGACGGTCAAGGTGCCATTGTTAAAATCAGTGTTGTTATTGGCCAAGTCGGCATCGCTAAAAAATACCTGGCTATCAATCACCGTGGCAGGTGCATCTTCCACGAAATCCAACGTTCCGCCCATACCGCCTAGTTGTGGGGCATCGTTTACCGCTACAATATGCATCTCAAACTTTACGCTTGGTTCATTAGCACCGCTACTGTCAGAAACGACAAAACTGACGCTGTCACCAATACTCGCAGGGTCTAAATCCGGTTCGCTGCCATCATGGCTATAATGCAATTTCCCATCCAAAACATCTTGCATAGTGAACGCACTACCGACACCCAACACAGTTATAAAGCCATTATTGACCAAATACAGTTGGCCTTGGGCAACATTGCTGACCAGTCTGAACTGCACTTGGGCAGGGGCATTGTCCGGGTCAAAGGCGCCAATAAAATCATTGGTGATAACCGTATCCAAAGCACCTTCGTTGACCCCCAGAAGATAGTTGGTAAGAAGGACTGGCGGATCATTACTGGGGCGGACATTGATGTTAACAGTGGCAATATTGCTGTCCAAAGATTGTGGGTCTGTGGCCATGAAAGTAAAACTGTCAGTTAGGCTTTCATCCCCCCCATTGGCATAACGCAGCTGGCCATTGCTTAACTGTTCAAAACTAAAGGGCTGGCCGGGCTGTATTGTTGTTTCAAAACTGCCATCCCCATCGGCATCCATTTCCAAAAAGCCATAGCTAGGCAGGGTTACTATCGTATAAACCAGCTCCGTATTGGTGTTGTCCGTATCAAGCACATTGAGGATCGTACTGTCCAGCACTTGAATACGCCCAGGATTGTCCGGGATAGTGCTATTATCAACACTGCTGACCCCTTCATCAACGGTAAAGCTGCCTGTGTTGGCCACTGGGGCATCATTGACATTGTCTATCGTGAAAGCAATGGCAAACGTGGGGCTGCGGGCAACCTCACCCTTGGCTATGTTAATCGTGGCCACACCATCCGTGATTGTCTTGCTGCCACTTTCAGAAACCCCCACACTAGGCTCAATAAACACATCCCCAACCTGTACCACGCCACCGTCTTCGAGATGAACGCTAATGCTGTCGTTGCGCAGTTCAGAATCGGGCGCATGGAAATAGGCGATATTGCCGTCTTCCACATCTTGGGCCAAAAAACGCCCGCCCACGGCTAGCGCCACCCAGGCACTGCCATTCCAACGGCTTAACACACCACCTGCTGGCGCGACATCGACGACATAAACGAGTTGGCCTATGGAGTTGTCGCTGTCTTGCCATTGCAGGTCTAGCGTGCTCAGCTTTACCGCATTGCTGACATTAAACAAATCAAAGCTGGCGGCATCGCCACCACCGATATTTTCCTCCAATAACCTAATCCCATCAGGATTGGAAACCAGCGGGTTAATGGTCGGCGCATCGTTATTGGGATTGATTTTAAGTGCTATGGTGGAGCTGCCACTTATCAGACCACTTTCACGCTTGACTGTGAACGGGGCAGCAAAATGATAGCCAGCTGCCTCATTGCTGTCGCTGACATACACCACCCGGCCTGCATCGATTTGGGATTGGCTAAACCCGTCGCCTTCCACTAAAGCGATGCCATCCAAATACAATGTGCCGTGAGTAGGTGCAAACGTTAAGGTATAACTATCAGATCCCCTGAGCGTGGTGTTACTGATGGCCACCAGCCCATCTTCTGGCGCTTGGGCCAACAATGTCCCTTCCGGCGGTATCGGCGTTGGCGAGCCAGTGGTGACCGCTATCCCCAAGGTGCCCGTACTAACCCCACCGTCACGGTCATTCACCGAAAAGCTAAAGCTATCCGCATTAGTTGAATATCCATCATGGCTGTAACTCAGCAGGCCAGCGCTTAAATCGGCTTCAGTGAACGTGACCCCCACGCCAGCTTGCACACCATTCACAAATAAGGTGCCTTGCGTCGGCAAGGCGCTGATGGTGTAAACCCGGTCAGCGTCAAGGCTATCGGGATCTGTGGCCGTCAAGGTAGCATCCCGGCCAGTAAATTGGTTATTTCCTATGGTGCCACTACCGCCCTGCAAAATGTTAAGGGGCGTGGTTAGGGGGGTAGGCGCATCATTGGCGGCAACTATCGTGATATTGACAGTGGCTTTACTGACTGTGGCGGCAAGTGGCGCGGGATGGTTGTCGCTGGCACTGACCTGAAAACTGGTACTGGGGTAAACGGAAGGTTCTGCACCCGTAGAAACGAAGCGTAGCGGGTTTGCGTCCAAGGCGGCTTGGGTCAATTGCTGGCCCACTTTGGCATCAACGTAAGCCAAGCCATCCCAGTATTGCAGCTTACCCACCAAAGGGTCGGGTAAACTGTCCAAGGTCAAGGCCATTAAACTACGGTCGCCATCGGCATCGGCCATGCCTAGGCTAAGGTTGGTAAATTCGCCCGCCAGCACCAGTTCATTACTGGTTTGATTAATGCCATTAATGGCGATTTGGGCATTAATATCCCCAACGCTAATGGTCAATGTGCGCGGACTGGTATCCCCCACTGCCCCGCCCGTTGCCCCCAAGACACCGCCTGCGCCATCCCGCACACTAAACGTAAAGCTATCGGACGAATTGACGCTTAAATCATGGCCGGTATATTGGTATTTTATGACTGTACCTGCCGCCACATCCGCTTGGGAAAACAAAGACCCAACCGTCAAAGCCACACCATTTTTATACAACACCCCATTGGCTGGCAGGCTCTCCAGCTTATAGAGCAGTTGCACCTCACTATTGTCGGGGTCCAGTAAGGGCTGTTGCACTGACGTGATAAAGCCCGCTGCCGTCTCGTTAAGCACCAGGGCCACGGGCACTAATGTAGGGCTATCGTTACGGCTGGCTACGGCAATATCCGAAGTCAAAGTGGCGCTGCTAGTTGCCAAGCCATCCCAAGCATAATAAGTTAGGGTGACAATCCCAGATTCTTGGCGGTCATTGGCATTGTCATCGGCCACAAACCGGATTTTAGCGTCACCGGTCAGCTCAGTCCCGGCCAACACCGCCCATGAATTGCTGCCATTCAGTTGATATTCCAGATGCCCCGTCATCCCATTGGTGATCGTAGTGCTGACTATCGAGACCCCCAAATTGCTGCCATTATCAACATCAACCGCCAACACGCCTGTAGCGTTAGCCAACAAGTCGGCCACCAACACCCCCTGGTTCTCGGTGTCAGTAGCATTTTCAGGGATAGTCAGGGTTCTGGCTTTGGTGCTGGCCAGCACTTCGGGGGCATCGTTCGTACCGTCAATGGTAACAATGACACTGGCTGATGAAGTAACGTCGGCGGTATCTTTTATGGTGTAAGTAAAGGATTCAGTCAAGCTTTGTCCGACTGCCAAAGCTTGCACGGTCGGGTTACTGTTATCCAAAACGTAGTGGTAACTACCATCGCTGTTGAGTGTAAACGTCCCATAATCCCCTTTTATGGGATTGCCATAGCCACCTAAAACAGGGCCGCCCTTACCGACACCAATCACTGTTATGGTATCGCCAAGGTCCGGATCAATGTCGTTAGCGAGCACGTTTCCGGTGACATTGGCCCCATCTTCCAAGCTGGTGATGGCATCATCCGTGGCAACAGGCGCATCATTAATGGCGGATACCGTAATGCTGCGGTTTAAACTGACTGTGGTTGTGCCATCGTTAGTGGATAGGGTAAAGGCTGCTGTACCATTAAAATTGGCACTCGGCGTAAACGTCATCCCATTAATTGCTGCATTAACTTGCGTGAGCGTACCGTTAAAGACGACAGTCCCTGTGCCATTCCCCGTCAAGCCAGTCAAACCAGTGGTGCTTGCCAAGGAAAATCGACCTGTTGTGCTGCTTAGGCTTACCCTTTGGACACCCCCATCAACATCAGCAATCGTGATGCCAGTAATGGTTAGCCCCACATCTTCTAGGGTGGAACGTGTAGGCCCGGTATCGCTAATGGTCGGGGCCGCCAACAAATCTTGGTAATCCGCCAAAGACAGGGTATTGGCCTCGATGGATCCGGTGCTGGTTTCCAATTGCCAATCACCGCCCAAATTGGCGTTACCTGTAGGGTCAACCGAAGCGGCAACATCCGCACCAGTCACATCCGCCAAGGCACTGATAAACTCCGCACCTTGTAAACCTGCCGCCACATCACAGCCATAGACCAAAATATCGGCATGAACAGCCAAAGCCGATTTAATGGTGGCCAAATCTGCGGCATAGGTGGTGCTGATACTGCCAACATCCAATTGGCCATCACCCAAATAAAGTACACCCGCCTCGCCATGGCTTAAAATATGGATGGTATCAACCCCAGTCCGCCCAGTCAGTGCTTCTGCCATTTGGCTGACCCCATCGCGGTTCGGGTCTAGCCAAATGATTTCACCAGTGCGCCCTGCCAACAAGGTTTGCAGGTCTTGCACCCGGTAATCGACAAAAATAAGTTCGCTAGGCGGGCTTGCAATGGAGGCATCCGGTGTGTGCAAGTCGGCAGCGTCTTGCTGCTCTGCCGTCGCTTGCTTAGGCTCTGTGGCCTCTACCGATAAATTTGGATTGGCGCTTAGCCCATCTTCAATTTGATTATTGGCTACTAGAGTACTGCCAATTGGCCCAACTTGTTTTGGGCTTAGCTCTGCGGGCCTTGCTACGGGTGGGTTAATGGGGAAGCTAAGCGCAACGGGTGGGGCAATTGATTGTGACGGGCTGGCGGGAACTTCCCGTGCCATATCAACAGCTGGTACATCAGGCACACTAGCGCTGTTGGCATCGGTGTGTCCGGCAAGGTTTTCATGGGGGATTTCGGCCACAGCCGCAACAACCGCCCCATCAAATACCAAGCGGTTTTCCAAGGCCAAGCGCAACGAACTTGATGTGGGTTTGTTTTTATATTTTGGATGGGTAGGGGTATTCGTTTTCACCGTCGCACACGTCGGAGTCGATTATACAGGGGTGCAACGGTATAAAAACCCCTGAGTTAATCTTGGGTAACCGTGCACAACACTTAAGTTTTAGCTTCAATTTTTTGATGCTTGACCAAGGGCAACATGGAGTTACTGACCCCGGCAAACAATCCACAGTTATTTAATATCACGGCTGACACCACGCCAGTGTGCAAGAAAAACACCCCACTGACAATGACCAAACCGGGAACGACGGTTGCCATTAAACTCACATTAAGGTTGCTGTCCAGCTCAAAGCTCAGCTCAAAAAGCTGCTCCAGATTGGTCAAATTGCCGCTCATCAGCAAAATTTGCGCCGTATCTTTTGCGATGGAAGAGGCACTGGCCAAGGACACCGAAACATCCGCTGTTTTTAGGGCGATGGAATCATTAATGCCATCACCGATAAAGCAGACTGTTTTGCCCTCGCTTTGCAATTTTTCAATTAAACTGGCTTTATCTTCAGGTAATACTTCAGCAAAATAATTATCAATGCCGATTTCTTTAGCCAACTGTTGGGTTGGATTTTCGTTGTCGCCGGAAATGATATAGGTTGTCAACTTACGGGCGTGTAAGTTTTCAACCAATGATTTCACCTCGGGGCGGATAGTCGCGCGTAACTCGATAGCCCCCGTCAAACGGCCATTCAAGCCCACCAACACCAATGAATGCCCACGCTCTTTGGCGTTGTTGAGTATGCTATAAATCTCCTCAGACAGTTTAATATTCTCAAGTTCCATAAACCGTAAGCTACCGACACAAATAATGTCTTCGCCGACATGGACTTTAATGCCATAGCCCATTTCATAACTGGCATTATCGACTTGGGTCAAATCCAAATCCCGTTGCTTGGCCGCCTGCAAAATTGCCTTGGCAATGGGGTGGGTTTGTTTATATTCGGCGGTGGCGGCGTAACTTAGCACCTCATTTTCATGATAGCCATTGAACACATAAATCTGGCCGACATGGGGCTGTTCTTGGGTTAGTGTGCCCGTTTTGTCAAAAACAACGGTATCAACTTGGCTGAGTTTTTCCAATGCCCGCCCGTCTTTTATCAAAATGCCTTTCTCGGAGGCAATTTTTAAGAAATTTAAGGTGCTGATCGGGGCAAATATGCGGATATCCGAACCAATGAAACTACTGAGCACGGCCAAGGCACCGCTGACCCCCACCAAAGGCATCGCTATCGCACTTAAGGCCAAGGTAGGCAAAGCGGCCTTATCAGCCATCCTTTCGCCACGGGTTTGTACGCCCAACTTACGCTCTGCGGTATTGTTAAGCAACTCAGCGATTTGCGCCGCAACCGTGGTTTGCCCGGACAATTCAACTTGGATGTGGATTTTGCCTGATAACACAATGGTTGAGGCAAACGCCCTATCACCAATGACTTTTTCTGCGGGTTGCGATTCACCGGTCAGCACATGTTGGTCTACGGCAGCCATGCCATCAACCACCGTCCCGTCAACCGCAATGGTTTCCCCGGCATTGACCACGACGATGTCGCCGCTTTCCAGGTTTTCAATGCTTTGTTCGATTTCTATGCCGTCTTTTAACACCCAGACGGAACTGGGCAAATCGGAAAAAACGCTGATCAGTTGTTTTTTGGAATGGTCTTTGGTTTTGTAAACCAATTGCTGGGCCAAACAATAAGTCCAACAAGCCAAGGTGCTGACAAAATAAAACCCCGACAAAAACATGGCAGGAATGGCAATGGAATCCACGACAAAAATATCGACTTTGCCTTTTTTTAAGGATTGGTAGGCTTTTTGATAAAACGGGATGGAGACATAAGCAATGCCTAAACCGCTTAACACACTTAAGGCGGGAACAAACAACGCCCCCACCACGGCGACGCCCAATGTTGCTGAGATGATTTTAAAATCACGATCCAAGGCCACTTTTTCATCGACATCGGTGACCACCAATTCGACAGATGGCATGTGGTCAGAAGTTTCTTGGGTCACCAGCTCATCGGCCAAAATTTCCGGTTTTTTAAATGACCGATACAGCTTAATGCCTGTAGAAGCTACCAAACTACCTGCAAGAATAACAAGGGGAGCCATAATTTAATTCACTCTAGATGCGTTAAGGACATTGTTTGAGTTCATGCCAGTTAAGCATAGTGTATGCTATCGCCGTAATCAGCGCTAACGGCGATCATAACATTCACTGCCGAGCTGGCTGGCCGCGCCGCCATCAACTCCCCCAAAACAAGCATAGCCCCTAAAAATAAGACTGCAATTCACCACGTCTTCTGACATCCAAAGTTGCGCAATGGAATGCCCCCAAAAAGGGATAGTAAGAATCAAATGAACAAGGGATGGGTTTAAAACCCCAACTTTTAAGCGCTTTGATCAAGGGCTCTTGGGTTTTTTCAACAATAATGCGCTCTTCATCCAGCATCAAAAAGTTGATGCTAATCCAATCGCTGACCACTTTTAAAGGGTCTTTATTGGGCAGCGGGTCGGGTGCTACCAAAATGTCCCAGCTTTTTAAAATCGGGGGCAATTTCTTGACATCGATCCATTCCGGGTTAATCAGCAATTTGCCGGGGGCCAAAGGCATGAACGTGGTATCAATGTGGATAGCTTCTGGTGACAAATTTTCAATGGCGTGGACACGGTAACCATCACCCAAATGCCGTTGCAACCACGTCATACCCGCGCGGTTGGTGACATTGCTCAATTGCATAAAAATATCACGGCCACAACGCACACAATCGGCGGCATCAAAAACGGGTTCAAATTCAGTGACGATATAGCGCATTTCCTCATCTTTGCCCGGCAAGGTGTAATTGGCGTCATACAACTCGTCCAGCAATTGTGGCTTGGGGGCAGCAGTCCATTTGGCCCCGGCATGGAAATATTCTTTGAATAAAGACCGATAGGCCCAGGATTCAAAATACCGGGCGCGGTCGGCCATCGGCGTTTCAATGATTTCGTTGCCTACCACCAAAAACGGGTCGCGGGGGTTAGCAGCACAAAAACCGGAAGACATTTGCCAAGCGGGTGTGGCAAACGGCGCGGC
The DNA here is from genome assembly GCA_026399075.1 of Methylococcales bacterium. Lineage (GTDB taxonomy): Bacteria > Pseudomonadota > Gammaproteobacteria > Methylococcales > Methylomonadaceae > Methylobacter_C. Next base: position 13,786 of record JAPLRR010000025.1, read on the forward strand.
AAAATCTGCGTTGTCCACTTGGCGGACAATCACGCCTTCAGCTTCCAAAATGTGGATGAATTCAGCACGGTCTTTACGCGCCGCCTCAACATACTCTTTCGGGTAAGGGATGCCCACACCGCCGATACGCTTCTCGATTAGCTCCCATTCGCCGGGGGGTACAGTCACCTCGTTAATGGTTTTCCAATCGGGAAACATGGCATTTTCTAAACTGCCAACGATGACTTCTTCAAGGGGATCCCATTCGTTGTGGGAGTTGACGGGACAAGCTGAAGGTGGATTGTTAAGGGTGGACATAATTTTCTACCATTAATTAGATGCCTAATGGCACGTCAAAAAGTAAGTTTCTAGGACTCATCCTAATAAGCCAATTGCTTAAACTTATCGGTGAACCCTTCTTTATATACAGCAATCGGTGCTGCGCCGTTTTGTTATATCCCTCACCCCAACCCTCTCCCTAAGGGAGAGAGAGCTATGCTAAACAATATCCTTAAAATAATGGGCGGGGAATTTTTCCGTCAGCATCATGATCGGTTGTTGGTTGGAAAAAACCCGGTAGGTGCGCCCTAACAACTTATGGTCGGGGCTAACATTAAAATAAGCGCCCAATTGTCCGGCGGATTCTTCAAAAGGCGGCAATAATTCTTTAAAGGTCTCTACCCGGTGCTTAGCCCATAGCTTACCGATTGGGATTTTCGACTCCAGCAACTCTTGTCGGAACAATGGTGGCAAGCGGTCAAGGACGATGGTTGACTCAGCGTACAGCCAATTGGTTCCCGTGTCTTGGCCTTGCAGGCATATTTTCCGATGAATCACGGGCTGGTTGGCCTGTAAGTCCAAATACGGGAAATTCTCCTCAGTGGTTTCCACAATTTCATGAATTTTAACGACCGTCAGCTGTTCCCCCAGCAGATTTTCCAACAGCTTGGTCAGCGTCCCGTTATAAATTAAGATGACGCGTTGCAATGGCCCCAGCTGTAAAAGGTCAGTTTGTTTTTGCATGGCCAGGAAACTTCCTTTGCAAATAGTCTGCCGTGTTATGGTAAGCCTCAAACTCATAACCCAATAAGGCAATGTCGTCCTTAAAGTGTTCGGCGATCAGCTCATACGTTTCGCTATCGTAATACGACTGATAAGGGCGATGGTGGCTTTGGTTTAAGTAAGGGATGGAGGCTTCAAGACCCAAATATTGGCTGACATAGTTAAAATCATCGGCCAAATTTTCAAAACGGCCCACAAAATCGACAATGACCTCACCCTGTTTATTACAAATCATGTCTTTTTGATAGCGGGTCGCGCCTTTTTCAAACGGTTTTTTTTCCGCAATCATCCATTTCACATAATCCGAAAAACCCGCCAATGCCTTAACCCGTTGGTGATGGGCATGGGCGGTTTCTTTGAGTATAAAATGGTACATGGACACTTGCCAATCCCACGGGTTACGCACAAAAGCAAACTTAAAATACTGTTCAAAATCGGCCTCCCCCAATTCTTTTTGGGTACTCAAAGCGGTCGCATGGATCACCGTTGATTCCCAAATCGAATACAGGGGGTTCAATTTACCATCAATGAGTTTGATGGGCCGTCTGATCTTAAATTTTTCAGGCTCTGTGGTATAAGGGGCCAATGCCTCACGCAAACTTAAACCAGCGACTTTCGCCACATGGAAGAAAATAAATTTTCTGTCGTAAGAGATCAGCATTAGAACGATACAAACCTTAGTACAAATTCAGCAAATGTTGGCCTAAGCTCTTGCCTGCATAATCACCGTGCAATATGCCTTTTTGGGTCAAAGAAATAATGCCATCATTAAACGTGATGTAGTCGTCTTTAAGCAGGCTTTCAATCGCAGGCGCACAGATTTTTTCTAAAGGAAAGCCAAATTTGTCTTCAAACAGGCTGGCTTTATAGTTCATCAGCTTCATACCCAACACCAGCTCGCGCACCATCAAATCTAAGGCTGACATGGAATGGCCGCGATAAATAGCCAGTTTTCCGGCTTCGATTTGTTCGGTGTATTTAGGCACATCACTGGTGTTTTGGAATAACCAGTTGCCGACACGGCCAAACGCCGAGGTACCAAACGGAAAATAATCTTCGCCACGCCAGATACTAGGCGCATGGACATGCGGATTTTTGCCGTCTTTGGTGAAGGTGAAAAAGCTCCAAGGCAAGTAATTGGCATCAGCGAACTTATCCATGGCATATTGCATGAATTCCAGTTCTTTCTCGTCGTTAGGCAACACCAAATTATCGTTACGGATTTCTTTGAAATATTCCGTGTTGGCGAACAATTCGGTTTTATAAACCGTGATGCTTTCCACTTGGCTTTCTATGGCACGTCTGACGCTATAAGCCCATGTTTCATCAGTTTCACCCGCCAAACCACTCATCAAATCGATATTGACTGAAGCACCGGTGCTTTGCGCCATTTCTATGGCTTTAATGACCCGTTCTTCGGTGTCTTTACGGTTAGACAATTTAATGATGTCATCGCATAGCGATTGCACACCCAAGCTGATACGGTTGACTTTCAGCTCGCGGAGCATGTCCGCCTTTTTTTGCGTCAAGGTGACAGGTTCGGCTTCAACGGTAAATTCAGCATCGGCATTAATATCAAAATTATTGCGCACACACTCAACAATCTGCTTCATATTGCTTTCGCTTAGCAGGGTTGGTGTACCGCCACCGAAATAAATGGAACGCACAGGACGTTCATCCAAATGGAAATGGCGGGTGGACAATTCAATTTCGCGGCACAAAGTGTCCACATATTGATCGACTTCGGATTTACGGCTGCCTTGGATGGTTTTGTAATAGCAGTAAGAACATTGTTGTGCGCAAAACGGGATATGCACATAAACATTCAAGGGCTGGGGCATTAATACATCTTCGCCCGTGGACTTTTTCCAGTGTTGGATATTGGGGTAGTTGGTGATAAAACCCCGTCTGGCAGGGGTCAGTTGGGTAAGATAGCCACGCCGTGTGGTTTGCAAGGCGGCTTCTTTATCGGTTAATTCTAGCTTTCCCATGGTGTTTTATAATCCTATTCGTTTTAGAATGGCAGGCTCATTAACCCATAGACCATCTACTCGACAGCCCTGTGCCTGACTGAGTCCGCGGGAAATCAGGCTGAAACTTTATTGGACACAAAGCCCGCCAAGGTTTTGAGATCGTGGAATTGTTTAAAATCCAGCTCTTCGTCGGTAAACTGTATCGAAAACCGTGCTTCGATCAAGCTGATAAATTCCATGATTGTGACCGAATCCAAGCCGATGCCTTCTTCAAATAACGAGGCATCTTCTGAAATATCTTCATATTTAAGATTAACATCCAACTCATTGACAATGATGTCTTTAAGTTGGTTTATCATAGTGTCACTCATTGCTTATCTCTCATCTATAGTAAATTTGCCACTTCGGCTTGCACTTAAGGCATCACGGCAATCTTGTTTGGTGATAACACCTTCACACTGGGTGATATTCTAAGTGCCGGAATTGTAATTAATCCCCATAAGATTGTCCAAATATATTTTCTGATAAGTTTACTGTGTTTTTGGGGGGCGTTTTTTGCCAAGTTTGGGCTAGTTATATAAGCTGCTGCATTCTGGCATGGATACCAGAAAAATCTGCTAGGAGCGGGTTTGCATTAACCCTTTAGGGCTATCAACTTATGGCTGAGTAGTGACGACCTAAACCTTTCGTAAGCGTTTATCTCCCCCCTTTTTCAAAGGGGGGAGCTGACTTTGTTTGTCCCGCCTTATGTTGCTAGCCCACTTGGCTACCAACTTAATACGGGACAATTTAAGGGTAAGCCGTTCGTGGTGAGCTTGTCGAACCATGAACGGCTTAACCGTTCACCCTTCGACAAGCTCAGGGCGAACGGTTAAGCTTCGCGAATGTCCCGCTTTAAGTTGGGAGCCGCTATTTATTGTAAAAATTTCCCTTGCACCTAGCATGGAAATACTCAAGAATACCGCGACACGTTTAAATTGCTGCCCAAACCCTCGCCGTAGTGTTATAGCTTTTATCACACCACGACGCTTCGTGAAAACACATGCCGGACTACCCGATTCCTGTTTCGCAGCGGATGTTGTTTTAGACTCTTTAGTCATTATAGATGAGAATTGCCATGATAGAATTCGACCCAGGCCCAACACCCGATTTTGCCGAACATTTTGCACAAGTTCCTGATTATTCGCCATTCAAAGACTATTTTTGGTACGACTGGGGGCCGATATTTTACCGGGGTCGCTTGGATGGCTCTGCCCGTGTTCTTTGCATCGCCTCTGATCCAGGGCCGACAGAACGGATCGCACTGCGCACACTGGTAGGCGATGCTGGCCAACGTACCCAAGGGTTTCTTGCCAAGATAGGGCTGACCCGTTCCTACCTGTGCGTTAACGCTTTCGCCTATGCGCTGATGCCTTCCCATGCTTCCAAAGGGGCTAAGATTTTACGCGACCCCCAGCAGCTGGCATGGCGGAACGCACTTTTCACAAAAAGCCTGAACCCCAACTTACAAGCCATTATCGCCTTTGGTGAACAGGCCCAGGACGCTGTCGGACTTTGGGGAGGCAAAGCTGCATTGCCCGTTATTGCAATCCCCCACCCCAGTAGCCGTGACCCCAAGAAATTGGCAAACGAATGGCGTAATGCCGTGACCCAATTGCGTGTTCTAGTCACGCCCGATCAGGATGGAAACCCCACCTTACCCAACTATGCTGATGTGCTACAGGAGAGCGACTACGCGCCGATACCCAAGCGCGACCTGCCCTTTGGCTTGCCCGCTTGGTTTGGTGATGATGCCTGGGGCCGCCGCGCAACGCCTGTACATGTCAATTGCGTGAACCGCCCGAAAAGCAATAGCAAAAACGGACTTTCCTGGGTTGCACCCAAGGGTGGGATAGATGTCTAGCCAACTGACCCGTTACCTGATTAAAGGCCGCATTGTCACCATGGACGCTGCGGACACCGTTTTGGATAGCGGTTTTCTTGCCATCGATGCTGGGCGGATTGTCGCCATAGCCGATGCAAAAGCGCCGCTGCCACCCGGTTTTGAAACCGCCCCGGTAATCAAAACCCAAGGGACAATCTTTCCCGGCCTGATGGAGCTGCACAACCACCTGAGCTACGATATCCTGCGCTTATGGGATGTACCGAAGTTATTCACCAACCGGGACCAATGGAACAAAGGGGATGCCTACCGTCGGCTCATTACCGGGCCAATGTCGGTACTTGGGCGCACCCCAAATTATCTGGAAGCCATAGTCCGCTATGTCGAATGCAAGGCGCTGTTGGGCGGCGTTACGACGACACAGGGGATAGGGCTTGCCAGTAACGCGGGGATTAAACGCTTTTATCGGGGCTATGTCCGCAATGTCGAACAATCCACCGAGGCTGATTTGCCCGGGGCAGGAACCAGCATTGCTGATATAGAGGCAAACAATGCTGGGGCGTTCCTTGCCCGGCTGAAACGGGAAACCTGTATGTTGCTGCACCTGAGCGAGGGTGTAGACACTACGGCGCGCAAACATTTCTTGTCGCTGAAAATGGCATCAGGGGACTGGGCCATCGCGCCGTCGCTGGCCGGCATCCATTCCGTTGGCTTGAAACCTGAAGACTTGGATGTCATGCAGGCGCATGGTGCAGCGGTCATTTGGTCGCCTTTTAGTAATCTGCTGCTTTACGGTAAGACAGCCGACATAGCCGGCATGAAAGCGCGTGGCATCCGTATTGGCTTAGGGTCGGACTGGTCGCCTAGCGGCAGCAAGAACCTACTGGGCGAACTGAAAGTCGCCAAGCTCGTCAGCGCGGAATTGGGCGGCGTTTTTACCGATAAGGAATTGGTGTCCATGGTGACGCGCGAAGCCGCGAAAATTTTGGGCTGGCACAATTCGCTGGGCTCGCTGGAGCCGGGAAAACGCGCGGATTACCTAGTCATAGGCACAACTAGCGGCGATCCTTATGCCGCCCTGATTAAGTCCAAGGAAACAACTATTAAACTGGTTGCCATAGACGGAACGCCACGCTACGGCCTGCCTACCTTGATGGCCCAGTTTGGCCCGGTGACAGAAAGCTTGAAGGTGGGCGGGGCCAAGCGCGCGCTGAATTTTTCTGCCGGGAATGCCGACCCTGTCGTTGGGGCATTGACGCTAAACGAAGCCCAAAAACGACTAACAGACGGCCTGCAACGTCTCAAGGAACTGGCCTTAGCGCTGGAAAATCCGGCAGTACCTGGCGGTTTGCTGGGGATTAGCGATGGGGCAGAGCAATGGTTTCTGGATCTTAACCACGATGAACCACAAGGCGAAGCATTGCGGCCGCACTTGCCTTTTGGCCCGGATGCCACGCCAACCGGGCTGCGGGCCAGCGAAGCGTTGCTGGCGGCAGTTCCGCTGTCGCAACTACTGGGGCCGTTGCCGCTAGATGCACTCACCGTAGCGGGCGACCCAACTTTCCTGACCCGCATCGCCGAACAAAAAAACTTACCTGGTTATATTAAACAGGGTCTTCCAAAGCTCTATTAGTAACTTCTCATTCGTGACAGGATAAAGACCTGCGAGGTTTATAAAATCTCGCAGGTCTGCTAACGCCAGCCAGACAGCCAAGAAGCCGGGTCTTTTAACGCTTGCCATGGCATTTCGATTTCATGGTGGTCAATAACCGCTTCCAGTACACAGCCAACAATTTTTTGCTGCTCATCCCTAATGAGACGATTAACCAAAAAATGTTTCCGTTTATTTTGCACTACCACGGCAGTCCATTTGCTTAACAATAATTTTTCTGGGTTAATGGGGTTGTGGGTGGGTGGCTTCATGGGTGGCCCAACACATCTTGCAATGCAGTTTCCAAATCGGTGTATTGAAAGTTGAAGCCCTGCGCCAACAAGCACTCTGGCAATACCCGCTGGCTACCTAATAATAGGGCTGACATTTCTCCTAACAACGGCTTTAACAGCCACGCTGGCACAGGTAAAATGGCAGGGCGCTTTAAGATTTTCGCCAAGGTTTTGGTAAACCCATTATTGGTTACTGGATTGGGGGCGGTCGCATTATAAGCCCCTTGCAGGCTGGCATCGCTTATCATCAACAAGACAATGGCCAGCCAATCGTGGATATGTATCCAAGACATCCATTGCTGACCATCCCCCAAACGCCCACCCAATCCTATACGAAATGGCAGCAACATACGCTGTAAAAACCCACCGCCCGCACCGATTACCAAACCAGTCCTAATTAAACAAACGCGCACACCGTATTGTTCGACTTGTAGTGCCGCCGCTTCCCAATCTTGGCAAAGTTGCGCGGAAAAATCGTTGCCAGATTCGGATTGCTCGGTAAGCGGTTTGTCACCGTGGTCGCCATAATAACCAATGGCAGAACCACTAATCAGCAACTGGGGTTTGACCGACATCTTGGCAATGCTGGCCACGAGTTGTTGGGTTAAGGCAATACGGCTATCGCGTATCACTTGCTTGCGCGCGTCCGTCCAACGTGCATCAACTATCGGCGCACCTGCCAAATTAATGATGACATCAAAGCTATCACTAGCCCCCAGCTGGGCAAAGCTGGCTATGGCCTGCACCCCTTCCACGGTTTCTGGATGTCGGCTTAGCACCGTAACGGCATGTCCTAGCGCAGACAGGCTGCGGCATAAAGCACTACCCAAAAACCCTGTACCACCTGTTATTAAAACTTTCATATACTTTTCCCCTCACGTTAATTTGCACACCATAGCACGTATCGAATGACGGGCTGACTGGTTTGATGGCTATTGTATAACAGTTACCTATCATTCAAACCAACTTTTGTACATGTTTTGTTCAACTATTATTTGACAAAATCAATTTTGGCGAGTAAGTTACACCCTAAGAATCGTACTCTTCTGGCCACTTTAGTTGCCTGGCAACACCCTGAACTTGTATAAGCTTTACCCCCTCTGTAAAACTTATACGCAACGTCCTCCTCTATAAGCCCTCCCTGAAGTATAAGGGAGGGTCTTTTTTTGTTACTTATGGGCAAAAAATGAACAGCATGGTATTTAACAGATCAGTCGGCTTAAAACTAATTATCCAAGCCAATTTCTACATTTCCGCAATTGTGTTAATAGCCGGGGGCGCTTTATCGGGCACAGAGGGCTATTCTTTTTTTGAATTTAACGAAGACCTTTACGGGGCGCTCGACAATAATTTGCGCATGATCATGGTCTATCTGGCCGTCACCGAAGCGGTGATTTTAGGCTATTGCTGGATGACAAAAAATTTCAAAGTAATGGTTGGCGTGGGGTTTTTCCTTATCTTAATGATAGGCTCCATGGAATTTTATGGGGACATCAATACCATTGAAATTGATGAAAACTTCCCCGTGTTTTTTCTTTATACCGGGTTATCACATATTTTATATGGCATCAAAGTGGGAATAGAGAAGGCTTCTTAACGTAATGGTAGCGAAGCTTACACCTTATGGGGCAGGAACTTTCTGACTTGTATTGGGGCTTATGACACTGGCAATTATTTGGGGTTCTACTATACTTAAGTTAGTGGCCACCCGTTGCCAGCGCCCTACTTGTCCAAGCAAACGCCCTGGCTAGTTGCGCTAACGGGAATAGGTAGTCTTACGGATAGATTTAACCTGGCTAGATTGTCTATATTGTACCCATTACATAAATCAAACCCCGGTGACTTTATGCCATACCGATTAAGACTAGCCTCTACCTTGTTAGGACGGCCTGTTGCGGCCATTTTTTTATTGCTTGCAATGTTGATGGGCTGCGCCACAGAATCGCATCGGGCTTTAACCCCTGATACAGTACCCTCTTCACAAACCGCTTACCATGGTGTCAAATCGACCTTGGTAGTGGGCAAGTTTCAGAACCATTCGGCCTATATGCGCGGAATTTTCTCTGATGGGGTAGACCAATTGGGCAACCAATCTAAAACCATTTTAAAAACCCATTTGCAACAATCAGGGCGTTTTGATGTGGTTGACCGTGAGAACATGGAAGAACTGGCCCAAGAAGCCAAGCTTCGTGGCAGCCAGCAACAACTGCAAGGTGCGCAATTGGTGCTGACCGGGGATGTCACCGAATTCGGCAGGCGCACTACGGGCGACACCCAATTGTTTGGGCTGCTAGGGTATGGAAAAAGCCAAGTCGCTTATGCCAAAGTTGCATTGAACCTGGTTGATGTAAAAACCTCACGCATCCTTTATTCGGTGCAAGGTGCTGGCGAATATGAGCTAAGTAACCGCGAGATCATCGGCTTTGGCTCCAATGCTGGCTATGATGCCACCTTGAATGGCAAAGTCTTAAATTTGGCCATCATGGAAGCCGTCAATAATTTGGTGATCGGTCTGGAGCGTGGTGCGTGGTCACTCCCACCTGCAAATTAATGGTGGCCTGTGGCTGTCTGCTGATTATAGGCTGTGCCCGCCCTCAGCCCTTGTATTACTGGGGCAACTACGAGGACTTAATCTATCAAACCTATAAAGAACCGGGGGCGGCTGATACCACCACCCTAATTACGCAATTGATTGACGATATCAACCAAGCTAACAGCGAGGGCAAGCACACCCCACCTGGCCTGCATGTGCAATTGGGTTATCTTTATTTTTTGCAGAACAACACGCAGGCCGGCTTGCTTGAATTTAGAACGGAAAAACAACTTTTCCCAGAATCCACTATCTTTGTCGATGGCATGATGGGTAGGTTAAAAAAATGAGGCCGCTAACTCGAACCGTTAACCAGCTACTGCCCTTGCTGGCCTTATTCCTGACTGCCTGCATTACCTCCCCCAGCTTTGATTACACGGCCTTCCGCGCCCACAAACCCCGCTCTATCCTGGTCTTGCCACCAGTGAACAAGACCACGGATGTCAATGCGCCGTACACCTATTTATCAACGATTACCCAGCCCTTGGCTGAATGCGGCTATTACGTGTTTCCGGTAGCCGTGGTCGATGCCTACATGAAAGAAAACGGTCTGCCATCGGCTGATGAAATGCACGGTGTTTCACTGGCAAAAATCCGCCAGATTATCGGGGCCGATGCCGTGCTGTATGTGACCATAGAAGAATGGGGGCAAAAATACATCGTCATCCAATCAGTGACCATCATCAATGCGACGGCCAAATTGGTTGACACCGCCACCGGGACAGTCATTTGGGAAGGCAAACAGTCAGTTAGCCGGGGGTCCGGCGGTGGCGGCGACCCGGTTGCGATGTTAATTACGGCGGCGGTCACCCAAGTGATGAACTCAATGGTGGATTACACCCATGACCTCTCCAGGCAGGCAAATTACCAGATGGTTTATGACCCCAACGAGGGGTTTCTGGCAGGGCCTTACCTGCCCCCGACCCAAAGTGGGCATTGTGGCACAAACTAGCGGGGCTAATGGCTAGCCAAAAATAGTGGCGTGGCATTGTGGTGTTAGGCTACTGCCGTGACTGCCTCACCTCCCTTAGTGCGGCGCACGACGTTCGCGGTTGGTACGGTTCGCTCCATGCCATAACCTACAGTACAAGACCTGGAGTAAAATGGCTTTAGACGTTTTACATATAATGCATCAACAACTCAAGCCTGCACTCCGGCCCACATAAAACGGAAGTAACAGGCAAAAAAAAACCCTAGCAATCACTTGCTAGGGTTTTTTTAGAAAAGCTTAGGCTGGGTGCAGTTTAAGCCGCACCCAACGCCATTTGCTTATTTCTTTTTCGCGTTACGTTCGTTGACTTCTTTGATAACTTCGTCAGCGACGTTTTTCGGACAAGGCATGTAATGCGAGAACTCCATGGAGAACTGGCCACGGCCTGAGGTCATGGTACGCAAATCACCGATATAGCCAAACATTTCGCTCAATGGCACATCTGATTTAATACGCACACCACTAGCGCCCGCATCTTGTGATTTGATCATGCCACGGCGACGGTTAAGGTCACCAATCACGTCACCCACATGGTCAGCTGGCGTAAATGTGTCCACTTTCATGATAGGCTCTATCAATTGTGGGCCAGCTTTGGGGATAGATTGGCGGAAAGCCGCTTTTGCCGCAATTTCAAACGCAATCGCAGACGAATCCACCGCGTGGAATGCACCGTCTGTTAAGATAACTTTAAAGTCCAAGCAAGGGAAGCCCGCCAATACGCCTTTGTCCAGCATACTTTTAAAGCCTTTTTCAACGGCTGGCCAGTATTCACGTGGCACGTTACCGCCTGTTACCGCTGATTCAAACACAAAACCGCTGCCTGGCTCGCCTGGCTCAATTTTATAGTTGATCTTGCCGTATTGGCCAGAACCACCCGATTGTTTCTTGTGGGTGTATTCGTCTTCCACTGGCTTGGTGATGGTTTCGCGGTAGGCCACTTGGGGCTTGCCGACGATAACATCAACGCCATGGGTACGCTTTAAGATGTCCACTTTAATGTCCAAATGCAACTCGCCCATCCCTTTCAGGATAGTCTCGCCGCTGTCTTCGTCCGTTTCAACGTGGAATGAAGGATCTTCTTGGATCATTTTGCCCAGGGCGATACCCATTTTTTCAGAAGCCGCTTTATCTTTAGGCGAAATCGCCAAAGAGATAACGGGATCAGGGAAAACCATAGGCTCTAAGGTCGCCGGGAATTTAGGGTCGCACAAAGTGTGGCCTGTTTGGACGTTTTTCATACCCAATACCGCAACAATGTCGCCAGCTTGGGCTGATTCCAACTCGGCGCGGGCATCGGCGTGCATTTCTACAATACGGCCTATACGCTCAGTTTTACCGGTGAAGGTGTTCAACACCGAGGTGCCTTTTTCCAGTTTGCCGGAATAAATACGCAAGAAAGTCAAGGCGCCAAAACGGTCGTCCATGATCTTAAACGCCAAAGCGCGTAAAGGTTTATCGGCATCAACAATCGCAAAAGTGCCAGTTGGGGTGCCTTCCAAATCCACTTCAGGCTGTGGGTTGACTTCAGTTGGGCAAGGCAGGTAATCGATAACGCCGTCCAGTACCAACTGTACGCCTTTGTTTTTGAAAGACGAGCCACAGAAAGTTGGGAAGAAGTCGAGGTTGATAGTGCCTTTGCGCAAGCAACGTTTGATGGTTTCAAGATCAGGCATGTCACCGTCAAGATACGCTTCCATAACATCGTCAAATTGGTCAGCCACTTGGTCGATCATCCGTTCACGCCATTCTTTTGCTTTTTCCACCATATCGGCAGGAATGTCTTGAATGGTGTAGTTCATCGGGTCACCAGAGTTATCCCAGATCCACGCCTTTTCAGTCAACAAATCCACAACGCCTGAGAATTCGTCTTCTGTACCGATTGGTAATGTCATGACCACAGGCACGGCGCCCAGCACTTCTTCAACCTGTTTGACAACGCGGTAAAAGTCAGCGCCGATACGGTCCAATTTATTGACATAAATAACGCGGGCAACTTTTGAGTCATTCGCATAACGCCAGTTGGTTTCAGATTGTGGCTCTACACCACCTGACCCACAGAATACGCCGATACCGCCATCCAATACTTTTAAAGAACGGTACACTTCGATAGTAAAATCAACGTGACCCGGGGTGTCGATAATGTTAAAACGGTAATCTTTCCAGAAACAAGTGGTTGCCGCTGACTGGATGGTGATGCCGCGCTCACGTTCTTGATCCATGAAGTCGGTGGTGGTTTCGCCATCATGCACTTCACCAATTTTGTGGATTTTACCGGTAAGCTTTAAAATCCGCTCGGTAGTCGTTGTTTTGCCGGCATCGACGTGAGCGAAGATGCCGATGTTTCTGTAATGCGCTAAATCTGTCATGTATTTACTCTAAAGTTGGGCATAAAAAACTTTTTTGGTGACCACCCTCCATGGCGGCTCAGGAATTTGAACAGCCAAGGAGTGCTCGCACTGGGGCGCTGGACTACATACGACAACTTAGCCACACAATTAAGAAACCATCGCTTCAGGCAACTCGCAGGATGTTTGTAGGTAGCTCAAAGCCAAGTGAGGTGGCACTTTAATAAAGTCACCATCGCCGCTCACCCGTCCAGCCTCGAAAGCCGACTATTTTAACCTAACAATGGTGCAAAAATACAGGAAAACCCTTTTGGGGGCTTGGTGATAAGCTAAAATCTTGTCTTGATACAAGTTTTTCCCGGCCTTAACGGTCGCCCTACAGGCAATTGCCCAGATATGCACAGCTACTGTGGATAACTCTGTGATTTGTCTGTTATATCTATCGCTTAAGCACGGTTTTTGTTAGGGTTTTGTTGACTTGTACAAAAACACTACACCCCAGTTAAAATATATTATTTCAATAACTTATGAATTTAATCCGCGTTTTTTAACGCCCCGTGCCCAGCTTAGGCAATTGAGTCTTTTTTAAACCCGTAAATGCAAGCGATTTAGTTTTAGCATCAGTCTATAGGGCATTTAAATTTACCCTAAGTCATTGATTTTTTCTAGCTAGCGGCAACAACATTGGAATCCAGTGGTCAACCGTTTTTTTAATTTATTTCGGCCTGACTGGCAATTTATCCAATAAAACAAGCTTTTCGCCAGTTACCCACAAGATCTGTGGATAAGTCTGTGGACAGCGTGTTACCGCCATCGCTTAACTGCGGTTTTTATTACAGTTTTGTTAAATCGTACAAAAAGACGACAAACAAATAAACTATCTATTATCAATAACTTAAAAACAAACTATGATTGCCGCCTTCAATCTAAAAAAATTTAAGGCCACGCGCCAAAGAAAACAATACAACTGCTGATAGCTGTTTGGTCAAGGCACAACAAAAGCGTAAGATAAGCACCACTTTAAACCAGCCATTTTATTAGCTATGAGCACCCAATCCCAATACGACGCCCTATTTTCCAGCATTATCGGCAAAGATTATGACATGCTGCATTTGATCTGCCCTGCGGCAACCGAAATGAGCCGCTTGGTTGGCGCAGCCACCCGTATTTACCCTGATACCCACGAACCTTTGCAAGTGTTGGAACTAGGTGGCGGCACAGGTATCACCACCTTGGCCTTATTAACTGCCAAAGAACAGTTACAGGTGTACAGCATCGACAACGAACCCACCATGCAAAACCAGGCAAAACAACGCTTACATGCGTGGGTGGATGCGGGGCGTTTACGGTTTTGCGGTGATGATGCCTTGACGGCCTTACAAAATGTGGCCAGCGAAAGCGTTGACGTGGTTGCTTCTGCCTACACCTTGCACAACTTTCTCGACAGTTACCGCCAGCAAGTCATTAAAGAAATTTTTCGGGTGCTCAAACCGAATGGGCAACTCATCAATGGCGACCGCTATGCCTTAGATGATGTCAGCCTGCACACCCGTCTCGTACAAGAGGAAATCAGCCACTATTTTAAGGTGCTGATACCAATGGACCGCTTCGATTTACTCGAACAATGGCTAGTGCATTTATATAATGATGAATCAGAAAATCATGTGATGCGCGAAACCGCCGCCGTACAACAATTGTCAGCAGCGGGCTTTTCGGCCATAGAAGTCAGCCACCGCAATACGGTAAACGCACTGGTATCAGCGGTAAAACCAGCAAATTAGTAGACTTAGCTGATAATGCGGTAGCAAGGCACATATTGCTTGCCCGGCAACTTCATCCGGTGTTGGTCAACAAACGCGGCCAATAAAGTGTCCATCAGTTGCATGATGCCCGCTTCGCCATGGAGCTGGAACAAGCCGAACTGCTCTATCGCGCGTATGCCACTGTCTTTTACATTGCCGGCAACGATGCCCGAAAAAGCCTTGCGCAGATTGGCGGCAAGCAAATGCCTTTCTTGGTTTTGGTGCAAGGCCAGATTGGCCAGATTGTCATGGCTAGGTTCAAACGGTTGCTGAAATACGGGGTCGATTTTCAGCAGCCAATTAAAATAATAGGCATCGCGGTTCTCTTTCCGGTAGATACGCGCTTGTTTGATACCAGCTTGCATTTGCGCGGCAACCTTGACGGGGTCATTGATGATAATCTGGTAACGCTGCTGGGCTTCTTCCCCTAAAGTGCCCGCTATAAAACAGTCGATCTGCTTAAAATAATCTTCGGCACTCTTAGGCCCGGTAAAAATAAGCGGGAATGGCATCGCTTTATTGTCTGGGTGTAACAAGATACCCAAAATATACAGTATTTCTTCAGCCGTGCCCGCCCCACCTGGAAACACCACAATACCATGCCCGACGCGCACAAACGCTTCCAGACGTTTCTCGATGTCCGGCATGATCACCAATTCATTGACTATCGGGTTGGGGGATTCGGCGGCAATAATCCCAGGTTCGGTGATGCCCAAATACTGGCCATCTTTTATGCGTTGTTTGGCGTGGCCTATGGTCGCGCCTTTCATCGGGCCTTTCATTGCACCCGGCCCACAGCCGGTACAAATATCCAAGCCCCGCAAGCCCATTTCATAGCCAACCAGCTTGCTGTATTCATATTCCTGACGGCTGATGGAATGCCCACCCCAGCAAACCACCAGATTAGGCTGGGTCATAGGCCGCAGGATATTGGCATTGCGCAGGATATGGAACACCGCGTTGCTGATGCCATCCGAAGTGGCCATATCAAATTTTGGATTATCATTAATTTCATCACTGACATAAATGATATCCCGCAGCACCGCAAACAGATGCTCCTTAATGCCCTTAATCATTTTGCCATCAACAAAAGCTTGCGCAGGCGCATTTTTAACCGCCAATTTAATGCCCCACTGCTCTTGTAAGACGCGGATATCAAATAAAGGGTAGCGTTCCAGCAATTGTTTGCCGTCATCTAAAGCACTACCGCAATTGAGCACGGCCAATGAACAATTGCGGAAAATCGTGTACAGCCCACCTTGGCTGGTGTCATAGAGCTTGTTGACTTCGCCCTTGGACAACACATCCATACGGCCTTCAGGGGTAACTTGGGCATCAACAACCGGGTAATTCATAGATAAATCCATAGGTAAAATAAATGGGGCTTTGCGGGTGGTAAGGGGTAGTGTTATAACTTATGCTTTTGCAGTTGTGAAGGAAGCGCTTGTAGCCGCACCTTCAATTCCCCTCACCCAAGCATATTGGCAAGCTGTTTGGGAATTAGCCGGGATAGCCATTATTCCTGATCCAATTTTTGCTGTACGTGTTTCATCAAAAAATACCCTAAACCAGCGCCCCATAACAACATAAAAATTCCGTGCAGCGTGTCTTCAAAACTAAAACTGTTAATGTCTCTAAAGTAATCATTCAAGTCATCCGCCAAAACCAGGGCAAAAACCAACGCAACCGCCGTCATTAACTTGATTTTATGGGCATAAAACACACCGATGCCAATCAGGATAAAGCCCGTAAAAAAACGGATGGCACTATGCGCCAGCATTTCCAAACTAAACAACTGTATTTTTAAGGCCGAATCAACAAAATACAACAAAACCAAGCCAACCAGCACAACCGCGATAGATGCTTTCATAATTTCCCCTCAATAAATTCCAAACAATAGGCCGATTTACGCGCTGATTAACTTCAAGCCCGGCGGCAACGCTTCGCCAAAAATTTGCTTCTCTTCTTTTTCATCCAACTCTTTGACTTGCTCAACCATCTCTATCCACGATAAGGGGGCTTTGCTAAGCTTAAGTTTGGCGATAATTTGGCCGCGCATGGCCTCATCAATGTCCCGCGCCCTATCGCCGCTCATCCGGGTAATTAAGGTGGCGGCAAAACCGGCATGGGGGTTTTTTTTCCAATCTTCTTTTAAAATCTGCTCTAGCCAGCCACTGACCACCTCGGCGGGAACAACATTATGGCTACTGCCATGAAACGGCATCCTGGCACCGATGCGCCCGACAGCCCACCAGGTTTGGCTAGGCTCGCCAGCTTTTTGCAAGCGCTTTAACAACCATTCGCCCAACTGGATTTTTTTCTCCACAGGTAGCCGCTCCAACACCGCCGCCAGCCTGACCATCTCGTCATAACTGCGGGTTTTAATTTGCTTGGCAACCCCGGGCTGTCTGGCCGCCGCCGGATTGATAAACTTGGCAATATCGGCAAAAATCTGCTCTTGTGCGCTAGCGCTTAGGCCACCGGCAATCCGCCGCCACAAAGTCCACCATTCCGTCCAATTTTGGGTTTCGTTGACAAATTGTATGGTTTGCGGATATTGCTTCCAAAGCTGCTCTACCCGCCAATCATCAAGCGGATAGCCAAAACCAGGGCGTAAACAAAAGCCCGTCAAACTTAACCACACCCGTTCATGATTTTCTGAGCGGCGATGGAAGCGCGCGCCATCCAATAAAGCCGCAAATAAGCCCCGCAACACTGGCGTGGCCCATTCATTCCGTTCCAAGCCTAGCTGTTTTTCCAAATCCGCCCGCAGGTTTTTGACGGCCTTAGGATCGATATGTTTGGATTTGGAACCAAAAATGGCCTGCACCTTGGCCACAGCACCCGCAAATTGTGGCGGCAAACCCGCCTCATTAACCGCACTGGCCCCGGCTTTTTTTCTGATTTGAAATTCCACATCCCAGCGTTGGGCAGGGTTATCAATGGCCACACATTGGATTTTTAGCGTCCCGACTTCCGTTTGGGTGACGGCCAATTGGACGATGGCCTCGGCATTCGGCTTGCTGTCATCACCTTCAAACGCCACCGCCAAAGGGGGCAAAGAATGGAATATATCGGTAATTTCGGTGACATCGCCGGGTTTATACTCGGTATCGCCAGTGCTGGAAGCCAAATGGAAGCGCACTGGCATCCCCAAACGCAAGGCAAAATGCCGATTTTTTAAAATAACCTCATCCCCCTCTTCGCTGCCCCGTGGCAAAATACAAATGCCTTGCTGGATGCTAGTGTCGTCGGTATCCACCAACAAAAAATAACTGCGGGCCGCGCCGCCACCGATTTTCAGTTGTTTATCCCGTCTGGCGATGGCGTAGCTGACCGCACCAAACGCCACCGCCAATTCTGGATGTTTATTTTCCAGCAAGACGGGCGGCTTGGTGCTCCAAGAATTCAGTAAATCCAACAAACGTTGGGTGATGGGCTGGCTACGGAACACACCGCCATTCAATAACAGTGCATCAGGGACTACTCCGCCACCATTTAATGCCACCGCAGCCGCAGCGGCATGGAGTTTTAAAAACGCCGCAATATGTTTGCTGACGGCAGGTTCAGCAGCATAAGGCAAACCAAACTCGACCACGCCACTACGCTTTCTGTCCGGCAATTCATCCAGGCCTGATAAAGGGAAAAAACCATCCAAGGCAATTTCCCTGACCTCTGCACGGGTCAAGGTCACAGCGCGTGTGCTGCCTATCAGTTTAGAACCACCGCCCAATAAAGTGACTGTGGTTTGCTCGGGCGCGTCTTCGGCCAGAAGGCGTTCTTTGGCCAAACGGCATTGTTCCAACAATTGTGACAAATCTGCCGCCGACAAGCGTTTTTCGCCGTTCAGCAAACGGCTTTCGGCCAAATGCGCCAAGGCCAAATCAATATTATCACCGCCCAACATCAAATGGTCGCCAACCCCGATACGGGTCAACTTGGGTTCGGCCCCGCCATGTTCAACCTTAATTAGCGTCAAATCTGTCGTGCCACCGCCGACATCACAAACCAGCAATAAATGCACATCCGCCAAACCTTGCTTGATGGCTGACGCATTCCGCCGCAGCCAGTCATAACAAACCGCTTGTGGCTCTTCCAGCAAACGCACCTTGGTCAAGCCAGCCAAACGCGCCGCTTCCAAGGTTAAAGACCGCGCGGCTTCGTCGAATGAAGCGGGCACAGTAATCACAATGTCTTGTTGCTCTAAAGGCGCATTGGGGAATTTATGCCCCCACACCGTACGGACATGCGCCAAATAACTGGCGCTGGCATCTATCGGCGACACCTTGCTAACCTCGTCGCCACTGCCCCACGGCAAAATTTCGGCACTATGGTCTACCGACGGGTGCGACAACCAGCTTTTGGCACTGGTCACAAACCGGCCTTTGCTTTTGGCGCCCAACACCCTGGCCGCCTCGCCAATCACTGGCATCTCGCCTGCCAACGCCGTATCTGGGCCATAACTGGGGAAAGCCAAATCGGTTTCTGACAATTCGCCAGCCGCCGGATGATAACGCACCGAAGGCAACAACGGCCTAGCCGCGACTTGCCCTGGCGCAATCAATTGCTCAATGGCCAATAATTGGATGTCTTGGGAGTTGGGTTCTGCGTTACAAAATGCAACCACGGTATGGGTGGTGCCTAAGTCGATACCGACTAAATAAGGGTGCGCTGGTTTTTTCACGGTTTATTATTATTGATTTCGATGAGTGTCATTATTCGCCAACCATTCATGGCGCAGGTTTACGCTAGTGGGCTTTAAGTGGCTATCTTATCTTATATCCCCATAAATTTTTACCCTATCGCCATAAAAGCCGTGTAAGCAATTTGCTAAGCCGTTTTTTATGCCTGCCGTTTCGTCGGATGTAGGGGTGGATTTATCCGCACAATTTGGCAGGGATGCCAAAACCCAGTGCCATGGACGATAGCTTAGGCAACGCGTAGGTACTTGATTTCGCATTGCCATCACATTGATTCAGCAAAGTCCTCGCTGCGCTCTGCTTGTGGTTGGATACGGGCATCCCTACCAGTGTGACGGGCGATTAAATCGCAGTGGTGTCATAAAGGGAAGTGCTGGCCAAATGTCGGTTCATAGCTATTAAGCCACAATTTTGCTAGACTCAAGACTATTTAAGACGACTATCAAAGTCAACGCCTAATCGCCAATTCCTTGACAGCAGAATCGTGGTGCACCCTAGAACAAATCGCCCAGCATCTAGGCGTGGTTAAAGACACCGTCTACCGCTGCCCTGAACACAGGGGATTACCAGCGCACAAGATTGGTCGACTATGGAAATTTCAGTTGTCCGAGCTTGATAAATGCGCACACAGCGACGCGAATGACGAACAAGAACACGGTTAATGGGAGAGCAGCCGGCCATGGACAAGTACCAACTTAGTGAACGAGATATCTGCACCAAGTTCATTACACCTTACATCATGCAGGCCGGTTGGCAGCAGCACCAGTTCCGTGAGGAAGTAAAACTGACCGATGGTCGTGTCATGGTGCGTGGCAAACTCGCTGCACGCATCAAAAACCCCGAAGCCAAAGGCGGTCCCAAGCGTGCCGATTTCGTGCTTTATGCAAGGCCGAACATTCCTATCGCCGTTGTCGAAGCCAAACAGGCTAAGTTTTCTGTAGGACACGGCATGCAACAGGCTTTGGCCTATGCTGAAATGTTGGATGCACCATTTGCCATCAGCAGCAACGGCGACGGCTTTTTACTACATGACCGCACGGGTCTCTCCCAACCCGTGGAACGCGAACTGCAAACCCATGAATTTCCAACATTGGCAGACTTATGGCCACTTTACCTGCAATGGAAAGGCTTGGCCGCCCCTGAAGCCGTCCAGCTTATCGGGCAACCTTACTTTACCGACGGCAGTGGCCGGGCACCGCGATATTACCAACGGGTAGCAATTAACCGCGCGATTGAGGCGATTGCCAAAGGCCAACAACGTATCTTGCTTGTGATGGCAACCGGCACCGGCAAAACTTACACCGCATTCCAAATTATTTGGCGGCTTTGGAAAGCCAAATCCAAGCAGCGAATTCTGTTCCTGGCTGACCGCAATATCTTGGTTGACCAAACTATGCAACAAGACTTCGCGCCCTTCGGCGAAGTGATGCACAAGGTCAGCAACCGCGAAATTAAGAGAAACTACGAAATCTATCTTGCCCTCTATCAGGCGGTGACTGGCAAAGAAGAATGGAAACAGATCTATCGCCAGTTTCCAGCCGATTTCTTTGATTTGGTCGTCATTGACGAATGCCACCGTGGCAGTGCAGCCGAAGACTCCGCTTGGCGCGAAGTGCTCGCCTACTTCACTGGTGCGACGCATTTGGGCCTCACCGCCACACCCAAAGAAACCAAAGAAGTCAGCAACATTACCTATTTTGGCGATCCGGTTTACACCTACTCGCTAAAGCAAGGTATTGAAGACGGATTCCTCGCGCCCTACAAAGTTATCCGCATAGCCACCGATATGGATGCCGTGGGCTACACACCTGAAAAGGGTAAGCTCGACAAACTCGGGCAAGCCGTGGAGCAGCGGCAATACAACACCAAGGACTTCGACCGCACTATGGTATTGGAAAAGCGTACCCAGTTAGTCGCTGGCCGGGTTTGGGAATATCTCAAGGCCACTGATCCTTTGGCCAAGACCATTGTGTTCTGCGACGATCAAGATCACGCCGAGCGCATGCGCCAAGAACTGGTCAAACTGATTCCTGCGGCTGCCAGCAACCGTCGTTACGTCATGCGCATCACTGGCGACGACAACGAAGGCAAGGCACAGCTTTCCTATTTCATCGACAACGATGAGCCTTATCCCGTTATCGCCACAACCTCCAAATTACTGACAACTGGCGTGGATGCCAAAACCTGCAAGCTCATCGTACTGGACCAAACCATTAACTCCATGACTGAGTTCAAGCAGATCATCGGTCGTGGCACCCGTTTACGTGAGGATTACCAGAAGCTCTACTTCACCATCATGGACTTTAAAGGGGCGACCCGCCTGTTTGCTGATCCGGATTTCGATGGCGAGCCGGTAGTTATCTACGAACCCAAGCCCGATGAACCCATTGTGCCACCAGACCCCATAACCCCAGCTGGCATCGATGAGCCAGAGCCGCCGCCCTATGGCCCCGGCACCACCAGCGAAGGCGATACCAGCGGCAACGGCGGTAAAGGTCGAATCAAGTACCTGATCGACGATGTCAACGTGCGCGTGGCGGTCGAACGTTCGCAATACCTCGATGCTGACGGCAAACTCATGACCGAAGACTACCGTGTCTTGCTTAAGAACGACATCAAGAAAACCTTGCAGACTGAATTTGGCAGCCTCACAGATTTTCTGCGACGTTGGAACAGCGCCGAGCGCAAACAGGCGGTGCTGGAACAACTCAGCGAACAAGGTGTGCCGCTGGACATCCTGCAACAGGCAGTAATCAATGGTAGCGAGCTAGACGCTTTCGACCTGGTCGCCCATGTTGCATTTGACCAGAAACCGCTTACCCGACGCGAACGCGCCAACAACGTCAAAAAACGTGATGTCTTCGGCAAATACGGCGACCAAGCCCGCGCTGTACTAGAAGCCCTGCTCGAAAAGTTTGCTGACCACGGTGTGCAAGACATTGAAGATGCCAAGGTACTGGAACTGCCGCCCTTTGACCAATTCGGCAGCAAAACCCAAATCCGTCGCGGCATCTTTGGCAGCATCGGGCAATACAGCCAAGCCGTGCACGAGCTCGAACAAGCACTCTATGACACACCTTTACAAAAACAGGCCTGAACCACGCCAGCTTACGAACTAAGAGAAATACCCAATGAATCTCAGCAGTACCATCAAGTCCATCCAAGACATCATGCGCAAAGACGACGGTGTTGACGGCGATGCCCAACGTCTGGGCCAACTCACCTGGATGCTGTTCCTAAAAGTGTTCGACCAACGCGAAGAGGAATGGGAAGACGACAACGCCGACTACAAGTCCCCTTTGCCTGATGCTTACCGCTGGCGTAACTGGGCTGCCTACAAGGCCGATCACGAAGGCAAGAAAAAACCGCAAATTGCAGGCAGCGAGTTGATAAGCTTCGTCAACAACGAACTGTTCCCAGCACTGAAAGAAAAAATCGATGCCAGCCTAAGCCCGTCGCACAAGGTGATTAAGCAGGTTTTTGAAGATGCCAACAACTACATGAAGTCTGGCCCGCAAATGCTGGCCGTCATTGAAAAGCTGGAAGATGCGATCAATTTCCACGACTTTAAAACCCGCGCCAGTCTGGGCGATGTCTACGAACAAATGCTCAACGACTTGCGCGGCGCGGGTAATGCCGGTGAGTTTTATACGCCGCGCGCCATCACCGCTTTCATGGTAGCCCAAGTCAACCCGCAGCTGGACAAACGCGAAACCCATGGACCCTGCCTGTGGCACTGGCGGCTTTTTGACCGCCGCCATCGACCATTTCCGCAATCAGCTCAGCAACAAATCCAGCGCCGAAGACAATCGCGCCATTGAAGCGCTGATACGCGGCATCGAGAAAAAACAACTACCGCATTTATTGTGCACCACCAATATGCTGCTGCACGGCATCGACGTACCCAGCCAAATCGAACACCGCAACACGCTGGGTATCGCTTGGAACGACTGGAGTGCCAACGGCAAGGTCGATTGCATCATCACCAACCCACCCTTTGGCGGCTATGAAGATGATGGTGTCGGCAGCGACTATCCAGCCGATCTCAAAACCCGTGAAACCGCCGACATGTTCATGGCGCTGATCATCAAAAAACTGTTGCAAGAAAATGGTCGTGCGGCGGTGGTATTGCCTGATGGCTTTTTATTTGGCGACGGCATCAAAGGTACCTTAAAAAAACTGCTGCTGCGTGACTGTAAGCTGCACACCATCATCCGCCTGCCCAAAGGCGTATTTGCACCCTACACCACCATCAAAACCAATTTGCTGTTCTTCACCAAAGGCAGCATGGTGGACGACGGCAGCGAGCACTTCCACACCGATACCCTCTGGTTTTACGAGCACCCTTATCCAGCGGGCTATAAAAGTTATTCCAAAACCAAACCCATCAGACTCGACGAATTTAAACCCGAACAGGACTGGTGGGGTTCTGAGGCCAACAACTTTAGCGACCGCGTAGAAAACGAATTTGCCTGGAAAGTGGACTTTAAAGCCAAGCGCGAACAGGCCGAGGCCGCCGCCGCACCCCACAGGCAACGCGCCGAGGAACTGAACAACGCCGCCGCCAAACTGGAAGGTGTAGCGGGCGACTTGCGCAAAAGCCTGGTTGGCAGCGTGGACGCGGCCTACCGCGAAAAAATCGATGCCCAGATAGCCGATCTACGTGCCCAAGCCGAACCGCTGCGCCTGCAAGCCCGCGATGCCCAAGCCGCTGGCGATCGTATTTATTGGCCTATTTTCAACCTCGACATTAAAAACCCCAACACCCCAGAAGAAGAAATCCACGACCCCGACTTGCTGCTGGAAAAATACAAAAAACTGATGGGCGAAATTGAGAAAACCGAAAACCAATTAAAAAGCGAATTGGCCGCCGCGCTGGCGCACCACTTCACGGCGGGGCAGCTTGAATGATGCAAGCCACACCAGCCAACCCGCAATTACTCGGCGACATCCGCCAGTTAATCGAATCCAGCCGCAGCGCACTAGCCGCTACGGTCAACAATGCGTTAACCCAGTTGTATTGGCACATCGGCCAGCGCATCCGCAACGACGTGTTGAATAAGCAACGGGCGGGATACGGCGAGCAAATTGTCTTGACGCTGGCGAAACAATTAGAAGCCGACTATGGACGTGGCTTTTCCGCTAAAAACCTGCGGCACATGCTGCGTTTTGCTGAAGTATTTGCCGACCCCGAAATTGTCTCCGCAGTGCGGAGACAATTGAGTTGGACGCATATCAAAACCTTGATCTACATCGACGATCCGCTCAAACGCGATTTTTACATCGACCTGCTGTTTTACAACCACCGCCTCAAGCGTTTGGTGGCGATTGATTTAAAACTGGGCGATTTCAAAGCCGCCGACAAAGGCCAAATGGAGCTGTATTTGCGCTGGCTGGCCAAACACGAACAAGAGCCGGGCGAAGCCTCGCCGCCAGGCATTATTTTGTGCAGCGGCAAAAAACAAGAACAAATCGAACTGCTGGACAACCGCAGCGCCGACCATAACGACGGGGTAGCCTAATGGACGTGCAGCAGTTTTTGGCAGAGTTTGGGCATATTGCGAATGCGCCGGGGGGGATTGCGAAGCTGCGAGAGCTAATTTTTTCGCTTGCGTCCGACGGCAAGTTGCTCTTGGACTGCAAGCCTATAGAAACTACTAACCTCGACAAAGTTGCTGACTTTATTATGGGACAGGCACCCCCTGGTAGTGAATGCAACACATCGGGAAACGGGACAATCTTCGTCAAAACAGGAGAGTTCGGAGAGCACTATCCTATAGTTCGCGAATGGACAACAAAGCCATTGAAGTTCGCCAAGCAAGGAGACGTACTGATTTGCGTTGTAGGAGCAACGGTTGGAAAACTGAATCTTGCGATTGACTGCGCAATTGGGCGAAGCGTAGCCGCAGTTCGACCTCGCAAAGGGGTTAACACAAAATACTTGTACTTTATGTTGATGCCCTTCACATTGCGACTACGCAGCGATTCACGAGGTTCGGCTCAAGGCGTGATAGGCAAAACTGAGCTTTCAGCGATTAAATTAAGAGTCCCAAGCAGTGACGAACAAGCCCGCATCGTCGCCAAAGTCGATGAGTTGATGGCCTTGTGCGACAAGCTGGAAACGCAGCAACAATACCGCCGCAAACTGCAAAACACGCTGCGCCAGTCCACCCTGCAAGCCGTCGCCACCGCCAGCAGTCCGCACGAATTGCAAACCAGCTGGGCGCGCTTGTATAACAACTTTGGTCGGCTGTTTCATGCGCCGGAAGATATCCTTCAACTTCGGGATGTGGCGTTTGATCTTGCTTTACGTGGTTTATTTTTGCCTGAATCATCACTAAATAGTCAGGTAGAAATTACAGTCGATAATCGACCGTCACTTCCGTCAGGCTGGGAATGGAAGGATTTGGCCGAGTTGTCTGAATACATCACTAGCGGCTCACGAGGTTGGAAATCCTATATCGCAAATAGTGGCGACGCATTCATTCGATCTCAAGATATTAGACAAGATGCACTTATATTCGATAACCCCGCATACGTTTTACTGCCTGAAAAAGCTGAAGGAAAGCGAACCTTAGTACGTCCATCCGATCTACTGCTGACAATTACGGGTGGAAATGTCGGTAAATGTGCCGTAGTACCTGAGCTATCTTACAAAGCTTATGTTAGTCAGCACGTTGCATTAATTCGTCTAAGAGAACCGAATCTAGCCGAGTTCACTCATTTTTGGATGATTAATGCCTATGGTGGGCGAGGCTTTCTTTCTCGTTACATTTACGGTGACAAACCAGGACTTAATCTTACCCAAGTGGGAAGCGTACCGATTCCAGTTCCACCAATTGCATCGTTGCCTAAAATAATTAGCTACCTTCGAACCCATCGGCAAATGTGTGATCGCTTGGCAGAACAACTTAGGATGAAAAATACTCTTGCGGCTAATTTAGCTCTGGCAGCAGTTTCCACTTTCACCGGCATCACCACTGAACCAGAAGAGCAACCCATGAAAGCCCACAAACCTAATTGATCGCCCTACTGCGCTTGGACAAAGCCCCGGACATCAAAATGTGTAGGCCGGAATAAGCCGCTTTGAGCGGGAGCGAAAAGCGGCGTTTCCGGCACATTAGGCGCATCGAACGCATGGTGTGCCGGAAACGGCAGTTTTCACTCCCGTTGGCCTACAGGGCTGCGCATCGGCAAAGAAGCAAGCACAGGCTACCAACGCACTGACCGGAACATGGACGGACAACAACCGGACATGATCTGGACATAATTTTTGCCTTTACGCAGTTCCGAAAAAAAAGTAAACCACTGGCAAAAAAGAAAAATTTAGAGTCGGCCACAAAAAAACGGTATCTTAATAATCGCTGATCCGGACATGACCGGACATGGGCAACTGCGCTTTTCACTAACCGTCGAACAGCGATGTCCGTAGGTGTTTCCGGCATACCGAAAGTGCGGTGTGCCGGAAACGGCAGTTTTCACTCCCGTTCAAACTGCCTTATTCCGGCCTACTTGGCTACAGCGCTTATTTTAGCCCGACAAAAACCCAATCCCCCGCCCCAACTGAACTTTTATGCCCCCTACCGACTCCCAGAAAACGCCTATCTAAATAAGTATATGCTTACTATTTAACCTTATTCCGCAGCCAAAAAAGACTTACACAAACTATTCAGTTAAAATAGTGGGGATAATAATAAATATACCGTCGTTGAGATGGCGTTACCTATTCAATCGAGTGTTTTTCTGAGGAAGTTGTATGCGCAAAAAATTGATTACCTTAACGGGGGGCGCAGCATTGCTGCTGACACAGGCGTGGGCTCAGGCAGCGACGGAACTGCCACCTTCTGCCAAAGTTGAAACCGGCCCAGTTGAAGAAGTTTGCTCTGAATTTACCGATCCAGGTTGGCGTAAAGAACAAGTGGTGGATGGGGTAAAAATACAAGAGTCCAAACTCTGCAACCCTGACAACCCCGCTGATATTGCCGCCTTTGTAAAAGGCACCAATGGCGTGTCCATGGAAACATTGATGCAAACGCAGCTGGCTGCGGATGCCATCACCATGTCTGACGATTACGACGGCGACGGCGACCCCGATAAAATCATCATCAAACTGGAAGTGGTTGAACTGAACGGCCATTCGCCGGACATGAAAGACCCGACCACGACCTTTGACATTGCCCCGGGCATACAACCCACTTTTTGGGTCTATGCGCCCAAAACCCGCGACATGTCCACCAAAAGCCTGTACGAACTGGAAGCCAACCCCTTATTGCGGGCACCTTCCCCAGTTATCCGCGTCGAACAGGATGATGTGGTGTGGATAGTTTTAGAAAACACCCATTATTTGCCGCACTCCATCCATTTGCATGGCATAGACCATCCCTATATGGATCATGGCGGCACGGGCAATGACGGTGTGGGTCAAACCAGCAATATGGACACCATGCCTGGGCAAAGCAAAACCTATGTCATTAAACCGCGCCAGCCCGGCACCATGTATTACCATTGCCATGTACAACCACACACCCATATCCCTATGGGCTTGCAAGGCATTTTTGTGGTCGAGGAAAACCGCCCCAACAACTGGGTGCAAACTTTAAACGTCGGCGCTGGGCAAGTGCGTCATCCTTCTGTGGCGGTGTTGGAAAAATACGCGCGTGAATATGACCTGCATTATCAATCAGCCGACAAAGAGTTGCATGAATTGGTGGCTAGGTCAGCGAATGACCCACGCCTGATCGCCAAGCACATGAACATGGAATATGACACCACGGATGCCACTGACGATTATTTTATGCTCAATGGCCGCTCTTTCCCTTATACCTTAAGGGAATCGCTAATCCACATGGAAGAAAACCAAACCGTCAAACTGCGTATCCTAAACGGCCATACTGAATCCTTTGCCATGCACATCCATGGCCATAAGCCGACTATCACCCATTACGATGGCGTGGATAACGGCCCGGGTTCTTATATCCAACGCGATGTCCACGGCATGGTGCCAGCCCAACGTATCGACTTGGCCTTAAGCGGTGTGGATGATGGCCTGAACAGTTTCGGCCAAGGGATTTGGATGTTCCATGACCACGTGGAAAAATCGTTCACCACCGACGGCCACGGCGAAGGCGGCGACATCAGCTTAGTGGTTTACAAAGGTTTTGTTGATGACAAAGGTATCCCAATGGCCCACGGCATGAGTTTGGCGCCGTATTTCTCCAAATCCTTATGGCAAGGCAAATACCCTATTTGGCAAGATTATGATGCCTGGCGCAGCTTAGGTTTGCCTGATTTGACGGCTGAAACCAAGCCCGTTAAAGTTGCCGTGCAAACGGTTGTTGCCAAAGCCTCGGATGCTGTTTATGCACCACAAGCAGAATCATCAGCCTTCGGTAAATTGTTTTATGGGGTGATTTTAGGTTTGTTGGGCTATACGGTGGTGGTCAAACGCCGCCCAATTATGGATTTTGCACTGAATTTGTTTGATGGTGCGCGTGCTAAGATTGGTAAAAAATAATCCCTAAGCATGTTTGTCGGGTTACGGCTAGCGCCTAACCCGACCTACAATTTTAAAAAATCCTTCTTTTCCAAAGTGTGGGCGGCAACCAGTGCCGCCCTATCCTTCCCGCCCAATTCCCCTAATAATTGCCGCCAGCCGCATAATCTTGCTGATAACGCTGCTTGATGGCTTGCGCCAACTGATGTACGGCCATCGCATATTTATTGCTGTTGTTATAGCGTTTGATCACTTTAAAGTTTGGATAAACACGCCAGTACTCCATGCCTTCATAGGTGCTCAGCTCAATCACAGCCGGATCAGTGGACGGTGCTGCGGGTTTGGTGACCGGGTTGTGGAATTGCCAGCCGTTACGCGAGAAATAATGCGCAACACTGCCTACCGCATCTTTGGGGTGCCATAAGTCACGCCGCCCATCCTTGTTAAAATCCACCGCCAATTTGCGGAAGCTACTGGGCATAAATTGCCCGTAACCCATCGCACCCGCCCATGAACCTTGCGGCTGGCGTGGGTCAAAATCTTCGTCACGGGTCATCAGCAAAAAGTTTTCCAGCTCAGACCTAAAGTAGCTGGCGCGCCTGGCTGTATCAAATGACAAGGTGGTTAAGGCATCAAAAATACAGGTTTTACCGAAGTTTTTGCCAAAATAGGTTTCCACGCCAATAATCCCGACTATATATTCAGGATCAACCCCATAAGTGCTGCTCGCTTGTTGGATGGCTTGGGCATTATTGCGCCAAAACTCTGCACCGTTGCTGATATGGGCATCGGTGAGGAACTTGTTGCGGTAACGGGTCCAACTGCCTGCCCTTGGTTTTGAGGGGCCTGTGGAAGGTGCGGGACTTTCCAGACGTATCACCGAATCCAAACGCTTGGCGCTAGAAAACAAACCGTTTAAATAAGTTTCTGAGAAGCCATATTTGCTGACCATGTGCTGGATAAAACTATGCAACGCGGGTGAATTGGCATAAGTGCCCGTCAACACCAACGCTTCGTAGTTGGCTGATGAACCCCTACGGTAGCGGTTTTGATATGGCTCCGCAGTTTGTTCGCCAGGATAACGGACTGGCGGGCTGCTAATTGGTTTGACGGGGGGTTCATTATAGACAACCTGATGGGGCACTGGCTCGCTGGCACAGCCAACCAACAACACGCCCAAAGCTAGCTTAAATAAGCGTTTATAAACGAAGTTTGCCATAAAAACCCTCTCTTGTTGGTGCTGTTAAATAGACGTTCACGCTTTCCCTACGGTATTAGTGTAAAATTTTCGGCTACGGCCAAATGTGCTATTTTATCCCATCCACATCAATTTGTTTGCGTTTTACTCGGCTTTTAATTTTATGAATTGTGACCAACACTGGCTAAGCGGCATTACCCGAATCCCCTCACCCAATTTTGATGAACGTCCAGACCCTGAAGATATATCCTTGCTGGTCATACACTGCATCAGCCTGCCGCCCGGTGAGTTTGGTAATAACTATATAGACCAACTGTTTTGCAACCAGCTCAAACCCGAAGACCATCCCTATTTTGAAGAAATTCACCAGTTGAGGGTATCCGCGCATTTATTGATTAAACGCGATGGCCAGTGTGTCCAATATGTGGCTTTTGACAAACGCGCTTGGCATGCCGGCAAATCGCTCTACCAAGGTCGGGAGCGCTGTAATGACTTTTCCATCGGCATAGAGCTTGAAGGCACTGAGACCATAGCTTACACCGACGCGCAATATAGCCAACTGGCCCAAGTCATAGACACCCTACTTAAGACCTATCCCAAACTATCCAAGCACACCATCACCGGACACAGTGACATTGCCCCAGACCGGAAAACTGATCCAGGAGCATCGTTTGATTGGGATAGGATTTTGTCCGCCTAATCCCCTTGCAAAAGCCTGAAAGTTTGACAAACCTCGGCTACCTGGTTATATTCCTACGCTTTTAATCCACCCACCCCACTCGGAGGCTCTTACACGTGTAGGTTTTTTCACTCCGCGCACCCAACCGCAGTAACCCAAGCCGCCTGATTGATTCCCGGTAAGCTAGGCCACGCCTCCGGTCGGCCAGGTTTGACAGGGAGCAGTTGATGGTTAAGCAAAGCCGCAAT